>NZ_JAIUGZ010000004.1:0-523062 GCF_020164875.1 Mesorhizobium sp. CO1-1-8 | reverse complement strand
CCTCATTCTCGCAAACGCTCTCATCAGGGACGACCGCAAATGGTCACCTCAGATGCCTTGACCAAGACGGATACTCTAGCGCGCCTTGTTGGTGTTGAGCTCGCGGTTCGCCGTATAGTCGATGGCGAAAGTATCCGGCGCAAAGCTGACGCCTTCCTTGGTGTTGAAGATCATCACCGTCGTATCCTTGCCCTGCGCGTCGGTGATCGTCCACTGCCGCAAATCGAAGGTTTTCGGATCGAACATCATCGTGATTTTCGAATTGCCGAACACCGATTTGTCGGCGAGCTGGATGGTGGTGAGGTCATCCTCCTGCTTGACGCTTTTGACGCGGTCGCCGGAGAGGTCGATCCTGGTGTCGAGCAGCAGCTTCAGAGGCGTCTTCGACAACGGATAGAGATCGGACGTGTTGAGCCTCTTGTTCAGGATGACCACCGACTTGCCGTCTGAAATCACCCGGAAATTCGAAGAGCCGTCATAGTTGAAGCGGATCTTGCCCGGCCGTTCAAGGAAGAACTTGCCGCCGGTCTGCTCTCCCTTGGGGCCGAACTGCACGAATTCGCCGCTCATCGATTTGACCGAGGAAAAGTGGTCGGCGATCTTCTGTGCGGCGGCCGGCACAGCCGCCTGCGCCGAAGCCAGCACCTGGAAGCCGGGCACCGCGTTGAAGGCTGCCGCCCCTGCAAACGCCAGGCCGAGGCCCAGCAACTGACGCCGGGAGGGAGCAAATGTGCTGAGCGCTGAAAGATCGTTTTTCATGTCGGTCACTCTCATCCAATTCCTGAGTTGTTCTGTGCTTGGACCCCCAGTTAGGCTGAAATTTGGCGGGTCGGGCGTCCCTCCGTCGCCTCAACGCCTTGAAAGGTTCAAGGTTGCCGGACCGGAATGTCACAAGGGTCAGGCTTTCTGGTCAGAACTTGTCCTCTTCGGTCGGCACCAGGATTTCGCGCTTGCCGGCATGGTTGGCCGGGCCGACGATACCTTCCTTCTCCATCTTCTCGATGATCGAGGCGGCGCGGTTGTAGCCGATGCCCAGCCGACGCTGGATATAGCTGGTCGAGGCCTTGCCATCGCGCAGCACCACGGAAACCGCCTGGTCGTAAGGATCGTCGGAATCCTCGAAATTGCTGTTGCCGCCACCGCCGCCGGAACCACCCTTGCCCGACGGCTCGTCGTCGTCCTCGCCGTCATCCTCGGTGATGGCGTCGAGATATTCCGGCACGCCCTGCAGCTTCAGATGCGCGACGATCTTCTCGACCTCTTCATCGGCGACGAACGGGCCGTGCACGCGCTGGATACGGCCGCCGCCGGCCATGTAGAGCATGTCGCCCATGCCGAGCAGCTGCTCGGCGCCCTGCTCGCCCAGAATGGTGCGGCTGTCGATCTTGGACGTCACCTGGAAGGAGATGCGGGTCGGGAAATTGGCCTTGATGGTGCCGGTGATGACGTCGACCGACGGCCGCTGCGTTGCCATGATGACGTGGATGCCGGCGGCGCGCGCCATCTGCGCCAGGCGCTGCACGGCACCTTCGATGTCCTTGCCGGCGACCATCATCAGGTCGGCCATCTCGTCGATGATGACGACGATATAGGGCATCGGCTCGAGATCGAGGTTCTCGGTCTCGTAGATCGCCTCGCCGGTCTGACGGTCGAAGCCGGTCTGCACGGTGCGCGAGATTTTTTCGCCCTTCTTGTCCGCCTGGCTGACGCGGGCGTTGAAGCCGTCGATGTTGCGCACGCCGACCTTGGACATCTTGCGGTAGCGGTCCTCCATCTCGCGCACGGTCCATTTCAGCGCCACCACCGCCTTTTTCGGATCGGTGACGACGGGCGTGAGCAGATGCGGTATGCCGTCATAGACCGAGAGTTCCAGCATCTTCGGATCGATCATGATCAGCCGGCAGTCCTGTGGCGTCAGCCGGTAGAGCAGCGACAGGATCATGGTGTTGATGGCGACCGATTTGCCCGAGCCGGTGGTGCCGGCGACCAGCACGTGCGGCATCTTGGCGATGTCGACGATGACAGCCTCGCCATTGATGGTCTTGCCCAGCGCCAGCGCCAGCTTGGCCTTCGTGGTCTCGAAGTCGCGGCTGGCCAGAATCTCTCTGAGATAGACGGTTTCGCGCTTGGCGTTCGGCAGTTCGATGCCGATGGCGTTGCGGCCTGGCACCACCGCGACGCGGCAAGCGATGGCGCTCATCGAGCGGGCGATGTCATCGGACAGGCCGATGACCCGCGACGATTTGATGCCGGGCGCCGGTTCGAGTTCATAGAGGGTGACCACCGGACCCGGACGGACGGCAATGATCTCGCCCTTGACGCCGAAATCCTCCAGCACGCCTTCGAGCAGGCGGGCGTTCTGTTCCAGCGCGTCCTTGGACAGGCTGGCGTCGCGCACCACGTTCTTCGGCTCGGAGAGGAAATGCAGCGACGGCATTTCGAATTTTTCGGAACCGATCAGCGATGTCTGCGCCTCGCGCTGCACGCGGGCGCCGGGCACGGGGCGCGCCGCCGGCGCCTCGACGCGGGTGGCTGCGTCGGAACGGAACGGCTGCACCTTGGCGGTCGGCGCGCCGCGGCGTTGCACGGCAGGTTCATCGTCGAAATCGGCATCCTCGCCCGCATTGTCGAAGCGGTCGTCGAAGATGTCGGCATCGTCGGGGTCGAGCGAGGCGCTGCGGTCATTGACCATGGCGGCGAAGAATTCGGGCTCGACGCGGGCACGGCCATCCTGGCTCATCCGCTGCTCGGCGAATTCGGCCGATTCGACCCGCTCGGCGGCGCGGCGCCAGGCGGTGGAGCGCTGCTCCATCTCCGGCTCGTATTCGTCCCGCTCCTGCCTGCGGCGCACGGCGCGGCGGTGCATCCACGCGCGCAGCGACAGCCACCAATGGGTGATGGCGCCGAGCGCCAGGATGCCCTCGTCGCCTTCGTCCTCGTCATTGTCGAACAACAGGTCGTCCTCGCGCGAATCGGCAGCGGGCTCGTCCTCCATCACGGCGAAGCCGTTCTTGCGTCCGATCAGCGCCGAGCCATGGGCGAAGAGCCACAATGCGGGCGCCGACAGCAGGATGGCGATGATGCTGGCGATCAGCCCGGTCGGATAGCCGCCGATGACGACGCCGGGGATCTTCAGCACCATGTCGCCAAACACACCGCCGAGGCCGGTGGGCAGCGGCCAGGTCTTGGGCGGCACCACGCAGCCGACCATCGCCGCGGCCAGCAGAGCGAAGCCGAACCAGGACAGCCCGCGTTTGGGCAGCCGGTCGACGCCGCGTGCGGAAAACAGCAGGAATCCCCAGATGACCGTCGGAACCAGGGCGGCGACGGCGGCGAGGCCGAAGAACTGCATGGCGAGGTCGGAGAACACGGCACCCGCATAGCCCATGGCGTTGGTGACGGTGTTGTTCGTCGCGTGGGAAAAACTCGGATCGGCGACATTCCAGGTGGCAAGGCTGGCAACGCCAAAGGCGGCCAGGGCGAACAGGCCGACGCCAACCAGCCGCCCGACCTGACGCCGCGCGAACGCCTGGATGCCGTGCCCCGTATCGGCCAGCGCGAGCGGTGCTGAAGCCCCTGAACGCATGCTCTTCCCCGTCTGTCATGGTCTCGCCGGGTGCGTGGCGCACTCCGGCAGATTCGGGTCTCAGACTATCGGTGGGAAGGTTAAGGGCGCATTAACTATAAGAGGTTGAGACGCTCAAACCTCTTACCGCCGGTTGAGCCGTATGAGGCAATGATGGACGATGGGCCGATGGGAGCTTCCATCGGACGAAACAATGGCGGGCCTGCGAGCCCGCCATTGGTCGTCTGGAACAAAGATCGGGCCTCGGCCCGATCGCGGCAAATCAGTTGGCGCCGCCGAGCGCCTGCACATTGGCGCAGAATTCCGCATGCGGCTTGCTCATCGCCGCATCCTGGCATTCCTTCTTCATCGCTTCCTGCTTTTCCATCGGCATGGCCATGAAAGCTGCCTTGAAGTCAGCCATCGGCTTCATGGTTTTCATGCCGGAATCCGTGAAGAACGGCGCCATGTTGTCGGGCTCATCCAGAGCACCGGCAAAAGCCACGCCGCCGATCATGGAAAGAGCAAGCGCTCCCAGACAGATGTTCTTGAGGTTCATGAGATGGTTTCCTTCCCTGTTGTTTGGCACGAGCGTCAGAACGACGATCGTCCCCACGGTTCGGAACCAGAGCGGTTGTTGTTTCCTCAAAAAGCTTGATCACACGAACGTGATTGCGCGAAGACGGGCATTGCCGGAACGGCTTGCCAAAAAAAGAGGCCCGGATGCGATCCGGGCCTCAATGCGTGAACTCCTTTCGGGAGCGTCACGACGGGATCTTTTCAAAGCAATTCCAGGAAAACTGTGCAGCGGTTTTCCCGGGAGAAGCGCTGGCGCTTTTCCCTTGGGAATTGCGTCAGAAGACAGGGGGCCGGCGGGAGGAGGGTTCCGCCGGCCCCTTGGCCAAGCTGGCCTTACGGCACCACTTCGCCATGCTGGGAGATGTCGAGGCCTTCGACCTCTTCCTGGGTCGTCGGACGCAGGCCGACCAGCGCCTTGACGATGTAGAGGAGCACGAAGGTGGCAATGCCCGTCCACACGATAGTGACGGCAACGCCGTAGATCTGCTTGCCGAGCGAAGCACCTGCGCCGAGGCTGTTGATCGCCGGGTCGGCGAGCACGCCGGTGAGCAGAGCGCCGATGATACCTCCGACGCCATGCACGCCGAAGGCATCGAGCGAGTCGTCATAGCCGAACATGTGCTTGACCTTGACCGCCGAGAGGTAGCAGACGACGCCGGCGACGATGCCGACGATGAAGGCGCCGGTCGGGTTGACGAAGCCGGAAGCCGGCGTCACCGCGACCAGGCCGGCAACCGCACCCGAGATGATGCCGAGCACGGAAGGCTTCTTGGCGACGATCCATTCGGCGAACATCCAGGCCAGCGCCGCCGCGGCGGTGGCAACCTGGGTGTTGAGCATGGCAGCGCCCGCAAGACCGTCGGCTGCCAGTTCCGAACCGGCGTTGAAGCCGAACCAGCCAACCCACAGCAGCGAAGCGCCGATCACCGAATAGACCAGGTTGTGCGGCGCCATGTTGGTGGTGCCGTAGCCTTCGCGCTTGCCGAGAACCAGCGCGCAGACCAGACCGGCGATACCGGCGTTGATGTGAACGACCGTACCGCCGGCAAAGTCGAGCACGCCCGCCGATCCGAGGAAGCCGCCACCCCAGACCCAATGCGCGACCGGCACGTAGACGACCAGCAGCCACAACGCCGTGAAGATCAGCAGCGCCGAGAACTTCATGCGTTCGGCAAAGGCGCCGGCAATAAGCGCCGGCGTGATGATGGCGAATGTCATCTGGAACATCGAGAACACGAATTCAGGAATGTTGGCGACGCCCGGCAGCCACAGCGAGGCCGTGGTGATGCCGTGATGGAAGAACTTGGAGGTGCCGCCGAGATAGGCGTTCATGCCGCCGCCATCGGAGAAGGCCAGCGAATAGCCGAACATGAACCACAGCACCGTCACCAGACAGGTGATGGCGAAGCTCTGCATGACGGTGGCGAGCACGTTCTTCTTGCGCACCATGCCGCCGTAGAACAGCGCCAGGCCCGGAATGGTCATCATCAGCACCAGGGCCGTCGAGGTCAGCATCCAGGCGGTGTTGCCGGTGTCGAGCACCGGGGTCGGGGCAGCAGCCGGCGCCGCGGCGGCCGCGGCAGGAGCCGCTTCCTGCGCGAAGGCGGCGACCGTGCCCAATGCTGCGAGAGCGAGCGAGCCCAAAAGGGCGGCTCGTCCCGTCGTCTTCAAGGTGGAAGGAATATTCATTGAACTCTCCATTGGGAATACGTGATCGCCGTTCAGAGCGCGTCGGTGTCTGTTTCGCCGGTGCGGATGCGCACCGCCTGATCGATGCCGAAAACGAAGATCTTGCCGTCGCCGATCTGGCCGGTCTTGGCGGCGGCGGTGATGGCTTCAACGGCCTTGTCGACCATGTCGGCACTGACGGCGACTTCGATCTTGATCTTCGGCAGGAAGCTGACCGCGTATTCCGCCCCGCGATAGATCTCCGTATGCCCTTTCTGACGCCCGTAGCCTTTGACTTCGGTGACGGTCAGGCCCTGGATGCCGACGGCGGTAAGCGCTTCGCGTACCTCGTCGAGCTTGAACGGCTTGATGATTGCCATCACGATTTTCATAAGGTTTCACCCTTTGCTGTTGCGGTCCCCCGCGTTTGCACACCTTCACCGATCCCAAAGAGCCGGAGAGTGGCCACAAGGATTCAAGCTCCGTGCCAAGTGCCGAAGCAGGGTGTTAACCCGTTGTAAACAAAGAGGTTAGGGAGCGCATCGACGCAACCTGCCCACAGCTGCGGCGATGCATCTGCTTAAAAATTGGGCAAATTTTGAAAAATGCCTACTCTGCAGGCGGTCGCTTGAGCCGGATCAGCCCTTCCTGCGCAACCGAGGCGATCAGCGTGCCGTCGCGGGCAAACAGCGACCCGCGCGTGAAGCCGCGCGATCCCTGTGTCGACGGGCTGTCCTGCGTGTAGAGCATCCAGTCGTCGAGCGCATGGCTGCGATGGAACCACATGGCGTGGTCGAGGCTCGCCGCCTGGATATCGCGGTCAAAAATAGCGCGGCCATGCGCGAAGGTCGAGGTGTCGAGCAGCGTCATGTCGGAGAGATAGGCGAGCACCGCCGCCTGGATGGCGCGGTCCGCCGGCACCGGACCGGTGGTACGGATCCAGATGTTCTGTTCCGGCTCCAGCTTTTCGCGGCTGGTGTAATGCTTCAGCATCACCGGCTTCATCTCGATCGGCCGGTCGCGCTCCCAGTAGCGTTTGATGCCATCGGGCACTGCCTCGCCGAATTTGCCCAGCAATTCGCGTTGCGACAGCAATGTGTCCGGCCCCGGAACGTCCTGCGGCATCGGCACCTGGTGCTCCAGGCCGACCTCGTCCTGCTGGAACGAGGCTTCGAGCGAAAAGATCGCCTGGCCATGCTGGACCGCCACCACGCGCCGCGTGGTGAAGGAGCCGCCGTCGCGAATACGGTCGACCTCGTAGACGATCGGCACCTTGGTGTCGCCGGGCCGCATGAAATAGCCGTGCAGCGAATGCACGTACCGATCGGGATCCACTGTCCGCTGCGCCGCCACCAGCGCCTGGGCGATGGTCTGGCCGCCGAACACGCGCTGCCAGTCGAGCAAGGGGCTGCGACCACGATACAGATTGTGTTCCAGCTTCTCGAGGTCGAGAATGCCGAGAAGCTCGTCCATGGCTGCCGTCATATTTCGCGCCCTCGCCGCAGAAGTGTTATGGCGGTTTCCGACAGGACGGACAGGCAGTCAAGGGCGCAAGACCCGGCCGGCGCGCAGGAGCGAAGATGATGGAACGCAAGGCGGACACGAAAACCGGGGCTAACGCGAAAACAAGATCCGGGCTCGATGTCCTGGTCGCCGGCGCCGGCTATGTCGGCTTGGCCGCCGCCGTGTCGCTGAAGCAGGCGCGACCGGGCCTCGCCATCGCTCTCGTCGATGCCGCGCCTGCAGGCGCCTGGCAAAGGGATGGCCGCGCCTCGGCCATTGCCGCCGCCGCCTGCCGCATGCTCGAACAGCTCGGCGTGTGGGCCGAGATCGCACCCCAGGCGCAGGCCATCACCGAGATGATCATCACCGATTCGCGCACCGCCGATCCGGTGCGTCCGGTCTTCCTCACCTTCGACGGCGAAGTAGCGCCGGGCGAGCCTTTTGCGCATATGGTCGCCAACAAGGTGCTGAACGGCGCCTTGCGGGCCAGTGCCGAAAAGCTAGACATCGACATCATCGAAGGCGTCGCCGTGCAGGGGTTCGAGACCAATGGCGCCGGCATCACAGTGCATCTCGCCGACGGCGCGACGCTGAAGGCCCGGCTGCTGGTCGCCGCCGACGGCGTCAACTCGAAGCTGCGCGACATGGCCGGCATCAAGACGGTGAAGTGGGAATATGGCCAGTCCGGCATCGTCTGCACGGTGGCGCATGAACGCCCGCACAATGGCCGCGCCGAAGAGCATTTCCTGCCGGCCGGGCCTTTCGCCACACTGCCGCTCAAACCCGGCGAGGACGGCACCAACCGCTCGTCGATCGTCTGGGTCGAACGTACGCCCGATGCCGAGAAGCTGGTGGCCGGTGACGATCTCCTCTTCGAACACGAGCTCGAACAGCGTTTTGGCCTGAAGCTTGGCGAGATCCGCGTCGCCGACAAGCCGCGCGCCTGGCCGCTCGGCCTGACCATTGCGCGCGCCTTCGTAGCACCCCGCGTTGCGCTCGCCGGCGATGCCGCCCATGGCATCCACCCGATCGCCGGCCAGGGCCTCAATCTCGGCTTCAAGGATGTCGCAGCCCTTGCCGAGGTGATCGTCGAGGCCGACCGGCTCGGCCAGGATATCGGCGCGCTCGACGTGCTCGAGCGCTACCAGCAGTGGCGCCGCTTCGACACGGTGCAGATGGGCATCACCACGGACGCGCTGAACCGGCTGTTTTCCAACGATATCGGCCCGCTGCGCACCGTCCGCGACATCGGCCTCGGCCTCGTCGAACGTATGCCGCGCCTGAAGGAGTTCTTCATCCGCCAGGCGTCGGGCCTGTCCGCCGGCACGCCTAGGCTGTTGAAGGGCGAGGCGATTTGAGCGCTATCGCTCAGTTGACCTCGAATCCCAGCTTCTGCCGCAGCCGCAATATCCTCTGGTCGGATATTTCGAGGCGTTTCTCGCCGCCCTGGGCGGCGCGGTTGACCATCTGCAGCAGGTCGTTTCGCTCGGCGACATCGAGACGTTCGCGCAGGAACGGCGCCAGCTTGTCGATGACGACGGTGGTGTCGTCGACCTGCGCCGCCGCCCATTTGGCATAGATCACCGCCTCGTCGGTCTTCTTCTTGTCGGCGATCTCGGAAATCACCGCGCGGATGACAGCCTCGCGCTGCGGCAGGATGGGCCCATCCTCGGAGACGATTGATGTGATCAGCGTAGCCGCCGCGACGACCGGATCATCGATCGCCGTCAGCGGCGACAGCGCCGCCTGCTTGCGCAGCTTCTTGCGACGGATGTTGCCCTGCACGCGCCCGACAACGTCCGCAACCTCGCGAGCCGCGTCGTTCATCGCCTTCATCCGGTACCACCAGAACGCCGCCGCGCCCATCACGCCAAGGATAGCAATCAGGAAAGGCATGTCGAAATCCCCAAGAACCCTGGCGACGATAGGAGAACTCTCGCCTTGCTTCAACGCGCAAAAGTTGCGCACAAAAAGAACCAGAACGATCGTTCAGTCGAATGTCTTGGTTCCGCGTGGCTGTAGCACATGGCGGGGGCTATGACCCCGGCACATCGTAGATCGCCCGCACCTCGATGGTGCCGATTTCGGCCAGCGGGATCTCGCCGGCGATCTCCAGCGCCTGGTCGAGATTGTCCGCCTCGATCATGACGAAGCCGAGCAACTGCTCCTTGGTTTCGGCGAACGGGCCGTCGGTGATCAGCCGCTTGCCCTGGCGTCGCCGCACCGTCTTCGACGTCTTCACCGATTGCAGCGCCTGTGCGACGATCAGCATCCCACGCTGATCCAATGACCGGTCATGAGCCATCGAATCGGCATCGAGCTTGGCCAGACGCTCCGGCGTCATGACATGGAGGTCTTTTTCCTCGCCATAGACCAGGCAGACATATCTCATTTCCAGCTCCCTTGCTGTGACGAACCATAGATCACGGTATCGGTTGAGTCCTTGGCGGCAGCGACATGGTCGAGAAGGCTGACCGCAATGCCGATGATGGCAATTGCCGCAAGCAGCCGGCCGAAGCCGGAGGGCGGCACATGCAGCGGGTCGCTCTCCCCTGGATCAACCGTTCGGCCGGTGCTTGTCCAATGGGCAGAAAATAGATTGTTCATCCGAACCTCCATCCGCCACGAGAATCCGTGGTCGCCCGCAGGACGGTCGGGGCCGATGCAAGTCGACATTTTTGCACGCACATTTTTTGAAAAAATTCGATGAGGCCCGCCGGCGCCGCATGCGCGCGCAAACAGCGCGGTGGCCTTCCCTCGCGCCCGCGCTATAGTTGGGAGGAACGCCGCCTGGCCGGCGCCACCGCTGTAATAAGGAGGAATTCATGGACCGCACCGCAAACGCCGTCTGGAAAGGCAATCTGAAAGAAGGCACGGGCACGCTCGACACCCAGAGTGGAACCCTGAAGGGCACGCCCTATTCGTTCAAGGCGCGCTTCGAGGACGAGAGCGGCAAATCCGGCACCAACCCGGAAGAGTTGATCGCCGCCGCGCATGCCGGCTGCTTTGCCATGCAGTTCTCGCATTTCCTGGCCGAGAACGGCACGCCTGCCACCGAACTCGATGCCAAGGCCGTGGTGACACTGGTTCCAGGCACCGGCATCACCGGCAGCGCCCTCACCGTGATCGGCAAGGTCCCGGGCATCGATGCCGCGAAATTTGGCGAGCTGGCCGAAAAGGCCAAGGCCGGATGCCCGGTGTCGAAGGCGCTCGGCGCCATAAACGTATCGCTCGACGCCAGGCTCGGCTGAGAACGCTGCATCCGGCGTGAAGACCCGGCGCGAATGCCCGGGCGCGCGCCGGGATCTACGCGCCCAGCGCGTCCAGCCGGGCGCGCAGTGCGGCGATTTCCTGCTCCAGCGCCTCCAACCGTACCTCCAGGTCGGAAGCAGGCAGGGCCGATGCACTCCGCTGTGCCGAAAGGGCTGCGACGTCCACCGGGCCGCTGAGGAGATGAACGTAGCGGTCCTCGCGCTGGCCTGGTCCGCGCGGGATTTCCTGGATGAGCGGCGGTCGCCGGCCGATCAGCATGTCGAGCTCGGTGCGCAGATCTTCGATCGACGGGAACCGCGCCATGCGCTCGCTGCGAGCCAGGAGTTCATGTGCCGTCTGCGGCCCGCGCAGCAACAGCAGGCCGATCAAAGCGGCCTGCGGCGTGGTCAGCGAGAAGCGCTGCGCCATCTGGTGCTCGTAGCGCTCGACACGCGAACCGAACATCTGCCGCACCAGCCCCTTTTGTTCGAGCAGCTTCAGCCCCCGGTGCACCTCGGTCTGCTCCAGCGCCATCACCGGCTCGCGCGCCGTCTTCTGGTTGGCGGCGGCCAGTGCCGCGTTGAGCGTCAGCGGATAGACATCCGGCGTCAGCTCCTTCTTCTCGATCAGGCAGCCGAGCACGCGGGCTTCGACGGGAGTAAGGATGGGAAGGTCTTCGCTCATGGCTCTCTCATACCCGAAGCTCCCGATACCATAGCTGTTCGCGAAACGTCTCCTACTTTCGATCGACGGATACAGCGGTGCGTCACACCTTCCGGTCCTTTTTCTCGCATCAGGGCGATCGCTGGCATGGGACATATGCACTGGTGCGCTTCGGCACGCATGCAATATCACCCAAAAGTGGCTCGGGTTTCTGGGAGAACGACATGCATGAAGACGAAAGCTTAAAGCGCATCAGTCCCAGGCGCCGCAGCCTTCCGCTCCGGTTTCGGCTGCCAGAATGATCTGGCCAGCACATCCTCGGCATGGATCGCGTCGTCGAACCGGGCCTGTCCAAGTTCCTGGGCCAGCGTCGGTCGATCCCCGAGCAGCGAGACGCCAAAGGCAGCCTGGCCATTGGGGGGCGGCACGCCCAGCGCGTCCAGGATGGTGGGAAATATGTCAATCGTGCCCGAAAGCCCGGTGCGCGTTTTGGCAGGAACGCCATCCCCCGACAGGGAAAAGAAGTTGCGTCGCTCATGCGTGTTCAGGCGATCCGTCACTTTGCTCGGCGCACTGAGATGATCACTTTGCAACGCCAGGACGGTATTGGCCATCAGACCTTCGGCCTCGGCTTTGTGAATGAACTCCGCGATGAGCATGTTCGTGCATTTCACGGCATGAAGAATGTTGGGGGTTTGTGGAGACAGTCCCGTCTTGCCGATACATTTGTCGGCGAGGTAGCCATCCATCGCATGCCCACCACTGACGGCGATCGTCAGCGAGAACGGTTTGCCGTCCCGTTGCGCGCGCCGCAAGACGTCAAGGCTCAAATCGAGAACCTCGGCGTCATCGGCGCCAAAAGCGCTGCCGCGCCCGGCGACGGCAGCCACGACTTCGGGTCCTCCAAAAAGCGATGAATAGCCATGGGTGGAATAGAATGTCCCCTGGCCTGTGAAGCTGAGTGGCCAACCGGTGACAAAGCTCTGCTGATAGCCCCGCGCCTTCAGGACATCGCCCAGGCAGGTCAGGCCTGGCAGGAACTGCGAACTCTCCTCCAGGTACTGGCGCGTCGTGAAGAACGTCATCAGCAGCGGCGTTCCGCAGTTCGCAGCGACCATCCCTGAGATGGAATTGTTTGTGTAGGCAAGTTGCACCATGTCGGTCGCCGAAACGCCCCGCCTGTCGAATTCGAGTAGCGGCCCCATGACGTCGCCGAACTCCGCCTCGTCCATGTAGGTGCGCTCGGCGCTCTCGATGAAAATATGAATGAGGTTCCTTGGCGCGGTGGTGGCGGACGCTTCTTCTGCCTCCGGCTCTGTCAGAGAGGTGATGTCGACGAACCGCTTGGATAGGAAATCTTGCAGCGGGTTGGGGTGGATCGCGGCGGCGATCGGCCGTGTCAGCATCGGGTTTGCCGCCAGGAAGAACGCCATCAGAGCGACATCCAATCCTCTCGTCAGCGTGCCGCGCGCCTTCAGGGCGCCGAGACCGAAAAGAACGACTAGAATGACCAGCATCGTGCTTCCGGTATTCCACAAATAGTCAAAAACGACACCGGGCGTGAGCATCCCGCCGCCGGCATGCATGAACATCGCACCCCAGTCAAAATAGCCAAAAACACTTTCGAGATAGACATAGACAAGGAAAAGAAAGCAGGGAATGAGCGAAAAATAGAGCCTGAACCACCTGCTTTCTCGCTGATCCACCCTCTTGTCCCGGAGCCCGTCAAACAAGAGAAGCGCGACCAATCCCCCCAGGCCGAGAGCCGCAAGCAGCCCCTTCTCCTGAAAATAGATCAACGACACAAGCCAGGTGAGCGATCCCACTGTTGTGACGCTGATCAATGACCCGAATGCTGAATACCCACTCACGGGGAAGCCGCGCATCACTTTGCTCTCGAGTGACAACCTCGAAAGTGAATATCGAGAACCACTTAATACTATACTAAGGTAATGCTGCACAATCACGCACATTACTTGAGGTGCTGCTAATATACGGCTGTCAAAAAGCCTCGACCTTGGCGAGCGGCATGTTTGGAAACAACGATCAGGCGATCGGCGTGCGCCGGCAATTCATGCGCGGTCGGCTGTCCACCCGATCAGAGCAGGCCAAACAAGACGGACCATGGCGCGGCCGGCGAGAACTGCCGAGCCATCTGAACTGATAACGTGTCGACACGCGAGCCGGACAGTCGCTACACCAGCCCTTCTACTCAAGCAGCTTGGGTGCTTGGTGCATCTCCGTCGGTTGCCATCCCCGGCTCGCACCATCTTTTGGGTGGTGCTCGCTACACATTGAGCGTCAACGGATCCGGCGTCAGTCCCTTCTTTCGACCAGCAAGCCAAGTCTTCGAGACTGCCTTGGCCCCTCCTAAACCCTTCTCTCCACCATCATCTTCTTGATCTCGGCGATCGCCTTGGCCGGGTTGAGGCCCTTGGGGCAGGTCTGGGCGCAGTTCATGATGGTATGGCAGCGATAGAGCCGGAACGGGTCTTCGAGGTTGTCGAGCCGCTCACCGGTGGCCTCGTCGCGGCTATCGATCAGCCAGCGATATGCCTGCAGAAGCGTTGCCGGGCCGAGATAACGGTCGCCGTTCCACCAATAGCTCGGGCACGAGGTCGAGCAGCAGGCGCACAATATGCATTCGTAGAGCCCGTCGAGCTTCTCGCGGTCCTCATGGCTCTGCAGCCACTCCTTGGCCGGCTCCGGCGACACCGTCTTCAGCCAGGGTTGGATCGACGCATGCTGGGCGTAGAAATTGGTGAGGTCGGGCACCAGGTCCTTGACCACCTGCATATGCGGCAGCGGATAGACTTTTACCGCGCCGGAAATGTCGTCGCAGCCCTTGGTGCAGGCGAGCGTGTTGGAACCGTCGATGTTCATGGCGCAGGAGCCGCAAATGCCTTCGCGGCAGGAACGCCGCAAGGCCAGCGTCGGGTCGATCTTGTTCTTGATCCACAGCAGCGCGTCGAGCACCATCGGCCCGCAATCGTCCATGTCGACGAAATAGGTGTCGATGCGCGGGTTCTCGTCATCGTCCGGCGACCAGCGGTAGATGCGGTATTCCCGCAGATTGGTGGCGCCCTCCGGCTTCGGCCAGGTCTTCCCCGGCTTGATCTGCGAATTCTTGGGGAGCGTGAGTTCAACCATGTTCGATCCTCAATACACTCTGGCCTTGGGCGCGATCTTGGCGAGGCTGATGCCGCCGTCCTTTTCAGCCAGCTGCGGCTCGGTGTGCACTGGCCGGTAGGAGAGGGCCACCTTGCCGTCTTCGCTCAGCCTGGCCAGCGTATGCTTGCGCCAGACCGCGTCGTCGCGCGCCGAAAAGTCCTCGCGTGCGTGCGCGCCACGGCTCTCCTTGCGCGCCTCGGCGCTGTAGACCGTGGTGATGGCATTGGCCATCAGGTTTTCCAGTTCCAGCGTCTCGACCAGATCGGAGTTCCAGATCATCGAGCGGTCGGACACTTTGATGTCCTTCAACTCGCCCCAGATCTGCGAAATGCGCTTGCAGCCGTTTTCGAGGGACTCCTGCGTGCGGAATACGGCTGCGTCTTCCTGCATCGCCTTCTGCATCTTTTCACGCAGCACCGCCGTCGGCGTCGAGCCGTTGGCGTGGCGCAGCCGGTCGAAGCGGTCCATGATCTTTTCGACCGAGGCTTCGTTGGGCGAAGGGATCGCCGACTTGCGGTCGATGACCTGGCCGGCGCGGATCGCGGCCGCGCGGCCGAACACCACAAGATCGATCAGCGAATTCGAACCGAGCCTATTGGCGCCATGCACGGAGGCGCAGCCGGCTTCGCCGACAGCCATCAATCCGGGCGACACCTGATCTGGATTGAACGCCGTCGGATTGAGCACCTCGCCCCAGTAATTGGTCGGCACGCCGCCCATATTGTAGTGGACCGTGGGCAGCACCGGGATCGGCTCCTTGGTCAGGTCGACACCGGCAAAGATCTTGGCCGATTCCGAAATGCCCGGCAGCCGCTCATGCAGGACGGCGGGATCAAGATGGTCGAGATGCAGGAAGATGTGGTCTTTGTTCTTGCCAACGCCGCGACCCTCGCGGATTTCCAGCGTCATGCAGCGCGAGACGACATCGCGCGAGGCAAGGTCCTTGGCTGACGGCGCATAGCGCTCCATGAAGCGCTCGCCCTCGGAATTGACGAGATAGCCGCCCTCGCCGCGCGCACCCTCGGTGATCAGGCAGCCGGCGCCATAGATGCCGGTCGGGTGGAACTGCACGAATTCCATATCCTGCAGCGGGAACCCCGCCCGCGCGGCCATGCCGCCGCCGTCGCCGGTGCAGGTGTGCGCGGAGGTGGCCGAGAAATAGGTGCGGCCATAGCCGCCGGTCGCCAGCACCACCATCTTGGCCGAGAAGCGGTGGATGGTGCCGTCATCGAGGTTCCAGGCGACGACGCCGGTACAGGTGCCGTCCGGCTCCATGATCAGGTCGAGCGCGAAATACTCGATGAAGAACTGCGCGTTGTTCTTCAGCGACTGGCCATAGAGCGTGTGCAGGATGGCGTGCCCGGTGCGGTCGGCGGCGGCACAGGTGCGCTGCACCGGCGGGCCTTCGCCGTAATTCATCATGTGGCCGCCGAACGGCCGCTGGTAGATCTTGCCCTCTTCAGTGCGCGAGAACGGCACGCCGTAATGTTCGAGCTCGTAGACCGCGGCCGGCGCTTCGCGCACCAGATATTCCATGGCATCGACATCGCCCAGCCAGTCCGAGCCCTTGACGGTGTCGTACATGTGCCACTGCCAGGAATCGGGACCCATGTTGGACAGCGAGGCGGCAATGCCGCCTTGCGCCGCCACCGTGTGCGAGCGGGTCGGGAACACCTTGCTGATGCAGGCGGTGCGCAGGCCCTGTTCGGCCATGCCGAGCGTGGCGCGCAGGCCGGCGCCGCCGGCGCCGACGACCACCACGTCGAACTTGTGGTCGACAAAGGTATAGCCTGCCGTGTTGGCTTGTTTTGCGTCCTTGGCCAACTCAGCCTCCGAATGCCAGCTTAAGCAGGGCGAAGATCGAGGCGACGCCGACCGCTATGGTGAAAAATGTATTGAGCGCGATCAGCGCCAGCTTCATGCCTTCGCCATGCACGTAATCCTCGATGATCACTTGCATGCCGAGCCGCATGTGGATGAGCCCGGAGATGAGCACCAGGGCCATCACCAGCGCCACGAACGGGTTGGCAAGGGCTGCCCGCACATGCGCGTGGTCGGCGCCATTGAGCGCGATCAGGAAACCGACGAAGAACAGGATCAGCGGGATGTTGGCGATCGCGGTCAGGCGCTGGCGCCAGAAATGCCCGGTTCCCTCGCGGGCGGAGCCGAGGCCGCGGACCTTTGCCAGCGGCGTGCGCATGTCGGTGTTTTTGCCGCTCATGATCAGGCTCCCCGCGCCATAGTGCCGACGATCCAGATCAGCAGCGTGAGCAGGATCGAACCGGCCAGCGTCGCCCAGGCGATCTTCGAGGCGGTATGCTTCTCCAGGCCCGCGCCGGTGTCCCAGACCAGATGGCGCACGCCACCCAGCATATGGTGCATCAGCGCCCAGGTGTAGCCGAACAGGATGAGCCGGCCGAGCCAGGTGCCGAAGGCCCAATTGGCCCAATCGAAGGTCGCCTGCGAGCTTGCCGTCGCCATCAGCCACAGGGCGACCAGCAGCGTGCCGAAATACAGCGCGCCACCGGTGATGCGATGAATGATCGACATCGTCATGGTGATCGGCGGCCGGTACACGGTGAGGTGCGGCGAAATCGGCCGTTCACGTCTGGCAAATTCGCGGGTGGCTGGTGATCTGCTCATGGCTCCCCCAGTTCGGCGTCTCTCTGGAGCCTCAGGTGGAAATGCGGCATTGCCGCCTCCGGTTGCGACTTCGGACAGCCGGTTTCTAATGCTCTTTTTGCACCGCGTCAAAGCCAGAAAACCGTTTCATGAACGTCATTTAGTCTGACTAAAAGGCAGGCTTGGGCTTCAATCGATTAGGCCGGGAGGCCCGAGCCCGGCTCGCTATCGCTGCAGTGCAACATGTCTGGCCCGGGACCCAGCGGCATTAGCGTTTGCAGGTCTGCGGCGTCGACCCCTTCTTCATCACCAGCGCTTCGCGTCCGTCGATCACGATTGCGTCATGTGTGGCCGCCTGGTAGCGGCTGCTCTGGTTGGCGGGCGACGCCGCAAACTCTTCGGTTGCGCCGTCGGACCCGACCACATGCAACGACGTACCGAGATTTTGGATCGTAATCATACCGTTGTTGCCGCATCTGTAGGTGCCTATGCCGGATCGCGGCGCAGTAAGGTCGGTGATGATCTTGGTTGCAGCTGCCGGAGGCGCCGCGGCTGCGACGGACTGCTGAGCCGGCGCAGGTGAGACGACGACGGTGTTGGCCGCCTTCGGCGCGCTGTCCTGTGGCACACAGGCAGCGACGGCACCGAGCAACGGGAAAACGGACATCCAAATCGGCCGGCGTAGCGCCATATGCTGTCCTCCCGCGCGGCAAACCAGCCGTGATGCTTTGCCAAGATCAAGGTCATCCCGACGCCGAGACGGACACCAGCCCGATGGTGCGGCCAAGCATGGCCGAATGACGGCCACCGCGTTTTCCATCCAGTCGGATATTAACGGATATTAACGGATATTAACCATGTTTACCGAGACATCGTCGCCAAACGCGCCGGCCTCTTAACAAAGGTTAAGAAAACGTTAATTTCTGATTCGAGGAGGCTTTCCCTCAAGGCACGGAGGACGCCATGCGTTCAAATTCAGGCAGATCGCGCCTTGCGGCGCTCATCGTGGCGGCCTCGGTCGTCGGCCTTGCAGCGCCAGCGCTTGCCGGCGCGCGGCATCAGGATCGCGTCTACGCCGATTCCTTCGGCAACCTCGTCGTCGACAGCGCCGCCGGCTACAAGCGCATCATCGTCGGCCAAGGCAGGCTGGCCAAGCAGCTCTCCGACTACACCAGCGCCGGCCAGCCCAAGGTGATCTACGAGAACGAAGCCGACGAAATCAGCGGTTATAGCGATTGCTACCGGCCGCCGGTGCTGGTGAAGGGCCGCTCCTATATGTACGGTCTCTCCGACGGCGAGATGCCCGAGCTCAGCCCCTGCCGCTAGCTTCCATTCCGGCCGACGACCAGTTGCCGGCGGGCCCGGCCGAAACGCGCACGCAATCGCGCCCGGCATTCTTCGCCTGATAGAGCGCCTGGTCGGCGCGCCGCATCAGATCGGCAAAGTCTTCGCTCGGGTGAAGTTCGGCGACGCCGAAGCTTGCGGTGCAGCGGTTGTCAGCCGGCAGTCCGTCGATGGGCAGCGCGCCGAAGGCGCTGCGCGTGCCCTCGGCGAACAGGCGGGCCGCGGCAAGGTTGGTTCCCCGCAGGATGATGGCGAACTCCTCGCCGCCAATGCGGCCGGCAACGTGATGCGCGGCGGCGGCCTCGCGCAGGAAGCCCGCAAAAGTCTCGATCACCCGGTCGCCTGACGCATGGCCGAAACTGTCGTTGACGCTCTTGAAATGGTCGAGATCGGCGATGACCAGCGCGACCGGCACGCCTTGCCGCATCGCGCTAAGCACCGCCAGCTCGGCATGGCGGGTGAAGCCGCCGCGGTTGAGCAGGCGCGAAAGCGTGTCCGTCTCCGACTTCGACGTCACTTCGGCAAGCACGTCGCGAACCAGGATGGCCAGCATCAGCAGCGCCAGCGCCAGCGCAAACACAGTGCCGAGCGATTGCGACACCAGCGCGTAGTTGCTTTGCAGATAGGCCTGCGGATTGGCGCCCCAGCCGCCAAGCCCGTGCGCGATGAACGGCTTCGAGGCAAACTGCAGGCCGCTCGCCGCCAGCACGGCCATCAGGATGCGATCGAGACGGGCAAGCTTTTGCCTCGACGACCAGACGATGGCCAGCCCGATGAACTGCATGACCGCATAGGGAAGCTGGTAGGCCATCATGCGGACCAGCGACTGGCGCGGCAGGTCCTGCACGAAATACACAGCTATGGTGGTGGCGACCAGGAACAACAGCATCGGCTTCCAGGGCGGCGCGACGCCGTATTTGCGGGCAAGCCCGCCATTGAACGCAATGGTGGCGGCAAGGAAGACCGCGAAGGCGGCAACGACCGGGAGCCGCGCGTCGGCAAAAGCGGGAATGGAGAATTCGATGGCCGAATAGGCCATGCCCAGCACATAGCCAAATGCCAGCCAGCGCGCCGGCGCGCGGCCGACATCATGGAAGGCGACCGCCATGAAGGATGCCGCCAGCAGGCCGGCAACCGACAAATTGATCAACAGGATGAAGTTGGCGCCGCTCATGTTCTCCCGCACCCGCGCCGACAGCTAAGCATCGACGGGCGAAGAAGACGTTAACGCCATCCCGCCCGGGCAGGATTCAGCCGGTCTTGAGCGGCTCCGGCAGGAACGCCGTTTCCGGCCGCTCATAGGACAGGCGTACACTGTCGCGGCCGTTCTTCTTGGCTTTGTAGAGCGCATCGTCGGCACGGCGCATCAGCGGCTCCAGCGCCTCGCCACCGCTGCGGGCCGCCACGCCGAAGCTTGCCGTCACCTTCGTTCCAACGGGAAGCCCGTCGACATGGCCGGCCGAATAGACGGTGCGCACCGCCTCGGCGAACAGCCGCGCCGCGGCAAGATCGCTGAGTGGCAGCAGCACCGCGAATTCCTCGCCGCCGATACGCCCGGCAACACCGCGCGCGCCGGCCGCCGACCGAAGCTTGGCGGCGAAGTCGGCGATCACGCGATCCCCCGCTCCATGCCCATGCATATCGTTGAGCGCCTTGAAATGATCGAGGTCGGCCAGCACCAGCGCGACCGGAAACCGGGCCGAGGCACAGTGCTGCAAGAGCAGCATGCCTCGCTCCTCGAAGCCACGCCGGTTGAGCAGGCCCGACAGGGGGTCGGTATAGGTTTCAGTCTTCAACGCCTTCAACACGTCGAGTGCCGCGGCGGAAAACAGGCACAGCGCGATGAGCAGCGAGAGCAGCGCGTGCGACAGCAGCGCCGTCGTCCAATAGGACGAGCCGTAGAACCCGTCATAGCTGGCGAAGGGCCCATGCGCGACGACGACGGCAAGGGTGCGCACAAAGAAATTGGCGCCCGACAGCAGCGACAGCACGAACAGGATTTTTTCGGTCGGGCCGTTGTTGCGCACCGGGCGCAGTTCGGCGGCAACCAGAAGGCTGATACCGCCGAAAGCGAAATTCATCGCCAGGATACGCCAGGTGAGATCCGGCGCGACGAACAGGAACCAGCAGAACGACGCCAGGCCGCCGGCGGCGAGCACGCCGATCCCCACAGAGGGCACCTTGCGGCCATAGCGGTGGATGACGGCGCCGGACAGGCAGCAAGCGGCGATAGTGAAGCAGATGTTCGACACCAGCTTGGTCAGCGGCATGCCCATGGGCAAGGTGAAATACTGGAGCAGGAAGCCGACCGCAGAGAGGCTGTAGCTGATCGCCAGAACGGCCAGATAGGGACGGTGGCGCTGATAGGACCACAGCACGAGGAATGCCGCGCCGAGCGCCAGCGCGATCGTCGGGTTGAGCAGCGCTATGAGCAGACCGGTGTCCAAACGACTGGTATTTCCCCGCTTACGTCAGGGAAGAGCTTAGAGGGCAAGCGCAAACAAGCGGTTAAGCGAAAGCGGTAAGCAGGACCGCCGTCTCAACATAATGCCAGGGAACCGCAGTCTCCGGTCAGCGTTCCTCCGTTCACAATCTGGAGCTACCCATGGCCGACACGATCACACTGACCGACCACGATGCGATCCGTTCGTGGACTGCCGGGCGCGCCGGCTTTCCCGCAATCGTCGACATATCGCCCGAGGCGGGGACGCAGCCCATGTTGAGGCTGGTCTTCGGCCAGCACGCCTATCAGGATCAGGACCAGCCTGAACGGCCGCTCAATGCGGGAGGCTATGAACTCGTCGAATGGGACGAATGGTTCAAGCTCTTCGAGGAACAACAGCTTGCGCTTGTGGTCGCGGCCGAACAGCCGGGGCGCCGCGAAGAGTTCCACGAACTCGTCCGCCGTGACGGGGAGCTTTGAACCCGAGCCCACGCGGCTCGGGTTCTGTTCAAGTCCGGGTTACTTCCACTCGCGGATGTCGACGAAGTGGCCGGCGATCGCCGCCGCAGCCGCCATTGCCGGCGACACCAGATGGGTGCGGCCCTTGAAGCCTTGCCGGCCCTCGAAATTGCGGTTCGAGGTCGAGGCGCAGCGTTCATGCGGCTTTAGCCGGTCGTCGTTCATGGCCAGGCACATCGAACAGCCCGGCTCGCGCCAGTCGAAGCCGGCGGCGATAAAGATCTTGTCGAGCCCTTCGGCTTCCGCCTGTTCCTTGACCAGGCCGGAGCCCGGCACGATCATCGCATCGACATGCGGGCTGACCGTCTTGCCTTCGACCACCTTGGCGACGGCGCGCAGATCCTCGATGCGGCCATTGGTACAGGAGCCGATGAAGACGCGGTCGAGCGTGATGTCGGTGATCTTGGTGCCCGGCGTCAAACCCATATAGTCGAGCGCGCGCTGCTTGGAGGTGCGCTTGTTTTCATCGGTGATGTCGTCCGGGTTCGGCACGATGCCTTGCACCGACACGACATCCTCGGGCGAGGAGCCCCAGGAGACGATCGGCGGCAGCTTGGCCGCGTCGAGCACGATCACCTTGTCGAAATGCGCGCCTTCGTCGGACTGCAGCGTCTTCCAGTATTCGAGTGCCGCATCCCAGGCCGCACCCTTCGGCGCGCGAGGTTTGTCCTTGACATAGGCGAAGGTCGTCTCGTCGGCGGCGATCAGGCCGGCGCGCGCGCCGCCTTCGATCGACATGTTGCAGATCGTCATGCGGCCTTCCATCGACAGCGCACGGATCGCCTCGCCGGCATATTCGATGACATAGCCGGTGCCGCCGGCAGTGCCGATCTCGCCGATGATGGCCAGGATGATGTCCTTGGCGGTGACGCCTTCCGGCAAACGGCCGTCGACACGCACCAGCATGTTCTTGGCCTTGCGCTGGATCAGCGTCTGTGTCGCCAGAACATGCTCGACCTCGGATGTGCCGATGCCATGCGCCAGCGCACCGAAAGCGCCGTGCGTCGAGGTGTGGCTGTCGCCGCAGACGATGGTCATGCCGGGCAGTGTAAAGCCCTGCTCAGGACCGATGATGTGGACGATGCCCTGGCGAATATCGTTCTCGGAATAATATTCAACGCCGAAATCCCTGGCGTTCTTGGCCAGCGCCTCGACCTGAATACGGCTTTCCTCGTTTTTGATGCCGAACTTGCGCTCGGGCGAGGTCGAGACATTGTGATCGACCACGGCCAGCGTCTTTTCCGGATGCCGGACCTTACGGCCGGTCATGCGCAGGCCTTCGAAGGCCTGCGGGCTGGTCACTTCATGGACGAGGTGGCGGTCGATGTAGAGCAGGCAGGTCCCGTCATCCTGGCGGTCGACGACATGGTCGTCAAAAATCTTGTCGTAGAGTGTGCGCGGTGCGCTCATGTGCGTAAATCCGTCGATATGAGAAGGGGAAAGAGCAGACGCCTGACTTTCGGCCCGGCGAAAACGACCTGGACAGGTCGGCCTAGGGTAGTCGGCTGGTCAGCGCTCCGGACACGCGCGCGGAGAAGCGCGACGGCAGGCGTTTCCTGTCCTGCAGCACGAACCCCTTGTAGGCCGGATCGCCAAAAAGCTCTTCCATGGCGTGGCTCATACCAATGTTTTGGGTTTTCGGCAATTGCGGCGTGTCTTCGCAGAACCCAAACCTCTCCGCTCAAACCACTACAAACACAAAGGTCTTCACCAGCGCGTCAGGTTCGGCGATCGCATAGCAGCGGAACCAGGGGCTCTCCTCGACCGGTCGCCATCGCTTCGCTTGCTCCAGCTCGTCGAATACGGCCTGAAAGCCGCCGCTCTCGAACACCTGGTCACGCACGGTGAAGATGGCATGGCCACCCTTGCGGGTGATGCGCACCAGTTCGTGCAGGCCGGATGCCGGCGCATGGCTGATGGTGAACACGCCGGTCGAGAAGAAGGCGCGGAAATACCCGTCCGGCCACGGCAACGTTTCGCCCAGCATCGCCTGCTTCAGTTCGCTGTAGGCATTGCGGCTGCCGGCGATCCTCAGCATATCGTCCGAGAGGTCGAGCCCCGCAATATCGCGGTAACCGAGCGCCTGCAGCGACGGTCCCGACAGGCCGGTGCCGCAGCCGGCGTCGAGCAAGGGGCCATCGCCCGCCGGCACATGGCGCGCCACCCAGGCGGTGATCAGGAAAGGCAGGAGGTAGCCGAGCGAGGCGGTCTCGCTGTCATAGGTCGCAGCCCACGCGGCATAGGCCTCTTCAAGCGCTTCCGGCGTGTCGGCCGTATAGACGGAATCCAGCGCCGCATTGGCTTTGTCGACGATCATGGGGACCTCCTCAACGGGAATGCTTGGGGATCGTAGCGCTGCCTTCGCCGAAAGACTATTCCTCGTGCTGGCGGCGCAGCCGCCGCTCCAACGCCCTGAGCGCCAGCGACAGGCCGACGGTCAGGATGAGATAGATGTAGGCTGTTATCGAATAGGTCTCGAAGAAGCGAAAGGAGCCGGCGGCGTAGACCTTGCCCATCTGCGTGATGTCGGCAACGCCGAGCACCGAGACCAGCGAGGAATCCTTGACCAGCGCGACGAAATCATTGCCGAGCGGCGGCAGGATGGTGCGGATCGCCTGTGGGAACACGATCAGCCGGAAACGCTGCGCGCGGGTCAGCCCAAGCGCCTTCGCTGCCTCGATCTGGCCTTTCTCCACCGACTGGATGCCGGCCCGGAAAACCTCCGAGATGAAAGCCGAATAGCCGATGGTCAGCGCCATGATGGCGCGCCACAGCAGCGAAACGTCGCGCACCAAAAGCTCGCCGAACAGGCCGGCGCTTTGCAGCGGCGCGGTCAGTGCGTTCCAGGCCGCGACGAAGGCCGGCGCGCCGGCAAAGGCGATCCAGAACAGAAGCACCAGGATCGGCACGCCGCGGATGATCTCGACGTAGAAGCGCGCGATCTGGCGCAGCCAGCGCGAACCGGACATTCCCATCAGCGCGATGCCGAGCCCAATGGCCGAAGCCAGCACGAAGGCGATCACGGTGACGAAGATGGTGACGCCGATGCCCTTGGCGACCGTGGCGAAGACCTGGGCATAGAGATTGCTGGTGGCGACGAAGACGGCCACCGCGATCGCGATGGCTGCGGCAACGACAAGCCACCAGGGGAAATCGGGTTTTGAGGAAGGGCCCCGCATCAAAAGGTTCGCGCCAAGGCACCCCCCTCTGGCCTGCCGGCCATCTCCCCCTCAAGGGGGGAGATTGGCAGCCTTGATGACCACGCCTTTTCTCTAACGTTGGTGATTGGCGAAAGCAGAAGAAACGGCCAATCTCCCCCCTTGAGGGGGACATGCCCGGCAGGGCAGAGGGGGGCGTTCAAGCGCTGAGTCAGCGAGAATTCCTGTCCGGCACGCAACCCTCGCGACAAAGCGACTACTGCCCCATCTTGTAATCAAGAAACCACTTCTTGTTCAGCGCATCGAGCGTCCCATCCGCCTTCAACGCGGCGATTGCCGCGTTGACCGGCTTCACCAGGTCTGAACCCTTCGGGAAGATAAAGCCAAAATCCTCGGTGCCGAGCGGTCCGCCGATCAGCTTCAGCTTGCCCTCGGAGGCATCGACATAGCCCTTGCCGGCGGTGCCATCGGTCAAAACAACATCGACGTCGCCTGATTTCAGCGCCTGCACCGTCGCGCCGAACGTCTCGAACAGTTTGATGCGCGGGTTCTGCTCATTGCCGTCGAGCACGCTGTAGACGGCGGTGTAGAAGGGCGTGGTGCCGGCCTGCGCGCCGATCAGCCCGTCCTTGAAGGCGCCGAAGGTCTTGGCGTCGGTGAAGCGGCTCTCATCGCCGCGTACCAGCATGAACTGTTCCGAGCGCATATAGGGGTCGGAGAAATCCACCTTTTCCTTGCGGTCATCCTTGATGGTGATGCCGGTCATGCCGATGTTGTACTGGTTGTCGGAAACCGCCTGGATCATCGCGTCCCAGGATGTGTTCTGATACTCGACGGCAAAATTCAGCCGCTTGGCGATCTCGTTCATCGCGTCATATTCCCAGCCGATCTGTTTTCCCGTCTTGGCATCGATGAACTGCAGCGGCGGATAGGCGTTTTCGGTCACAACCACCACCTTCTTGCCGCCGAGATCGGGCAGCGCCTGCGCAAAGGCGGCAACGGGCACCAGGACGAGGGCAAGCAGGCCTGCCAGCAGCAGTTTCGATTTGGTCATGACACACTCCCCGGAAATTGACGGACCCGGGCATGGCCGGGCTTGCAGGAAAATCCGGCGCCGACTTTAGCTTTCCGCAAGCGTCATGCAAGACGATCCGCTGCGTCAGGACGCGCGAAAGCGAATTCCAGTGCCTTCATTTCCGGGATTCAGGAATGAACCGTGTCGCGGCAGCGATCAGCCCCGGTTCGCGGCATCCGCCTTGCGCAAGCCGGAGACGAACCGTGTCAGGGTGCTGTGCAGGGATTTCAACTCGTCGGCATCCAGCGGCAGGTTGCAAAGCATCGCCGCCGGCACGCTTTTGGCCTGCTCACGCAATGCTTGGCCCTTCGCTGTCGGCTCGACCAGAACCCGGCGCTCGTCGGCGGGGTCGCGCCGGCGTGTGACCAGGCCACCCGCCTCCAGCCGCTTGAGCAGCGGCGTCAGCGTCGCCGAATCCAGGCCCAGCGCTTCGCCAAGCTCGCCAACCGTGCTTGGAGCCCGTTCCCAAAGCGCCAGCATGGCCAGATATTGCGGATAGGTCAGACCAAGCGGATCGAGCAGCGGCCGATACAGCCGCGTCATCAGCCCGCTTGCCGAATAGAGCGCGAAGCAGAGCTGTTGGTCGAGTTTTGCCTCCCCGGCGAAATGCGCCGGGGCTTGCTTGGACTTGGTTGTCGTTTCCGCGGTCATGCTGCCTTTGCCGGAAGCGCCTTGGCCGAAAGTGCCACCTCGATGTTGCCCTTGATGGCGTTGGAATAGGGGCAAACCTGGTGCGCTGCCGATACAAGCGCTTCTGCCGCCGCCTGATCAAGACCTTTTGTTTCCGCCGCGAGCGAAACGCCGAGCACAAATCCGCCCTGTGCATTGCTGTGCAGGCTGACATTGGCCGTCACCGAGGCATCCTGCAGCGACAGTTTCTGCTTGCCGGCGATGAAGCGCATGGCGCTTTCGAAGCAGGCGGCATAGCCGGCGGCGAAAAGCTGCTCGGGATTGGTGGCACCACCCTTGCCGCCAAGATCCTTGGGCATGGCAAGGTCGAGGCTGAGCAAGCCATCGTCGCTCTGGACATGGCCGGCGCGGCCGCCGACGGCGCGGGCATGGGTAGAATACAATGCAGGCATTTTCATTTCTCCAGTTAAATCGTGCACTATTATTTAGTACACGATATAAATCGAGTCAACCGCCGACTTCCGCCAGCCAGCCTCCGGAAACGAAAAAAGGCGGCCGAAGCCGCCTTTTCAAACTTGCTCGCCGATAATTTATTCGGCGGTGGCTGCTTCGGCTGCCTTTGCGGCTTCGGCAGCCTCGGCAGCGGCCTTCTTCTCGGCGGCGTCCTGGGCGGCCTTCTCGACGGCCAGGGCCTCGGCTGCTGCCACCTTCTCGGCCTCGATGCGGGCCTTCTCGGCGTTCAGCGCATCGCGCTCCTCATCGTTCAGCTTGCGGGCGCGCACGCCGGTGTTTTCCGAAATACGAGCCGATTTGCCGCGACGATCGCGCAGGTAGTAGAGCTTGGCGCGACGCACCTTGCCGCGGCGAACGATTTCGACGCCTTCAACCATCGGCGAGTAGACCGGGAACACGCGCTCGACGCCTTCGCCGTAGGAAATCTTGCGAACCGTGAAGTTCTCCTGGAAGCCGGCGCCGGCGCGGGCGATGACGACGCCCTCATAGGCCTGAACGCGGGTACGGGTGCCCTCGGTCACGCGGACCTGGACGCGCACGGTGTCGCCGGGCTGGAATTCGGGAAGCTTGCGCTTGGCTTCGATCTTGGCGGCCTGTTCGGCCTCGAGCTGACGGAGAATATCCATCTCAAAAGTCCACTTCTTGTTCTTCCGACAGTCAGAGCGTCCGACACTCGCCTTGCAGTTCCATTGACCGCTTGGCTATGCCTTTTGTGTCCAAGACATTTGTCTTTGAACCATCAGGCAGG
Organism: Mesorhizobium sp. CO1-1-8; assembly: GCF_020164875.1. NCBI lineage: Bacteria > Pseudomonadati > Pseudomonadota > Alphaproteobacteria > Hyphomicrobiales > Phyllobacteriaceae > Mesorhizobium > Mesorhizobium sp. CO1-1-8. The sequence continues at coordinate 495,609 of NZ_JAIUGZ010000004.1, read as the reverse complement.
GGCGACTACACCGTCATTGTTGACGGGTCCGGCAGATTCTTTCTGGCCGGTACGGGCGGGCACATACAGCTATTTCGCTCACTTGTCACGCCTTGGCAGCGCATTTTCTGCTCGCATGGCACCATCGTAATCCTGCCGTGCTGGGTTGCGCCGCTCGTTCAGGCTTTCTAAGCCTGAAATAACACAGTTTTGAGCGGCCGCATTCCATGTCTGTCTTCGATGCCATCCTGCTGTTTCTGGCAGGCTTTCTGTCAGGCGCCGCCAATGCGGTCGCCGGTGGCGGCACCTTCATCACCTTCGGCGCCATGACCCTGGTCGGCCTGCCGCCGATCGTGGCCAACGCCACCTCCTCGGTGACGCAGTTTCCAGGCTACATCACTTCGACCCTCGCCTACTCGGCCGACATCAGGCATTTCTGGCGCGGCGCGCTGCTGCTGTGCCTGATCTCGGCCGTGGGCGCACTGGCCGGGGCGCTGATCCTGCTGGCGCTCGACAATCCGTCGTTTCGCGCCCTGGTGCCGTGGCTGTTGCTGGCCGCGACGGCCCTGTTTGCCGCCGGCCCCTGGCTGAAGCCGGCGCCAAAGCCGGGACAGGAAGTGGCGGTGGGCTCGCTGGCCGGTTCCCTGGCGCAGTTCGCCACCGCGATTTACGGCGGCTTCTTCGGCGCCGGCATGGGCGTGATGATGCTGGCAACGCTCGGCCTGACGCAAGCCGGCGACTATCACCGGCTGAATGCGCTGAAGAACATGCTGGCCATGGTCATCGCCGCTGTCGCGATCGTCGTCTTCGTCTCGGGCGGCGTCGTCGCCTGGCCGCAGGCGATCATCATGATCCCGGGCGGCGCGCTGGGCGGCTATGCCGGCGTCTGGATCGCCAAGCGCGTGCCACAGAACGCGGTGCGCGGATTTGTCGTCGCCGTCGGCCTGTTTCTCGCCTTCTACTATTTTGCCAAGGGCTGAGCAGCGGCAAGCAGGTCCGGACGCCTCTCGACTGTCAGCTTCTCTGACTCCGCGCGCCGCCATGCGGCGATCTTCTTGTGATTTCCCGAAATCAGCACCTCGGGAATCTCGCGCCCTTCGAATTCCTGCGGCCTTGTATAGTGCGGATGTTCGAGCAGGCCGTTCTCGAAACTCTCTTCTTCGCCCGACACCGCGTTGCCCATCACGCCGGGCAACAGCCGCACCACCGCATCGAGCAGCACAAGCGCCGCCGGCTCACCGCCCGACAGGATGAAATCGCCGATGGAGACTTCCTCCAATCTCCGCGCGTCGATCACCCGCTGGTCGACGCCTTCGAAGCGGCCGCACAGGATGATGGCGCCCGGCCCTGCGGCCAGTTCGCGCACGCGGACCTGGGTCAGCGGCTTGCCGCGCGGGCTCATCAGCAGGCGTGGCCGCAGATCGCCTTCGGGCGAAGCATGGTCGATGGCTTTCGCCAACACGTCGGCGCGCATCACCATGCCGGCGCCGCCGCCGGCGGGCGTGTCGTCGACGGTACGATGGCGGTCGGTGGCGAAGTCACGGATCTGGATCGCCTCCAGCGACCACGTCCCGGCCTCGAGCGCTCGGCCGGCCAATGACAGGCCGAGCGCTCCGGGAAACATTTCAGGGTAAAGCGTCAGCACCGAAGCGGAAAAACTCACCGGTTGCCCCCGGCATCGCTCGGTCCGCGCGGCCTGCCCTTCGGGTCGAAGTCTTCCTCACGCGGACCATCGCCATCCTCATCCTCGATAAGCCCGGCTGCCGCCGGATCGACGCGGACGAAACCCTCGGCGATAGACACTTGTGGCACCGCGGCCTGCGTGAACGGGATCAGCACGCCCTTGCGCCCGCCCAGCGTCACATCGAGAATGTCGCCGCCGCCGAAATTGTGCACCGCGACCACCTTGCCAAGCACGGCAGCCGTGTCGTCGCGGACTTCGAGGCCGACAAGGTCGGCATGGTAGAATTCATCTTCCTCGCCATCGTCCGGCAGCATCGAACGGTCGACGAACAGCTCCGTGCCGGCCAGCGCCTCGGCCGCGTTGCGGTCGGCAATTCCCTTGAAGCGGACCACGACGACGGTGTTGGCAGGCCTGATGTCGATGATCTGGAAGGCGCGCCCGTCCCTGGCGTAGAGCGGCCCGTAATCGGCCAGCGCCAGCGGCTCACCGGTGAAGGTCTTCACCCGCAATTCGCCCTTGATGCCGTGGGCGGCGCCGATCACGGCCATCTGGACAGGGTTCTGGGGCTTGCTCATGGCGCGACATCCTTTGGCTTTGCTCTAACGCTCCCCGATTGTCATTTCAATGACGCGCTCTTCACCGCTTCCTAACCCGGCTGCCGGAAAATGGACGGGCATGCATGAAACAAAGGTCGAAAGCACGCCATGCAGGAATTCCTAATCCCGGCCAAACCCGATCTCCAGGCGGCACGCGAAAGCTGGCTGAAGATGCTCGCGCGAGAACGTCGGCTGTCCCCTGAGACGGTGGAAGCCTATGAGCGCGACACGCGCCAGTTCCTGCATTTCCTCACCGGCCATTGCGGCGGCTCGCCCGGCATTTCGGACATTGCCAATCTGCGCCCGGCCGACCTGCGCGGCTTCCTCGCGGCGCGGCGCAACGCCGGCGCCGGTGCTCGCACGCTTGGCCGCGGGCTGGCCGGCATCCGCTCGCTGTTGCGTTTCCTCGAGCGGCGCGGCCTCGCCAATGCGGCGGGTGCAGCAGCACTGCGCGCGCCCCGCCAGCCCAAATCACTGCCCAAGCCGCTGACGGCAAGCGATGCCAAGCATATCGTTTCCGTCGAAGGCCAATTGGCGGAAGAACCCTGGATCGCGGCCCGCAACGCCGCCGTGCTGACGCTGCTCTACGGCTCTGGCCTGCGCATTTCCGAGGCACTTGGCCTTGCCGGCGCCGATCTGGCGTCGGCGGCCGACACGGTGCTGCGCGTTACCGGCAAGGGCGGCAAGACGCGCCTGGTACCGGTTCTGCCGGTGGCGCTCAGGGCGATCGCCGAATATCGCCGGCTCTGCCCCTATCATCTCGACCCCAAGGGCCTGTTGTTTCGCGGCGCCCGCGGCGGCCCACTCAATCCGGCCATCGTCCAGCGCGACATGGCCAAGCTGCGCTCGGCGCTCAACCTGCCCGATACCGCGACGCCGCATGCGCTGCGCCATTCCTTCGCCACGCATCTGCTCGGGCGCGGCGGCGACCTGCGCACCATCCAGGAACTACTCGGCCACGCCAGCCTGTCGACGACGCAGATCTACACCGGCGTCGACACCGCGAGGCTGCTCGAGATTTACGAATCAGCCCATCCACGGGCATGAAGCCTTCAATTTCGCAGTACCAATTAACCGTTTTGCCGCTTTTCGGTCCTAGAAGAGGATTATGAAACGCGTCATCGCCATCGCCGACCGCGCAGCGTCCATATCGCTGAAGCTGCTTGTTGCGCTCAACGTCCTGTTTTTCCTGTCTTTCCTTGCCGTCTTGCTGTTCGCGGCCGGCAGGGCGCATGCCGAAATCCCGACCTGCACCGGCGCCGACATGCTGTCGGCCTTGCAGAAGAACGATCCGGCGACCTACCGCAAGATCGAAGCGGAAGCCACCGCGACGCCGAACGGCAAAGGCCTGCTGTGGAAGCTGGAAAAGCCCGGCGAGAAGCCGTCCTTTCTGTTCGGCACCATGCATATGACCGACCCCCGCGTCACCACGCTGCCTCCCGACGCGCAGAAAGCCTATGACGCCGCCGGCACCATCGTCATCGAAACCACAGACGTGCTCGACAAGCAGAAGATGATGGTCGCGATGCTCAAGGAGCCGGACCTGATGATGTTTACCGATTCGACGACGCTGTCGTCATTGCTGTCGCCGGACGATGCCGCGGCCATGAACACCGCGCTCGACGCGCGCGGCATCCCGCCAGCGACCGTTGCCAAGATGAAGCCGTGGATGCTTTCGGCGATGATGGCACTGCCGGCCTGCGAACTGGCCCGCCAATCCGGCGGCGCCCCGGTGCTCGATGTCAGGCTGGCGGAGGGTGCAAAGGCTTCCGGCAAGCCGGTGGAAGGATTGGAGACAGCTGAAAGCCAGCTGCGCGCCATGGCCTCGCTGCCGCTGGCATTTCACATGAAGGGCCTCGTCGACACGCTGAAGCTCGGCGACAAGATCAACGACATCAACGAAACCATGATCGTGCTCTACCAGCGCGGCGACACCGGCATGTTCTGGCCGCTGTTTCGCGTGGCCATGCCGGAAGGCACGGACGACCCCGCAGGCTATGCGGCGTTCGAGGAAACCATGATCACCAGCCGCAACAAGGTGATGGTCGAGCGTGCCGAACCGATCCTTGCCAGGGGCAACGTCTTCATGGCGGTCGGCGCCCTCCACCTTCCCGGCCCCGAAGGCCTCGTCGAGGATTTCCGCAAGGCCGGTTACACGGTCACGCCCGTCGGACTTTAGTGCATGTCGCCCAGAAGTGGGCCGCGGTTCTGGGACAACGACATGCACAAAGGCAGGGTTACTTGGCCAGGATCTGAGCCAGCATCACCGGAACGATGATCCGGTGAAATGGCATGATGATCGCGAGATAGGTCCGCCCGAGCCAATTGTGCGTCTTGACGATCGTCGATGCAGCCACTTCCTGCCGGCCCATGCCAAGATCCCTGACGTCGACCACGACACGGAAATCGAGATGCCGGTCGTCCATGCCAAGCACGACCTTGCCGGAAATCTGGCTGATGAGCGGAAATATCCCGATCCGGCCGTGCGGCAACACGGCAGGTTCCAAGCCGGTCTTCAGCCGGAATGGCCTGACGACAAGGTTGCGCAGCGCCATGAGCCTGCCGATCCAGGGCGGTGTTCGCCCCAGGGCGCGTTCCGCCGCGCTGAGTGCGGTTAAAGAAAGACCTTCAGTGACCAGCACATAGCGGTGCGAACTGGGCTCCGGCGAGAGCATCGCAATGATTTGGGACAAGCTGCGCTAACGGATTTGTCACGGCAAAATCCTCTGATTCGAGCTTAGCAGACGCAAACTTGGTGCGCTGCGTGGCGAAACGACGCCGTTCAGGCTGCGGACAGGCAGGATTGTCCTTGTTTTTGGCGTTTTCCAACCCTAGCGTGAAACCAGTTCAATGATTGCGCGTTGAATGGTGTTGATTGATATTTTTCATCCACGGAGGACACTTTTATGGCGAACGCACCGAATCCAAACGATCCGTTCAATCCCAACACCACCAACACCACCATCAAACAGAGCGGTGGCGGCGGTAGTGGCTGGCTGATTGCGCTGGTCGTCGTTATTCTGGCGGTTGTCGCGTATTATGTTTTCGGAAGAAGTGGTGAGCACCCGGCACCAGCCGAGCCGCCGGCGGCCAGCACACCGGCCCCCGCGCCCGCACCGGCAGAACCGATGAAGCCAGCCGAACCGGCTCCCGCGGCACCTGCTCCGGCAGCGTCAGCACCCGCGGAACCTGCACCGGCCCCAGCGCCCGCACCGGCTCCAGCACCGGCTCCAGCGCCGGCTCCTGCCGCACCGGCCAACTGATCGGTTCGATATCAAATACGAACGGCCCGCTGAAAAGCGGGCCGTTTTGTTTTGACGCTCGTTTGTCGCTAGATATGAATGGGCTTGAAGAACGTGGCCAGCGCCGCCTCCTTGATCGCCTCCGACATCGTCGGATGCGCGTGGCAGGTGCGGGCAAGATCCTCGGACGAGCCGCCGAACTCCATCAGCACCGCCGCTTCGTGGATCATCTCGCCGGCGCCGAAGCCGACGATATGCACGCCGAGCACGCGGTCGCTTTGCTTGTCGGCAAGGATCTTCACAAAACCGTCGGTGTGCAGCATGGCGCGCGCCCGGCCATTGGCGCTGAACGGGAACTTTCCGACCTTGTAGTCGATGCCGGCCTTCTTCAGCTCTTCCTCGGTCTTGCCGACCGAGGCGATTTCCGGGCTGGTGTAGACGACGCTGGGAATGACGTCATAGTTCACGTGGCCGGCCTGGCCGGCAATGGTTTCCGCTACCGCCACGCCCTCGTCCTCGGCCTTGTGCGCCAGCATCGGCCCGGCGATGACATCGCCGATCGCATAGATGCCGGGGACATTGGTCTTGAGATGGCCATCGGTCTTGACCCGGCCGCGCTCGTCGACCTCGACGCCGGCTTCCTTCAGCCCGAGACTGTCGGCATAGGCGCGGCGGCCGGTGGCGATCAGCACGGCATCGGCCTCGATGGTCTCAGCGGCGCCGCCCTTGACCGGCTCGAAGGTGACCGTGGCACCCTTCTTGGCCTTGGCGACGCCGGTGACCTTGGCGCCGAGCTTGAAGTCGAAACCTTGTTTGCCCAGCAACCGCTGAAACTGCTTGGAGACCTCGCCGTCCATGCCGCCCAGGATGGTGTCGAGGAATTCGACCACGGTGACCTTGGCGCCGAGCCGCGCCCACACCGAGCCGAGCTCGAGCCCGATGACACCGCCGCCGACCACCACCAGATGGCCCGGCACCTTGTCCAGCGACAATGCGCCGGTCGACGACACGATCACCTTCTCGTCGATGTCGACCTTGACGCCGGGAATGCCCGCAACGTCCGAGCCGGTGGCGATGACGATGTTCTTCGTCTCGATCTCCTCGACTCTACCGTCCTCGGAGGTGACCGAGACCTTGCCGGCCGCGACCACCTTGCCGGTGCCGCGAAAGCTGTCGATCTTGTTCTTCTTGAACAGGAAGGCGACGCCGTTGACGTTCGATGACACCGTCGCATCCTTGTGCGCCATCATCTTCGTCAGGTTCAATTTCGGCGCCGATATCTCGACGCCGAGCGTGTCAAAGGAATGGCCGGCCTCGGCGAACATCTCGGAAGCATGGAGCAGCGCCTTGGATGGTATGCAGCCGATATTGAGGCAGGTCCCGCCGAAGGTGGCGTTCTTCTCGACCACCGCAACCCTGAGCCCGAGCTGCGCCGCCTTGATCGCGCAGACATAGCCGCCCGGTCCCGATCCGATGATAACGACGTCATAAGCCATGGTACTGTCCTTCTGTTTGAGCATGATGCCGAAAAGTGTGACGCGGTTTTCGGGATAACATCATGCTCGATCTGCTTGAGAGCGCTCAGCGGCCGCCGCTTACATTCAGGATTGCGCCCGTCGTGTAGGACGCGGCATCGGATAGAAGATAGAGGACCGCGCCGGCGACCTCATCTGCCGTGCCGGCTCTTTTCATCGGCAGTATGTCGCGGAACCGCTCTATCCTGTCCGGCTGCCCGCCAGAGGCATGGATATCGGTCTCGATGAGGCCGGGCCGCACCGCATTGACGCGAATGCCTTCCAGCGCCACCTCACGGGCGAGCCCGATGGTGAATGTGTCGATGGCACCCTTGGAGGCGGCATAGTCGACAAATTCGCCCGGCGAGCCCAATGTCGCTGCTGCCGACGAGATGTTGACGATGGATCCACCCGACCCGCCATGACGGGTCGACATGCGCTTCACCGCCTCGCGGGCGCAGACGAACGAGCCGACGACATTGACGCGCATCATGCGCTCCAGCCGCGCCACATCCATCTCGTCGACCCGTGCCTTGACGTCGACGATGCCCGCATTGTTGACGAAGGCATCGAGCCGGCCATAGGCCCGATCGACGGCGCCGAACATGGCCACGATATCGGACTCCTTGCCGACATCGCCCTTGACCGCGAAAGCTTCGCCGCCGGCCGCCTTGATCTCGGCGACCAGCGCGTCGGCGGCAGTCTTGTTCGAGGCATAGTTCACCGCGACGCGGTAACCGGCCTTCGAGCCCAGCCGGCAGATCGCGGCGCCGATGCCGCGCCCGCCGCCGGTGACCAGCAGCACTTTTTGCGTCGCGTTCATTCCTGGCATCCCTTCAAGGTAAACACATCCCATGGCACCTTCGAGAACCCGCTGCCGCCATAGGCGCTGGATTGGCGCAACGCTGGCCCGAGATCCGGCAGGATCAGCGCCTTCGGCGCCTCGATACCTTCGGCTGGCAGCAGCCCGATGCTGCCCTTGTCGTCCGACGTATAGAGGACACCATGCCAGGGCGTGCAGGCGGCAAGCTCATCGCCGGTGACGTCGCCCTCGGGGCATTTGTACATCAGCGCGCCATTCGGCCGCGCCACGCCTTCGTTCCACATGACGATGCCGTTCAGCACCACATTGTTGTCGAGGATCATGCGGAAGCTGTTGGTGACGGTCGCCGAGGTACCGGTCGGGGTAAAATCGATCTCACTGCCGCTCTGGGCGTCGCCATAAACGGCGAGCTCGATCGGGCAGGCAGCTCTCGCTACGGAACTCACCGCGAGAAAAGCCGCAAATCCGGCCATGAATCCGATCATTGGCGAAGCGACGTTTGTCATCAATTGGCCCGGTCGCCCTCTCGGCCATCGGCGTTTTCGAGCACCTCGAAATCGGTCATCAAGACCAGCGGCTCGCCGGCAGCGTCCAATCCCCAGAAGGACCGATACCCCCCGTCACCGAAGCCCGTGTCGAACATGGCGACATTGAGCGGGTTCCCATCAATCGGATTTTCCATGCCAAACCTGTTGAGGGACCACGCAACGTCCGCAAGAAAGTCATCGAGTTCCTCCAGGTCGATCATCAGAGTGAGGACCGACTTGTCCATGAAAGATGCCACCGCGTCATCGACTATAAATTCCAAAAATTCAGACTTATAGACTGGTGGGCGATCACTAGCGAAGGTGGCCAATTCCCAGCGTGCCGGCACGCCGGAGCCAAACCGCAAGACCGCCGCGGCAATGCGCCCCTGCGCCTGAAGCAGAATGACCGGATAGCGTCCCGGCTTCACCTTACGGCTAAACGCAGGCCGTCCCAGCCCGGTGATCAGGGGATCGCAGGCGATGATTTCGCCCGTCGGGAGCTCAAGCTGCCCAATTGTGATGACAGTAATCTTCCGCTCCGCCATCTCGGCATCGCTGAGAGCGAAGACGCCGAGATTGCTGCTCACTTCGGAGACATCCCAATCTGCAGGCGAAACGACCGGAGGTAAATCGGAGAGAAGCCAGACGCGTCCACGTCGAAAAAATCGGCGTATGGCATCCAACCAGCCGCTCACAGCGATACCGGCCCGATCACAGATCGAGCACCAACCGTTCCGGATCCTCCAGGCTTTCCTTGACGCGCACCAGGAAGGTCACCGCTTCCTTGCCGTCGACGATGCGGTGATCGTAGCTCAGCGCCAGGTACATCATCGGCCGGATCACGATCTGGCCGCCGACCACCACGGGCCGGTCCTGGATCTTGTGCATGCCGAGGATGCCCGACTGCGGCGCGTTGAGGATCGGCGTCGACATCAGTGAGCCGTAGACGCCGCCATTGGAAATGGTGAAGGTGCCGCCCTGCATGTCGGCGACCGACAGCTTGCCGTCGCGCGCGGCGATGCCCAGGCGGCCGATATCCTTCTCGATCTCGGCGATCGACATCTGGTCGGCATTGCGCACGACCGGCACGACAAGACCCTTCTCGGTGCCGACGGCGACGCCGATATGGGCATAATTCTTGAAGATGATGTCGGTGCCGTCGATCTCGGCATTGACCGAAGGGATTTCCTTCAGCGCGTGGGTGACGGCCTTGGTGAAGAAGCCCATGAAGCCGAGCTTCACGCCGTGCTTCTTCTCGAAAACGTCCTTGTATTTGGTGCGCAGCGCCATCACCGCTGACATGTCGACCTCGTTGAAGGTGGTCAGCATGGCGGCGGTCGACTGCGCTTCCTTGAGGCGGCGCGCGATGGTCTGGCGCAATTTGGTCATGCGCACGCGCTCCTCGCGCGAAGCGTCGTCGCCCGAGGACGGCGCACGCACGGCAACCGGTGCAGGTGCTGCTTTCGGCGTCTCGGCCGGCTGCGACGGCGCGCCCTTGGAGAGGGCGTCGAGCACGTCGCCCTTCAGCACCTGGCCACGCTTTCCCGAACCGGAGATCTGGTCGACCGAGAGATTGCTTTCGGCGATCAGCTTCGCCGCGGCCGGTGCCGGTGGCGTGGTGCGCGGCTCGACCGGACCGGCGTCGCCAGCGATCTTGGCGGTCTCGGCCGCGGCCTGCTTGCCGGTCGATGCCGCATCCGGCGACGAGGCCTGCGACACGGCTTGCGGCTTGGTCGCCGGAGCAGCGGCCGCGCCGCCTGCCGAAATCGAACCCAGCAGCGCGCCGACACCGACCGTCTCACCTTCCTTGACGGTGATCTCACCCAGCGTGCCGGCGGCGGCGGCAGGCACCTCCACCGTCACCTTGTCGGTCTCGAGTTCGACCAGCGGTTCATCGGCGGCGATCGTGTCGCCGACCTTCTTGAACCATTTGCCGACGGTCGCTTCAGTGACGGATTCGCCGAGAGTGGGAACGCGGATTTCGGTAGCCATTGTGCCTGTCCGTTTTCTTTCGGTTCTGTTGTTCGCCCAGATCTTCTCTATTCACCAAGCGCGTCTTCGAGCAAGGCGGCGAGCTGGGCGAGATGCTTCGACATCAACCCGGTCGCCGGCGAGGCGGCGGCCGGACGGCCGGTGTAGCGCACCCGCTGATGCTTGGCGTCGATATGCGCCAGCACCCATTCCAGATACGGGTCGATGAACGACCAGGCGCCCATGTTCTTGGGCTCCTCCTGGCACCACACCATCTCGGCATTGCGGAACCGCGACAGTTCGGTGATCAGCGCCTTGGCCGGGAACGGATAAAGCTGCTCGACGCGCAGCAGATAGATGTCGTTGATGCCGCGCTTCTCGCGCTCCTCATAGAGGTCGTAATAGACCTTGCCCGAACACAGCACGACGCGGCGGATCTTTGAATCCTTGACCAGCTTGATGGCCTGGCCGGAAAGCAGCTGCGCATCGTCCCACAGCAGCCGGTGGAACGAGCTTTCGCCCGAAATTTCCGGCAGCGTCGACACTGCCCGCTTATGGCGCAGCAGCGACTTCGGCGTCATCAGGATCAGAGGCTTGCGGAAGTCGCGCTTCAGCTGCCGGCGCAGGATGTGGAAGTAGTTGGCCGGCGTCGTGCAATTGGCCACTTGCATGTTGTCTTCGGCGCAAAGCTGCAGGAAGCGTTCGAGCCGGGCCGAGGAATGTTCCGGACCCTGGCCTTCATAGCCATGCGGCAACAGGCACACGAGGCCCGACATTCTGAGCCACTTGCGTTCGCCCGACGAGATGAACTGGTCGAACACCACCTGGGCGCCGTTGGCGAAGTCGCCGAACTGCGCTTCCCAGAGCGTCAGCGCCTTCGGCTCGGCCAGGCTGTAGCCATATTCGAAGCCAAGCACCGCCTCTTCCGACAGCATCGAGTTGATGACTTCGTAGCCGGCCTGCGCCGCCGACAGATTGTTGAGCGGGATGTAGCGGGTTTCGTCGCGCTGGTCGTAGAGCACGGAATGGCGCTGCGAGAAGGTGCCGCGTTCGGAATCCTGCCCCGACAGGCGGATCGGATTGCCGTCGAGCAGGATGGCGCCGAAAGCCAGCGCCTCGGCTGTCGACCAGTCGATGCCTTCGCCGGACTCGATCGCCTGGCGGCGGTTTTCGAGGAAGCGGATGATCGTCTTGTGCGCCTCGAAATCCTTCGGCACCTCGGTCAGCTTCTTGCCGATTTCCTTCAGCGTCTTGACCGGCACGGCGGTCTTGCCGCGCCGCTGTTCATCCTGGTTGTCGGCGGTGCGCAGGCCCGACCAGGCGCCGTCCAGCCAATCGGCCTTGTTGGGCTTGTAGTGCTGGCCGACTTCCCATTCGGATTCCAGATGCGCCCGCCAGTCGGCCTTGAGCTGGTCGAGCTCAGCCTGGCTGATGTGACCCTCGGCGATGAGGCGCTCGCCGTAGATCTGCACGGTCGTCTTGTGGGTGCGGATGTTGCGGTACATGATCGGCTGGGTGAAGGCCGGCTCGTCGCCTTCATTGTGGCCGAAGCGGCGATAGCAGAACATGTCGACCACGACAGGCTTGAAGAACTTCATGCGGAATTCGATCGCCACCTTGGTGGCGTGCACCACGGCTTCCGGGTCGTCGCCATTGACGTGGAAGATCGGCGCCTCGATCATCTTGGCGACGTCGGACGGATAGGGCGACGAGCGCGAGAAGCGCGGGTTGGTGGTGAAGCCGATCTGGTTGTTGATGATGAAATGCAGCGTACCGGCGACGCGGTGGCCGCGCAGGCCCGACAGGCCGAGGATTTCGGCAATCACGCCCTGGCCGGCAAAGGCGGCGTCGCCGTGCAAGAGCAGCGGCAGCACCTTGGCGCGCTCTTCCAGCGGCACGATCTCCTCGCGGCTGCGGCCGAACAGATAATCCTGCTTGGCGCGCGCCTTGCCCATCACCACCGGATCGACGATCTCCAGATGCGAGGGATTAGCGGTCAGCGACAGATGCACCTTGTTGCCGTCGAACTCGCGGTCCGACGAAGCGCCGAGATGGTACTTGACGTCGCCCGAGCCCTCGACCTCGTCGGGTGCGGCCGAGCCGCCCTTGAACTCGTGGAAGATGGCGCGATGCGGCTTGGCCATCACCTGGGAGAGCACGTTCAGCCGGCCGCGATGCGCCATGCCGAGCACGATCTCCTTCATGCCGAGCTGGCCGCCGCGCTTGACGATCTGCTCCAGCGCCGGGATCAGCGCTTCACTGCCATCGAGGCCGAAGCGCTTGGTGCCCTTGTACTTGACGTCGATGAACTGCTCGAAGCCTTCGGCCTCGACCAGCTTCTGCAGGATCGCCTTCTTGCCGGTGGCGGTGAAGGTGATCTCCTTGTCGGCGCCTTCAATGCGGGCCTGGATCCAGGCCTTTTCCTCGGGATCGGAAATATGCATGAACTCGACGCCGAGCGTCGAGCAATAGGTGCGGGTCAGGATTTCCAGCATCTGCCGGATGCTGCCGAATTCAAGCCCGAGCACATTGTCGAGGAAGATCGGCCGGTCGTAATCGGCTTCGGTGAAGCCGTAATTCTCCGGCGACAGCTCGTTGTAATCCTCGAGCGGCTTGGCGATGCCGAGCGGGTCGAGATTGGCGTGCAGATGGCCGCGCATGCGGTAGGCACGGATCATCATGATGGCGCGCACCGAATCGCGCGTCGCCTGGTGCACGTCGGCATCGGACAGGACGACGCCGTTGGTGACCGCCTTGTCCTTGACCTTCTTTTCGATCGTCTTCTCGACGATGCCCCAATTGCCGTCGAGCGCCGACACCAGTTCGCCATTGGCCTGCAGCGGCCAGGACGGCTTGGCCCATGACGCGCCCTTGGCATTCCTGCGCACATCGCCGGCATCGTCCTTCAGCCCGGCGAAGAACTCCTGCCATTCAGGATTGACCGAGGCTGGATCCTCCTCATAGGCGGCATAGAGCGCGTCGATATAGTCGGCGTTGCCGCCGTAAAGGAAAGAGGTGAGCGAAAATTGGTCGTTGGCCTGATCTTGTCTTGCCATTTTTGTCCGCGGAGCCCGGCTCCGTCTCCTGTTTGGAGCGAATAGGGAGTAGTGAATAGCGAGTAGGGATTGCCCTGTGATCGCGCCGCTACTCTGTTTTCCCTATTCGCTACTTACTACTCACTTAACCCTTGATCGCCTCGACCAAGGTCGTGCCCAGCCTTGCCGGCGACGGCGAAACTTTTATCCCGGCCGATTCCATCGCCGCGATCTTGTCTTCCGCACCGCCCTTGCCGCCCGAAATGACCGCGCCCGCATGACCCATGGTGCGGCCAGCCGGCGCCGTGCGCCCGGCGATGAAGCCGGCCATCGGTTTCTTGCGGCCACGCTTGGCTTCGTCCTTGAGGAACTGCGCGGCGTCTTCCTCGGCCGAACCGCCGATCTCGCCGATCATGATGATCGACTTGGTCTCGTCGTCGGCGAGGAACATCTCGAGCACGTCAATGAACTCGGTGCCTTTGACGGGGTCGCCGCCGATACCGACGGCGGTGGTCTGGCCGAGGCCGACATTGGTGGTCTGGAACACAGCCTCATAGGTAAGCGTTCCCGACCGCGAAACAACGCCGACCGAGCCCTTGCGGAAGATGTTTCCGGGCATGATGCCGATCTTGCATTCATTGGGGGTGAGCACGCCCGGGCAGTTCGGGCCGATCAGCCGCGAGGTCGAGCGGTCGAGCCTCGCCTTGACCCTGATCATGTCCATCACCGGTATGCCTTCGGTAATGCAGATGATCAGCGGGATTTCGGCCTCGATGGCTTCCAGGATCGCTTCGGCGGCACCCGCCGGCGGCACATAGACGACGGACGCGTTGGCGCCGGTCTTTGCCTTGCCCTCGGCGACGGTGGCGAAGATCGGCAGGCTCTCGCCCTTGGTGCCGGTCCACGTCTCGCCGCCCTTCTTGGGATGGATGCCACCCACCATCTTGGTGCCGTGATAGGCCAGCGCCTGCTCGGTGTGGAACGTGCCGGTCTTGCCGGTCAGGCCCTGCACCAGCACCTTGGTGTTCTTGTCGACGAGAATGGACATCGGAGCCCTTTTCTAAAAACTGTTGATCGAGGAAGGCACGGTCAGAGCCGCTTCAAATCGGCGACGGTGAGGTCGCTCTTGGCGTTGCCGGTGTTGAGTGTGGTCGCCGGCTCGAACATCAGCACGACGGGTTCTTCGCTGAGCGAGCGCGGGCGATGCTCGACGGCGCGCGGCACGACGATCAATTCGCCGCTGGAGAGCTCCACCGTGCCGTCGCGAAAGTCGATGGCGATGCGGCCGCGCAGCACGAGAAAGGCTTCGTCCTCATTGTCATGCGCGTGCCAGTCGAAGACGTCGCCGAACTTGGCGATCTTGACCTGGGCTTCGTTGACGTCGCCGGCGATGTGCGGGTCGAAGACCTTATTGATCTTCGCGTCCGCCGCCTCGACCAGGTTTATCTTGTGCGGAGGCACCAGATCAGCCCTTCACCGCCGCCACGATCTTCTTGGCCGCATCGTCGAGATCATCGGCCGACACCACGTTCAAGCCGCTGTCGTTGATGATCTTCTTGCCGAGCTCGGCATTGGTGCCTTCCAGGCGCACCACCAGCGGCACTTCCAGCCCGACTTCCTTGACTGCGGCGATGACGCCCTCGGCAATGATGTCGCACTTCATGATGCCGCCGAAGATGTTGATCAGGATGCCTTTGACCGCCGGATCCCTGGTGATGATCTTGAACGCCGCCGTCACCTTCTCCTTCGACGCGCCGCCGCCGACATCAAGGAAGTTGGCGGGCTCGGCGCCATAGAGCTTGATGATGTCCATCGTCGCCATGGCAAGGCCGGCGCCGTTGACCATGCAGCCGATATTGCCGTCGAGCGCGACATAGGCGAGGTCGTATTTCGACGCCTCGATTTCCTTCTCGTCCTCTTCCGTGGTGTCGCGCAGTTCGAGCACGTCGGGATGGCGAAACAGCGCGTTGTTGTCGAACGACACTTTCGCGTCGAGCACGCGCAGCCGGCCGTTCTTCATGACGATCAGCGGATTGACCTCGAGCAGGCTCATGTCCTTCTCGACGAAGGCCTTGTAGAGGATCGGGAACAGCGTATCGCCGTCCTTGGCGGCGTCGCCGTCGAGCTTGAGCGCGCCGTTGAGCGCTTTCAGATCGGCCGACGTGACGCCTTTTTCCGGATCGATGGCGACGGTGATGATCTTTTCGGGCGTGTCATGGGCGACCGCTTCGATGTCCATGCCGCCCTCGGTCGAGACGACGAAGGCGATGCGGCCGACCGAACGGTCGACCAGGATCGACAGATAGAGCTCGCGTTCAATGTCGGCGCCGTCCTCGATATAGAGGCGGTTGACCTGCTTGCCGGCCGGACCGGTCTGCTTGGTCACCAGCGTGTTGCCCAGCATCTCATTGGCGTTGGCGACGACGTCGGCCACCGACTTGGCCAGCCGCACACCGCCCTTGGCGTCCGGGCCGAGCTCGCTGAATTTGCCCTTGCCGCGGCCGCCGGCATGGATCTGGCTCTTCACCACATAGAGCGGGCCCGGCAGCGCCTTGGCGGCGGCTTCCGCTTCGCTCGCCTTGAATACCGGCACGCCTTCGGCCACCGGCGCGCCAAAGCTCTTCAGCAGCGCCTTGCCCTGATACTCATGGATGTTCATCTGGATGGTCTCCGGATCGACTGGGGGTTCACTTACTGGAGATTCATTTGGAGGCGAGTTGCGGCGCGATCTTGACGCAGGCCTCGGTCAGGCCCTGCACCGTCGCCACGGAGGAGTCGAACATCTTCTGCTCGCTCTTGTTGAGCTCGATCTCGATGATGCGCTCGACGCCGCCGGCGCCTATCACCACGGGAACGCCGACATAGGTGTTCTTGACGCCATACTGGCCGGAGAGATACGCCGCGCAGGGCAGGACCCGCTTCTTGTCCTTGAGATAGGCTTCGGCCATCGAGATCGCCGAAGCAGCCGGCGCGTAGTAGGCCGAGCCGGTCTTGAGCAGGCCGACGATCTCGGCGCCGCCATCGCGGGTGCGCTGCACGATCTGGTCGAGCTTCTCCTTCGAGGTCCAGCCCATCTTGATGAGGTCGGGCAGCGGAATGCCCGATACCGTCGAATAGCGGATCATCGGCACCATGGAATCACCGTGGCCGCCGAGCACGAAGGCGGTGACGTCCTCGACCGAGACCTTGAATTCCTCGGCCAGGAAATAACGGAAGCGCGCGCTATCGAGCACGCCGGCCATGCCGACGACATGGCTGTTGGGCAGGCCTGAGAACTTCTGCAGCGCCCAGACCATGGCATCGAGCGGGTTTGTGATGCAGATGACGAAGGCCTTCGGCGCATACTTCTTCAGCCCGGCGCCGACCTGCTCCATGACCTTGAGGTTGATGCCCAGAAGGTCGTCGCGGCTCATGCCGGGCTTGCGCGGCACGCCGGCGGTGACGATGCAGACGTCGGTGCCTTCGATGCCGGCATAGTCATTGATGCCGGTAAGCCTGGAGTCGAAGCCATCGACAGGCGACGACTGCGCGATATCGAGCCCCTTGCCCTGCGGGATACCTTCGGCAATATCGAACAGCACCACGTCGCCGAGGTCCTTGAGGCCGATCATGTGAGCGAGCGTGCCGCCGATCATGCCAGAGCCGATAAGCGCTATCTTGTTGCGTGCCATGTGAGGATGTTTTCCCTTTGTCGGTGACGACGTCTCAAATCTCTGATGACTTGATGGCGGCGTCGAAGAAGAGGCCGGAATGCTGCGGGGAACCGCGAATTTTCGCCGCACCCAATAGCCCCGGTGCGATATAAATTCAAACGATTATTTTGGAGTGAGCATTTTCAATCGGTTAGAGTGGCTGGGACTTACGTAAACGTCAAAGTTTGTAAGCCGACTGGCGGGAATTTACACAATGAAAATGGAAATCGTAAGGCTACACCCGGGTGATGACGCCCTTGTGATGCGGGTCGCCGATGACGTGTTCGACGAGCCGGTCAGGCCGGATCGGCTGGCATCCTATCTCAGGGAATCCGGCCATTTCATGATCGTGGCGCTGGCCGATGGCGTGGTCGTCGGGCAATGCGCCGCTGTCATCCATCGCCATCCCGACAAGGTCAGCGAGCTTTACATTGATGAGGTCGGCGTCTCGCCCGCCTTCCAGCGCCATGGCATCGCTCGAAAAATGCTCGACGCCATGTTCGCAATCGGCAGAGAGAATGGCTGCGAGGAAGCCTGGGTCGGCACCGAGCCTGACAATGGTGCTGCTCGCGCGCTTTATGAGTCGCGCAAGGAGCCGCATGGGCCGGCGGAGAGCTTCGTCATGTATGTGTATGAGCTTTAACGATTGGGCTCAGGGCGGCGGCTAAGCCTGCGCCTGCTGGGCTTCGGGCGCCGCCTTCACCTTTTGCCGCGCGGCCCAATCCTCCAGCCAGTCGCGGCTCTGCATCTCGATCAGCCGCGATGCCGTGCGCTCGAACTCGAACACCTCAACGCCGCGCTTGGCCATATAAAGCTGCTGAGGCGGCGCTTCGGCACTCACCACCAGCCGCACATGATGGTCGTAGAGTGTGTCGATCAAAAGGATGAAGCGCTTGGCCTCGTTGCGCTTGCCTTCGCCGAGCACCGGGACATGGTCGATGAAAATGGTTGAGAAGCGCCCGGCGATCGCCAGGAAATCGCGCGCGCCAAGCGGCTTTTCGCAGAGATCGGCGAAGGAGAACCGCGCCGCATCGCCCGCCGCACGCGGCACGATCACCTGCCGCCCTTTTAGGGCAATCGATGTCTCGGCGGTCGGCGCGCTCCGCGTCATGGCTTGCCAGGCCTCGTCGAGCAGCTGGTCCGCCGCCGCATCGGCCGGCGTGACATAGACCGGTGTCCGGGCGAGCTTTTCCAGCCGGTAGTCCTTGTCGGCATCGAGCGCCAGCACCTGCGTGTGCCGCTCCAGTATGCCGATGAAGGGCAGGAAAAGCTGGCGGTTCAGCCCGTCGCTGTAGAGGTTTTCCGGCGTCACATTCGAGGTGGCGACCAGCACCACGCCGCTGGCAAACAGCGCCGAAAACAACCTGGACAGGATCATCGCGTCAGCAATGTCGGTAACCGAGAACTCATCGAAGCACAGCACCCAGGCTTGCTCGGCAAGCGCCTTGGCCACCGGCGGGATCGGATCGTCTTCCCTGACGTCGCCATTCTTGCGCGCCTGCCGGTGCTTCTGGATACGGTCCTGCACGTCGGCCATGAAGTCGTTGAAGTGGACACGGCGCTTGCGCCGTACCGGCACAAGCTCGAAGAACATGTCCATCAGCATAGTCTTGCCGCGACCGACGCCGCCATGGATGTAAAGGCCTTTGACGGCCTCGTGGACCTCGCGCTTGCGGGCAAACAGCCAGCCCAGCGCGCTCGACTTATGCGCCAGCCGCTTGGCCGAGATCTCATCGGTCAGCCGGTCGAGCGCCGCAACGATCCGTTCCTGCGCCGGATCGCGGTCGATCGTACCGGTTTCCACCAGATGGTCGTAGCGCTGCCTGACGGTCGCATGGGTCTGGAGGCCGTCACGCAGATGCATCGGTCACGTCATTTGTTTTTATGCATGTCGCTGTCCGAAACCGGGCCACTTCTGCGCGACATGCATTCGGAGGACTAAAGCGTGTTTGAACGGATTCAGATGACCCGCTTTAGGTCTTTGTTTCTATGCATGTCGTTCTCCCAAAACCGTGGTCACTTTTGGGCGCCATGCATTAGCCTACCTTGTAAGCGAAATCGGCTGGCCGTTGGAAGTCTGGCCGTCGAATTTCGAGCCGCCCGAGGAATAGAGCCGCGCCAGCGCACCGCCACTCTCGTCGTAGAGCGTCAGCTGTTTGCCGGCGACGTTCCACGACTTGACGCCGTCCATCGGCGCCGGGCAATGCAGCGGCCCGGCGCGGAAGCCGGCGCCGAATTTGGTCTGCGGTGTCGCCACCTTGCAGCTCTGGCCTGCAACGCTGGCGTTCCAGACACCGGCGACGCTGGCGGCGGTCACGTCCGAAGCGCCGGCTGGCGCCGAACCGTCCGAAGGCAGCGCCGCGACCTGCGTGTTCGCAGGAGCGGTCGGGAATTGCGACGGGTCGGTGGTGCCGGGCGATGCCGGCGGCGGCAGTTGGTTCGCCGTCACCTTGCCGGCGGGCGCGGCCTCCAGCGGTGCCGGCTGCTGGTCCTCCATCGAGGAAAAACGTGAGGTCGAACAGCCGCTCGCAACGAGCGCCGCCAACGATACGGCCACCAGACCGGTTTTCGAAAAAGTCATTCCAACCTCCGTCGGATCCGGCTGGGGGGAAGCCGTCCGCACAATCTCACCCCCACCAAGATGGAGAAGGTGGCGAAATTTCAACCCGATATGGTTAAAATACAGTTTGCAGCAAGAATTGTTGCAATTTTATCACAATCGCGACGGCTGACCGCTTGTCGCGCCTGGGAATCCGGTCAACGCGGTGCAGCGCTGACATTCGGCGATTGGACGCTTGCGCGAGCCGCCTTAGCGCCTATGTCTGGAAAACGAAACCCTGCTGGAGCCGCAAAATTGGCCGCGAGAAGGACTGCCGCCAATCGCTATTACAGCGGCCCGCCCAGCGACCATTTCGACGGCGCATTGTTCTTCAATCCCGACGGCCAGCCACCCGGCCGTTTCGCCGACCTGCTGAAATGGCAGTTGAATGGCCAGCGCTCGAAATGGCCGGCGAGCGATCCAAGCCCCTTTCCGCAGGCAAAGCCGGCGACAAGGGTCGAGGGCGCCGCGCTGGAAGTGACGATGGTTGGTCATTCCACCTTGCTGGTCCAGACGGCCGGTCTGAACATCCTCACCGATCCGGTGTGGTCGCTGCGCGCGTCGCCGCTTTCCTTCGCCGGACCAAAACGCATCAATGCGCCAGGCATCGCCTTTGCCGATCTGCCGCCGATCGACCTCGTGCTGGTCAGCCACAACCATTACGACCATCTCGACCTCGCCACGTTGAAGCGGCTGAA
The DNA here is from genome assembly GCF_020164875.1 of Mesorhizobium sp. CO1-1-8. Lineage (NCBI taxonomy): Bacteria > Pseudomonadati > Pseudomonadota > Alphaproteobacteria > Hyphomicrobiales > Phyllobacteriaceae > Mesorhizobium > Mesorhizobium sp. CO1-1-8. The sequence continues at coordinate 475,249 of NZ_JAIUGZ010000004.1, read as the reverse complement.
GGCCGGCCACGACCCGCTGGTGCTCACCCCGCTCGGCAACGACGCCATCATCGAAGCCGCCATGCCCGGCATGCGGCTATCGGCGCATGACTGGGGCGACAGGGTCGAGATCGGCAATGGCGCGGCCGTCCATGTCGAGCCGGTGCATCACTGGTCGGCGCGCGGTGCCCGAGACCGGCGCATGGCGCTCTGGGCCGGCTTCGTCGTCGAAACGCCCGACAGCAAGCTCTATTTCGCCGGCGACACCGGCTTCCACGAGGGCATCAACTACCGGCTGATGGCCGACAAACATGGCGGTTTCCGCTTCGCCATCCTGCCGATCGGTGCCTATGAGCCGCGCTGGTTCATGGCGCCGCAGCACCAGAATCCTGGTGAAGCCGTGCAAGGCATGAGACTGTGCAATGCCGCCCATGCCGCCGGCTGTCACTGGGGCACCTTCCAGCTCACCAACGAGCCGATCGACGAGCCGGCGCGCAAATTGACCGAGGCGCTTGACGATGAAGGCATCCCGCGCGAGCGCTTCCGCGCCTTGCGGCCAGGCGAGGTCTGGGACGTGCCGGAGCACATAGCGCCCTGATCCGCATCGGTTTCGACGGAACCCAAGCGCGGCAACCGCGTTTTCAAGTGGTTGAAAAATCTGTCGGTTTGCGAGGCATTGCCATGCTCAAATGGATCATCATTCTGCTGATCGTCGCTGCGGCGGCGAGCCTGCTCGGCATGCCGGCACTGGCAGGTGCCGCCGCCACCGGTGCGCGCATCCTTATCGGCATCGTTCTGATCATCTTCCTGCTGGTGGTGCTGGGCATTTTCGCCGTCACGTAAGTCCGGCGCTTTCGCCGTGACCAAGCGGCTGCGCACTGGTAATTCCTGCCCGTTTCCGCCATATAGCGCCAAACGGACACGGAATTTCTCGGAGCAATGGCCAGCACTGCCCCTTTCGCCAAGATGAACGGCATCGGCAACGAGATCATCGTTGCCGATATGCGTGGCCGTGCCGATCGGGTGACGGCGGCGGCGGCGATTGCGCTGAACGCCGACGCCGCGACCAGCTTCGACCAGATAATGGCGATCCATGACGCCAGGACGCCGGGCACCGCCTTTTTTATCGACATTGTGAACTCCGACGGAACCGGTGCGCAGGCCTGCGGCAATGGCATGCGCTGCGTCGTCCAGGCGCTCGCCGCCGAGACCGGCCAGAAAATCTTCACCTTCGAAACCGTGGCGGGCATCCTCAATGCGCGCGAACACCCCGACGGTTCGATCTCGGTCGACATGGGCACGCCGCGCTTCGGCTGGCAGGATATCCCGCTGGCCCAGGAATTCCGTGACACCCGCATGATCGAGCTGCAGATCGGGCCGATCGACGCACCGGTGCTGCATTCGCCCTCGGTCGTCTCGATGGGCAACCCGCACGCGATCTTCTGGGTCGACCGCGACGTCTGGTCCTATGAGCTCGAACGCTTCGGTCCGCTGCTTGAGAACCACCCGATGTTCCCCGAGCGAGCCAACATCACCATCGCTCAGGTTACTTCGCCCGAAACCATGATCATCCGCACCTGGGAGCGCGGCGCCGGCCTGACCAAGGCCTGCGGCTCGGCCTCCTGCGCCGCTGTCGTGGCCGCGGCCCGCACCAACCGGACCAGCCGCAGCGTCAGCCTGCTGACCCCCGGCGGCGGTAGGCTGCATGTCGAATGGCGCGACGATGACCACGTGGTCCTGACCGGCGCCGCCGAATGGGAATTTTCCGGCAGCTTCGACCCGTCCGTCGGGACATGGGCCCGCGACACCGAAAGCGCGGCCTGATGTCCGCTCTGCCCAAGAGCCCGATGTCCCAGGGGATCGATGTCGTCACCTTCGGTTGCCGGCTCAACACCTATGAATCTGAGGTGATGCGGCGCGAGGCTGAAAGTGCCGGCCTGGGCGCGCTGGAAGGTGGCGCCGTGATCTTCAACACCTGCGCCGTGACAGGCGAAGCAGTGCGCCAGGCCAAGCAGGCGATCCGCAAGGCGCGCCGCGACAACCCGCGAGCCCGCATCATCGTCACCGGCTGCGCCGCGCAGACCGAGCCTGAAAAATTTGCCGCCATGGACGAGGTCGATCTCGTGCTTGGCAATGAAGAGAAGCTGAACGCGAATTCCTATCGCGCGCTGCCGGATTTCGGCGTCAACGACACCGAGAAGGCGCGCGTCAACGACATTTTTTCCGTGCGCGAGACCGCGGGTCACATGGTCGACGCCATCGAGGGCCGCGCGCGCGCCTTCGTCCAGGTGCAGAATGGCTGCGACCACCGCTGCACCTTCTGCATCATTCCCTACGGCCGCGGCAATTCGCGCTCGGTGCCGATGGGAGCCGTGGTCGAGCAGGTCAAGCGGCTCGCCGGAAACGGCTATGCCGAGATCGTGCTGACCGGCGTCGACATGACGTCATTCGGCTCCGACCTGCCGGGCGCGCCGAAGCTTGGCAAACTGGTGAAGACGATCCTGAAACAGGTGCCCGACGTGAAGCGGCTGCGGCTGTCGTCGATCGATTCGATCGAAGCTGACGAGGATTTGCTCGACGCCATCGCCACCGAGCCCAGGCTGATGCCGCATCTGCATCTGTCCCTGCAATCGGGCGACGACATGATCCTGAAGCGGATGAAGCGCCGCCATCTGCGCGATCAGTCGATCCGCTTCTGCGAGGATGTGCGCAAGCTGCGCCCCGGTATCGTCTTTGGCGCCGACATCATCGCCGGCTTCCCGACCGAGACCGATGAAATGTTCGAGAACTCGGAGAAGATTGTCGAGGAGTGTGGCCTGACCCATCTCCACGTCTTCCCCTTCAGCCCACGCGAAGGCACGCCCGCCGCGCGCATGCCGCAACTCCGCCGCGAGGTGGTCAAACAGCGCGCCGCCCGGCTGCGCGCCGCCGGTGAAGTTTCGTATATCAGGCATCTGTCGTCGCTCACTGGTACGCGTCAGTCGATCCTGATCGAGCGCGACGGCCTTGGCCGCACCGAGGGTTTTACGCTTGCCGCACTCGGCACGGGCGCACCGGGTGAGATCGTCGAAGCCGACATATCAGGCCACGATGGTACCAGGCTGGTCGCGGCGCCCCTTGCCGCCCGCGCCGCCTGAGAAACGCAAAGCATGGCTGGTTTTTTCAAGAAGATATTTTCGTTCGGCAAGAAAGAGGTGGTCGAGGAGCGGATCGACGAGACCGCCCCGCTGCCGCCGATCAAATGGGAAGCACTCGATGCGCTGAAGCCGGCGGCCGAGCAGGTCGTTCCGGAGTTCTTGAAGCGCGACGAGCCGCTGCCCGAGGCGGAAACGACGCCGGCCGAGCCGGAGGTGATTCCCGCGCCGGAACCGACGCCGGTCGAGGAACCCACGCCCGAGCCGGCGCCAACCATCCCGCCAGTACCGGAGCCGACTGTTCCAGCCGAGCCGGAACCGCTGCCGGAGCCCGCGCCGAAGGAAGAACCCGCACCCGCGCCAGAGGCTCCAGAGCCGCCGACACCCGAGGAAGTCCCGGTCACCCCTGCAACTCCGGAACCCACGCCCGAACCGCAGCCGCAAGAAGTCCCTGCTCCGGCGCCGGCCGAACCGGAGATCGTCCCGTCACGCCCGGAAAAGCAGCCGGAGCCGGCCCCGGTCGAAGTGCCGACGCCTGCAGAAGTCCCGGCAGAAACACCAGCGCCGATCGAGGTGCCGACACCGGCACCGTCCCCTCTTCAGCCGTCTTCAGAGGTCGGCGCCGCCCCTCATCCGCCTGCCGGCACCTTCTCCCCGTATAATGACGGGAAGAGGGAAGAAGTTTCAGAGCCGACGCCCGAAGCCCCGCCTGCCGAAATCGCACCTCCCATTCGCCAGCCGGCGCCCATCGAATCGCAGCCGGTTATTGCGGAAATTGCGCCCGAGCCGCAGCCTCTTCCACCACTCGCGCCGGAGCCGAAAGCCGCCCCCGGCAAGGTGACCGTCACCAAGAAGGTCGAGCAGAAGGCCGAGCCGCAGAAGGCGCCGGAACCGGCACCGAGACGCTCATGGTTCCAGCGCATGAAGGACGGGCTTGCCCGCTCCTCCAAGGAACTCACCGGCAACATTGCCGGCGTCTTCACCAAGCGCAAGCTGGACGACGAGACGCTGCAGGACCTTGAGGATGTGCTGATCCGCGCCGATCTCGGCATGGAGACGGCCTTGCGCGTCACCGATGCGCTGGCCGCCAGCCGCTACGGCAAGGACGTCTCCGACACCGAGGTCCGCGCAATCATGGCGGCCGAGGTGGAAAAGGTGCTGACCCACGTCGCCATGCCGTTAGAGCTCGACCTTTCACACAAGCCGCATGTCATCCTGGTGGTCGGTGTCAACGGCACCGGCAAGACCACAACCATCGGCAAGCTGGCCGCCAAGCTCACCGATGGCGGCCTGTCGGTGATGCTCGCCGCCGGCGACACGTTCCGCGCCGCCGCGATCGAGCAGCTGAAGATCTGGGGCGAGCGGACGAAATCGCCGGTCATCGCCTCCAAGATCGGCGCCGATGCCGCGGGGCTGGCCTATGACGCCTTCGAGAAGGCCAGGGAAGCCGGTTCCGACGTGCTGATCATCGATACCGCCGGCCGCCTGCAGAACAAGACCGAACTGATGGCGGAGCTCGAAAAGATCGTCCGCGTGCTTGGCAAGCTCGATCCGGAAGCACCGCACACCGTGCTGCAGACGGTCGACGCCACCACCGGCCAGAACGCACTCAACCAGGTCGAGATCTTCCGCAACATCGCCGGCGTCAACGGCCTGGTGATGACCAAGCTGGACGGCACGGCGCGCGGGGGTATTCTGGTGGCGATCGCGGCGAAGCACAAATTGCCGGTCTATTTCATCGGCGTCGGCGAACAGGTCGACGACCTCGAACCTTTCTCGGCAAGCGAATTCGCCAGGGCGATCGCTGGAGTGGCCTAACAAGCATGTCCCAGAAAGGTGCAGCCTTTTGGATTCGGATCATGCACAAGAAAGATATTCCATGAACCCACCCATTCTCGAACGCGATCCGTCGGACCCGCAGAAGCAGAAGAAGGAAGGCGTTAATCCGCTGCTCAAGCTGGTGCTGGAGCTGGGTCCGTTGATGGTGTTCTTCTTCGCCAATGCGCGCGGCGGATGGCTGGTGCAGAAATTCCCTGTTCTGGCCGAGTTCGGCGGGCCTATCTTCGTCGCCACCGGCCTGTTCATGGCCGCCACGGCAATCGCCCTGATCGCCTCGTGGCTGCTCACCCGCACCTTGCCGATCATGCCGATGGTGTCGGGCGTCGTCGTCTTCATCTTCGGCGCGCTGACGCTCTATCTGCAGGACGACATCTTCATCAAGATGAAGCCGACCATCGTCAACACGCTGTTCGGCGGCGTGCTGCTCGGCGGCCTCTACTTCGGCAAGTCGCTGCTTGGCTATGTCTTCGATTCAGCCTTCAGCCTCGACGCCGAAGGCTGGCGGAAACTGACCTTCCGCTGGGGCCTGTTCTTCCTGTTCCTGGCCATCGTCAATGAGGTGGTGTGGCGCAATTTTTCCACCGACGCCTGGGTTACCTTCAAGGTCTGGGGCATCATGCCGATCACGCTTCTGTTCACCTTCAGCCAGATGCCGCTGATCCTGCGTCATTCACTCGAGGATAAGACCGGGAAATAGAGCAATCCCAGGAAAAGTGTGAAGCGGTTTTCCCTTCCGAATCGCGTCAAAACAAAGAGGGGAGAGGGACATGGAATTTATCACCACGCGCGACCAGTTGAGGACGATCTACAAGACGCCACGGCCGACCGACGGTTCTATCCGCAAGGAGCTGAAAAAACCTGACGGCCATTGCCGCTCCTTCATCGGCAAGAGCCCGTTCGTGCTGATCGGCTCGTCCGACGGTGCCGGCAATGCCGATGTGACGCCGAAGGGCGACAAACCGGGCTTTGCCACCGTTCTCGACGACACCACCATCGCCATACCTGACCGGCCCGGCAACAACCGGCTCGACACGCTGGAAAACATCCTCGTCAATCCCTCGGTCGGGCTGCTCTTCCTCATTCCCGGGATGAACGAGACGCTGCGGGTCAACGGCGACGCCCGCATCACCGTCGACGCAAATTTGCGCGAACGGCTCGCCGTCGACGGCAGGGAGCCGCAAAGCGTCGTCCTGGTCAGCGTCAAGGCCGCCTACATGCACTGCGCCAAAGCCTTCATGCGCTCCGACCTGTGGAAGCCGGAAACCTGGTACGACCGCGCGACGCTGCCGACGCTCGGCCAGATCATGCGCGATCAGCTGGCGGTTGCCGATTCGGCCGAGGCGACCGACCGCTGGCTCGACGAGGAATACAAGAAGACGATGTGGTAGGTTTTCCGGACGCGATTCGCGTCTGGACCGATTCCATACCTTGCTGAACATCCTTGCCATTTCCGGCAGCCTGCGCGCGGCCTCCACAAATTCGGCGCTGATCGCCGCACTGGCGCGCGAAGCGCCGTCCGGCTGCCGCGTCACCGTCTATGACGGGCTTGGCCGTCTGCCGATCTTCAATCCCGACGATGAAGACGAGCGGACGCCGCTCGAAGCCTGCAAGCTGATCGATGCCGTCAGCCGAGCCGACGGCCTGATTGTTTCCTGTCCGGAATATGCCCATGGCGTGCCGGGCGGGCTGAAGAACGCCCTCGACTGGCTGGTCTCGCGCGACGCCGCTGTCGCCAAGCCCGCCATGCTGGTGCACGCCTCGCCGCGCTCGCTGTTCGCCCGCGTCGCCCTGGCCGAGATCATGCGCACCATGTCGTTCGCGCTTTGCGACGATGTGCTGGAGATTGCACTGCTCGGCAAGAAGCCGCCAGAGGTGGCGGGCATCCTCGACGAGCCGGCGAACCGGCAGGCGATGCATGATGCGCTGGATGCCTTCGGGGAGTTTATCCGCTCGCGTTGAGCGGCGGCCACCCCATACCTTCGGGCTAGCCCTTTCGCAGCGTCTCCACATCGGTCTTCCCAACGTACCAATCGCGCGCGTTGACCTCTTCAAAAACCACCCAGACATCGTCGTTGCTCAGCCCGGTGGCGTCCATGATGGCCGCCGTGACCTTTTTGGCGATATCCGCCTTCTTGCCCGCCGGATCGGCTGATATCACTTCCTTGACGATGCGGATGTTGACGAATGGCATTTTTGTCCTCCCGGGGATGTTGGTGCTCGCGACCCGCTTCGATGAAACCGTCGAACGGCCGCCAGTGCTCCAGTCTCAGTATGTCTTGGCGCCGTTGACCATGAGCCGCACCATGTAGAGCGACGTGGTGCCGGCGATGTAGAGGTTATTCAGCTTGTTGCCGCCGAACACGCAATTGGCGGTGACTTCCGGCACCTTGACCTTGCCGATCAGCGTGCCGTCCGGATCGTAGCAATGGATGCCGTCGGCGGCACTAGTCCAGATGCGGCCGTCCTCGTCGAGCCTGAAGCCGTCGAACAGGCCGGCCGTGCAGTCGGCGAAGACTTTCCCGCCCGAAACCTTCTTGCCGCCCTTGCCGACATTGAACACCCGCATATGCGCCGGATTCTGCGCGCCATGCGTGCGGCCTGTGTCGACGACATAGAGCTTGCTCTCGTCGAGCGAGAAGGCGAGCCCGTTGGGCCGGACCATGTCGGTGATGACGGCTTCGACCTCGCCGGTGCCGGGATCGACCCGGTAGACATGGCAGGCGCCGATTTCGCTCTCGGCCCTGTCGCCCTCATAATCCGTATCTATGCCGTAGCTCGGATCGGTGAACCAGATGGAACCGTCGGATTTTACCACCGCGTCGTTGGGCGAATTCAGCCGCTTGCCCTTCCATTTGGCCGCGATCGTGGTGACCGAGCCGTCGAACTCGGTGCGGCTGACGCGGCGGCCGGAATGCTCGCAGGTGATCAGCCGGCCTTGCCGGTCGACGGTGTTGCCGTTCGAGTTGCCGGACGGCTGACGGAAGACGCTGACATTGCCGTCGGTCTCGTCGTAGCGCAGCATGCGGTTGTTGGGGATGTCGGACCAGACGACATAGCGCCCGGCGGCGAACCAGGCCGGCCCCTCGGCCCACTGGCATCCGGTGAACAGCTTTTCGACCTGCGCGTTGCCGTTGAACAGGCGCGCGAAGCGCGGATCGAGAATTTCATAATAGTCTGCGGCCGCCATGCTTTCCTCCCGGCATCAATGACGCCGGATCAAGCCAGCCTGAGGGACAGAAGGCAATGTGGGTACGCACAGTGTCATGCAAAAAGCGCGGCCAAGACAGCATGGCTTGCTCTGCGCATGACGTCAGGCGCCGCATTAACCGGCTATGCGTCCAGCGCAATGGTGCATTGCAACATCTTCTTTTTGCAATGCACCATTACTATGTCATGCTTCGTATCGATCAAGGGAGGAAGAAACCGCCGCCGAAATGCGGCGCCAAAAAGGAACCTTGCTATGATCCTCGACAGTCTCATGACCCGCGCTCGCAACAGCATTGCCAAGCGCAAGCACTACAACCGCCTTGTCGCCGAAATCGACAGCTTTTCCAGCCGCGATCTGGCCGACATGCGCGCCGACCGCTCGGAAATGCTCTACCAGATCCACAAGCAGATCTACGGCTGATCTCAAGTCCGATACGACGCGCCGCCAAGGTGCGTTGAGATTCAGGTCAGGCCGAGTCGAAAATGAGGGTTTCCGAGAACCGGAGCGGAGCGCACTTTTGGGTACGTGAGCACAGTTCTACTGCGACGCAGTAGAGCGGGGGAGCGCAGGAAACCGTCATTTGCAGACCGGCATCACCTGAATATCAATGCGCCGCCAGCGCCTTGTCGATCTGCGGCAAGAGCAACGCCTGCACCGTCTCGGGCGTCAGCGGGCCGACATGTTTGTAGGCGATCTTGCCGTCCTTGCCGATGACGAAGGTTTCCGGCACGCCGTAGACGCCCCAGTCGATCGCCGCGCGGCCCGCTTCGTCAACCCCTATCGCCTGGAACGGATTGCCGAGATCGCCGAGGAACCGGCGTGCGTTTTCGGGCCGGTCCTTGTAGTTCAGCGCCGCCATGGTGAAACGCTTATCCTGCGACAGCGCCAGAAGCACCGGGTGCTCTTCGCGGCACGGCGCGCACCACGACGCGAAGACGTTGACCAATGTGACCTTGCCGGCGAAGGTTTTCGAATCGAGCCCCGGCAGGTTTGAGCCCTCCAGCGCCGCCAGGCTGGTTTGCGGCGCAGGCAGGCCGATCAGGGCCGACGGCACTTCCGAAACATCGCGCCCCGACAGCAGCTGCGACAGGAACAGTCCGGCCAGGCCAAGGAAGATCAGCAGCGGCAACAGCACGAACAGGCGACGGGTGCGTGGCGGCGGCGTTTCCGTTTCTGTGCTCATGGCTTTGCCGCCTTGTCGGAGCGACGCCTCACGCCGGACGCCTCCAGTTCGGCAAGCTCACGCTTGCGCGCCCGCTGGTCGAGCAGGATCCAGCCGATCAATCCGGCCAGCACCACGGCAGTGATGCCATAGGCGGCGGTCACGTAGAGTGCATGCGCGCTCATGCGGCAGGCCCCGCTGAAGTGCGGCCTTCCAAACCGATCATGTCGCCCAGTCTAGACATGCTTTTCCTTAGCCTCGCTCCGTCGGCTTCGCAATCGGTCGCCGCGCCGCAGTCATACGCCGCGTCAATCCGTGCCATGGCGCAGCGCCAGCGCCGCCGAGACCGGACCCAGCACGCCAAGAAACAGGGTCAGCGCGGCAAGAATGAGGAAGGGCTGCAAAAACGGATCGGGATTGGCGGTCGCCCCATAGCTTGCCGAAACGCCGAAGATCAGCACCGGAATGGTCAGCGGCAGCACCAGCACCGAGATCAGCAGCCCGCCACGCGGCAGCGCCACCGCCACCGCAGCGCCGGCGGCGCCGACGAACGTGATGGCCGGCGTGCCGACCAGCAGCGTCAGCGCCGTGGCGCCGATGCCGAGCGGCTCCATGTTCATAAACAGGCCGAGCAATGGAGCCGCGATGACCAGCGGCAGCACGCTGCCCGCCCAATGCGCCAGGCATTTCACCAGCACCGTCAAGGCCAGCATGTGGCGATCATTGCCAAGCACCAGGAGATCGAGCGAGCCGTCCTCGCGATCGGCCTGGAACAGCCGGTCAAGGCCGAGCAGGCAAGACAGCAGCGCACCGATCCACAGGATCGCCGGACCGATGCGGGCCAGCAGCTTCAGATCCGGCCCGACTCCGAACGGGATGGTGGCGATGACGGCGAGGAAGAAGATGACCCCGGTCAGCGCCCCGCCGCCGGCACGGATGTTGAGGCGGATGTCGCGCAGGAAGAGGGCTAGCATGATTTGAGATGCTTTCGCCCAGGTATCATCAACCGGCTTCCCCCATCACCAACGCCTGTGCCCCATCCAATCCAAGCGGCAGATGCGTCGCCGCGACAATCATCCCACCATCCGCGCAATGCTTCACCATCAACCCCGCAAACCGCGCCTCCGAAGCCTTGTCCAGCCCCGCCGTCGGCTCATCCAGCAGCCACAATGGCCGGTGGCTGACCAAAAGCTTGGCGGTCGCCGCGCGGCGCCGTTGCCCGGTCGATAGATAGCCGAACGGCAGGTGGCCGATGCCGCCGAGCCCGACCGTTTCCAGCGCCTCTTCGACGCCGAGCAGTCCGTCGCCATTGAAGTCGCGCCAGAAGTGCAAATTCTCAGCCACGCTGAGCGCCGGCTTCATTGCGTTCTGGTGGCCAAGGTAGTGACAGGCCGAGGCAACAGACGGGAACGCTTCGCCGCCACCCTCGATCCTCACGCTGCCTTCCGCCACCGGCAGCAGCCCGGCGATGATCCGCAGCAAGGTCGACTTGCCCGATCCGTTTGGCCCGGTGACGATGAGCGCCTGACCCTCCTCCAGGGCAAAGCCGATGCCGGAAAACACCGCGTCGCCGCCTCGCTCGCCGCCCAGATTTTCGGCGATCAGCCGCATTCCTCGCCTGCCCTGAAACCATGTGTCGCGGTCGCTGCCGCATCGCACAAATTTGCTTTCCAACTGTCTAGAACTATTCCAGAAAATTCTCTATATGCGGTGCATCCGTGCCAGCGGTCGGCACGGGAACAGAATTAGCGCCGAACCAGCGCACGCGCCGCCTTGAACGGCTCGGGTTGCTTGGGAACGGACAGCGGAAATGGCCGTACCCGCACCTTTGCGCGTGATTGCATGCCATCGGCGTCCGTTCCCTTTCAGGCTGAACAGACAAGGATCGCACGTGTCAAAATCCCTCGACAGTTTCAATTGCCGCCGCACGCTGACCGCAGGCGGCGCGGAGTATGCCTATTTCGACCTCATCGAGGCCGAGAAGAACGGCCTCACCGGCATCTCGCAGCTGCCCTATTCGATGAAGGTGCTGCTGGAAAACCTGCTGCGCAACGAGGACGGCCGCTCCGTCACCAAGGAATCGATCCAGGCGGTGGCCGGCTGGCTGACCGACAAGGGCACCGCCGGCGTCGAGATCGCCTATCGCCCGGCCCGCGTGCTGATGCAGGACTTCACCGGCGTTCCGGCCGTGGTCGACCTTGCCGCGATGCGCGACGCCATGGCTTCGCTCGGCGGCGATCCGCAGAAGATCAACCCGCTGGTGCCGGTCGACCTCGTCATCGACCATTCCGTCATCGTCGACGAATTCGGCACGCCGATGGCCTTCGCCCGCAATGTCGAGCTGGAATATGAGCGCAACGAGGAGCGCTACAAATTCCTGAAATGGGGCCAGCAGGCATTCCGCAACTTCCGCGTCGTGCCGCCCGGCACCGGCATCTGCCACCAGGTCAACCTCGAATATCTTGGCCAGGTGGTGTGGACCAACACCGAGGACGGCGAAACCACAGCCTATCCCGACACCTGCGTCGGCACCGATTCGCACACCACCATGATCAACGGCCTGGGCGTGCTCGGCTGGGGGGTCGGCGGCATCGAGGCCGAGGCGGCCATGCTCGGCCAGCCGGTCTCCATGCTTTTGCCCGAGGTGATCGGCTTCCGCCTCACCGGCAAGCTGAAAGAGGGCGTCACCGCCACCGACCTCGTGCTCACCGTCACCCAGATGCTGCGCAAGAAGGGCGTCGTCGGCAAATTCGTCGAGTTCTTCGGCCCGGGTCTCTCCAACATGACGCTGGCTGACCGCGCCACCATCGGCAACATGGCCCCCGAATATGGCGCCACCTGCGGCTTCTTCCCGGTCGACTCGGAAACCATCCGCTATCTCACAATGTCCGGCCGCAGCGAGGACCGCATCGCGCTGGTCGAAGCCTATGCCAAGGCGCAAGGCCTGTGGCGTGAAACCGGCTCGGCCGACCCTGTCTTCACCGATCTGCTCGAGCTGGAACTTGGCTCCGTAGTGCCGTCGATGGCCGGCCCCAAGCGGCCTGAAGGCCGTGTCGCCCTGGAAGGCATTCCGGAAGGCTTCGCCAAGGCGATGGAGACCGAATACAAGAAGGCCGCCGAAATCCACAAGCGCTACGCCGTCGAAGGCACCAACCATGATCTCGGCCACGGCGATGTCGTCATTGCCGCCATCACCTCCTGCACCAACACCTCGAACCCGAGCGTACTGATCGGCGCCGGCCTCCTGGCCCGCAACGCCAACCGCCTCGGTTTGAAGCAAAAGCCATGGGTGAAGACCTCGCTGGCGCCGGGCAGCCAAGTGGTGGCTGAATATCTGGAGAAATCCGGCCTGCAGAAGGAACTCGACCAGATCGGCTTCAACCTGGTCGGCTTCGGCTGCACCACCTGCATCGGCAATTCCGGCCCGCTGCCGGCGCCGATCTCCAAGACCATCAACGACAAGGGCTTGATCGCCGCCGCGGTCTTGTCCGGCAACCGCAACTTCGAAGGCCGTGTTTCGCCCGACGTGCAGGCGAACTATCTTGCCTCGCCGCCGCTGGTCGTCGCGCACGCGCTGGCTGGAACCGTCACCAAGGACTTGACCACCGAGCCGCTTGGTGAGGACAAGAACGGCAACCCGGTCTATCTCAAGGATATCTGGCCAAGCTCGGCCGAGATCCAGGAGTTCATCGAGAAGAACGTCACCCGCGAGCTGTTCGCCCGCAAATATGCCGACGTCTTCAAGGGCGACGAGTACTGGCAGAACGTCAAGGCGCCGGAAGGCCAGACCTATGCCTGGGACGACAACTCGACCTATGTGCAGAACCCGCCCTATTTCGCCGGCATGACGTCAGGTTTCGGCACGATCGGCGACATCAAGGGCGCTCGCGTGCTCGGTCTGTTCGGCGACAAGATCACCACCGACCACATTTCGCCGGCCGGATCGATCAAGGCGGCCTCGCCGGCCGGCAAATACCTCACCGACCACGGCGTCGGCGTCGCCGACTTCAACCAGTACGGCACGCGGCGCGGCAATCACGAGGTGATGATGCGCGGCACCTTCGCCAACATCCGCATCCGCAACCACATGCTGGGCGAGAACGGCCGCGAGGGCGGCTACACCATCCACTACCCGTCGAAGGAAGAGGAATCGATCTACGACGCGGCGATGGAGTACAAAAGGGAAGGCGTGCCGCTGGTTGTCTTCGCCGGCGTCGAATACGGCAACGGCTCGTCGCGCGACTGGGCGGCCAAGGGAACCAATCTCCTTGGTGTCCGCGCGGTCATCGCGCAGTCCTTTGAGCGCATCCATCGCTCGAACCTGGTCGGCATGGGCGTTATCCCCTTCGTCTTCGAGGAAGGCACCTCATGGGCATCGCTCAACCTCAAGGGAGACGAGCTGGTCGAGATCGACGGCTTGAGCACCATCAAACCGCGCCAGACGATGATCGCCAAGGTCACCTATGGCGACGGCACGGTGAGGAACGTGCCGATCATCTGCCGCATCGATACGCTGGATGAGCTCGATTACTTCAAGAACGGCGGCATCCTGCAATACGTGCTGCGCGACTTGGCTGCGTAGTACGGCAGTAAGTAGGGCAGTAAGGGAGTAGGGAAGGGAACCCTATTCCCCTATTCCCCTATTCCCCTATTCCCCTATTCTTCGGCGCCCCAAACCGCGCCGCAGCAGCTAGAAGCACGCCGAGCATCAGCCCGTTTAGGATGTGCCAGAGGAAGTGAGTGCCAAGCGGGAAGGCGCCGCAGACCAGCGGGTCGATCATCCGGCAGACAACCGACACCACGAAGATCGCCGATCCCGCCAGATTGTACCAGCCGGCCCGATTGCCGCCGGCCGCCACCAGCGTGCCGAAGAAGGCGAGCGCCAGGAACGGCGGCAGATAGCCCGTCGTGCCGTTCGACGCCTGTCGCAGCCAGTCCGGCACGGCCAGGGTTATCGCCCCCGCAATCACATAGAAGGCAATGAAGATGGCGATGGCCTTGCCCCACGGCAGGCCGAGGAAGCGGCGCAGGTTGAACAGCGTGTAGGCCAGCGTGAAGCCGGCGATCGGCAGCACGTCGGCCCAGACCGTGCCCTTGGTGGCAAAGGTGTGGAAGATCGTCGAGCCGATGCCGATCGCCACCACCCACCAGGCCAGCACCTCGGCGAAGGCGCCGGTGCCCAGCCTTCGCACCTCGCGCACGCCCCACAGGCCGGCCGCGATGAAGGCGAGGTTGGTCAGGGCGTTGACTGGCTCGGACCAGAATTCCGGGCCGGTCCGCTCGCAATAGAGATCGACCGGCGCCAAAAACGTTTGCCACATCGCGATTGCCGCCCGAATCGGTTTCTATCCTGAAGCGCAGATCCTTCCTATTGCGGGGTTGCGGTCGGCGGCAATGGCAAAATTTCACCGCAACGTGACTTCCCGTTGACTTCCGCTTCTGCCACATATTTTAGCAATCAAGATAAAGCCGGCACCACCGGCGGGAATCGGAATGGCCATGGCCTTGCGAAAATCATTGTGGCTGGCAGCTCTTGCGCTGGCCTTCTCGGCGTCTGCCGGCGCCGGGCATGCCGGCGAGTCCGACAAGCCGCAAATCGAAAAACCACTGGGTGTGGTCGAACTGTTCACCAGCCAGGGCTGCAGTTCCTGCCCGCCGGCCGATACGCTGTTCTCCGAACTTGCCGCCAAGGAAGACATCGTCGCGCTCGCCTATCACGTCGACTACTGGGACTATCTCGGCTGGCAGGACACGCTGGGCCGCAAGGAGAACACCGAGCGGCAATACGACTATATGCGCGCCTTCGGCAGCCGCTCCGTCTATACGCCGCAGGCCGTCATCAATGGCCGCGTCCACGTCAACGGCGCCAGCCGCGGCGAGGTCGATGGCGCGCTCGCCCGCATGGCAAAGAGCGGCGAAGGCATGCGCGTCCCCGTCAAGGTCAGCCGCACAAGCGACCGCGTGATGATCGACGCCGGCGATGCCGGCAACGGCCCCAGCGACGCCCATGTCGTCATCGTCTATTTCGACCCGCCGCAGACGGTCAAAGTCGGCGAGGGCGAGAATACCGGCCGCAAGATGACCTACTGGAACGCCGTCACCGGCATCCAGACCGCCGGCATGTGGCATGGCAAGGCACAGCGCTACGAACTGCCGATGAGCGAGATTGCCAAGAAGGGCGGCTGCGCCGTGCTGCTGCAGTCGGTCGGCAAGGACGGCATGCCCGGCCCCATTCTCGGCGCTGCGTTCATTCACAAGCCGTAACAGAATCGCTGAAACGACCCTGCCTTCGTCATCCTGGGGCGAAGCGGAGGCGAAGAGCCGGGGATGACGAAGTCGCGGTAGTGCGAAGGCCAACCCAACATCAAGCCAACAAAAAACCGACGTCAGCTTGCTTCTGACGTCGGTCATTTAAGTTTTGGGATCGTCGCACCCGGTTCTTCCGAAGAAGAGCCGAGGTTGGTTCGATCCGACGCAGACCCGTGGGCGGGGGGCTTGGGGTTTACGAGCCGGTGCCGGACCGAACCGTCTCAGGCAACGCCGGTAAATTCGTCGGACATTGGGGCATGAGCGCGGATAAAAAAAGGCAGAAATGTGGCGAAGCATCACCAATTCCAACACAGCGTTTCATAAAAGTGACTGGACGTGACGGAAAGGGCGCGGCGCAAGGCGCTTCGCCAGGTCTTGCAATTCAGCCGCGAACACGCCAACTTTGGTTGGCAAAGATTCATTTTGAAGGATCGAGGCATGACCGATGACAGCGGCGGGACAGGGGATGGGGACGCATCCGCGATACTGATCCCGCTGCACGAGGCGCGACGCGAGCGCCTCGATCAGCCGGTGCGGTTCGACCGGCGCGAGCTGGATCAGATCCTCAGGCTCTATGGACGCATGGTCGCCGCCAATGAATGGCGCGACTACGCCATCGATCATCTCGCAGACCGCGCTGTGTTTTCCGTATTCCGCCGCACCAGCGAAGTGCCGCTGTTCCAGATCGTCAAGGATCCGAAACTGGCCCGCAAGCAAGGCGCCTTTGCCGTCATCGCCGCCGGCGGCCGTATCTTGAAGCGAGGCCAGGAACTCGGCCGCGTGCTTGGGATATTCGATAGCAAGCTGAAAGTAGTCGAGGCCTGAGCAGGGAATTAGAGCAGGGAATTGAAGAACTGGAGAATTGAAGAATTGATGAAAAGGCACTCGACGCCTGATCTAACCGCCTCCAGTTCTCCAGTTCTCCAGTTCTTCAGTTCTTCGGTTCCTTCTTCAATCCCCTCTAACGCGAAACTTCCGCTCCGGCAGCGAACTGGGATCGGGCGGCGCCGATGCCCCACCATTCAGCGACAGCTGCATGAACACCGTGTCCAGCCAGCGCCCGTGCTTGTAGCCGGAGCCTTCAAGGCGCCCCGAATGGCGAAAGCCGAGCTTTTCGTGCAGCCGCACCGAGGCACTCTCAGGACGGCCGTCGCCGATCACCGCGATGATCTGGCGAAAGCCAGCCGTCCGCGCCGCCTCGATCAGGCTTTGCATGAGCTTGAGCCCGACGCCCTGGCCCTTGGCCTCGGGCGCGACATAGACCGAATCCTCGACGATGAAGCGATAGGCCGGGCGCGGCCGGAAGGCGCCGGCATAGGCATAGCCGAGCACGGCGCCGTCCTTTTCCGCCACCAGGTAAGGAAAGCCGCCGGCCACCAAAATGTCGAATCGCGTGCCCATCTCGGCGCGGCTTGGCGGCTCCAGCTCATAGCTCGCCGTGCCTTGGGTCACCGCGTCGGCATAGATGTCCGTGATCCGGTCGAGGTCGGCCGCTGTCGCGGGTCGAATCGTAATGATGCTCATAATTTATGCATGCCATTTCTCTGCTGGCAATAACAGCAAAGCCCGGCAAAAAAGGAAAGGGCGGCCGTTGGGCCGCCCTTTTGGAACTCGATGGTCCAGCGCTGCTGAACTAGCGGCGGTCGCCCATGAACTGCAGCAGGAACATGAACAGGTTGATGAAGTCGAGATAGAGCCTGAGCGCGCCCATGATGGCCTTGCGACCGGCGACATCGGTAGCATCGCCCTCGAAATACATCTCCTTGATCTTCTGCGTGTCATAGGCGGTGAGGCCGGCGAAGACCAGCACACCGATCGCCGAGACGGCGAAGGACAGAGCCGACGACTGCAGGAAGATGTTGATCACCGACGCGATGATGATGCCGAACACGCCCATGATCAGGAACGAGCCCATCGCCGTCAGGTCACGCTTGGTCGTGTAGCCGAACAGCGACAGCGCGCCGAAGGCTGCAGCGGTGGCGAAGAAGGTCTGCGAGATGCTCGCCGTGGTGTAGACCAGGAAGATCGATGACAGCGACAGGCCGACGAGACCGGCATAGACCCAGAACGTGGTCTGCGCGGCAGCGACGCTCATCGACTGAATCCTGAACGACAGGAAGAACACGGCGGCCAGCGGCGCCAGCATCACCACCCAGCGCAGCGGCGAGCCAAAGATCGCGTAGCCGAACGAGGTCAGCATCTCGCCGCTCGGCAGCGTCGCGACAGCCGAAGCCGGATCGGTGGTTGTAGCCAGCATGATCGTGCCGACAGCGGCAAGACCGGTGATGAGGAGGCCAAGCCCCATCAGATTGTAAACCTTGATCATGTAGGCGCGCAGGCCCAGATCGATGTCGGCACCGACGCTGACGCCGGGCACGGCGCGCGTCTGGTAGTTGCGAATGGGATCAGCCATTGTAGTCCTCTATTTGCTTCTGCCCCGTCCGGTGTCAGGTCCTTCCGGACCCAGGCGCCGCTGGCAGGGCTCCAGCATGCCTGTGGCGAAATATGATGGTTATTCGCGTCAAGAACAAGACCGTAACCGGATGTAACGGTTCGTGAGGGAGCGAAGTGCCGATTCCTCGGCTTTCCGGACGGCTTTCTTACCAAGATTTAATCCAGAATGCCCATTCCGGGCCTGTCGTCACAGGTTGCGCAGCACCGGTGCTGCCTTGTGGCCGAGCACCCGCCAGGTGCCGGCGAGACCAATGCCGACCGTGATGACCAGCGAAAACTGAATGGTTGCCACCGCCACCTCCGGCATGAAATGCGACGGCAATGTCATGATGCGCGCAACGACGAACCAAGCCGCCGCACTGCCCGCCGCCAGTGCGAAGATGGCGGTGGCCAGCCCGATCAGCATGTATTCGAGCGAGAAGGCCGATATCAGCGTCGTGCGTGTCGCGCCCAGCGTCTTCAGCACCACCGCATCATGGATGCGCGCCCGGTTGCCGGCTGCAAGCGCGCCGGCCAGCACCAGTACCGAGGCGATCAGCGCCACGCCGGCGGCGGCCCGGATCGCCGTGCCGAGTTGCCCGACCAGCCGGTTGACGACATCGAGCGCGTCCTTGACCCGCACCGTCGTCACCGCAGGGAAGGCGCGGGTGACGGCGTTGAGGATGCGGGCGTCGTCGGCCGTCGAGGCACTCTTTTCGGTCAGCGTCGCCATCCAGCCATGCGGGGCGCCTGCGAATGTGTTGGGCGAGAAGACCATGACGAAATTGATGCCCATCGTCTCCCATTCGACCTGGCGGAAATTGGCGATCCTGGCCGTGACATTGCGGCCCAGCACATTGACGGTGATGGTGTCGCCGAGCTTCAGCCCGATCTCCTTGCCTTCTTGCGCCGAAAACGAAACCAGCGGTTCGCCGCTGTAATTTTCGGGCCACCAGCTGCCCTCGGTCAACGTCGCGTTGTCCGGCTGCCTGTTGTCATAGGTCAGGCCGCGGTCCCCCCTCAGCACCCAGGCGCCTTCCGCCGGCACTTTCACCTTGTCGACATCGACACCGTTCAGCGCCATCACCCGGCCGCGCAGCATCGGCACCTTGGCCAGCACGCCCTGCGGCGCCTCCTTGCCGATCAGCGCCGAGAAAGACGCGACATCGGCGCTCTGGATGTCGACGAAGAAGAAGTTCGGCGCCCGTTCCGGCAGGCTGCCGGAGATCTGCCGCCTGAGATTGCCGTCGATCAGCGCCAGCGTCACCAGCAGCGTCAGGCCGAGCCCCAAGGACAGCACCACCGATGGCGTCAGGGCGCCCGGCCGATGAATGTTGCCGATGGCGAGCCTGAGCGCCACGAAGCGCACGCGCGGGCTTTTCCTGGCTGCCCATTGCACCAGTGCGCCGACCACGCGCAGCACCAGGAAGGCGAAGACGGTAGCGCCGACAAAAATCGAGGCGATGCGCTGGTCGCCCGAGAACAGAATGGCCAGCGCCGCTAGCAACAGCGCGATGCCTATGGCCGCCGCGACATAGGCGGGGCGCGGCAAGCCGCGGCCTTCCAGGCCCATCTCGCGAAACAGCGCGGTTGCCGGCACATCGCGGGCGCGGCCGAGCGGCAGCAGCGCGAAAGCCAACGTCACCAGCAGGCCGAACAGCGCCGCCATGCCGAGCGCGCCGGGATAGAAGCCGCCTTCGGCCGGCACCGGAATGACGGATTGCAAGGCCGCACTCGCCGCGAACGGCATCAGTGCGCCGACCACAAGGCCCAGCACGATACCCAATCCGGCGATGATCAGGATCTGCACGAGATAGACGGCAAAGACGAAGCCGCCCGAAGCGCCCAGGCTCTTGAAGGTGGCGATGACGCCGCGCTTGCCGTCGAGATAAGCGCGCACCGCATTGGCGACGCCCACACCGCCGACCACCAGCGCCGTCAGCCCGACCAGGGTCAGGAACTGCGAGAAACGTTCGATGTTGGACGACAGCGCGGGTGCGGCGTTGCTGCGCGTGCGGATCGACCAGCCGGCTTGCGGAAAATCCCTGGCCGCCTGGTCCTGGATGGCCTTCAGCCGTGCCTCGTCGGCACCTGCCGGCAGGCGGATCTTGTAGGCATTCTCGACCAGGCTGCCCGGCTGGATCAGTCCGGTGGCTGCCAACCCGTCGGTCGAGATCATCAGCCTTGGCGCGAAGCCGAAACCGTCGGCCACGGCATCCGGTTCGGCGACCAGCCTGGCGCGCAGTTCGAAAGTGGCGGTGCCGAGCTTCAGCCGGTCGCCGATCTTGACGTGCAACCGATCGAACAGAAGATCGGGTGCCGCCGCACCGAAGACGCCGAACTCTTCGCCGAACAGTTCCTGTTTCGACAGTGCCGGCTCGGTCTCCAGCGTGCCATAGAGCGGATAGGCATGGTCGACCGCCTTGGCCTCGACCAGCGCCTGGTCGGATCCGTCAGCCAGACGCGCCATCGAGCGCATGCTGGCGGTCCGGGAAACCGTGCCGAGCCCGTCAAGGAAGCTGCGCTCCGTCTGGTTGGCATCACGCTGGTTGATCTGGAAGCGAAGATCGCCGCCAAGCAGCGTCTGGCCCTGATTGGCGACACCGGCGGTGATCGAACGCGCCACCGAGTTGACGCCGCCGATGGCCGCGACGCCGAGCGCGATGCAGGCGAGGAAGATCAGGAAACCGGACAGGCCGCCGCGCATCTCGCGCAGCGAGAAGCGGACCGCGAGCCTCAACGTCCGGGACAGCGGCATCAGGCCGTCACCTTGACAGGCGCCGGCGCCTCGATCCGGCCCGAGCGCATCGATACCTGGCGCGAACAGCGTGCCGCAAGCGCCGGATCATGGGTCACCAGCACCAGCGTCATGCCGCGCTCAGCCGCCTTGGCGAACAGGAGGTCGGCGACCTGCCGCCCGGTCGCCTGGTCGAGATTGCCGGTCGGCTCGTCGGCGATCAGGATGCGCGGGGACGGCGCCAGCGCTCGGGCGATCGCCACGCGCTGCTGCTCGCCGCCCGACAATTCGCCGGGATAGTGGGTGACGCGGTCGCTGAGGCCAACCGCCTGCAGCTCGCGCGCCGCTACTCCGAACGGATCGGCATGGCCGGCCAACTCCAGCGGCACCGCGACATTTTCGAGCGCCGTCATGTTGGGAATGAGATGGAAGGACTGGAACACGATGCCAATGTTTCGGCCACGAAACGAAGCAATCTGGTCCTCGCTTTTGCCGTTGAGCAGCTCGCCGGCGATTCGAACCGTACCCGAATCGACCCTTTCCAGGCCTGCCAGGACCATCAGCAATGTCGACTTGCCGGAGCCCGAAGGCCCGACGATGCCGGTCGCCTCGCCAGCCGCCACATCGAGGCTGACCCCCTTCAGCACATGGACGGAAGAGGCCCCTTCGCCGAGGGTCAGGGATACGTCTTTCAGCGCGATGACGGCTTCTGTCAAAATGAAAGCGTCCTATATGGAGGATGAAGGCTCTGCTTGCCGGAAGCCGTCGACTGAAGAATTCTAGCTCATATGGGGCCTGCCGCATGTCTTTCAAACGCAGTATTGCCGCAGGCTTGATGGTTTTCCTCGCCGTTTGCGGCGCCATGTCGTCGGCGCGTGCCGAGCCGTTCAAGATCGTCGGCTTCGGTGACAGCCTGATGGCGGGCTTCGGCCTTGGCCCGGACCAGGGCTTTACCGACAGGCTGCAGGCGGCGCTTGCCGCCAAGGGCCACGATGTGACCGTCGCCAATGCCGGCGTCTCCGGCGACACGACGAGCGGTGGCCTGGCGCGGCTTGACTGGTCGGTGCCGGACGGCACGCAGCTGGTCATCCTCGAACTCGGCGCCAACGACATGCTGCGCGGCGTTTCGCCCGACATCACCAGGAAGAACCTCGACGAGATGCTGAGCAAGCTGAAGCAGCGCAAGATTGCCGTGCTTCTGGCCGGCATGCGCGCCGCACCCAATCTCGGTCCCGACTACCAGCGCGCCTTCGACGCCATTTTTCCGGACCTGGCGAAGAAATACGACGTCGCGCTCTACCCGTTCTTTCTCGACGGCGTCGCCAGCCAGCCCGGCATGCAGCTCGAGGACGGCCTGCATCCGAGCGCACGAGGCGTCGACCAGATGGTCGAACGCATCCTGCCGACGGTAGAGAAGGTGATCGCGACAGTGCCGGGCGATTCCTAGCGGATTGGAACTGTTTCCGCCCGGCGAGCTTTTAACGGGGACTGTGGCCAACAAACCTCTTGCTCCGTTTGACTATCGATGATTCGCTAAGGGTGACAGTTCGATTCGAGGAAGGGAGGCTCTTCATGCCGCGTCTTTTCACCGCCCTCGAAATTCCGCGTGACGCTGCCCTTTCGCTGTCCCTGCTGCGGGGCGGCTTGCCGGGAGCCCGCTGGATCGATGTCGAAAACTACCATCTGACGCTGCGCTTCATCGGCGATGTTCCCGGCCATGTCGCCGACGAGATCGCCAACGCGCTCGACCGCGTCCACCGCCCTTCCTTCTCGCTGGCGCTGTCCGGCGTCGGCGCTTTCGGCCAGAAGAAGCCGCATGCGGTGTGGGCGGGCGCTTCCGCCTCGCCTGATCTGGCCGCCCTTCAAGGTGAGATCGACCGCATCTGCCAGCGGCTCGGCATCCCGGCCGACCCGCGCAAATTCATGCCGCATGTGACGCTGGCGCGCTTACGCAATTCGACCCCGCTGGACGTCGCCCAATATCTGTCGGCGCGCGGCAATTTCTCGACGCTGCCGTTCCGCATCGGGCGTTTCGTGCTGATGTCGTCGCGCGATTCGGTCGGCGGCGGACCCTATATCGTCGAGGAGGCCTGGCCGCTGTCAGGCACGGACGCCCGCGCCTCCAGCCTTGTCGCCAGCGCCTCCGACGCTTCGCGGATCATGCGATAGGCGGAAGCGAAGGCTTCTGCCTCGTCATGATAAGGATCCGGCACGTCGCGTGACTTTGCCTGCGCGAACTCCAGGAACAGATGGATGCGGTCCTGCACGGCCGCCGGCGCCAGCGCCTTCAGGTCGGCGACATTCGACCGGTCCATGCCGAGGATCAGGTCGAAACGCTGGAGGTCCTGCGGCGTCACCTTGCGCGCCCTCTGCCCGGAAATGTCGACGCCGTGCCGCATGGCAACCGCGATCGCGCGTCGATCGGGGGCAGAGCCGGCCTCCCAGTCACTGGTTCCCGCTGAATCGAGCAGCATGTCCCGGGCCGACCCGCGCTCGGCCCAAACCGCGCGGAAGACACCTTCCGCCAGCGGCGACCGGCAGATGTTGCCGAGGCAGACGAAGAGAATGGAATTTATGGGCTTCGCGCTCATCGATCCGTCGCTATGGTGAGGGTCGTTTTCGCATAGCACAGGATATGGACATGGCGAGAGAGAAACTGGGCAGGCAAGCCGCTGAAGCCGCATTGACCGGTCTCGACGGCTGGGCGCTGGCGGAAGACGGCGCCTCCATCAAGCGCACATTCACCTTCGCGAATTTCTCCGAGGCTTTCGCCTTCATGACCCGCGTCGCGCTCGCAGCCGAGACCATGGATCATCATCCCGACTGGTCGAATGTCTACAAGACCGTCGACGTGACGCTGAACACCCACGATGCCGGCGGCGTCACCGCACTCGACATCGATCTGGCCAAGAAAATGAACCGTTTTGCCGGCGCCTGAGGCCTGGTATCGCCTCGGCAGGCCCAAATCGGCACCGGCATCTTGTAGCGGGGGTCGGGTTTCACCACATTTTCCCCCGCGGGCATGCGCCGGGATGCGCACGGGCCCTGCAAGGAGAAACTGATGGCGCAACAATCCGGTTTTGATTTCTTCGGCTTTGGCGGCAAGCTGGCAAACGAGAGCGAAGTGCGCGAGAAATTCTGGCGCACAGCCAAGAAGGCCGCCCGGCAGATCCCCTTCATGGAAGAGGTGGTGGCCGCCTATTACTGCGCCATGGACAAGAACACGCCGCTGCGCGCCAAAGGCATTCTGCTGGCCGCGCTCGGTTATTTCGTGCTGCCGGTGGATGTCATCCCCGACTTCGTCTTCGGGCTTGGCTTCACCGACGACATCGCCGTGCTCACCGCCGCGATCACCGCCGTCAGTGCCCACATCACCACTGCGCATCGGCAGGCCGCCAGGGACGCCATGGCCGACAAGGGCTGAACACGCGCGCGGAACGCCGTTGAAGCCGGCCTTGGGCGGCAGCGTAAAAAGTCAAACTCTTGCCGCTTTCGTGGCCTCCAAGTCGCCAAAGGGATGTCGCGCCGCCTGCTCGCAAGGCGGCGGCGCGGGAATGGCGGCGGTTTCCTCGGGTGAGGGTTCTTTTCTCTTCGGAAATTCACCGTTTGGTAACCCAGATTAAATCAAAATGAAGCGACGGGCAGGACGCCAAGCCGGCCTGACTCCGCACCATTTGGAATACGGGAAAAGCGATGCGCGGATTGATTGCTATAGTTTCAAGTCTGGCCCTGGTGGCCGTGGCAGCGCCGGCACTGGCGCAGTCGGCGACCAAGATCGGCCAGCACAATGCCTGGGGCACCTACAGCTATCAGGCATCGGGCGGCAAGGTCTGCTATGTCCTGACCGTACCGACCGACAAGCAGCCGCCGACGCTCGACCATGGCGACATGTTCTTCTTCGTCAGCCAGCGGCCCGGCCAGCAAGTATCCTACGAGCCGCAATTCATTGCCGGCTACAACTTCCAGGAAGGCTCCAAGGCCACCGTGACCATCGACAAGAAGACGTTTTCGATGTTCACCCGCGGCAAATCGGCCTGGGTCGAGAATGCCGCCGAGGAACCGGTGCTGATCGCCGCGATGAAAACCGGCACCGACATGAAGGTGACGGCGAAGTCCGGCCGCGGCAACCCGACCAGCTATGTCTTCTCGCTGAAGGGCATTTCGGCGGCGCTGACGTCGATCGCCAAGTGCAAGTAGGCAAAGAGGGCAAGCAAGCACTTCGTGTTGAATGAATGGCCGGGCCGCAAAGCCCGGCCTTTTGCTTTCAGCTTTGCCCCGATCCCGGCTCGGCCTCCGCTCGACGGCGCCGGATCGCCTCGGCGATGAAGACACGCGACAGCGCGTGGTAGAGCGGTTCGTGCGAGATCATGCGCGCCGTGCCATAGCCCAGCATCGAGGCCAGCATCAGCGCGATGACATTGTCGTGATTGCCGGTCATCTCCAGGATGATGACGAAGGCCGTCATCGGCGCTTGCACCACCCCGGCGAAGTAGCCGGCCATGCCGAGCAGTGCCGCCGCCCCCGCGCTGGCGCCAAAGAGGAGGCCGAGCGAACTGCCGATGCCGGCACCCACCGCCAGCGAGGGCGCGAAGATACCGCCCGGAATGCCCGAGATCATCGACAGCAGTCCCGCCAGGAACTTTTCGGCAAAGAAGATTGGGGGCAGCGGCGTGCCTTCGACGGCGCCGCGCGCCTGCATATAGCCGGTGCCGAAGGTCAGCCCGCCCGACGCGACACCGATCACCGCCACGGCAAGCCCGCAGAGCGCGGCCACGGCCAGGGCGCGGCGCAGCGGCTGCCCGGTGTTCCAGCGCCGGATCCGGCGCGTCGCCTTCAACGCCAGCAGCGAAAACAGCGCGCCGAATCCGCCGCCAATGATGCCGCAGGCAAGCACCA
The DNA here is from genome assembly GCF_020164875.1 of Mesorhizobium sp. CO1-1-8. Taxonomy (NCBI): domain Bacteria; kingdom Pseudomonadati; phylum Pseudomonadota; class Alphaproteobacteria; order Hyphomicrobiales; family Phyllobacteriaceae; genus Mesorhizobium; species Mesorhizobium sp. CO1-1-8. The sequence continues at coordinate 449,552 of NZ_JAIUGZ010000004.1, read as the reverse complement.
GCGGCCACTCGGCGGCAAACGAGATCGTCTCCCTGGCGACGCCGAAATAGGTGTAGTTGCCGAGCAGGCCGAGCGAGGCGAGGCCGGCCAGGATCACCGCCGTCAGCACCAATCCGTTGGTGCGCGCCTCGTAGGTGCGGCCCATCTCCTCGATAGCGAAGACGATGCCGGCCAGCGGCGTGTTGAAGGCGGCGGCGATGCCGGCGGCCGACCCGGCCAGGATCAGGCCGCGCGCCTGCGCCATGCCGCCCCAGCGCGCCGCCTGCAGCATCAGCGACGCACCAACCTGCACGGTCGGGCCTTCGCGGCCGATCGAGGCGCCGCAGAACAGGCCGACGATGGTGAGCATGATCTTGCCGGCCACCAGCTTGAGCGACAGGATATGGCTGCGGTCCTCGTCGTCGCGCAGATGACGGGCAGCGATCGCCTGTGGAATGCCGCTGCCTTGCGAGCCCGGAAAGAAGGTGTAAGCCAACCAGGCACACAGCACGAAGCCGAGCGGCGTGACGACAAGCGGCAGCAAGGAACGCCAACCGCCTGCGTGTCCTGTCATCAGGTTGAACAACTCCTGCGCCTTGTCGGCCATGACTGCGAACAGAACGCTGATCAGGCCGATGCAGATAGCGCCTGCCCAGAACACCAGCCGTGGTTGCCAGACGCGCCGCGATCCCCACATGGCGCGCGAACGCCGCAGGAATGGGTATTTTCGCGATGTGCCGGCCATCTCTGTCCTCTCGAGGAAATCCCAGCCCTAACACAGGCCAGCCCTAACACAGGCCAGCCCTAACACAGGTATGACTTCGATCAAGCCTGTGTGGGCGAGTAGGAGTTCGACGATTGGTGCGGATCAAAAATCCATGCCGGCGGTTTTGCACCATGAGCAAGGAGCCACACCATGAGCTACGGCCGATTTGCGGCGATGATCGTCGTTTCCACATTGATCATGTATGGGCTGATGTACCTGAACACCTATGCGCTAGATCACATCTTCTTCAGCCAGACCCGCGCCTGGATGGCCGTACTCATGGGCGCGGCCATGGCATTGATCATGATCGGCTTCATGTGGAGCATGTACAAGAACGCCGCGGCCAATGTCGGCATTGTCGTCGCGGGTGTCCTGGTATTCGTCGGCGCCCTGTGGCTGGTCAGAAGTCAAGAAACCGTGAGCGACGTATCGTATATGAAGGCAATGATCCCTCATCACTCGATCGCAATCATGACCAGCGAACGTGCGCATATTCGCGATCCAGAGGTCCGCAAGCTGGCGGACGGCATCATTGATGCCCAGGTGCGCGAGATCACGCAGATGAAGCGCCTGATCGCACGACTTGAGACGAAACCAGTCGCGCCCGGCGTCCCTGATTTGTCTTCCTATCGGACCCTGGGCACGCCGCCGCCGCCGCCCGAAACAGATCAAAGCACCGGCATCGATACCCGTAACGTCGACAGATAGCGGATTCAGATGGTTGGCCCGCAGCAAAACAGCTGAATACACGGCCCAGTGATCCGTTCCGGCGGCAAGGCGGATCGCGAATTTGACAGGCCGCCTGTCGGTTACACGGTTGGGGGGCCGATCGCGTGCCGGTTGCGTTCGCACTTCGCATGGCATGACTCCGCGATCAACCTGTGCTATGCGCCGCGCTTCCTTTCCGGCACGATGCATGAAATCGGCCGCAAACCACTTATATCAGTGCAACCATGACCCTTTCATTCGATCTCACCATTGACGGCGCCCGTGACGCGTTGCGCGCCCGCTCGGCACAGCCCGAAAAGCCGTCGCTGATCGGCCTGACGCGGGTCGAACTCGCCGAGGCTCTGGTTGCATCAGGCACTGTGCCCGAGCGCCAGGCGAAAATGCGCGCCCAGCAGCTGTGGCACTGGATGTATGTGCGCGGCGTCTCCGATTTCGCCGGCATGTTCAACATCTCCAAGGATCTGCGCGCCGAGCTGGACAAGCACTTTACCGTCGCCAGGCCCGAGATCGTCGAGGAGCAGATTTCCGCCGACGGCACGCGCAAATGGCTGTTCCGCTTTCCGCCGCGCGGCGCCGGCCGGCCGGTCGAGATCGAGACCGTCTATATTCCCGAAGAGGGTCGCGGCACGCTGTGCATCTCCTCGCAGGTGGGCTGCACGCTGACCTGCTCGTTCTGCCACACCGGCACGCAGAAGCTGGTGCGCAATCTGACGGCTGAAGAGATCCTCGCCCAGCTTTTGACCGCCCGCGACCGGCTCGGCGATTTTCCCGACCGCGACACGCCGGACGGCGCCATCGTGCCGGCCGAGGGCAGGAAAGTGTCCAACATCGTCATGATGGGCATGGGCGAACCGCTCTACAATTTCGAGGCGGTGAAGAAGGCGCTGCTGATCGCTTCCGACGGTGACGGCCTGTCTCTGTCGAAGCGGCGCATCACGCTGTCGACCTCCGGCGTCGTGCCGGAAATCTTCCGCACCGGCGAGGAGATCGGCGTCATGCTGGCGATCTCGCTGCATGCCACCAACGACGATCTGCGCGACTTGCTTGTGCCGATCAACAAGAAGTATCCGCTCGCCGAGCTGATCGCCGCCTGCCGCGCCTATCCCGGCCTGTCGAACGCCAAGCGCATCACCTTCGAATATGTGATGCTGAAGGACGTCAACGATTCCATCGAGGACGCCAAGGGACTGATCAAGCTGCTCAAGGGCATTCCGGCCAAGATCAACCTGATCCCGTTCAACCCGTGGCCGGGCACCAATTACCAGTGCTCGGACTGGGAGACGATCGAGAAATTCGCCGATTACATCAACAATGCCGGCTATGCCTCGCCGATCCGCACGCCGCGCGGCCGCGACATTCTCGCCGCCTGCGGCCAGCTCAAATCCGACTCCGAGCGCATGCGCAAGGTCGACCGGCTGGCGCTGGAAGCGATGATGATAGCGGGGCACGGCGAGGCGTGAACCGCCGCTTCGCCTGGTTGAAACGCCTAGCCATCATGGCGGTCGGCTATGTCGCCGCGGTGCTGACCTCGATCCTGGTACCGGTGCTGCTGATCGCGCTTCTGGAAGGCATCGAAGACGGCAACTGGTCCATCATTTTCGCCTTCGACTGGCTGGGCTCCTTCCCGCTCGCCGTGTTGACCGTAATGATCGGCGCGCTGTTGATCGTCGGTCCGGCGCTCTTTGTCGCCGAACGGTTTTCACTTCGAGGATGGTTCTACTTCGCCGCCACCGGTGCGATCACGTCCATCGCCTTTGGCGTATCCATGCCGCGCTCGGCCAGCAGCTTTGTGTTCAATCCGGGCTTTCTGGGTTTCCTCGCCACCGCCGGCATCGCCGCCGGTTCGGTCTACTGGCTTCTGGCAGGACGCAGGTCCGGCACGCGACAGAATCTGGGCCGAGATTGATGGCGCGTCTCGTCGGCTACCTCGTCCGTTTCACCGTCATCCTGTTCGGCTATGCCGTCGCCTCGCTGGCGGCGAGCGCCTTCCTCAACATCCTGTTGCTGGCATCGCTCGGCTACACGCCGGAGCATGCGCACCCGACGGCAACGGCTTCCCTGTATTTCTCAATTCCCTTCGCCGCCCTGTTCGTCGCCTATTTCGCCCTGATGCCGGCCTCTGTCGTCATCCTGCTTGCCGAAATCCTGGGCCGGCGCGACTGGCTGTTCTATGCGCTGGCAGGCGCGGTGGTTGCCGGTGTTTTCCTCGGGCTTTCCGACCACGGCGATGACACCGCCTTCGTCGTCAGGGACACCAGCGCCATCATGGCCGTGATCGGCAGCGGCATGGTCGGTGGTATCTTTTATTGGCTCAGCGCCGGGCGCTGGGCCGCAAGCTGGTGGCAAGGCGAACCAGGATCAGAAGAGGATAGCCGGGCAGGATGACGGCGCCTACTTCGCTTGGGCTGTCAGTATCTTGAGCGCGAAAGCGGAAAACACGCCGGCAAAGAGATAGTCGACCACCCGTGTGACGCGCGGGCTGGCCTTCATCGCCGCCGAAAACTTTTCCGCCGCCAGCACCATCGGCACTGTCACCGGGACCGACAGCACGATGAACATCAGCCCAAGGAAAAACAGCTTTCCCGGTGCGTTCGGATCATGCGCGGAGACGAACTGCGGCAGGAAGGTCATGAAGAACAGGATGATCTTCGGGTTGAGCAGATTGACCCCAAGGCCCGCCGCCCAGCTGCGCAACAGTGAAATCTCGGGGCCTGTCTTCTTCTCCGGCGAAAAGGCCGAGCCCCTGGTGATTGCCTGCCAGGCCAGGAAGACGAGATAGCCGGCGCCAAAGATCTTCAGCACGAAGAAAGCCATCGGCGAGGCGACGATCAGCGCCGAGACGCCGACCACCACCAGCGTGGTGTGGATCAGCGTGCCGCACAGCGCGCCGGCCATCGAGGCAAAGCCGGTGGCGGGGCCCTGGCTCAGCGTGCGCGAGACGAACAGAGTCATGTCCGGCCCGGGCGTGATCGCCAGGATGACCGTGGCGATGGCGAACTGGATCAGCGTGGTGGTGTCTGGAATGAACGACATGAACGGCCCCAGGGGATTGGGAGGCCTATACAGGATGCGCCATGACGATGCCAGACACAGCAGCGACCCGATCTCGATCCAGCAAGCGTCCGCACGGCATTCGCTGGACGGCCGGCCGTAGCGTCCTATGCCTGTCTGCTCAGCCGCATGTTCGCCGGCTCCTCCGCGACGAGTGGCTCGTTGCGGACATCGGCGTCCCCGGTGATCTGGTCGATCGGCTTGGGCCGGCCGAGGAATAGCCTTGCGCCTCGTTGCAGCCTTCGACTTGCAGGATGGTCAGCTGGACATGCGTCTCGACGCCTTCGGCAAGCACCGGAATGTCGAGGCTGCGGCCCAGCGTCATCAGCGCCGCCAGCAGGACAAGCCCAGATTATGCTCCATGGCGATGCATGATATAACGCGCATCAAAACGGCCCGAGCCCGAGGACACCCGCGACAAGCAGGCAAGAAGCCGCCCGGAACGTGGTCAAGGCGGCTTTGTCGCAAGTGTTAGCCGCACGGCGTGAAACTTGATTAAGTCCCTCCAGCAAATGCAGCCTTTGATTGCAGCAGGTTGTTTCCGCTGCCGGCATCGCGCTCCCGCCATGCGCTGGACCAGAAGCCATGCACGCACGCGTGCTTGCTCGCTCTGCCGTTCCTGCTAAAAGGCCCTCCGACAATCCGTGACGCCTCGGCTGGGGCGTCCGTCACCGACGGAGTAGAAATGTCCAAGGCCAAAGACGTCAAGAAGGTCGTGCTCGCCTATTCCGGCGGTCTCGACACATCGATCATCCTGAAATGGCTGCAGACTGAACTCGGCGCCGAAGTCGTGACTTTCACCGCCGATCTTGGCCAGGGCGGCGAACTCGAGCCGGCCCGTCGCAAGGCCGAGATGATGGGCATCAAGGACATCCGCGTCGTTGACGTGCGTGAAGAATTCGTCGCCGATTTCGTCTTCCCGATGTTCCGCGCCAACACCGTCTACGAAGGCACCTATCTGCTCGGCACCTCGATCGCGCGGCCGCTGATCTCCAAGCATCTGGTCGATATAGCGAGGGAAACCGGCGCCGACGCGATTGCGCATGGCGCCACCGGCAAGGGCAACGATCAGGTTCGCTTCGAGCTTTCGGCTTACGCACTGAACCCCGACATCAAGGTCATCGCGCCATGGCGCGACTGGTCGTTCAAGTCGCGTACCGACCTGATGAACTTCGCCGAGCAGCACCAGATCCCGGTGCCGAAGGACAAGAAGGGCGACGCACCGTTCTCGGTCGACGCCAACCTTTTGCATTCGTCCTCCGAGGGCAAGGTGCTGGAAGACCCGTGGGTGGAGCCGCCCGAATTCGTCCACCAGCGCACCGTTTCGCCGATGGACGCGCCTGATACCGTCACCGAGATCGAGATCGAGTTCCAGAAGGGCGATCCGATCGCGCTGAACGGCAAGAAGCTGTCGCCGGCGTCCATGCTGGCGGCGCTCAACGATCTTGGCCGCGACAACGGCATCGGCCGGCTCGACCTGGTCGAGAACCGCTTTGTCGGCATGAAATCGCGTGGCGTCTACGAAACACCCGGCGGCGCCATCCTGATCGTCGCGCATCGCGCCATCGAATCGATCACGCTCGACCGGGGTGCCGCCCACCTCAAGGACGAGTTCATGCCGCGCTACGCCGAGCTGATCTACAACGGCTTCTGGTTCGCGCCCGAACGGCTGATGCTGCAGGCGATGATCGACAAGAGCCAGGAAGACGTCGAGGGCACGGTGCGCCTCAAGCTCTACAAGGGCAATGTCATGGTCACCGGCCGCAAGTCGAAGAAGACGCTTTACTCCGATGCGCTGGTCACCTTCGAGGACGACCGCGGCGCCTACGACCAGAAGGACGCCGCCGGCTTCATCCGCCTCAATGCGCTGCGGCTCAGGACGCTGGCCGCGCGCAACCGCACCAAGTAGCGCGGATGCGCGGTTTCGGTCGCTGCCTGGCGCCGCTGGTTGTTCTGGCGACGCCGGCCGCCGGCCAGGAGTTCGACCCCGCCTCTCTCGACCTTCCCGCGCTTGTCGAGTGCAGGGCGGACGTTCCGACCTACAACGACTTTGCCCTGTGGCTGTTCAGCGCACCAGGGGCCGTTGAAATGCTTGGCTGGAAGGAGGTTGCCTCGGGCAATCCGTTTCTCAGCCAATACGAACTGCCGGCCAAAATCCGCGTGTTCAACCGCGAGACAGGATCGATCGTGTTTACGGCTGCGGGGCCGATGGCCGTGCTCGACGGCGTTGCCGCGCCGGACCTAGCCAAAGAACTCAACGTCATGGCGCTTCTTTCCACGCCGCAAAAATTCCTTGCCGAGAAGGTCGTTGTCCAAAGCACCGAACAGTCGGAAGGACTGACCTTCTCCACGGACGTCAAGCTCAACGTCTCGACCGTCGAGTCTCACCCCGGCAAGACCCTGGCCGGCTGCTCCTACACGCTCGAAATCCAATAAAAACCCGGCATTCGCGCCGGGTTTTCGATCAAGTCAAAAATGGCCGGGGCCTTCTGCCCCGGGCATGATCCGTCAATCGCCGTCGATCGCAGTGGCAATGCGGGCGATGGCCTGCTGATAGACGCTCGCGGAATTCCAGCCGGCAATTGCGCCCATATTCGCACTCGCGCTCGCGCCCGCCCGCCAGCCATGGCCCTTGAGGAAGTTGGCGGTGGAAGCCAGCGCCGTGCCCTTGTCGCGAAGGTTTCCGCCGCCGACGCCATATTTCAGGACGTTTCCTGGCAGGAACTGCGTGTGTCCGATCTCGCCATGCGCGGCCCCGACCGACGAGGCTGTCAACGCCCCGCGGTCGACCAGCTTCAGGGCTGCGATGGCATGCGGGTAAAAGAACTCCGGGCGGCGGCAATCATAGGCAAGCGTCAAAATGGCAGAGACGGTGTTCTGGTTGCCCATAGCCGAACCGAAGCCGGTTTCCATACCCCAGATGGCGAGCAACACGCCCGGCGACACGCCGTAATTCGCTTCGATCTTGGAGAAGAGCGCGGCATTCGACTTTTTCAGCGACCGGCCCTTGGAAATAATCGCTGCGCCACCACGACGCCGCATGAAATCGTCCACCGAGCCGCTGAAGGCCTTGTGAATGCCGCGGTCGACGGAGATCGTCTTTGTCGCGTAGTTTGCCCCGGCCAGAGCGGCCAGCCCCTTGGCGCCTACACCTTCCGCCCTGGCCTGCGCGGCAAAGTCCTGCTTCCAGGCCTCGAAGCCGGCGCCGGTCTTGCCGCAGCTGGCCGCCGCCTGTGCGCCCGTCGCCAGCGCAAGCACCGCCACCACGGCCGCTGCAAACATCTTTCCCTTGGCAAGAATTGCCATGTTGTTCTCCTGGTTGCCTGAATCACGTCCCAATTGCGAACTTGCCAGCGAAACGCGCACTTGTCACTGTCACCGCTGCAATGCTGGCGAATGCCGTGGAATTTGCCTACGATCAAGTGATTATTGTGGCAGGGGTGCTCCATGCAAGACGTTGATGCCGTCATCATCGGCGCCGGCTCGGCGGGTCTTGCCGCTGCCAGAACCCTGCAGGCGGCGGGGCTTTCGTTCACGCTGCTCGAAGCGATGGACCGAATCGGGGGGCGAGCCTGGACCAGCGACCAGCATTTCGGCGTGCCTTTCGACATCGGCTGCGCCTGGCTGCATGCCGCCGACCGCAATCCATATTTTCCCGAAGCCCAGGCAGCAGGCTGGACGTTGCATCATCACGACATGAACGTCGATCATCTCTACTACCGCGAGCGCAAGGCGAGCGAAGCGGAAGAAGCCGATATGAAGGCCGCCGACGCAAAGCTGTTCGAACTGCTGGCCAGGCATGAAGTGAAGGACGGAGATGACGATCGTCTTTCGGCGCTGTTGGCCAAAGGCCATGCACCGCGCGCCGCCGCCACCTTCGCCGGGCCGATGGATTTCGGTGCCGACGAAGACGAAATCTCGATACTGGACTTCCAGGCCGCTGCCGATCTCGACCCGAACTACTTCAGCAAGGAGGGCCTTGGCGCGCTGGTGGCGCGTTTCGGCGCCGGCGTGCCGGTCGAACTGTCGACTCCGGTGCGCAAGATCCTGTGGGACGTGCCCGGCGTCGCCTGCGTCACCGATCGCGGCACCGTCCGCGCCAAAGCGGTGATCGTCACCGCTTCGCCGGCGGTGCTCGCCTTCGAGGAGATCGCGTTCTCGCCGGCCCTGCCCGACACGCATTTGGCCGCCTTCTTCGACCTGCCGATGGGCATGCTGACCAAATTGCCGGTCGAGATATCGGGGACCAGGCTCGGGCTGCAGCCCTTCGACGACCTGCTGATCGAACGGATGGCCAGGCACGATATCTATTTCCTGTGCTTCCCGTTCGACCTTGACCTGATGGTCGGCTTCGTCGGCGGCGATTTCGCCTGGGAAATGTCGGCGGCCGGCGAGGCGGCCGGCATCGACTTCGTCGTCGACCGGCTGTGCGGCATCTTCGGCGGCGATACGCGCAAGCATGTCGGACGCGCCATGATGACCAATTGGGGCGGCGAGCGCTTCGTGCGCGGTGCCTATGCCGCCGCCCGCCCCGGCCGTTCACTGGCGCGCGCGGCACTCATGCAGCCGGTGGCCGACAAGATCTTCTTCGCCGGCGAGCACCTGGCCGGTCCGCTGATGCAGACCTGCGGCGGGGCACGCCTGTCGGGCGAAACGGTGGCAAGACAGGTTGTCGCCCAGCTTGCGGCCCAATAGCTTCAGGAAAATGTGGAACGCCGCGCGGCTGTCCGCGTTGGGCACGGGCCGCCGTGAACATCTATGTCACCTCCGGTGAATTGAGACCGACATGAAACTTTTCGACTGCCCGCATTGCGGCCATCGCATCTATTTCGAGAACGCCCAGTGCCTGAACTGCGGGAACCCCGTGCTCTACGATCCCGAGCACGCGCGCTTTGCGCTGGCGGGCGTCGACGGCATCTTCCAGTGCACCAACGCCGACGAATGCGCCTGCAACTGGATGGCGGAACCGGGTCACGCTTTTTGCCGCGCCTGCGTGCTGAACCAGCTGATCCCGAACCTCTCCGTCGACGGCAACCGCCGCCGCTGGATCCGTGTCGAAGCGGCGAAGAAGCGCGCCATCTATTCGCTGCTGGCCTTCGGGCTGCCGGTGGCGCCCAAGCAGAACCCCGCCGACGAGATCGGCCTGGCGTTCGACTTCCTCGCCGATCCGATCGGCGGCGGTCCCGGCGGCGAGCGGATTCTGACCGGCCACGACAATGGCCTGATCACGCTCAACGTCGCCGAGGCGGATTCGGCCGAGCGCGAGAAGCGGCGCGTCGAGATGGGCGAGAACTACCGCACCTTGCTCGGCCATTTCCGCCATGAGCTCGGCCACTATTACTGGGACCGCCTGATCCGCGACGATCCGCACAGGCTCGAAGCTTTCCGCGCACTGTTCGGCGATGACCGCGCCGATTACGAACAGGCGCTGAAGGCCTATTATGCCGATGGTGCGCCGCCCGACTGGCAGCAAGGCCACATCTCGGCCTATGCGACCTCGCATCCTTGGGAGGACTGGGCCGAGACCTGGGCTCACCACCTGCACATCACCGACACGCTGGAAATGGTGCACGCACTGAACTTTCCGCTCGGCCGGCTGGAGACGGTGGAGGCCAATGACTTGCCGCGCGGCGACACCGGCGGCGAATTGCAGGCCGCACCCTCGGAGCCGCCGACCGCGCCCGAGTCTTTCGAAAAGATCCTTGCCCGCTGGCTGGTGCTGTCGGAAGCCTCCAATTCGATCAACCGTTGCATGGGCCTACCTGACCTCTATCCCTTCGTCATCTCGGACGTCACGGCGCGCAAATTGGCCTTCGTTCACGAACTTCTGACCGATTTGCCGAAAGAAGCGGGAACAAATCGTGAGTTGGTGCAGGCGTTTTAGCGGGAACGCATAGGCCACTGACCCGTTTTCGCTGGCGAGGGACTATGAAACGGAGAGAAACTATGAAATCCCTGTTGTTTCCGGCGGTCGCCGGAATGCTGACCGCGATGTCGGGTGCCGCGTTCGCCGATACCGCCGTCTCAGCCGTCACCGATCTTAACGTGCGCGCCGGGCCCGGCCCGCAATACCCTGTGATCGGCGTGCTCGCCGCCGGCCAGTCGGCAACGCTCAATGGCTGCATCGAAAACAGCAAATGGTGCACCATAGCCGAGGCCGGCGGCCAGGGCTGGGTCTATTCCGACTATGTGACAGCCGATATTGGCGGCAGTCGGGTGGTGCTGACGGAACGGCGCTCCAGTGTTGCCGTCGTCTCGCCGCCGGAAGACATCGGCAACTACTCGACCGATTATACCGGCGCGATCGTTGCCGGTGAGCCGGTCGTGGACGCCTTCCCCCCACCCCCGCCCGAAATTAGAACCTATGTCGACACGCATAGCCTCGATCCCATCTATCTCGACGGCGAGGTGGTGACCGGCGCGACCTTGCCCGACACCGTCGAGCTGCGCGAAATTCCGGATTACAACTACCGCTATGTCTATGTGAACGGCCAGCGGGCACTGATCGATCCGCAGACGCGGCGCATCATGTACGTCGTGCGCTGACGACAATTGGCACAAGCGGCCGCTGCGACCGCAGCGGCCGCCAGCCGGCGGCACCGCAGCGCGTCGCCTCTCCGGCGCCGACGCTGCCCTGAGCGGTGTCCTTTGCAGAAAACGATTCCGATTTTGCGGGCCATCGGCTAGTCAATAGGCGATGACTTTGGCAAGGAGCCCGCGTGACCATCGATCCGGCCCCCTTCGAGCGTTACAGGCATTCGCCGAACGCCAGGACGACCTTGCCGCGCCTGTTGCTCGGAACGGGGATCGTCGTCCTTTTTTGGGCAGCAACCACCGTGGCCGTGCTGGTCGGCGGCACCTATGCCTTCTTCGCCTGGCAGGCGGCCCCATCATCCGGCATGCAGGGTTTCCTCGCTTCGCCCCTTGGCATCCTCACCGCGCTCGTCTCGTTCGCCGGCATCTGGATCGGTCTATGGGTCGCGATGCGCTGGGTGCATGGCGAGAAGCTGTCGGCGCTGCTCGGCAACAGCCGACGTGTTTCATGGTCCGGCTTCCTCAAGGGGGTGACCGGGGTGCTGATCACATCGTTCATATCCGAGGTCCTGCTCTATCTCTTGCAGCCGCAGATCGCGCGCGGCCCGATCGGCCTATCATCCTGGCTGCTGTTTGCGATCCCGATCGCCGCACTCACCTTATTGCAGACCTCGTCGGAAGAGCTGCTGTTTCGCGGCTACCTGCTGCGCGGCCTCGCCAGCCGGTTCAAGAGCCCGTTCGTCTGGGCGCTGTTGCCGGCTCTGCTATTCACCTCTCTCCATTGGAGCGCGAGTTCCTCGGCCGCGATCAACGCCTGTGTGCTGGCGTCGATCGCCGCTTTCGCGATGCTGCTGACGCTTGTGGTTTACGCAACCGGCAATCTCGGCGCCGCCCTGGGTGCTCACCTCGGCAACAACCTGACCAGCTTTCTGCTGATCTCGCATCAGGAAAGCTACAATTCCTTCGTCCTGTTCAACGCCAGGCCGCTCGAAGGACCAGGCTGGGCGACGTCGGATGCGGTTCTCATCGCCTTCATCGGCATTGCCTGCAGCCTGCTGACCGTCGTGCTGCTTCTACATCCGCGTTCGCCGCTCAAGGTCGCCGCCGAGCTTCCGGACCGGGCGAGCACGGCCTGATGCAGGCCCGGGAACGACGCAATCCGGTCTTTGTCTTGACTCCGCGTCCGATTTCCTGTCTACACGCCCCGAATTCCGCGACGAGTATCCCTCCGAGCAAGCCGACCAGGACGCCGAAGCCTCTTTGAGGTGAAGTGCTGTAAATCGATCCTGGAGGCCAACACCCGGCAGCGCTGAGCGCCCCCGGGTGCTTTTTGGTTTTGGCTTTTGGTTGGACCGGCTTTTGGTTGGATATTGGGCGCGAACGCATTACCTCTCGGGCACCATCCGGATGCCAGGGAAAAGGAAAACGAATGTTTGAATCGCTACAGGAACGTCTTGGTTCGATCCTGAACGGCCTCACCGGCCGCGGCGCGCTGTCGGAGGCTGATGTCTCGGCAGCGCTACGCGAGGTGCGCCGTGCGCTGCTCGAGGCCGACGTTGCGCTGGAAGTGGTGCGCTCCTTCACCGACAAGGTGCGCGAGAAGGCCGTCGGCGCTGCCTTGGTCAAGTCGATCAAGCCCGGCCAGATGGTCGTCAAGATCGTTCATGACGAACTGGTCGACATGCTCGGCGCCGAAGGCGTCGCCATCGATCTCAATGCCCCGGCACCGGTCGTCATCATGATGGTCGGCCTGCAGGGTTCCGGCAAGACGACCAGTTCGGCCAAGATCGCCAAGCGCCTTTCCGAGCGTCAGAACAAGAAGGTTCTGATGGCCTCGCTCGACACGCGGCGCCCCGCCGCGCAGGAGCAGCTTCGCCAGCTTGGCGAACAGGTCAAGGTCGCCACGTTGCCGATCATCGACGGCCAGTCGCCGGTCGACATCGCCCGCCGCGCCGTGCAGGCGGCCAAGCTCGGCGGCCACGACATCGTCATCCTCGACACGGCCGGCCGCACCCATATCGACGAGCCGCTGATGGTCGAGATGGCCGACATCAAAAAGGTGTCGAGCCCGCATGAAATCCTGCTGGTCGCCGATTCGCTGACCGGCCAGGACGCCGTCAACCTGGCCAAGAGCTTCGACGAGCGCGTCGGCATCACCGGCCTCGTGCTGACCCGCATGGACGGCGATGGCCGCGGTGGTGCTGCACTCTCCATGCGCGCCGTCACCGGCAAGCCGATCAAGCTGATCGGCACCGGCGAAAAGATGGACGGGCTGGAGGAATTCCACCCCAAGCGCATCGCCGACCGCATCCTCGGTATGGGCGACATTGTCTCGCTCGTCGAAAAGGCCGCCGAAAACATCGACGCCGAACAGGCGGCGGCGATGGCCAAGAAGATGCAGTCGGGCAAGTTCGACCTGAACGACCTTGCCGGCCAGCTTCAGCAGATGTCGAAAATGGGCGGCATGGGCGGCATCATGGGCATGATGCCCGGCATGGGCAAGATGAAGGACCAGATGGCCGCCGCCGGTCTCGACGACAAGATGTTCGGCCGCCAGCTCGCCATCATCTCGTCGATGACCAAGGCAGAGCGCGCCAATCCCGATTTGCTCAAGCATTCTCGCAAGAAGCGCATCGCCGCCGGTTCCGGCACCGACGCGGCCGAAATCAACAAGCTGCTCAAGATGCATCGCGGCATGGCCGACATGATGAAGGCAATGGGCGGCAAGGGCAAAGGCGGCGGCCTGATGCGCGGCATGATGGGCGGCCTCGCCTCCAAGATGGGCCTCGGCGGCATGATGCCCGGCGGCCCCGGGGGCATGGGTGGCATGCCGGACCTGTCGAAGATGGACCCCAAGCAGCTCGAAGCCTTGCAGAAGCAGGCACAGGCAGCCGGCCTTGGCGGTGGCATGAAAGGCCTTCCCGGCGGCGGTGGCCTGCCCGGCCTGCCCAGTGGCATGCCTGGCCTTCCCGGCGGCATGAAGCTCCCCGGTTTGCCCGGAATGGGCGGCGGCCTACCCGGCCTTGGCAAGAAGAAGTGAGGACGCCATGAACGAAGAAAAGGACATGGCCGACGCCCGCGCCCTCCTGGCCGATTACCGCGCCTCGATCGACAATATCGACGCAGCTCTCATCCACATGCTGGCCGAGCGCTTCCGCTGCACCAAGGCGGTTGGCGTGCTGAAGGCAACGCATGGCCTGCCGCCGGCCGACCCGGCACGCGAACAGCAGCAGATCGCCCGGCTTCGCCAGCTGGCGAAGGATGCCCATCTCGACCCGGATTTTGCGGAAAAATTCCTCAACTTCGTCGTCCGCGAAGTGATCCGCCACCACGAACAGATCGCCGCTTCCGCTTCCAACGGCGTGATGAAAACCAACTGAAACCCAATCAACGAATTTTAGGAGAAAAGAAATGCCCTTGAAGATCCGACTGGCCCGTGCGGGCTCGAAGAAGCGTCCTTACTACCACGTCGTCATCGCCGACGCCCGTTCGCCGCGTGACGGCCGGTTCATCGAGTCGATCGGCTCGTGGAACCCGCTGCTGCCCAAGGACGGCGAACGCGTCAAGGTCGACGCCGACCGCGTCAAGCATTGGCTGGCGCATGGCGCCCAGCCGACCGACCGCGTGCTGCGCTTCCTCGACGAGGCCGGCCTCGTCAAGCGCGACGCCCGCTCCAACCCGAAGAAGGCCGAGCCGGGCAAGAAGGCGCAGGAACGCGCTGCCCTTCTGAAGAAGGCGCAGGAAGACGCCGCGGCCGCTGTTGCAGCTGCCGCGGCTGCACCGGCCGAGGCGGAAGCCGCCACCGCCGAATAAGTATTGCCCTATCGCATCCAGGAAACGGCGGGCCAAGGCCCGCCGTTTTGCTGTCCGGTTCTGTCTGTAAGAGCTGCCAATCAATAACCGCTCGGGCAGCGGTCGATGTAGACGCGGCCCCGGCGATCGCGGTACCGGCATTGGCCGCTTTCGCTTGCATGGCCGATCAGCGCCCCGGCCACCGCACCGACAGCGCCTCCCACGACTGCGCCCTGCACCGGGTCTCCAGCCACCGCTGCGCCGACCGCGGCACCGCCTAGGCCGCCCACGGCAGCCCCTTTTTCCGTCTGCGAACAGGCGCCGAGCGGCACCAGCAGCGCCATCAAAAGCATCGTTTTCTTCATCGTCGTTCCTCTCCGATAGGGGCCGCCTCCGCCGCCAGGCGAATCTCTAACTCGCAACTCGGCGATTCGATCCCTAAGACATTGCCCGGCAAAGGGTTCCAGGCTTCGAGTTGAAAGCGATGCTTCGATCGGATCTATCGGCTGAACGGGATCAGCGCGCGGACCCTGGCATCGCGCAGATACAGGCCACCCCACAGGATAATGCCGAGATAGACGCCGAACAGCATGTGCGAGAACAGCGGGTTGGCAACGCGGACATTGGTGGCGATGGCGCCGCCCATATAGGCGGTGAGCAGGATGGCGCCGAGCACCGCGGTGCGCGGCAGCGCATAGAGTGCGGTCGAGATCAGGCCGATGACGCCAAGCATGCGCGCGACATTCGGATCGGCCGGCCAGCCGAGCGGCACCATCGTCTGGGTGACGATATCGAGCGGCGGCAGCTTGATGGCGCCGTCGAAGATCATGAACAGCAGATGACGCCCAGAGCGCGCGGCCGGTCCACAAAGCGCCCGGCGATACGGGCGCGGCTTCGGAAATGCTCATGACGGTCCCTCCTGGTGGCTCGAGCCCTTTTCGCTGGGGTCGACCCAAGGACGTGGCATGGGGCCGCGATCCGACAGCGGGGCGGATTCTTTTAAGCCCGCGCGCCTTCGCCTACGAAAAATAGAACTTTTCCGCCGGAATCATCTTCGGCGGCGTTTCGCCCAGCGCTTCGAACACCGAGATTTCGCAGACACGGCAGAGGCCGTCGAGTGCAAGGTCGTTGGCTTCGGTGCCGAACGGATCCTCAAGCTCTTCCGACAGCGCGTCGAGGCCGAAGAAAGTATAGGCGATCAACGCCGTGAACAGCGGCGTCGCCCAACCGGTGGTCGAGATCAGGCCGATCGGCAGCAGCAGGCAGACGATATAGGCCGTGCGATGCACCAGCAGTGTGTAGGCGAAGGGCAAGGGCGTACCGGCGATCCGTTCGCAGCCGGCCTGGATGGCGGCGATCGACGCGAGCCTCTCATCGAGGATACGAAAGCCGATCGTGTCGACGTCGCCCGCCCGGCGCTGCGCATTGGCACGCCGGCCCATGCGCCTGACCATCTCGTCCGCCGGATTGGAAAAGGCTGCGGCCTTGTCCGCCTCGGCGTCGATGAAGGCACGGGCTTCCTTCATGCTGTCGATCTTGCGCAACTGCCCGCGCAGGAAATGACAGAAGGCGAGCGCTTCCATCAGCAAGGCGCGCTGTTCGGTCTGGTCCGGGATGAGGCTGGTGGTGGCGCGGGCCAGGTTGCGCATTTCGAAGACCAGCGCGCCCCACAGCTTGCGCGCCTCCCACCAACGGTCGTAGGCGGCGTTGTTGCGGAACGAGAGATAGATCGACAATGTCACGCCGACCAAGCCGAAAGGCGTGATGTTGAAGACGCTGAAATCAAGCTGGAACCGGCGCGCCACGGCCAGGATGATCGCCGAATAAAGCGCGAAGCCCAATATCTGCGGCAGGATGCGTGGCACGACCGAACCGCGCATGATGAAGAACAGCTGCAGGAATGTGGGGCGCGGGCGAACGATCATCGAAGGCCTTTCACGGACCGGCATCGGCCCTCAGCGTCTCTAGAGCAATCCCAGGAAAAGTGTGAGACGGTTTCCCTTGGGGATTGCGTCAAATCAAAGCGATAGTGCGATACGACAGGCCGGCGGAGCCCGGCCGTCAGCGACATCGCCATGTCGTCCTTGCAGGCTATCGGCGGTCGATGGACGCGCATACTGAGGAGATCCGGGCCGCTGTCCGGGTCTCCAGTCGAAAAGAGCAAACATGGCCGGCGAAACCGATCTGAAGACACTGCTGGCATCGATGAGACCGGAGCTGCTCGCCGGCGCCTATGTATTCGTCACGCTGGCACCCGGCGTTCCTCGGCCGGAAGGCGTTGAGCCGGTGATGGTGTTTCGCGAGCGCGAGGGCGTGACACTGATCGTGACCGAGGAGGAGGCCAGCGCCGCGGCACTGACCGCTTCGTTCCGCTGCCGGATGCTGACGCTGAACATCCATTCGTCGCTGGAAGCCGTCGGCTTCCTCGCGGTCATCACCACGCGCCTGGCCACCGCCGGCATGGGCGTCAATCCGGTCTCGGCCTTCTACCACGACCATCTGTTCGTGCCGGCCGACAGGGCGGAGGAAGCGCTGGAGCTGTTGATGGAGTTGGCCGAGGAGAACAGAGCGTAGCGTATCGGCCAGAGCTGCCGATCTCCCCCTCGTGGGAGATCGACCTTCATCGATGCCTTCGCAAACCTTCAGCATCCCGGCCGCAGGCCGAGCCCGCGACCGCGGGCCGCCGGTCGTCCGGCGCCCCCGCGGAGGGCCAGCCGCGCTAGCGGCGGTGCGGCCCGTGAGCGAAAATCAAGCCGCCTTCTTCTTCGGCTGGATCAGGCCGCGCTCGACCAAAAGCTCGGCGATCTGCACCGCGTTCAGCGCCGCGCCCTTGCGCAGATTGTCGGAGACGATCCACATCGACAGGCCATTGTCGATGGTCGAATCCTCGCGGATGCGCGAGATGAAGGTGGCGTCCTCGCCGGCCGATTCCAGCGGCGTGATGTAGCCGCCGTCCTCGCGCTTGTCCAAGACCTGACACCCCGGCGCCTCACGCAGGATGTCGCGCGCCTCGTCGGCGGTGATCGGCTTTTCGAACTCGATGTTGACCGCTTCCGAATGGCCGATGAACACCGGCACGCGCACGCAGGTCGCCGTCAGCTTGATCTTGGGGTCGAGCATCTTCTTGGTCTCGGCGACCATCTTCCACTCTTCCTTGGTGGAGCCGTCGTCGAGGAAGACGTCGATATGCGGGATGACGTTGAAGGCGATGCGCTTGGTGAACTTCTTGACCTCGACGCCATCGGCGACGAAGACCGCGCGGGTCTGGGTAAAGAGTTCGTCCATGCCTTCCTTGCCGGCGCCCGATACCGATTGGTAGGTGGCGACGACGACGCGCTTGATGGTGGCGAAGTCATGCAGTGGCTTCAATGCCACCACCAGCTGCGCCGTCGAGCAGTTCGGGTTGGCGATGATGTTCTTGCGCGTGAAGAGCGAGATCGCGTCCGGGTTCACTTCCGGCACGATCAGCGGCACGTCCTGGTCGTAGCGGAAAGCCGACGAATTATCGATGACGACGCAGCCCTGCTTGCCGATCTTCGGCGACCATTCCTTGGAGACGCTGCCGCCAGCCGACATGATGCAGATGTCGGTGTCGGAAAAATCATACTGGTCGAGCGTCTTCACCTTCAGCGTGCGGTCGCCGAACGATACTTCCGTGCCCTGGCTGCGCCGCGACGCCAGCGCCACGACTTCGCTTACCGGAAAGCCGCGCTCTTCCAGTATGTTGAGCATTTCCCGGCCCACATTGCCCGTGGCGCCGACGATCGCTACCTTGAAACTCATCGAAAAATCTCCTGTCCCTCTCCGCTTGGTTTTTGGAGAAACCCGCTGGCCGGTGCGGGTTCCGTCCCCCGGGCCGAACCCGGGAGAGGGTGGTTAGGCCAAGGGAATCACACCGTTTTGGTGGTGGTTTTGGCCATAGTTTTGCTGGAACGAGGAGACGCGCCGACGCGCCCGGCCCAATGATGTGCATTGAGGCTGGGGGCATCGAATGCAAGAGGAGCCATCAAAAGGCCGCGCATCGAAACTGTCCCGTTCGGTGCCGGCTTTTACGCGGTTTGCGTCAAGAGTCAATTGCCGAGCGGCGCCTGGTTTTGCGCGCGCCCTGTACAATCGCGGCTGCGCGAAGTACGAACGGCCAAGATTGTTTGGCTGGCGCTAGGCCCGCCCCGGCATGTGCTCCGTGATGAGCGCGGACCCTAAAATTCCGAAAGAGTGAGATGTCCAACTTCGAAGCACTTGTTCCAGCGCTTGCCAGGGCGCTGGAGAAACGCGGCTATTCCGAGCTGACGCCCGTCCAGAAGGCAGTCGTGGCACCCGAGCTCGGCGAGGCTGATGCGCTGGTTTCGGCGCAGACAGGCTCCGGCAAGACGGTGGCCTTCGGTCTCGCTCTGGCGCCGACCCTGCTTGGGGGCGCGGAGCGCTTTGGCCACGCCGCGGCACCGCTGGCGCTGGCGGTGGCGCCGACGCGCGAACTCGCCTTGCAGGTGACGCGCGAACTGGAATGGCTCTACGAGCTGACCGGCGCAACCGTGGCGTCCTGCGTCGGCGGCATGGACATGCGCTCGGAGCGGCGTGTGCTGGAGCGCGGCGCCCATATCGTCGTCGGCACGCCGGGCCGGCTGCGCGACCACATCACCCGGCGCTCGCTCGACATGTCGGCGCTGAAGGCGGTGGTGCTCGATGAGGCCGACGAGATGCTCGATCTGGGCTTTCGCGAAGACCTCGAATTCATCCTCGACGCCGCTCCTGCCGAACGCCGCACACTGATGTTCTCGGCCACCGTGCCGCGCTCGATCGCCACGCTCGCCCAGGGCTATCAGCGTGATGCGGTGCGCATTTCGGCCGCCGGCGAGGAGAAGCAGCATCTCGACATCGAATACCGGGCGCTGAGCGTCGCCCAGCCCGACCGCGAGAACGCCATCATCAACGTGCTGCGCTATTACGAAGCCAAGAACGCGCTGGTGTTCTGCAACACGCGTGCCGCCGTCAATCATCTGACCGCGCGCTTCAACAACCGCAACTTCTCCGTCGTCGCCCTCTCCGGCGAGCTCAGCCAGAACGAGCGCAGCCATGCCTTGCAGGCAATGCGCGACGGCCGCGCAAAAGTCTGCATCGCCACCGATGTCGCGGCGCGCGGTATCGACCTGCCCAACCTCGAACTGGTCATCCACGCCGACCTGCCTACCAATCCCGAAACGCTGCTGCACCGCAGCGGCCGCACCGGCCGCGCCGGTCGCAAGGGCGTCAGCGCGCTGATCGTGCCCAACAGCGCCCGCAAGCGCACCGAACGGCTGCTGCAGAACGCCGGCCTCAAGGCGACTTGGGCGAGCCCGCCCTCGGCCGACGACGTGATGCGGCGCGACGACGAGCGCATCCTTGCCGATCCGGCTTTCGACGAGCCGGTGAAGGAAGACGAGCGCGGTTTCATCGACGCGCTGCTCGCCAGGCATGGCGCCGAGCAGGTGGCCGCCGCCTTCGTGCGCCAGTGCCGCGCCAGCCGCTCGGCCCCCGAGGACCTCATGGAGATCGCGCCCTTCACGCCGTCGCGTGAAAGACCGGCAGGCGAAGGTTTCGCGCGTCGCGACGAGGCGCCCAGCCGCCGCGACGATTTCGGTGACAGCGTCTGGTTCTCGCTGTCGATCGGGCGCCGGCAGAATGCCGAGCCGCGCTGGCTGATCCCGATGCTGTGCCGCACCGGCAGCATCTCGAAGCGCGAGATCGGCGCCATCAAGATGCAGCCGGAAGAGACCTACGTGCAGATATCAGCCGATTGGGCCGACCGCTTCCTCGCCGCCATCGGTCCCGATCGCAAGCTGCAAGGCAACATCCTGGTGAAGCGGCTCGAGGGTACGCCGGATCTGTCGCGCGCCGGCTATCAGCCGCCAAGCCCCGACAAGAAGCCGCATCGCGGCAAGGCGCCGTTCGACCCCAACGCGCCGAAACGCAAATTCGAGAAGCGTGCACCGGCAGCAGTCGATCAGCGCCCGGCCGCCGCGCATGACGCAAAGCCATGGGCAAAGAAGCCGGGCAAGCCGAAATTCGACACCACCGGCGCGCCCAAGCACAAGAAGGTGAAGAAGCGGCCTTCGTAGGACCGGCAACGAGCCTCATCCGCCCGCAATGACGTCGGCCGCATCCCGGATGCGGTCTTGCCCATCGGCTCGGCCCTGTGCCACATCTTGGCGGGGACGTGGCAAGAGGGGTGGCCTATGCGCGGTGAAGTGCTTCACTATGACGGCGACCAGGGGTTCGGCTTCATCACCGGATCTGACGGGAACCGCTACACCTTCACCCGCGAGAGTTTACGCCGGGAAACCGCTATGCCCAACGGTACCGTCGTCGAATTCCAGCCAGGCGGCGGGCAGGCGCGCGACGTGTTTTCCATCGCCGCCCCGACAGCTCCACCGGACGAGCCCCGCATCAAGGCGGCATCGGCCCAGTCCAGCGCTCCGCCTGCGGCGGCCCCACCTCCCGCGCAGCACTTCGGCCGGTCTTCCGAGCCGGCCGAGCCCACCGATCTCTGGGGCTACTTCTGGCGTGGCGTGACGCAGAACTATTTCAATTTCGCCGGGCGTGCCCGCCGCAAGGAATATTGGGGTTTTTTCCTGTTCTGGGTGGTCTCGCTGCTGGTCATCGGCGGCATCGGTCTTTTCGCCGACAGCGAAATGGGTAATTTCGACAGCAGCGTATCGGCGGCGGTAACCGTCGGCCTTTGCGGCACCTTCGTTCTGGCGACATTGCTGCCCAGCCTCGGCATGACGGTTCGCCGCATTCATGACATCGGGCTGTCCGGCTGGCTTTATCTGGTGGTGCTGATCCCGACCATCGGCAGCCTGATCATCCTGGTCTTCGCACTGATCCCGACACAGGCCCGGGAAAACCAGTGGGGACCGGTGCCGGCGGGCGTTGGGATTTAATGCGACGTGCATATTGCAATCCTAAGCAACCCTGGGTAGTATTCCCTATCGCAGCATGGATGGGGGGTAAACATGCGGGGCGCGGTGCTTCACTACGACAAGGATCAGGACTACGGCTACATCAATGGAGTTGACGGCAAGCGTTACTTCTTCACCCGTAACGATCTGACTCCTGGGGTGGCCCTCGTCAGCGGCGCCCTCGTCGAATTCCAGCCGGATGACGGCGCGGCGCACAATATCGTCACCGCGAGTTCGGCCGCCCCCTCGTCACCCCCCGGCCAGCCCAGCCGTACCGCCGAAAACCAGCCCACGCGTTCCACGGGACTGTGGGGATACTTCCGGAACACGGTGAGCGTGAACTATTTCAATTTCAACGGACGCGCCCGCCGCAAGGAATTCTGGGCCTTTTGGCTATGCTTTAATCTTGTGCTGGTGGCGCTTCTTGGCTTCGGGATACTCGTCAATTTGGCCGTCAACGGCTTCGGCATCAATGCGGGTAGGACGTCGATCGGATTCCTACCCGCCGCTGTCTTCGCCTTGGCGTTCGGCCTGCCATGGATCGCGCTTACCGTGCGGCGTTTGCACGATGTCGGTGTGAGCGGCTGGTTTGTGCTGCCCTGCTTCATTCCGGCTATCGGCGCGGTAGCCTTGCCGGTCTTGGGGCTTGCGCCGTCCCAGGTGGGCGAAAACCCATGGGGACCAGTGCCGGCAGGCGTCAGAGTTTAGCCGTCTTCAGCGCCTTGCCCGAAAGCCTGAGGAAGACCTTCTGGCCGTGGCGCTCGGCGCCAAGCCGGTCGTAGAAGCGCAGTGCGCCCTCGTTCCAGTCCTCGGTGGTCAGGTCGATGCGGCCGATGCCGTGGTTGAGGCAATGATCAGCAAGAAAGCCGATCAGCGCCCGGCCGATGCCGGCGTTGCGGGCCTTTTCGCACACGAACAGGTCTTTCAGGAACAGCAACCGTTCGAGATCGATACCTGGATGCGCGATCGCCACCGACGCCAGGCCGCTGACGTCGCCGTCGACGAAGGCGAGCGCGAAATGCGGATAGGCGGGGCTTTCCTCGCCAAGCCATTTGCGTGCGGCAGACAGGGCCCGGTCGGCATCGAGAGGCGGCTGCCGGTAATGCTCCGCCATCTCGCACAATATGGCCGCGAGTGCCGCTGCGTCCTCGATCGTCGCCCAGCGGACGTCGACCGCCATGGGATCACCCCAGGAATTTGGCGATGATCGCGTCGCCCATCTCAACGGTGCCGACCTCGGTCATGCCGTCGGACATGATGTCTTTGGTGCGCAAGCCCTGATCAAGCACGGCGGCGATCGCGCCTTCGACGCGGTCGGCTTCCTCGACCATGCCGAAGGAATAGCGCAGGCACATGGCGAAGGAGGCGATCATGGCGATCGGGTTGGCAATGCCCTTGCCGGCAATGTCGGGCGCCGAGCCGTGCACCGGCTCGTACAGCGCCTTGCGCTTCTTGGTCTTCACATCAGGCGCGCCGAGCGAGGCCGACGGCAGCATGCCGATCGAGCCGGTCAGCATGGCGGCAATGTCGGACAGCATGTCGCCGAACAGATTGTCGGTGACGATGACGTCGAACTGTTTTGGCCAGCGCACCAGCTGCATGCCGCCGGCATCGGCCAGCATATGGTCGAGCTTGACGTCGGAATAGCGCGTTTTGTGGGTCTGGGTGACGACCTCGTTCCACAGCACACCCGACTTCATCACATTGCGCTTTTCCATCGAGGTGACGTGGTTCTTGCGCGTCCGGGCCAATTCGAAGGCGACGCCCGAAATGCGCTCGATCTCGAAGGTGTCGTAGACCTGCGTGTCGATGCCGCGTTTCTGGCCGTTGCCGAGATCGATGATCTGCTTGGGCTCGCCGAAATAGACGCCGCCGGTCAGCTCGCGCACGATCAAAATGTCGAGACCCTGGACCACCTCCTGCTTGAGCGAGGAGGACGCCGCCAGCGCCGGATAGCAGATGGCCGGGCGCAGATTGGCAAACAGCTCCATGTCCTTGCGCAGCCGCAGCAAGCCGGCTTCAGGGCGCACCTCGTAGGGCACCGCATCCCATTTCGGACCGCCGACGGCGCCGAACAGCACCGCGTCGGCCGCCATCGCCTTTTCCATGTCGGCATCGGAGATCGCCGCGCCATGCGCGTCATAGGCGCAGCCGCCGACCAGCCCCTCATCGGTGGTAAACCCGCTGCCGAGCTTGTCGTTCATGACCGCGATCAGTTTCTTGACCTCGCCCATGGCCTCCGGACCGATGCCGTCGCCGGGGAGCAGGAAAAGATGCTTCGTTGCCATGGAGAAACCGTCCTGGAAAGAATTTGAACCGGCGCTTTGCTAAACGCCAAGCGGCCCGTGCGCAAGGGGACGAGCGCCGAGATCCTTCACACCTCTTCTGTCCGGCGGACAAAGGGGGGTGCTGTCCCGCCAGCGTCGGAAGAGAGTCCTGCCCGCCTACCGATGCGAGAGAACGTTGACCAGCCGGCCAAACGGATCGCGGACGTAGAAGCGCCGCACGCCCCATTGCTCGTCGGCCGGTCCGTATTCGATGGCAAAGCCCGCCGCCTTCATGGCATCGAGCGCCGCATCGACATCATCGACCTCGATGGAGAGATCGGGCACCGGCGTGCCGGAACCGCCTTGTGCCATGAAGCTCACCTGGACATCCATCTTTGCTTGCGAGCCGTAGGTGGCGATCCAGCCAAGGTCCATCAGCACATCGAGCCCGAGCACGTCCTGGTAGAAGCGCTTCGCCGCCGCGACATCCGATGTCTCGATGTTGGCAACGATGCGCCGGACTTTCATCGTCGGACTTTCATTCCGTGCGCCGCAGCGCCGTCACCTCGATCTCGATCTTCATCTCCGGTCTGTTGAGCTGGCAGACGATCATCGTCGCCGCCGGCCTGATGTCGCCGAACGTCTCGCCGAGGATTGGGAAGACGATGTCCACGAAGGCCTGGTCGGTGATGTAGTAATGCGCCCGCACCACGTCAGCCAACTCGAAGCCGCCGTCCTTCAGCGCCTTGCCGATAGTCGCCAGGCAATTCCGCGTCTGCGCCTCCACCGTCTCCGGCATCGTCATCGTCGCATAGTCATAGCCAGTGGTGCCAGACACGAAGCACCATTCGCCCTGCACCACGGCGCGCGAATAGCCGGCGGTCTTTTCGAAGGGCGAACCGGTGGAGATGAGTGTGCGCATGGGTGTCCTCGCGATGGTTGCGGAGATTTTGCAGGGAAGGGGCAGGGCTGACCATGGGCCAACGCGGATGGATTGGCGGTGCAAACCGTTTCGATGTCGGCGGGCGGTTGCTGTGAAAGCCCTAGTTTGCCGACCCCAGTGCCTTATCCAGCGCCTCCTTCACATCGGCCGGCCATGTCGCCAAATCAGGCCAGGCATCTGGCTCCGGCTTGTCGCCGCGGCGGGCGAAGTAGAGCCTGTGCTGGGCAGGGTCGACCGCCATGAAGCCGTCATTGCCGCCGCAATCATGCGGCACGCAGCCGCTGGCATAGAAGGCGCCCGAAGCGGTCTTTTCCGTGCCGCCGCCGACCAGCAGGCTGGTCGCCATGTCGGGCATGTCCTTGCCGAGCAGCGACTCAGCTAGCCTGTAGACGGCCTCGTTGTGGAAGGCGTCGATGATGTTCTGGTACTTTTCCGGATCGATGTCTTTCCAGTCCGTCCCGGGTTCCGGCATGTAGGTCAGATTGCCCGAAATCGTCAGCCCGTCGGTCGGCGACCACTGCAAAGCCGGCTTCTGATCTCCCGGCAACAGATAGGGGACGAAATAGATGGCGTTGTCGGACACTGCCGAGGGCGGCGCGCCGCACTGGTCCTGCTCGACCGTGGTGCTCTGGATCGTGCCGCCATCCGGTTTCCAGACGATCACCGTCGCCGGCCCGCATTGGTTGCCGCCGTCGCCGACATCGAACAGCGCCACCTTGACGCCGCCGACCTCGACTATTTTGTCGAAGAAGACGTCATAATTGCTGGCCAGTTGCTGGCCGTCATAGGCGAGCACCTTCTCGCCATACTGTTCCTTCTGGGTGATGGTCAGCGTGCCGCCTTCGAATGGGACAGGGGCCTGCTTGTCGTCATCGGAAGCATCGGCGGCGTTCGTCCCCTGATCGGCGGACGGCTGCTCCGTCGCCGGAGCCTGCTGTGTGGCGGGTGCCTGCGTCTGCGCAAACGCGCTCACGGTTGGCCCCAGCAACAAGGCCAGCCCGCAAACGCCGGCAAGAAGCGAACGTGTCATGACTGTCCTCCACTCAGTCGCAACGAACCCGGCCTGAAGCGGCCGGCCGCCCGGAGCGTGCCGCTCAGGCCCAGGGGCGCTGTTCGGCGTTGCGCTTCTCGAACGAAGCGATGGCGCCAGCCTTCTCCATGGTCAGGCCGATATCGTCGAGCCCGTTGAGCAGGCAGTGCCGCTTGAAGTCGTCGAGGTCGAACTTGACCACGCCGCCATCCGGTCCGCGGATTTCCTTGGTCTCGAGGTCGACCGACACCGTGGCATTGGAACCGCGCGAGGCGTCGTCCATCAGCTTTTCCAGATCCTCGGGGCTGACGGTGATCGGCAGGATGCCGTTCTTGAAGCAGTTGTTGTAGAAAATGTCGGCGAACGAGGTCGAGATGACGCAGCGAATGCCGAAGTCGAGCAGCGCCCACGGCGCATGCTCGCGGCTGGAACCGCAGCCGAAATTATCGCCGGCAACCAGGATCTGTGCCTTGCGGTAGGCCGGCTTGTTGAGCACGAAATCCGGATTTTCCGAACCGTCGTCCTTGTAGCGCATTTCGGCAAACAGGCCGGTGCCGAGCCCGGTGCGCTTGATCGTCTTGAGGTAATCCTTCGGGATGATCATGTCGGTGTCGACATTGACGATCGGCATCGGAGCGGCGACGCCGGTGAGCTTGGTGAACTTTTCCATGGCTTTTGCCCGTGTTTTCGTTGCGGGGGAACTTGCTGAGGCACGGTTTACACAAAGCCGGCGGCAAATAAAAGGCAACTGTTCGTGCACGAAATCTGGCGACGACCCGCCCCGTCTCGACCGGGGGCCTCCAGCATGTAGCTGGCGCTCTTCCCCTGAGCTACGGGCCGCCGCAATGGCTGTATCATGCCACGCGCTGAAACTGAACCACCTCAAAAATGGCTTCGAAATCCTGGCCATCTGATGCAATCTGGCGGCCATGGCAAAGAACCCACACGTCCTCTACACACGCGAGGCCGCGCTCGACATCGGCGAATTCCGTCGCGTTCTGGTCGAATCCGGCCTGGGCGAGACGCGCCCCATCGATGACGACATCAGGCTGCAGGCGATGCTGTCGGGCGCCAATCTGGTGCTGACCGCGCGCCTCGACATCGAGGGCAAGCCGCTGATCGGCGTTATCAGGGCGATCACCGACTTTTCCTGGGTCTGCTACATCTCCGAACTCGCCGTTTCCCAATCAGGGCAAGGGCTCGGCATCGGCAAGGGCCTGATGGACGAGGCGCGGCGGCAGCTTGGACCATCGGTCGCCATCAGCCTGATCTCCATGCCCGACGCCGTCGGCTTCTACGAACGTATCGGCATGAAGCACATGGCCGACGCCTTCTGGTTCGACCGCAAGGGCTGAGGCCAGCCCACGTGCCGATGACCGCAGTGTCTTGATCTGCGTTCCGCTTGATCCACATCGCAAGGATGGAAAAGCAGAGATGCTTCGTTGGCACGGCCGGCTGGGGGATTCCGACCCGATACAAGGATGATTTCCCGCAACCTGGCTCGCATCTCGAACGTTACGCCCAGCGCCTGCCGATCGTCGAGATCGACACCTCGTTCTACAAGCCGCACCGTCGCGAGACCTATGAGCGCTGGGCGCGTTCCGTCCCTGAGCATTTCCGCTTTGCCGTCAAGACACCGAAGGCGATGACGCACGAACGTCGTCTCGCCGACTGCGGGATGGTCACCGAGGCCTTTCTCCAGCAGGTCGGAGGTCTCGGCGAAAAACTGAGCGTGCTTTTGGTGCAGCTTCCGCCGAGCCTGCCGTTCGAGCCGGACGTCGCCGGCGAGTTCTTCGGCATGCTGAGGTTGCGAACCCAGGCAAGGCTGGTCTGCGAGCCGCGCCATCCAAGTTGGTTCGATGCGAAGGCCGCTGCGCTTCTGGCCACTTGCCAGGTCGCGCGCGTCGCCGCCGACCCGGCTGCGGTCCCTGCAGCGGCCGTGCCGGGCGGCTGGCCCGGCCTTGCCTATTTCCGCTGGCACGGCGCGCCGCGCGTCTACTATTCGGACTACGATGCTGAAACGCTCGACCGGATCGCTCGGCAGGTGAATGCGGCGGCTTCGGGCGCGGAGGCCTGGTGCATTTTCGACAACACGGCGGCAGGGCACGGACTTGGCGATGCCCTCAAGGTTGATGCGATGATCATCTAGACGCGGGCCAGCTCAAATCACGTTCAATTCCCGGAACGCCCTTCCCTCCGCCACCCGCTCATACCCAAACGCCGAGCAATCCACCGTGCGGTAGCCACCATGCACGATCAGTTCGGCCAGCGCCTTGCCGACCGCCGGCGCCTGCTGCAGGCCGTGGCCGGAGAATCCGTTGGCGAAGATGAAATTGCCGACTTCGGGATGCGGACCGATCACCGCGTTCTGGTCAAGCGTGTTGTAGTCATAGTGGCCGGCCCAGGCGCGGGTCGGCTTGATCGCCTCGAAGGCGGGAATGCGGGTCGCCAGCACCGGCCAGATCACCTCTTCGAACAGCGGCCAGTTCACCTCGAAGTCGCCGGGATCGGGTGCGCAGTCGCCTTCCTCCGGTTCGGCGCCGCCGGTGAGGTAGACCGAGCCTTCCGGACGAACATAGATGCCGGAGGGATCGACCAGCAGCGGCATGTCGGCATATTTCTCGCGCGCCTCGAAGACGAAGACATTGCGCTTGCGCGGCTCGACCGGCAGCTCAAGCCCGGCCATGGCAGCCACCTTGCCGGCGTTCGGGCCGGCGGCGTTGACGACGATGCCAGCCTCCAGCGTCTCGCCATTGCCGAGGCTCACTCCCGTGACGCGGTTGCCATCGCGCGCGATGCCGGTGACATCGGCGGCGATGAAATCGACTTTCTTCTGCCGCAGCGCCTTGCGGAACAGCGTCAGCATCGCATGCGCGTCGAACCAGCCTTCGCCGGTGCGGCCATAAGCGCCGGCTGAAATGCCCTCGGTCGACAGCCACGGGAACCGGCGCGTAAGCTGGTCGGCATCCTCGAGCACGATGTCGGCACCCTCCGCGATCTGCGCCTCGTGATTGCTCTTGAGGATCGGCAATCCGTCCTCGCCGGCAAGGATGAGGTAGCCGCCCTCGCGAAAGCCGATATCGGCGTCATTCCCGAACTCTTCCTTCAACCGCCGGAACAGCTTCAGCGTGAACTGCGACAGGCGGATGTTTTCCGGGATCGAGAATTGCTGGCGGATCGAGGCCATGGACAGCGTCGTTGCCGCATGCGCGAATTGCGGATCACGCTCGACCAGCGCGATCGTGCCGGAAAACCCTTGCTCACGCAGGTAATAGGCGACCGAGGAGCCGACGATGGCTCCGCCGATGATGACGATGTCGTAGCGCATTTTTTCTCCGATCCGGCCGATGGTGTCCTTCACGCCACCGGCAGAATGATCTCGAAGCGCGTGCCGCGTTCGCTGTCAACCAGCACGATCATACCATCATGCGCTTTCAGGAGGGCCAGCACGATGCCAAGCCCCATGCCGGTGCCGCCCTGCTCGCGCCGCGTGGTGAAGAACGGCTCGAAAATGCGCGCCCGGTTGCTGGGCGAAATGCCGGCCCCATCGTCGCTGACCAGGATGCTCGCCATGCCGCCGGCGCTCGTAGCCGAGACAGAAACCTGCGTCGCGCCGTGCCTGGCCGAATTGTCGATGAGATTGGCCAGCACGATAGCCGCGTTTTCGGCCGATATGCGCAATCTGATGTCGCCGCCGGCTCCGACGCGAACCGCCAGCCTGTTGTCGACGGGCAGCAGCGCCAGCGCCGCATCGATCGATGTGCTTTCGCCGCTCGGCGCCAGGTTTTCGGCGCGCGCCAGGTCGAGCAGGCGGCGAACCAGCAGATTGAGCCGTCCGGCATCGGTGACGATATTGTCTGAAAAGCGCCGCCGCTCCGTATCGTCCATCGCGCCACCGGAATCGCGCAGCAATTCGGCTGCGCCCTGGATCGCTGTCAGCGGCGATTTGAGTTCGTGCGAGACATGGGTAGCGAAAGTCTGGATTGAGTCCGACCGTGCCTGAAGCTTCTCGGCCATGTCGAGGAAGGCTGCGGACAGCTCCGCCATCTCTCGCGTGCCATGATGGTCGAGCGGCCGGATCGCCGTGCGGTCGCCGGCAGCGATGCGCTCGGTCCGGTCGATCAGTGCATAGATCGGCCGGCTGACGGTACGCAGGAAAACCATGCCGATGAGCAGCGTGCCGCCGATTATGGCGATTGCCGCCAACGTCACCTTGCCGCGTTCGCCATAGAGATGTTTGATGATGTTGTTGGGCGTCCGCGACACATAGACGACGCCGGCGACCTGGCCGTCGACGGCGACCGGCAGGGCGACGAAGACACGCACCTTGGTGCCGCGGCTGACCGAATAGAGCGGTGGCGTCGGCTGGTCGGGAATGCGCAGCCTGAGCGCGCTGGCATAGTGGCCGGCAAGTGCTGCACGCACCTCCTCGACCGCACTGAGCGACTGGCCGACCTCGCCGCGCCCGGCAATGACGACCCCCCGGGGGTCGAGCAGCCGGAAGCCGGCCAGCGTGGTTTTCTGGGTGGCGTCGAGAATGCCGGACAGGCGGGTGCCGATCGCGGCAAAGACGGGATCGACGATCGCCGGCATCGCCGCCGGCCGGGTCGGCAGCACATAATCCGAGGCAAGGTCGAGTTGCGGTTCGATTGGCCTGTAGAGCGGGTCCGGATTGACGCTTCGGCTTGACTCCCCGCTTGGCCCCGGCATCGGCGCGCCGAGCTTTCCCACGGGTATACCGGCGTCACGCACATCCTGCGCATAGATAGCCGCGATAGCTGCCCCTTGCGCGATCAGCTCCGCCTCGGTCTGGCGGATCAGCTGGTTCTCGTAGAGGCGGAAGAAGAACAGGCCGACCAGCGGCAAGGCCATCACCAGGATCAGGATGGCAACGACGACCGTGGCAAGCCGAGGCCGCCATTTGCGGCCGATCCATTTGCTGGAAGTCGTCAGCCGCATCGGCCGAGCCGGAAGCCGACACCATGCACCGTCTCGATGACATCGGGGCAACCCACGGCTGCCAGCTTGGCGCGGATGTTGCGGATGTGGCTGTCGACGGTACGGCCGGCGACGTGGATGTTGGCGGCATAGGCGCTGGCCATCACCGCGTCGCGGTCGAGCACATGCGCGGGCCGCGCCAGGAACCCTTTCAGGATCGAGATCTCTGTTCCTGTCAGGGCAAGCGGCTTGCCGTCGAAGCTGGCGGCATGGCTGGCCGGCGCAAGAGCCAGTTTGCCATGCGAAAACTGCCTGTCGTCGGCCGGTTCGGGCGCCGCCGGGCGGCGGGCGCGCCGCAGGATGACGTTGACGCGGGCGACCAGTTCGCGCGGGCTGAACGGTTTCGTCACATAGTCGTCGCCGCCCATTTCGAGCCCGAGGATGCGGTCGATCTCCTCGTCGCGCGCGGACAGGAACAGCACCGGCACATCGGATGTGTGCCGCAGCCGCCGGCAGACCTCCAGCCCGTCCATTTCCGGCATGCCGATATCGAGCACGACGAGGTCCGGCGCCCGGCGTCCGATCGCCTGCAAGGCGGCGGCACCGTCGGCCACTCCTGTCGTTTTCATGCCGGCCTTCTCCAAGGCAAAGCAGATCACCTCGCGGATGTGCGGGTCATCGTCGGCGACGAGGATGTGATGCGGCATGGATCAGCGGCCCGGCATGGAAGGTTCGATAGGGTCAGGAACCACGAGCGGCCCCTTCGTGTCGAGGGTGCGCAACAGCCGCCAGTCGCGAAAGCTCCAGGCCCGCCAGTTCTGCTGGATAGTTCGATACCAGATTTCGTCGCTGCCGCGCACGCCAGCCAATTCGCGGACAGTGCCGGCTGCCGTCTTGCCTTGGTGCTCGAGGAAGCGATCGAGTGCCGGAAACGCGCCCGGGCCGAGCGAGCGCAGATACCAGGCGTCTAGGGGAATGCCCTGGCCGGTCATTTCGAGGGAATGGTCGACATTGTAGTTGGCGATCGTTGCTGCGAAATTGATGAAGCAGCCGGCATAAAGCGTCAGGGATAACGTCAGAAGATTGGCGGACAGCAGCCATTCGTTGGATTTTCCCAACGCGATGCGGGCAATGATCAGGGCAAGGCCTGCTGCCACCAGCCCCATCCAGACAAAGGCGGCGACGCGCCAGTAGGTCAGCGCATAGATGCCGACATAGAGGTCGAGCCGCAGGATAGACGAGACGACCAGCATGATGTTCTGCGCCACCCAGGCATAGACCAGGCGGCGGATGAGCGGATCGGCCGAGGTCTCGCTTCCGGGTCGCAGCGCTGCCAGCACGAAGCCGGCGGCAAGCAGCGCGGTGACGATCAAGGGATAGGCGCCACGATGCGCGTAGGCCGCGTAGCTCAGCCCGTCGGGAAGGGCCGCCCCGCCCCACAGATAGGTGGCGTCGAGCGCCGTCTGCAGGGCAAACAGGATGTTGAAGACGATCAGGGCGCGCAGGATGGCGGCCTTGCCGAACAGGATGTCTTCGATGGTGGTGGCGGTTTTCTCGGCTTGAGCGCCGACCGCTGGCGCTGCGCGCGGGATGCGGCGAACCAGGCGCGGCAGGCGTGGCCGCAGAAATGCCCAGACAGCGGCGAGCACGAACAGCCAGAAGGCAATCCGCGCCAGTTGGATAAGATCGAGCAGCCTCACGAGATCGATCAGCGACAGCCAGTAGTCGATGACCGGATTGGCCGCACCGAACAGCGCCAGGAAGACCGCGCCCAGCGTCAGCGGCATCACCCAGACAGCGATCGCCGCCAGCCGGATGCGGCGCCCGCCGAACCGCCGCGCTGTCCTGCGCCAGCGGATGAAATCGTTGGCGAAGCGGAACGGCGCCGCCAGCCCGAACAGTACGATCTGCCCGGCAATGCGGGCGATGCTGTGCCGCAGCCGCCCGCTCAGCGAAAGCGCGAAGACGACCAGCGCCGCCAGCGCGATCGAGACCGACAGGGTGCTGACGTTTTCAGCCAGCGGCAGCAGCGCGACAAGCAAGGCGATGGGCTTGAGCCAGACCCTGCCGTCGCTGAAAGCCGCCGGATGCACGGCGACAACTGCGGCGGCAATCAGCAGGGCGAACAGGAAAACCGTGATTCCGGCGGGCTGGCCGTAGAACAGGAAATCTGCAAGTGCCACCAGCAGCATGGCGACACCGAAGCGGCTGCAATAGCTCGGCGCGGCGGAGAACAACGCTGTCATGACCTGGCTTTCCTGATGGCGTCGCGCCGGATCGCCGGCGGGATCTTGCGGGCAAAGGGAATAAGGATCGCTGTCGCGCGCGTCGGATCGACCAGCCACCAGCCCTCGCTGCGCAGTCGGTAAGGCAAACGGGGTTTTGCTCGCTTTTGCATGCCGCCTGTTTGTCAGGCCGGCGGGGAAAGGGTGGGGCGAATGCGAGGAGGTTTTCCGCAGGCGTGTGC
This sequence comes from Mesorhizobium sp. CO1-1-8, assembly GCF_020164875.1. NCBI lineage: Bacteria > Pseudomonadati > Pseudomonadota > Alphaproteobacteria > Hyphomicrobiales > Phyllobacteriaceae > Mesorhizobium > Mesorhizobium sp. CO1-1-8. The sequence goes on along the minus strand of NZ_JAIUGZ010000004.1, from coordinate 416,118 downwards.
AGTTTTCGTGCAGAGGCCAGATCTGCTTCCTGCCCGCGCTTGCCTCAACCCACCGCACGCGGCATAGATCAGGCATGGAAACCTACCGCCCGCGCCGCTCCGTGCTCTACATCCCGGCCTCCAACGACAAGGCCTTGGCCAAGATCGCGCAGCTTGCCTGCGACGCAGTCATCATCGACCTGGAAGACGCCGTCGCTCCGGCCGACAAGATCGCCGCTCGCGAAAAACTGGCCGGCATTTTCGCCGGCCATCCCGTTGCCAACCATAATGGCAGACGCTGCGAGATGATCGTGCGCATCAATGCGCTGGCCAGCGACTGGGGCGCCGACGACCTGCTGGCTGCCGCAAGCTGCGAGCCCGACGGCATTCTTCTGCCCAAGGTCGACACGCCGCGCGACCTGCTCGAGGCCGGCGATGTGCTCGACGACAATTTCGCTCCCGACAGCGTGAAACTATGGGCGATGATCGAGACGCCCAAGGCGCTGCTCAACATTGGTGCCATCGCCGAACTTGGCCGCGACCCGGCCTCGCGGCTCAATTGTTTCGTCGCCGGAACGAATGATCTGGTCAAGGAGACCGGCATTCTGGCAAGGCCTGATCGACGCTACCTCGTGCCATGGCTGATGCAGATGGTGCTCGCCGCGCGCGCCGGCGGCATCGACATGCTCGACGGCGTCTCCAACGATTTTCGCGACCTCGACGCTTTCACCCATGAATGCACCGAGGCGGCCGCCATGGGGTTCGACGGCAAGAGCCTCATCCACCCGGCCCAGGTCGAAGCCGCGAACCGCGCCTTCGCGCCAGCCACTGAAGCGGTGGCCGAGGCGCGCTCGGTGAAGGAAGCCTTCGCGCTCGCCGAGAATGCCGGCAAGAGCGTGATCGCGCTGAACGGCAGGATGGTCGAGCGGCTGCACTTGGCGCAGGCCGAAAAACTGCTGGCGAAGGCAGCCGCCATCGGGTCATGATATCAACCCTATGCTCGCGGGCTAAGGGCACTCACGACAGGACTGAACAATGAAACTCTACCGCTTTCTGTCCGCTCCGGACGATGCCAGCTTCTGCCACAAGGTGACGGCGGCGCTGAACAAGGGCTGGCACCTGTTCGGCTCGCCGACCTATGCCTACGACAAGAAGGCCAAGACGATGCGTTGCGGCCAGGCCGTCGTGAAGGATATCGATGGACAGGAATACGGGCCGGATACCAAGCTCAGCGACTGGTAGGGGACAGCGCCTTCATGCGGATCAGGCAGCCTCGGCAATATCAAGGCGCACTGTAAGTCCCGCCTGTGTGGCAAGGTTGATCAACGTGTCCAGGCTGAAATTCGCGATCCTGCCCCGCAAGAGGTCGCTAAGGCGCGGCTGCGTGATTCCGAGCCGCTCGGCTGCTTCGGCCTGGGTAATTTTCCAGCTCCGCACCCGCTGTTCAATCGCGATCAGCAAATTGGAGCGCATGGCCATATTGGCAGCCTCGGCCGGAGTATCTTCCAGCGCATCCCAGACATTCTCAAAGCTCTGACGTTCCATTGTCACGCCTCCGCTAGATTTGCTTGAACCGCGATGCGGCAAGCTCCAGGTCTCGTTTCGCCGTCTGCTGCGTCTCTTCTGGAAGGCGTGCAGCACATAGACGGCGTCACCTATGCTCGCGACATAAAGCACCCGAAACGCTCCCGCGTCGTCCCGGACGCGGATTTCCCGCACGCCGGGACCTACAGTCGTCATCGGCTTCCAGTCGCTTGGCTCAAGTCCGAGCTGCACCTTGTGCAACTGAACGCCTGTTTCCTTGCGCGCCGCCTCTGGAAAATCCCGAAGCTGGGCAAGAGAATCTCCAAGAAACTCCAGGCGCTTCATCACTGGCATTGACCAGCCTTATATCAAAACCTGTATAATTGAGCAAGGCGATAAGGCGGACCGTTGCAGCGCAGCGCTCACGCGCCGATCACTCCGCCGCCTCTTCGAGCTTCTCCATATCATCGTCCGAGAGCCCAAAATGGTGGCCAATCTCGTGGATCAGCACGTGGGTGACGATGTCGCCCAGCGTTTCCTCGTTCTCGGACCAGTAATCGAGGATGGCGCGGCGGTAGAGCGTGATGCGGTTCGGGCCTTCGCCGGTCTGCGGGTTCCAGCGCTCGGCGATGCCGCGTCCCTCGAACAGACCGAGCAGGTCGAACGGCGTTTCCAGCGACAGATCGTCCATGATCTCGTCGGTCGGGAATTCGGCGATCTGGATGACGATCTCGCCGGTCAGTTTGCGAAAATCCTCCGGCAGATGGGCGTACGCCTCCAGCGCCAGGAACTCCATTTCGTCCATCGAGGGCGAGAGTTCGTCGTGCCAGGTGCGGGTCTTGTAGATGCGGGCCATGCTTTGTCCTTTGATCCCGGCATATAGGCTTTCGCACCGGAATCGGCAAATGAACGGGCCGATGCGCCTGCGCCATCCAAGCGGAGAGGAATAAATTCCCCCATGACTCCGCTTGACTCTTGGGGTTCGCTCTGGAATCTATAAGAACATAACAGGAACAATTGTGAGTGGAAGCTGACCGTCATGGCGATGACCGCCGTGGCGCGGGAGACTGTTTTTGCCCTGCGCCGCCAGATCGCGAAAATCGAGGGAACGCTGCCCGAGCGCTTGGCTGCGCCGGCCGTCGCGCCCCTTGATGCTGACGTCAGCACCGATCTCACAATCGTCCGGCGCGGCATAGCCGCGGCGTTGCCGGATGCGTTCCTGCCCATCGGCGTCGGGCGCATCGATGCCGCCCTCAGCGGCGGCCTGCCGAAGGCAGCCTTGAGCGAAATCCATGGGCTTGAAACCCGCGATGCCGGGGCCGTCGCCGGCTTCGCTTTGTCGCTCACCAGTCTGATCCTCAAGCAAACGCCGGGGCTGCCGGTGCTGTGGATCGGCACCTCGGAGATTTTTCGCGAGGCCGGCTTTCCCTATGCCAGGGGGCTTCACGCCTCCTTTGGCATCGAGCCGGAGCAATTGCTGTTTTCCGAAGCGCCAAAACTTGTCGATGCGCTCTGGGTCGCCGAGGAGGCGGCCAGGATGACGGCGCTGGCCGCCGTCATCCTGGAAATCCGCGGCAATCCGCAGCGGCTGGACCTGACCGCGACACGCCGGCTGCATGCAAGGGCGCAAGCTGCCGGCCGGCCGGTGTTCCTGCTGCGGCAGGCGGCCGAGCCCGAACCGACGGCGGCACCCGTCCGCCTCATCGTCGCTTCGGCGCCGGCGGTGCCGCGCGACACCATCGCCGGACCGCTGGCCGGCTCGATCGGCCACTCGGCCTTCACCCTCACTATCGGCAAGAGCCGCACGGCCCTGCCTGGACAATTCACACTGGAGTGGAACCCCGATGAACGCGCATTCGACGAAAGATGGGGCGACGAAAGATGGGGCGAGGGAAGAGATCGGACAAAGAATCCTGTCCCTGTGGTTTCCCTATCTGGCGGTGGAAAGAATCCTGCGCCAGCGTCTGGGGCGGTCCTGGCGTTCCCGGCCGTCGGATCACCCATCTCACCCGCCGCTCGTGATCAGCCATCGCGACCGCAACGCACAGCGCATCTCGGCCCTCGACGAGCGGGCTGAGGCGCTGCACCTGAAGCGCGACATGGGCATTGCCGATGCGCGCGCCATGCATCCGTCGATCGACATCGTCGAGGCGGATCCGGAAGCCGACCGCCGCCTGCTCGAAGGCCTCGCCGACTGGTGCGACCGTTACACCCCGCTGGTGGCGCTGGACGGGGCAGACGGCCTGTTTCTCGACCTCACCGGCTGCACCCATCTGTTCGGTGGCGAACGCGCCATGCTCGACGACATCCTGTCGCGTTTCTTCCACCAGGGCTTCGATGTCCGCGCCGGGCTTGCCGCGACACCGGGTGCGGCCTGGGCGGCGGCACGCTTTTGCGGCGACCGCATCGTTGTGTCAGGCGAGGAGGAGGCGCTGCTGGCACCCCTGCCGCTGGCCGCGCTGCGCATCGAGCCAGCGACCCGCAACAGTCTGGAAAGCGTCGGCCTGCGCACGGCGGGCGCCGTCATGGCGGCACCGCGCGCGCCGCTCGCCCGCCGCTTCGGCGCCTTGCTGCTGCTGCGGCTCGACCAGGCGCTTGGCCGTCTCGACGAGGCGGTGTCGCCGCGCCTTCCCGTCGCACCGCTTTCGGTCGAACGCCATCTCGCCGAACCCGTCACCCTGACCGAGGACATCGAACGGCTGGTGGGCATGCTGGCGGCAACCCTGAAAACCGATCTCGAGCGTCGCGGCGAGGGTGCCAGGACACTGGCGCTGCTGCTCTTTCGCGTCGACGGCGCCGTCAGCCGCATCGCCATCGGCACCTCGCGGCCGATGCGCGAACCGATGCTGATCCAGAAACTGTTTCATGAAAGACTGGCCGCGCTCGAGCAGGATATCGATGCCGGCTATGGTTTCGATCTGGTGCGGCTCTCGGTGTTGGCGGCAGCCACCTTCGACATGCAGCAAGCCGATCTTGCCGGCGAGGTGACCGACGACGGCGCCGATATCGCGCTGTTCGCCGACCGCATCCGCGCCCGGCTCGGCGAGGGGGCGGTTCTCCGGCCGGTCGCGGTCGAAAGCCATCTGCCGGAGCGTGCCGTCGCGACGATCCCCTTCACCGACGCGCCCCGCCGGACCACGCCGCCGAAGAAGCCGGACAGGCTGCAGGCGCCAAAAACCATATTTCCGCCGGAACGGCCGATCCGGCTGTTCCGCTCGCCCGAACCCATCGATGTGCCCGCCACTGAGATGCCGGAAGGACCACCGCTGAACTTTCGCTGGCGCCGCGCGCTCTACCGGGTCACGCGCGCCGAAGGGCCGGAACGCATCGCCGCCGAATGGTGGCGCGAGGCAGCAAGCGACGAGGCGGCATCGACGCGCGATTATTTCCGCATCGAGGATGCCGATGGCCGCCGCTACTGGCTCTACCGGCAAGGCCTCTACGGCGGCAACTCGCAAATGCCACCGCGCTGGTTCCTGCATGGGGTCTTCGCATGAACGCGCTGACCGTCATCCCCTATGCCGAGTTCGGCATCCAGTCGAATTTCTCCTTCCTGCGCGGCGCCTCCAAGCCGGAGGAGCTGGTGGTCGCGGCCAAGCTCCTGGGCTTCTCGGCGATCGGGCTTGCCGACCGCAACACGGTGGCCGGCGTGGTGCGCGCCTGGCAGCAGGCCAAGGTCGAAAAACTCTCCTATCATCCCGGCTGCCGGCTGGTTTTTGGCGACGGCACGCCGGACATTCTCGCCTATCCCCAGGACCGCAAGGGCTGGGGGCATCTGTGCCGCATGCTCACCCAGGCCAATCTGCGCGACGAAAACGAAAAGGGCGCCACCCTTCTCCAGCGCAGCGACTTGCTTGAATGGGGGGATCTGATGTCGCTGGCAGTCCTGCCCGATCTGTCGGCGGGCGCGCGGGACGGTCTCGCCTTGCTTGGTGAGCTCAAGGGCCGTTTCGGCCGTAACCTGCGGCTTGGCGTTTCGCCCTGTTATGCCGGCAATGACCGTTTCCGGATCGAGCAGGCAGCGGCGATGGCCGAGAGCGCCGGCATTCCCCTGATGGCGACCAACGACGTTCTCTATCACACCGCCGAACGGCGCCCGTTGCAGGACGTGCTGACCGCGATCCGCCTCAACACGCCGGTTGCCGAGGTTGGGCTGCAACTCATCGCCAATGCCGAGCGCCATCTGAAGCCGCCGATGGAGATGGCCCGCCTGTTCCGCCGGCATCCGCAGGCGCTGGCCGAGACCTTGCGGTTTGCGGAAAGCTTAAGTTTTTCTCTGGATGAGCTGAAACACAACTATCCAGAAGAGACAACCGAGGCAGGCGTCGACCCTCAGACGGAACTGGAAAGATTGACTTGGGAGGGCGCCAGGAAACGTTACCGCGAGGGCATCCCCGACAAAGTGGAAGGTCTCATCCGGCATGAACTCGCAATTGTCGGCCTGAAGAAATATGCCCGTTATTTCCTTACCGTTCGTGACATCGTTCGGTTCGCGCGTTCGGAGGGTGTTCTGTGTCAGGGACGCGGCTCCGCGGCAAACTCCGTCATTTGCTATTGTCTTGAGATTACGGAAGTCGATCCTAGTCTTCTAGACGTTCTTTTTGAGCGCTTTGTTTCAACGGAGCGTGATGAGCCCCCAGACATTGATGTCGATTTCGAGCATGAAAAGCGCGATGTCGTCATCCAGTATATTTACGACAAATACAGCGCCAAACGCACGGCACTTGCTGCTGCTGTCATCAGCTATCGCGGCCGCTCGGCGCTGCGTGAAGTGGCAAAGGCCATGGGCCTGTCCGAGGATGTCAGAAGCGCATTGTCGAGCACGATCTGGGGCTGGTCAACCTCTGAGCTTGGCGAGAAGGAAGCTCACGCTGGCGGCATCAACCGCGCCGACCCGCTGGCAAGACTGGTGATCGAGCGCTCCAACGATATTATGGGCTTTCCCCGTCACCTGTCGCAGCATGTTGGCGGCTTCGTCATCACCAAGGATCGGCTCGATGAGATCGTCCCCATCGTCAAGACGGCGATGGACGAGCGCAAAATGGTCGAATGGGACAAGGATGATCTCGACAATGTCGGCATCCTTAAAGTCGATGTGCTTGCGCTTGGCATGCTGTCTTGCCTGAGGCGCGCCTTTGATCTGCTAGAAGCCCACTACGGAGTAAGAGACAAATATGGCCGACGGCTTACCCTTGCGACGATTCCGCAAAAGGATGGCCGCGTTTACGATATGATTTGCCGTGCCGACACATTGGGCGTTTTCCAGATCGAATCGCGCGCCCAGATGTCGATGCTGCCGCGTCTCAGGCCCCGCACATTCTACGATCTGGTTATCGAAGTCGCGATCGTTCGGCCCGGACCGATCCAGGGTGATATGGTTCACCCCTACCTTCGCCGACGGCAGGGGAAAGAGAAGGTCGAATATCCGAGCAAGGAACTTGAAGCCATTCTGAAGCGAACGCTCGGTGTGCCCTTGTTTCAAGAGCAGGCAATGAAGATCGCGATCGATGCCGGGGGATTCTCTCCCGGTGAGGCAGATAAGTTAAGACGCGCGATGGCCACCTTTAAACGCAATGGCACGATCGGAAATTATGAAACGCTAATGATCGAAGGGATGGTCAAGAAGGGCTATCAACGAGATTTCGCCGAGCGCTGCTTCAAGCAGATCGAGGGGTTTGGCGAATACGGCTTTCCCGAAAGCCACGCCGCTTCCTTCGCCCTGCTCGTCTATGCCTCCTGCTGGTTCAAGACCTTCTATCCCGACGTGTTCTGCGCCGCGATCCTGAATTCGCAGCCGATGGGGTTTTACCAGCCGGCCCAGCTGGTGCGCGACGCAAGCGACCATGGCGTCGACATCCGCGACGTCGACGTCAATTTTTCGGTGTGGGATTGTACGCTGGAAAAGACGCCTTTCGATCCGGCCCGCATCCTCCCGCGCCATGCCGAGATGCGCGGCGTCATCGAGACGAAGCATGCCGTCCGGCTCGGCTTCCGCCAGATCAAGGGCCTGTCGAAAGAGCGTATGGAGGCTTTCGTCGAACAGCGCGGCTCAGGCTACGTGTCTGTCAGGGACGTCTGGCTGCGCTCCGGCCTCGATGTCGGCGAGATCGAGAGGCTGGCGCAGGCCGATGCCTTCCGTTCGCTCGGCCTTGATCGTCGCGAAGCCTTATGGGCGGTGCGCGCGCTCGACGGCAAGAGCGCCGCCGAAAGGCTGCCGCTGTTCGACCAGCCGGCGCTTCGCCTGCGCGAGCTGGAGCCCGAGACGAGGCTGCCGAAAATGCCGCTCGGCGAGCATGTCATCCACGATTACCGCTCGCTCGGCCTGTCGCTGAAGGCGCATCCGGTCGCTTTCCTGCGCGAGCGCCTCGACGGCGCCGGCGTCATCCCCAATGCGAACCTTCCTTCCGTGCGCGATGGCAGGCGCGTCTCCGTCGCCGGCCTCGTGCTGGTGCGACAGCGTCCCGGCAAGGGCAACGCGATCTTCCTGACGCTGGAGGACGACAAGGCAGTGGCCAACGTCATCTTCTGGCAAAGAACCTTCGACCGTTACCGGCCGCTCGTCATGGGCGCCCGGTTCGTCAAGGTCACCGGAAAATTGCAATCGGAATCGGGCGTGGTCCACATCGTCGCCGAGAGGATCGAGGATCTGACGCCCTGGCTGACCGTGCTTCTGGAGAAGGTCAGCGGGGCCGCAACAGAGGTTCCTCCGAGAGACCTCGCCAAGGACGGTTCGGATCGCTCCAGCCCCGCCAAACAAAGCGCGCCGATCCGCCAGGATCTCGCAACGCTGTCGGAAGAAGCAGAAAGGGTCATGCCCAAGGGGCGCAATTTTCAGTAGGGCGCGCCTTCAGTACCGTACCTTCATCATCCGGGGGCGGAGCAGGAGCGAAGCGACGTCGCGGAGACCCGAGGACAAGGAGATTTGCGCCATCCCAACGAAATGGCGATCGCTATCTCCTACGAAGGCCCACCCAAGCGTGGCGGCGGCGGGGCGAGCACATCCTCCACCGAAAGCGTCCGCGCCTCGGAAGGCAGCATGATCGGGATGCCGTCACGCACCGGATAGGCAATCTTGGCGACCCTGGAAATCAGTTCGCCACGTTCCGGGTCCCAGGCCAGCGGCCCCTTGGTCAGCGGGCAGGCCAAGAGCTCCAGCAGCTTGGGGTCGACCTTCTTCCCGTCACGTCCATCCGCCGCCATAGCAACCTCTCATTGTAGGCTCGAGCCAAAATCCTCATTCTCGCGCGCCAGCGCCATTTCGGTGATGGCGATCAGCGTCTCGGCCCGGGTCTTCAGGTCGGCTGCTTCGAGCAGCGCCTGTTTCTCGGCCGGGCCGTAGGGCGCCATCATCGACAGCGCATTGACCAGCATGGCATTTTCGGCCCGGCTGACGCTTTCCCAGTCGGCTTCCAGGTCGTTGGCCTGCAGATAGGCGCGAAATGCCTTGAGCAGCGATGGCCGGTCGATCTCGTTCGCCGCCTGATCCTCATCGAGATCGGCAAGGAAAGGCGCGGGCTTGCACTGGCGAAACGGCGTCTTGACCGTCAATTCGTGGGCAATGCGGAACCGGCACACGCCCTGCAGCGAAATCAGGTAGCGGCCGTCGCCACTCTCGGAAAAGGCGATGATGCGCCCGGCGCAACCGACATTGCAGAGCTCCGGCTCGCCATCGCCGCGCAAAGCGCCGTCGAGACTGGGCTGGATGACGCCGATGAGCCGCGAGCCGGCAATCGCCTCGTCCACCATCTGCAGATAGCGCGGCTCGAAGATGTTGAGCGGCATGCGGCCTCCCGGCAGCAAAAGCGCACCCTCCAGCGGAAAGATCGGGACCGTCGACGGCAAATCCTTGGCGAGCCGGTAATGCGCGTTTCCCGCTTGCACCTCATTCCTCCGATCGCTTCACCAGAAGCGCGTCATCCTGGCTCTAATCTGGCGCAGTCATCGCCAACGCCAAGCCCGTGCGGCAAAACAACCGTCAACCGGCTCAGGAAAACAGCAACGCCGACAATTTGCGGCGCGCCGCCAGAGTCGCCTCGTCGGTCATGCCCCAGGCTTCGAACAGCTGCAGCAATTGCGTCCTGGCGCCGTCCTCGTTCCAGGCCCGGTCGGCCTTGATGATGGCCAGCAGATTGTCTGCGGCCGCGGTGCGGTCGCCGTTGGCGTTCTGGATCATGGCCAGATCGAAGCGCGCCTGGTGGTCTTTGGGATTTTCCGCGAGGCGGCGCTCGAACTCGGCTGGATTGCCGAGAGCCGCCGCCTGCGCCGCAACCGCCATCCTGGCGCGCAGGGCTGCCAGGGGCGGCGCATCCTTCTTGGCCTCCGGGGCTGTTGCCAAAAGCGCCTCGGCGCCTTCCGTGTCGCCGGCATCAAACAACAGCTCGCCCAGTCCGGCGATCGCCTCGATCGTCTCCGGCGCCTGCGCCAGGATGGCGTCATAAATGTCGGCCGCGGTCTGCATGTCGCCGGCCTCGCGCGCCTCGGTGGCCGCGGCCAGGGCTTCGGCCACCGGCGGCGCGCCATTGCCCTTGCCGCCGACCTTGGTGATGAATTCGCTGATCTGGCTCTCCGGGATGGCGCCCATGAAGCCGTCGACCGGCTGGCCGTCCTTGAAGGCGATGACCGCGGGTATAGACTGGATGCCGAGCTGGCCGGCGATCGAGGGATGGTCGTCGATGTTCATCTTGACCAGCTTGACCCTGCCGCCGGCGGCCTTGACCGCCTTCTCCAACTGCGGCGTCAACTGCTTGCAAGGTCCGCACCAGGGCGCCCAGAAATCGACCAGAACCGGCTGGCGGCGCGATTCCTGGATCACGTCGGCGGCAAAGGCCGCGGTCGTCGTGTCCTTGATGGCATCGGCGGGAGCGGCGGGAGCATCGCCAAGCGCGACTTTCGCCGGCGCCGGCGCGGTTCCACCATACTGCACCGAGGTGGTGTACTGGCCGCCATTGCCGCCAAAGGGGCCGCCAAAGGGATTGTTGTCGCTCATCTCTTTACCCTTCCGTGGCGCCGCCGGCCGGCAGCCGGGCGCCGTATGCTTCAGACCATCTGACTCAAGCCATCCATGTGGCGATCACGCGGAGACTTTCAAGATAGCAGCATCGTGCCCGGTTGCCTCGACGAATCTGATCAGGTCGCGCGCCGCTATCGATGTCGTCGCCTCATTGGTCAGCGGATGCCCATTGATCACCGAATGCTCCATCAGATCCTTGTCGAGCACGAGCTTGACCCTGTTTGCCGTATCGTTGATGACGCCAAAGACCGTGACGGCGCCCGGGGTGACGCCGAGGAGCTCCATCAGCATCTCCGGTCTGCCGAAGGAAACCCGGCTGGCGGCACCGATCACCTGGTGGATCTGCTTCAGGTCGACGACCGCGTCCTCGCCAACGGTGACCAGGAAGAAATTGTCCTTCTTGTCCTTCAGGAACAGGTTTTTCGTGTGCCCGCCGGCGATTTCGCCGCGCAGCGCCTGCGAATCGGCGACCGTGTAGAGCGGTGGATGGCGCTTCGTCGAGGCGGCAATCCCGAGTTCGGCGAGAAAGGCCATCAAATCGGCTTCGGTCTTCGGCATCGGTTTCGTCTTCGTCCCGTTTCTCTAGCCAGCCGTTTACGGCCAATCGGGCCGCCGATACAAGACCGTCATGCGACATCACGGTGAGCGCACCGCCCTTCGCGGTGGCGCCCCCGCCGCCCGCCACTCACGCGCCCGGCGGTGGCTTGCCGGTCCTGCGCGGCGTGTCGCAAAAAGCCTGCGATTTCCCTGTTGCAATCGCCGCGCTCTTCAGCCATATAGGCCCGGCTTGCGGCCAAGACGCCGTGCGAGCGGGTGTAGCTCAGGGGTAGAGCACAACCTTGCCAAGGTTGGGGTCGAGCGTTCGAATCGCTTCACCCGCTCCAATTTCCTCCAAGGGGAATCAAGCAGATAAGAAGCCGCCTAACGCGGCTTTTTCTTTATCTACAGTTGCCAGCTACCACATAGCTACCAGCATGCGGAAAGCGACAAACATGCGAATCGTAGATTAAGCTTGCCAGATCAGTCACAATTGAGCGCGCATATTGACAGCCGCTCATGACGCTGAATCTATAGGGCAAGGGAGCATCGAATTGGACAGCCTGATCGGAGTCGGTGTCTATACGCCTGCGGAAGCGGGTCGGCTTTTGCATATTCGTCCTGCCAAGATTGCTAGGTGGCTCCGAGGCCACAACATTAAGGACCAGAAATACGCGTCACTTTGGTCGCCTGAGGTCAATTTGGGGGATGAGCGGGTTTTTCTTGGCTTTCGAGATCTTATGGAAGTTCGGGTCGCGGATGCCTTCATTCGCGCCGGAGTTTCGGCGATGCGCGTTCGCGCGGCCATACATCTTGCCCGAGATATCATTGGTCAAGACCGTCCGCTTTCAACCAACCGCTTTCGAACGGACGGCCGGGAAATTTTTGTAACGGTCATAGAAACCGGCGAAGATGGCGAAGAGCGGGAGCGGCTCCTGAACCTATTTCGTCGCCAGTATGAGTTCAAAGGGATCATCGAGCCGATCTTAAAAACTGTCGATTTTGGCGACGATGGCAACCCGCTTTTGTGGTGGCCCGGCGGTCGCCGGCTCAATGTCGTTGTAGACCCATCGCGGTCTTTCGGTCAGCCAATTGATGCCGCTTCAAGCGTGCCGACGGCGATCCTTGCAGCAGCTGCGCGTCAGGAAGGGATTATTGGCGCCGCCCGTGCCTATCTGGTGCTGGAAGCGTCCGTCCGCCGATCTATTGAGTTTGAGACATCCATGGGGCATGGAATTGCGGCGTGAACGTGCTGTTCGACAACTGCACCGCACCGCTATTTGCTACGACTCTGGACGGTTTCATAAGCCATTACGGGCATCGTGCTTTTCACATCAAGGACGTGCCAGGCCTTCCTGGCGGCCGGCGCTCGGCCGACATTGACTGGATCAAACATCTTCAAAGCGCGCCAGAGACATGGATCTTCATCTCGGGGGATGGCCGCGTTCTGAGAAACCCAGCCGAGAGAGCGGCGTTGCGATCAGCCGGCCTTCACGGATTTATTCTGGCCCCCGCTTACCAGAAAACGTCAATGAACCAGGTGGCGGCGACCATCGTCTGGAAGTGGCCCGAGATCGAAGGGGTAACTAAGTTGGTCGCCGCGCCTTCTATGCACGAGATACCGATTCAGCGGATCAGCAAGTTGCGCGCTCTGCCTCTTTAGACGCGAGAGCCTCAGCCGCCTTCCGCAGCGATGCCTGATGCACCAGCGACGTCCAGCTGTTGGTCGAGGCGAGGTGGCAGTAGAGCAGGCCGAGCGCGCCTGATTTGCGCAGGTCGAGAAACGCCTCGTCGCTGCCGGCTTCACCGCCGCCGTCGCCAAGCTGGAATCGATCAAGTAGCTGCTGTCAGCGGCTTGATTGTTCATACCCGGAATGCTCCGTTGTCGCTTCAGACAGTGGAGAAACCCATGACAGGCTTTGTCGATCGCCGGCGCGCGGCGCAACTGATGAAGCGCGCCGGCATCGCGGCGCTGGTGCTGTGCGCGCCCGAGGCCTTCCACTATGCGACCGGGGCCTCGATCGGCCCGGCGGGGCTGTTCCGGCGCGCCGGCGCCGGCTTCGTCGTCATCCCGGCTAGCCAGGGCCTGCCGATCGGCGTCGTGGTGGCGGATTTCAATATGGGGCAACTGCAGCGGGCTCTGTCGGACGCCGTCATCCGCAGCCACCCGATCTGGATCGAAACCGCCACGTTTGACGCCTCGAGGCCACAAGGGCTGGCGCGGCGCATACTGGCCGGCTTGGGCTCGTCCGGCTGGACGCCTGCCGTTACCCGACCAGCGACATTCGAACTCGCCAACTCCGTCCATGAGCTGAAGCAGATCCTGACCGGGTTCGGTCTGGACCGCGCAAGGATCGGCGTCGATCTCGACTTCATCGCCGCCGCCGATTTCTCGGTCATGCAGGCGCTGCTGCCGGCCTGTACCATGGTCGACGGCTCGGCGGTGCTCGACAGGCTGCGGGCCATCAAGTCGCCGCGCGAGATCGACCTGCTGCAGCAAGGCATCATCCTGTCGGAGGCCGGGCTGGAGCGGCTGCAGGTCGATGCGATGGCCGGCATGCGTCAGGCCGATCTCATTGCCCTCTATCGGCAAGGCGTCGCCACGGCCGCGTCAGGCCTGTCCCATCCGGTCGCGACAGCCGAATATGTGACGCTCGGCGCCCGGCTCAAAAGCACCGATGCGAAAGCCATGCCTGGCGATCCGCTGAAGTGCGACATGGTCTGCACGGTCGGCGGCTACGCCTCCGACATGTCGCGCAACTTCACCTTCGGACCACCATCCGCCGAGCAGGCCGAACTGCACGCGATCGCCGAGCGGGTCTTTGACGACGGGCTGGCGTCCCTTGTTCCAGGAACCACGCTCGCCCACGTGCATCGCGTCGCCACCGAAAGCCTGGCGCGGCAAGGGCTGCGCACCTACCGCCGCGGCCATTTCGGCCATGGCGTCGGCCAGTCGGTCTTCTCAGAGCAATGGCCGTTCATCGCCGCCGATAGCGATGTCATCATCGAAGCCGGCATGGTGCTGGCCTTCGAGATCCCGCTCTACATCGACGGTCTCGCCAGCTTCAATCTTGAGGACCAGTTCCTGATCACGCCGAATGGGCCTGTCGCCATGAACCGGCTTCCGAGGCGGCTGGAGACAATCGGTTAGCCGGCTTAAGCACTCACCGGCGGACGCCTGTCCCTCCAGGGCATCTCCTGCTCCAGCTGCGCCGACGCGGCCAGCACCGTTGCCTCGTCGCCGTAGCGGCCGACGAGCTGCACGCCGATCGGGACGCCGCCTTCCGACCAGCCGAGCGGCAGCGAGATCGCCGGCTGGCCGGAAATGTTGAAGGGGAAAGCAAACACCGAGTCCGCCCATTTGGCGTTGTAGCGGTCGATATCCGTCTCCGACATGTCGTAATAACCGAACGGGCGCGGCAGCTGCGTCAACGTCGGGGTGATGAAGAGATCGTAGGCGCCGAGGTCGCCGACAATGTCGCGGCCGACCTGCCTGAGCTGCTCGACATCGGAGATGTGCCTCGTGCCGCTGGTCGAGCGGCCGCGCTCGATGATCGCAAAGGTCACCGCCTCCACGTCGTTTGGCGTCACCGGCCGGCCGATGACCGTTTCAAGGTAGTCGAAGGTCGCCGCCGTCTGCACGCAGGTCATGTTGGTGTAGGTCTTCCACACAGCATCGGCGTCGAGCGGCATGTCATGCTCCTCGACATGGTGACCGAGGCGCTCGAGTGCCGCCACGGTCGCCAGCACCGCCGCCTTCACCTCCGGATCGATCGCGGTGCCGTTGGGCGGCGTGACGGAAAAGCCGATGCGCAGCTTCTTCGGCGCCCGTGCCGAGAGATCGAGCCAGGAACCGTCAGGCACCGGCGGCGTATAGGGGTCGCCCGGCAGCGCGCCGGCCACCGCATCGAGGTAGGCCGCCGTGTCGCGCACGGTGCGCGAGCAGCACAGGAAATAAGCGCCGCCATACCAATAGTCGCCGAACGGGGCGAGGCTGACGCGGCCGCGCGACGGTTTCAGCCCGACGATACCGCAGCAGGAGGCCGGGATGCGGATCGAGCCGGCGCCATCGCTGGCCTCGGCGATCGGCACCATGCGCGAAGCGACGGCCGCGGCCGCACCGCCGCTGGATCCACCGGGCGTGATGCCTTCCTTCCAAGGGTTCTTGGTCACGCCATAGAGTTTTGGTTCCGTGGTGATCGACCAGCCATTCTCCGGCGCGTTCGACTTGCCGACCAGCACCAGCCCGGCCGCCTTCATGCGGCGAACCACTTCGGTGTCGAAATCGGCAACGACATCCCTGAGGTAGAAGGAAGAATTGGTGTTCGGCGCCCCGGTCCAGGATGAGGCCAGCTCCTTGAGCAGGAACGGCACGCCGGCGAAGAGCGCTGATGTGTCGACCGTCTGCGCCTGGGCGCGCGCCATGTCGTAGAGGCGGTGGATGACCGCATTGAGCGCCGGGTTGAGCCGCTCGACCAGCGTGACCGCCGCCTCGACCAGTTCAGGCGGCGTAACATCGCCCCGCTTCACCAGTGCCGCAAGGTCGAGCGCGTCGGACTCGGCATAGGTTTTCAGCAGACTGTCGGTGACGGCGGCCATATCTCTCTCCCTTGCCATGCTCCGCATCGCCGCCCGGCGGAATTCCGGCATCGGCCGATGCTTCTCGGATGATGCTGTGGCGACGCCGGCGCCGCCTCCAGCGCCAGCAGCCGGATTGCGTCAGGCCAGGTCGATGGTCCGGCCCAGCGCGATGCTCTGTTCGGCGGCCAGCACGATGCGCAGGCTGTTGACCGCCGCATCCATCTGCTCGGTGAGGTCGAGATCCTCGCGGATGGCGCGCAGGAAGAAGGCCTGTTCGCGGTCGCAGAGTTCCTGGTGGCCGGGTTCGTCCTCCATGCTGACGATCTCGTCGGGTTTGGAGAAATTCTTGTCGCCGTCGACAGCGGCATAATGGATCTTCAGCGCATCGGTCTTGGTGTGGCGGTCGATGTCGGCGGAGCTCGAAACCTCTGCCAGTTCGGCGGCACTGCTTGCCTGCTGGCCGGCGACGATCGACACCGCGCCCTTGGGGCCGACCACGTCCTTCACGAAATAGGCCGTCTCGCTCATCATCGGGCCCCAGCCCGCCTCGTACCAGCCGACCGAGCCGTCATCGAAGGTGACGTGCAAGTGGCCGTAATTCTGCTTGTCGGCTTCCGCCCATAGCTTGGCGCCTATGCCATGCACGCGCACCGGCTTGGCGCCGGTGAGCTGGCACATGACATCGACATAATGGACGCCGCAATCGACGATCGGGATCAGCGAATCTATCAGGTTCTTGTGCCAGTGCCAGGCGCTGCCGCTGCTCTGCTGGTTGAGGTTGAGCCGCATCACCAGCGGCTTGCCGAGTGTCTTGCCGACCTCGATGAACTTGATCCATGACGGGTGGACGCGCAGGATATAACCGAGCACCAGCTTGCGGTTTTTTGCGCGCGCCGCCGCGACGACCTTCTCGGCGTCCTCATTGTTGGTGGCCAGCGGCTTTTCCATGAACACATGGCAGTTGGCGGCGATTGCCTTCAGCGCATATTCGGCGTGGGTGTTCGGCCAGCTGTTGATCGAGACGGCGTCCGGTTTTGTTTCCTGCAGCGCCTGGTCGAAATCCTCGTAGAGTGGGTAGCCGGCTAATTCAGCCGGAATCTTCGTGTTGCTCTTGATCGAGCGGCTCATGATGCCGACGATCTGAAAACCGTCGAGCCGGTGATAGGCGCTCGCATGCGACGCACCCATATTGCCGAGACCCACGACCAGCACTTTTACCTTGTCGGACACCGCCATCTCCCAATGCTTTTCTTCAAACAAAGTGTGGGCGGCAGCCTTGCCGCCGCCCGGTCTTTTCGCCGCCGGTCCTACTTGATCGCCGAATCGAACAGATGCGCCTTGATCTTCTCGACATCGAGCGCGGCAAAGCCTTCCGACAGCTTGACGCCGTCGGCATCGGCCTTGACCTTGGCCTTGTCGAAATCATTGGCCGGGCCGATCAGCTCGTTGGTGCAGACGTCCTCGGCCTTCACCGGAGCGGTGATCTGGCCGATCTTGTGGATCTCGTCGAAGAAGCCCTGCCAGCTCGCCATGTCGTGCGAGCCCCAGCCGCCACGCTTGTCCATGTCGCCACGGAAAACGTTGATCTGCTGCAGGATCGAGGTGGTGCCGAGTTCGGGCCCGAGATTCTTGGCCAATGTCGGGAACTGCTCGAACACCGCTTCGACGGCCGCGCGCGGATTCTGGTAGCCGAATTCGAGGCCCATCGCCCAGCCGCGCAGGTACTTTTCCAGGAACGCCTTGCGGTCGGGATCCTCGAGGTCGGCGGCGCGCACGACGAAAGTGTTGGCCGGCAGCTTCGAGTTCTGCACGCCGAGCCAGTATTCGAAGTCGAGCCCCTTGGCGATCCATTCGGCGCGCAGGCCTTCCCACGACAGGGCGGCGTCGCCCTGGCCGCCGGCGAGCGCCGTGCCCCAGGTCGGCCAGCCGGCCTCGACATACTTCACCTTCTTGATGTCGACGCCTTGCGCGGCAAGCAGCGGGTCGGTGATCGACTGCCAGGCAGCCGAGCCGAGCAGGATAGTCTTGCCTTCCAGCTTCTTCAGATCGTTCGATCCCTCGCCCTTGCGGAAGGCGATGCTGAACGTGTCGCGCGCGCCCATGTGGAACACCGACTTCAGCTTCATGCCGTTCTGTATGGCGAAGGAGAACACGCCGGGCGACGGGAAGCCCATATCGGCCTGGCCGACATCGACGAACTTCACCGTCGCGGTGCCGTCCGACGGCCCCGGCTGCATGTCGGTGTCCAGCCCATCGAAATAGCCGGCCTTCTTGGCCGCCCAGTAGGGATAGTCGTCGAGCACTTCGAGCGTGCCGCGCGGCGAGATCCAGGTGAACTTTCCATAAGCCTCGGCCCTGGCCTTGAGGCCGGTGGCACCGAGCGCCGTGGCCGTCACCAGCCCGGCGCCGGTGACCTGCAGGAAATAGCGGCGGCTGATCCCCGCCGGGTTGATCGAGTTCTCTTTGGTCATGGCATTCCCCTTTTTTGTTTGATTTCAGTCTCTTGCCGCCCGCCTCCCGGGCGTCGTCCTACCCTTTGTGTTCAAGCCTCCCAGCTCGCCCATTTCTTGCCGATCAGGAAGAACAGCACGTAGATCAGGATGCCGAGCGTCGACAGGATCAGCACCACCGCGAAGAACTGCGGCATCTGGATCATCGACGAATAGGTGGTCAGCCGGTTGCCGAGGCCGAAACCGCCGCCGACCATCTCGGCGCCGACCGCGGTCAACAGGCCGAAGATGGCGCCGATCATCAGCCCGACCAGGATCATCGGTAGCGCCATCGGCGCGCGGATCTTCCAGAAGATCTGCAAGGTGCTGGCGCCATAGGAGCGCGCCAGCGCGATCTTGGCGCTGTCGACGCGGCGGAAACCGGTGGCGGCGTTGATCATCACCATCGGCCCGGCAGCCAGCGCCACCGCGATGATGCGCGGCGTGTAGCCGAAGCCGAAGCGCAGGATCAAAAGCGGCACCAGCGCCAGCATCGGCGTGGTGACCAAAAGCAGGATGTAGGGCGCGACGATCTTCTCCGCGAACGGGAACTGGGTGATGACGGCGGCCAGTACCAGGCCGACGATGGCGCCGATGGTGAAGCCGGACACCAGCTCGACCAGCGTGTAGCCGAGATGCGGCGCGATCAGCGGAAACTCGTCGAACAGCGCATAGGCGATCGAGCTCGGCGGCGGCATGATGTAGAGCGGCACATGAAACAGCCGCAGCGCCAGTTCGATGCCGCCGATGATGATCACCGCCACGGCAAGAATGGCCGCCACCTCCTTGCCCGATTTGATGCCGGGGCCGCTGGCGAAGGCCGACAGATTGGTCAGGCTGACCTCGTGGCCATCACCCGACTTGGCACCCGACTTGGACTTCGAGAATTCGGGAATGGCGTCGCCTCCGCTCACGGCCTGATCCTCACGATCTCGGCGCTCGGGCGCTCCGGGGCCTTTGGCCGCGTGCGTTCGCCGACAATGTCCATCTTGATCCGGTTGGTGAGGTCAAAAACCTCTTTCGTCGCCATGATCTCCAGCGAGCGCGGCCGGGGAAACGGCACGCGATACTCCTTGGCGACACGGCCCGGCCGGGCGCTCAGCACCACGACCCGGTCGGAGAGGAAGATCGCCTCCTCGATGCTGTGCGTGATGAAGACGATGGTTGTCTTGGTGTCGAGCCAGATCTCCTCGACCAGCCGGTTCATCTCCTCGCGGGTGAAACTGTCGAGCGCGCCGAACGGCTCGTCCATCAGCAGCACCGAGGGCTTCAACGCCAGCGCCCGCACGATCGCCGCGCGCTGCTGCATGCCGCCCGACAGCTCGCGCGGAAACTTGCCGCCAAAGCCGTCGAGCCCGACCCGGTTGAGCAGATGCGCGATCCACGCCCGGTCCGGCTTCTCGCCCTTGATCTCGAAAGGAAAGCGGATGTTGGCGTCGAGATTGCGCCACGGCAGGAGATTCGCTTCCTGGAAGACGATGCCGATATCGGGATGCGGACCGGTGATGGCCTTGCCATCGAGCCGGATCTCGCCGCTGGTCAGGCTGTGCAGGCCCGACATCGACCACAAGAGCGTGGTCTTGCCGCAGCCGGAAGGGCCGACGATGGAGACGATTTCATTGGCGCTGACATCGAGGCTGCAGCGGTCCAGCGCCAGCAGGTCGCCGGAGGCCGTGTGATAGATCTTGGTCGCTGCCTGCACGCCAAGCTTCGGCATTTTTGCATCGCCCGTGTTCATCTGCCCCCCGGGAAGATTGTGCGATGATCCATTGGCTCATCCCCAGCGAAAATCAGTCTGTAACTATCCTACTTTCCTGTCAAGCACCGACGATGACAGCTGTATCACGACAATCGAGCAGTATACCTATCCTTTTGTTTTGATGTGATTTTCGCGACCTTGAAATGCATGTTGCTTTCCTACATACTTCTGGACTGACACGGGCCGGAGAGGAACGGAGGAAGGTGAGCTTTCCCCAACGACACGCTGCGGTTGCGATGCGGTCGGGCATGTGGAGCCAGGACGTGCAAACATGCTAAGACGACAGCCTCGCAACCCAGGGAAAGACCAGGACCCCATGACCGAAGCTGGCAGCCAGGACGAGCCTGTTCCAGGCCCCGATACCGAGGGGCGCGACCCTGTCCGGCGCATCCCCGACATCATCTCGCTGGTCAAGGATTCCTACAGCGAATTGCGTCCGGCCGAACGCCGTGTCGCCGATGTCGTGCTCGACGACGTCAAATACGCAGTCGACGCCTCCAACGCCGCCCTTGCCCAGCGCGCCGGCGTCAGCGAACCGACGGTGACCCGGTTCTGCCGCGCCATAGGCTGCGAGGGCGTGCGCGACTTCAAGCTCAAGCTGGCGCAGAGCCTCGTCGTCGGTGCGCTCTATCTGGCCAAGTCGCCTTCCGTCAGCAATGACAATGGCATGCCGTTCTGGAACGCCGTGTTCGGCGAGGCGCGCCGGGCGCTGCAGGAGGCCGAGCGGCAGCTCGACCCGGCGCAGTTGCAGAAGGCGGCCGAGCTGATCGCCAAGGCGCGCCAGGTCACGGTCTTCGGCCTCGGCGGCAGCTCCTCCGCACTGGCGCAGGAAACCCAGTACCGGCTGTTCCGCTACGGCATATCAGTCAGCGCCCAGTGCGACCCCTATCTGATGCGCATGACCGCCTCGACGCTCAAGCCGGGCGATCTGGTGATCGCCATTTCGGCGACGGGACGCACCCGCGAGGTGATCGAGGCCGTCGAACTCGCCAAGCATTACCGCGCCAATGCGATCGCGGTGACCGCGCCCGACACCGAGCTCGCCCGCGCCTGCGACGTCAGGCTGACGGTGGCGGTGCCGGAATATCCAGACACGCTGAAGCCGACGGCGTCGCGCTTTGCCTTCCTCGCGGCGATCGACCTTCTGGCGGTGGCCTCGGCCTACAAGCTCGACGGCTCGGCCCGCGAGACGGTGCGCCGCATCAAATACAACGCCCAGATCCACCGCACCGGCAAGGAAATGGAGCCGCTCGGGGATTAGCTCCCTTCTCCCCGTTCACGGGGAGAAGGTGCCGGTCCACCCTCCGCAGATGCTGCGGAGGACGGGGAGGCGGATGAGGGGCGGCGCCTGGTTCGACAGTTATCATTCCAACACAGATCAGACGCACGCAGGAAGAGGAAAAGTAATGCTCGAGATAGCACCAACGAAACAGGCAGCCGCATGGCTCGAATCCCTGGCGCAGGCACTCGCAGCCGGCGACGTGGCCGCCGCGTCCAACCTGTTCGTCGACGATTGCTACTGGCGCGATCTGCTGACCTTCACCTGGAATGTCACCACCATGGAAGGCCGCACAGCGATCGCCGACATGCTGGCGGCGACGCTGGCAACGACGAAGCCGAGCGCGTGGCAGCTGACCGGCGAAGCGATCTCGGACGAGGGCACCATCGAGGCCTGGTTCAGCTTCGAAACCGCGGTGGCGTCAGGAGAGGGCATCATGCGGCTGCGCGACGGCCGCTGCCGGACATTGTTCACGGCGATGACCGACCTCAAGGGCTTCGAGGAGCGCAAGGGGGCGAAGCGGCCGCTCGGCGTGCGCCACAAGGCCGATCCCCAGCGCGAGACCTGGTCGGAGGCGCGGGCGCGCGAGACGCGCGAGCTTGGCACCGATGAACAGCCCTATTGCCTGGTCATCGGCGGCGGCCAGGGCGGCATCATGCTGGGGGCGCGGCTGCGCCAGCTCGGCGTGCCTACCATCGTCATCGAGAAGAATGCGCGGCCGGGCGACTCCTGGCGCAACCGCTACCGCACGCTCGTGCTGCACGACCCGGTCTGGTACGACCATCTGCCCTACATTCCCTTCCCCGAGAACTGGCCGGTGTTCACGCCCAAGGACAAGATGGGCGACTGGCTGGAAATGTACACGCGCGTCATGGAACTCAACTATTGGGTCGCCACCAAATGCCTCAGCGCCAGCTATGACGAGGCCGAAAAAGTCTGGACCGTGGTGGTCGACCGCGTCGGCCGGCAGATCACGCTGAAGCCGAAGCACATCGTCTTCGCCACCGGCGCCTATGGCCCGCCACGGCGGATCGATCTTCCCGGCGCCGACCGGTTCAAGGGCGAGTTGCTGCACTCCAGCCAGTATGCCAGCGGCGACAAATTCCGCGGCAGGAAAGTCGCCGTCATCGGCGCGGCAAGCTCCGGCCACGATGTCTGCGTCGACCTCTGGGAAAGCGGCGCCGAGGTCACCATGATCCAGCGTTCACCGACGACGGTGGTCAAGTCGGACACGCTGATGGAAGTCGGCTTCGAGATCTTCTCGGAAGACGCACTGGCGCGCGGCATCACCACCGAGAAGGCCGACATGATCGTCGCCTCGACGCCGTTCGCGCTGGTGCCCAAGGGCCAGCGGGCGCTCTACGAGGTGATCAAGGCGCGCGATGCCGCGTTCTACGACCGCCTGCGCGCCGCCGGCTTTGCCATCGATTTCGGCGACGACGAGACCGGCCTTCTGATGAAGGCCTACCGCACCGGCTCCGGCTACTACATCGATGTCGGCGCCTCCGACCTGATCATAGATCGCAAGATCGGCATCCGCAGCGGCGTCGCCATCAAATCGCTGACGCCTGAAGGCATCCTGTTCGAGGACGGAACCGAGCTGGCCGCCGACGCCATCATCGCCTGCACCGGCTATCAGTCGATGAACGAGACGGTTGCGGCGATCGTTTCGCGTGAAGTCGCCGACAAGGTCGGCCCGTGCTGGGGTCTTGGCTCCGGCGTCAAGGGCGACCCCGGCCCTTGGCAAGGCGAGCTGCGCAACATGTGGAAGCCGACCGCGCAGGAAGCGCTCTGGTTCCACGGCGGCAATCTGGCGCTGTCGCGCTTCTATTCGAAATATGTGGCGCTGCAGATCAAGGCGCGGATGGAAGGTATCGAGACGCCGGTTTACGGGGCGGTGAGCAACGCTGCTGATCTCCCCCCTCGAGGGGGAGATGTCGCCGAAGGCGACAGAGGGGGTCGCTTCACGTAAGCTCCAACCTCCATCTGCCGCAAGGAGGCCGCGTCCGGTCGGACCGACCCCCTCTGGCCTGCCGGCCATCTCCCCCTCGAGGGGGGAGATTAGTTAATCATGCCGATGCCCAAAGTGCCGCGCCGCGACCTCGACATGCGTATGCGACGCCTGCGCCACGAAACGCTCGGTCTCGTTGTGATCAGCCGCCTCGTTCGGCCACCAGGTGCCGCCGATAACGATGCCTTCCGACACCAGCCGCTGATCGGCGACCAGCGATGCGCCGACCGCGTCGACGAAGGTGAAGCGGCCCGGGCACTGCCGAAGCACGGCGACGTCGCCGACGGTGCCGACCGCCAGCGTGCCCAGATCAGGCCGCGCGATTGCCTGCGCGGGCGCTTGCGTCGCGGCGCGCAGGACCTCGACCAGCGGCATGCCGAGCGCCAGGAGCTTCGACATGCAGACCAGGATGTCGAAGGCCGGTCCGTCGACGCAGTAGAGATGCACGTCGCTCGAGATCACGTCCGGCGCCAGCCCCTCCTCGAGCATGGCGCGGGCGACCGCGAAATCGAACGAGCCCATGCCGTGGCCGATGTCGAAGATGACGCCGCGCTCGCGTGCCAGCCGCATGTCGGGCCGCACCGCGCCGGAAGCGAACACCGGCGCATTGGGGAAAGGCCGGAAGCAATGGGTGAGGATGTCCCCCCTGCGCAGCCGCGGCAGCACTTCCGAGCGGCCGGGCGGCGGCTCGTCGATATGCGCCATCAGCGGCAGGCCGGCCTGGTCGGCAGCCTCCAGCGCGAGATCGACCGGCGCGATGCCGCTGGTGCCGCCGGCATGCTTGCCCGAGCGGACTTTTACGCCGACCACGACATCGCGGTGCTCGCGCACGGCTGCCACCACCTCGCGCGGCTCGCACAGCCTGAGGTCGCTGCATTCCCCGACCGACACCGTCTGCGAGAAGCCGAAAATGCCGGCAAAGGAAATGTTGATATAGGCCAGGATGCGCACCTTCGAGCGCTCCATGACGTGGCGGCGGAAGCCGAGGAAATTGCCGGCTCCCGCACTGCCCGCATCGATGAAGGTGGTGGTGCCGCTCTTGGCGGCCAGCCGATCGGCATCGACGCCAAGCGACGTGCCGCCCCAATAGACGTGGCTGTGCAGGTCGACCAGGCCCGGCGCGACGATGCAGCCGCCGGCATCGACGATCTGCGCGGCGCTGTCCACCGGGATATCGGCATCGACAGCGGCAACGCGGCCATTGGCGATGGCGACATCGCGCGGAGCGTCGAGGCCAGCGGCCGGATCGATCAGCCGTCCGCCTTTCAGCAGGAGGTCGAATTGCATTGGGGTCACCTCCGCTTTGTTGCTTTGCCTACAGAGGCCGGTAGGCGACCGCCTCGACCTCGATCTTGATGTCGATCATCAGCCGCGATTCGACCGTGGTGCGGGCGGGCGGGTTTTTTGGAAAGTGCCTGGCATAGACCGCGTTGAAGGCGCCGAAATCGCGTGCGTCTTCCAGCCAGACCGTGGTCTTCACCACATCGTCCATTGTGCAGCCGGCCAACGCCAGCGCGGCCTTGATGTTGGCGAGCACCTGCTCGGTCTGTTCCGATATGCCGCCCTTGACCACGATGCCGTCGCTGCCGACGGGAACCTGGCCCGAGACATAGACGAGATCGCCGGCCCGCACGGCTGGCGACAGCGGCACATGCGACGTTCCAAAACACTGTTTCGGCAAGAACAAGCCTCCTCTGATGACAGGACGGGATGCCGTGGGGGCGTCCGCTTCGATCGACATTTACCCCGATCGGGGCGATCCTCATAGAGGGCTTGTTGGAAAGCAACATTCTTCGAAATCCGCGTTGCTTTATTACAAGAGCGCTTGCATCGTACGCGCTGACGGGCGGCTTGGAAGCCGCAACGCACAGAGCGGAGATACCCAGCAATGACCTACGACAAGAACCCGTTTCCATCAGGCGATGCCGATCGCCACGCGCTCTGGGAAATGCTGGTGCGGCGCGACATCGACGCCTTCATCGGCCGGGACTGGGCTATGGTCGAGGATGATTTCGTCGCCGAGAGCTTCTTCGGCATGCACGCGCATTTCCTCAGCAATGCCGACGCCTGGCGGCTGCAGTTTCCAAGGCTCGAAGTCTACCGCGACGAATGGCTGCGCCAGGCCAGAGAGACGGCGGCGACCAAATTCGCCGAGCCGCTGCGCGAGGCGCTGTTTCGCGTCACCAACATGCGCGACATCGACGTCGACGGCGACCGCGCCGTGCTGCACAAGAAATTCGACGGCTCGGTCGCCAAGGCGGACGGCAGCGTCGACCGCCTGAAATGGCAGACGCTGTATTTCTGCAGCAAGGTCGGCGGCAGCTGGAAGATATCAGGCTTCGTCGGCTACATGCCGCATCCGCTCGGCAGCTAGAACCCGCTGATCAGTAAAGCGTGACGAAGGCCGGGAACAACAGGCCGGTCGCCCGGAAATGCTCGACCAGTTCGATGGCCGGGAAGATGGCGAGGAAGTAGAGCCCGTCGAAGAATGTGCGCTTGAGCGCGCGCGTCGAGAACCGCAGCTCGTCATCTTCGTGGTAGAGAAGCGGATTTGGCCAGAACCTGGGCGTGTTCTTGATATAGGCAAGGTAGGCCGGGCCGAACTTGCCGAGCAGGAATTCGGCTTCCTTGCGCGCCGTGACGCGAAAGATGAAAAAACTGGCGGCGCCCAGCGCCACCGCCGCCATCAGCGAACCGTAGAGCAATCCGACGCCCACCGCGCCGACCGTCGAGAAGAAATAAAGCGGGTTTTGCGTTGTCGAAAACGGTCCCGACGAGACCAGTTCCTCGTTCTTCTTGCCGCCGACATAAAGAATGCTCCAGAGCCGTCCGGCGACACAGGCGAGCACCAGGCAGAAGCCGAAGAATTCGAGCGTCTCATGCCCGTCCGAGCCCTCGCTGAGGGCCGGTTTGGTGAGAAACAGAAGGAGCACCGCCACCACCGCCGCGACCCGCACGAAGATCAGCCGCTTGCGCTGGTCGAAAGCCTGAGAAGCCGGCTTGAGGGACGCATAGCTCATCGGTGTTTTCCGTGACTTCGACAGACGTTAGCGCACTGGTCGCCGCATTGATGGCGGATGCAAGGCGTCTTCATTCTATCAGCGCACCGTGCGGCGTTCGTAAAGGCCTTTTGCGCGGCCCACACCCATTCTTACGAATTTGTATGCCGCCAGACAGGTTGACGTGAACTCGCTTGCCTATCGTTCGGAGGCCGGCCTGCCATTTAGGGGCCGGACTATTTTGCGCAGCCGGACCACCGGCATCAAACAGGGAAATGGTTTCATGAAAAGATTTGCGCTTGCGATCGCAGTGGGCACCGTCGCCGTCTCCAGCTCGATTTCCACCGTCTTTGCCGCCACCGCGCCTTGCGAGGAGACGCTGAAAACCCTTCGCGCCGCGGAGGCAACGGCCGCGCTCAGCGCCGCTGACAAGACGAAGGTCTCGGAGCTGGAGACCAAGGGCATCGAGCGCTGCAATGCGGACGACGACAAACGCGCCGACGACTTCTTCGCCCAGGCCATGAAGGTCATGGGCAAGTAATTCCGCGAACCACCAGCCTCAGGACATCGCCATGCTCTCGCCCAACACGCAATACCCCGCCGGACCAAGCCTCAACAGGGTTCCGGACGTCACCGTCGATTTCTGGCTGGTCAAGCTGATGGCGGTGACCATGGGCGAGACGGCGGCCGACTATCTCGCCGTCAATCTCGGCCTTGGGCTGACCGTGACATCGCTGATCATGACCGGCGTCCTGATCGTCGCGATCGTCCTGCAGTTCGCGCAAAAAAATTATGTGCCGTGGGCCTATTGGCTGGCGGTGGTGCTGATCAGCGTCGTCGGTACATTGATCACCGACAATCTCGTCGACAATTTCGGCGTGCGCCTGCAGACGACGACGATTGCCTTCTCGGTGGCGCTCGCCGCGACATTCGCGGTCTGGTACGCCAGCGAAAGAACGCTGTCGATCCACACCATCTTCACCACCAGGCGCGAGATCTTCTACTGGCTGGCGATCCTGCTGACCTTCTCGCTCGGCACCGCCGCCGGCGACCTCGTCGCCGAGAGCTTCGACATGGGCTACCTCACCACCGGGCTGCTATTTGGCGGTGCGATTGCGCTGATCGCACTCGCCTACTGGCTGCTGCATCTCGACGCCATCCTGGTCTTCTGGCTCGCCTATATCCTGACGCGGCCGCTTGGCGCCTCGTTCGGCGACCTGCTGTCGCAACCGGTAGAATACGGGGGTCTTGGTTTCGGCACCATTTTCACCAGCCTGATCTTCCTCGGCTGCATCATCGCCCTCGTCCTGTACATGACGCTCAAGAAAACAGCGGGCGACGCCGACGAAATCTTGCTGGGATCGGATTAGGACAAAACTTCGCCAGAAAGCCCGTGCCGGTGGTAGCCTCTCCAGCTCGGCAACGGACCGGACCTTTCATGCGACTGCTTCTCGTCGAGGACGACCACAGGACGGCCGACTATATCGTCAGGGGACTGACCGAGGCCGGCCATGTCTGCGACCTCCTGCGCAACGGGCATGACGCGCTGTTCGCGGCGACCCGGGGCAATTACGACGTGATCATCGCCGACCGCATGATCCCTGGCCTCGATGGCCTGTCGATGGTCAAGGCGGTGCGCGCCGCGGGCGTACGGACGCCGGCGATCTTTCTCACCTCCGTCGGCGGCATCGACGACCGCGTCGAGGGGCTGGAGGCCGGCGGCGACGACTATCTGGTCAAGCCCTTTGCCTTTTCCGAACTTCTCGCCCGCATCAACGCGCTTGGCCGGAGGCCGGCGGCGCAGGAGCAGAAAACCGTGCTGCGGGTCGCCGACCTCGAAATGGACCTGATCATGCGGCGCGTTGTCAGGCAGGGCCAGCCGATCGACCTGCAGCCGCGGGAGTTCAGCCTGCTGGAAGTGCTGATGCGCGGCGAAGGCCGCGTCATCACACGCACCATGCTTCTGGAGCGCGTCTGGGATTTTCATTTCGATCCCAGGACCAGCGTCGTCGAGACCCATATCAGCCGGCTGCGGGCCAAGATCGATAGACCGTTCGAAATCCAGCTCATCCACACGATTCGCAACACCGGCTACAGCCTGCACGCGCCGTCATGACCGGAACATGGTCCCGCCTGCTGCGCAGCACGCCGTTCCGGCTTGCCCTGACCTTCGCCTTCCTGTTCATGCTGGCTTTCGTTCTGTCGGGCGCCATCGTCTACCAGATGATGAGCGCCGATTTTGCCGAACGGCTCGACGAGAACATCAAGGAAACCTATTCGGTGGTGACGGCGACCTATGCCCAGAACGACCTCGAGGACCTGGTTGCCACGATCGAAAGCCATGCAAAACTCAGCCCCAAGAAGGAACAGTTGTTTTCGCTGACCGACGCGGCCGGCAACCATCTGGCCGGCAACTTCACCGCGGCGGGGCTTCCCGACGGCTTCTCGATGTTCGACGCGGTATTGCCCGGCGTACCGCCGGACAGCGAATACCGCGCCTATTCCGGTTCGATCGGCGGCAACAATCTGACGGTCGCCTTCAGCCTTTCCGAGACGGAGGAACTGGAAGAGGTGGCGCTGCTGAGCTTCGGCTGGGCAACGCTGATCATCACCGGGCTGGCGGTCGCCGGCGGTGCCCTGCTGGCCTCGCGCGTCCAGCGCCGTCTTGACGGCATCGCCGCCACCATGGTGGATGTCTCGCATGGACGGCTGGACACCCGCATTCCCCTGACCGGCAAGGGCGACGACATCGACATCGTCTCCAGCCAGGTCAATGCCGCGCTCGATCGCCTGTCAGCCCTGGTCGAAGGCATGAAACAGGTCAGCGCCAACATCGCCCACGATCTGAAGACGCCGCTCAACCGGTTGCAGATGATCCTCGACACCGCGTCTGAAAAGAACCTGTCGGGCCAGAAAATCGCCGCTGAACTGGCGGAGGCGCATGCCGAGAGCCTGCAGATCAACGAGACCTTCGATGCCCTGCTGCGCATCGCGCAGATCGAGGCCGGCGCCCGCCGGGCGCGGTTCACCGACGTCGATCTGGGCGAGGTGCTGCAAACCATCGCCGAGATCTATGCCGAGGTTGCCGAGGACGACGGAAAGTCGCTGTCGTTGGCGCACCCGCGGGAAACGACGGATCTGATCCATGGCGATCGCGAGCTGCTGACGCAGATGTTCGCCAATCTGGTCGAGAACGCGCTGCGCCATTGTCCACCAGGCACGACGATAAAGCTGTCGGTGAGGCGCCAGGACGAACACGTCGTTGCCAGCGTCGCCGACAATGGTCCCGGCATTCCCGCGGAAGAGCGCGAGAAAGTGTTCCAGCGGCTCTACCGGCTGGACCACAGCCGCTCGACATCAGGCAGCGGCCTCGGGCTCAGCCTTGTCCGGGCCATCGCCGATCTGCACGGTGCATCGATTACGCTAGGCGATGAGCAGCCTGGGCTTGCGGTGGCGGTGAGTTTTCCCTTGGCGCCAAATTAGCCGGCGAACTGACGTGCGGACTTTCGGCGGCTTTCGTCTTACACATCCGTAAGGCGCCGGCCAACTGCCTGACAACTCGGCTCGCTAATATCGACCGATCTTCTCTCGAATCGAGGGAAGCAAGCCGACATTTGACGGCCGTATCGAGGCCGGGCCATTTCGGCACCACGACAACATCAGGAGAAATGACCATGAAGAAATTCGTCATCGCCGCGGCGACAGTGCTGGCGGCCGCATCATCGACGGCAGCCCTTGCCAGGACGGTTACCAGCACCATCGTCAATGTCGATGCCAAGGGCGACGCCATCACGCTAGCCGACGGCAAGACACTGAACCTGCCGGAGGGCATAGAGGTTGAAACGCTCAAGGTCGGCGAGAAGGTGATTGTCACCTATTCAACGAAATCCGGCAAATCGCTGGTCTCGAACATCCAGCCCGCGAAGTAATGCGAGGCGACCGGGCCGTCAGCGCCCGGTTTCTCGCCACGGGCGAACACGCCACTTTGCCGGTTTTGATCCCGCCGCTCAGCGATCGATCCGCGTCGACAGGATGATCGACGACAGGGTCCGCTCGACCCCATCCATGGCCCCGATCTGGTCGAGCAGCATGTCGAGGTCGCGGATCGATGGCGCGTCGACGATGACGATCATGTCGAAATTGCCGCTGACCGAATGCAGCGTCCTGACCGTCGCCAGGGCGCGCAGGCCGCGCACCACCTTGTCGGCAAGCTTGGGCGTCACGGTGAGCAGCACATGCGCCCGCACCAGCCCCTGCTCGTAGTCCGGCGCCAGCCGCACGCCATAGCCTGTGATGATGCCACGCTGCTCCAGCCGCTCGATGCGGCTCTGCACGGTTGTGCGCGACACGCCAAGCTTGCGCGCGAGCTCGGCGGTCGAGGCGCGCGCATTCTCGCGCAGCAAGGAAAGTAGCGCCTGTTCGGCGTCGCTGAGCATTTCGACGATTCCCTTCGGCATAGTGTGCAACCAGAGTTTCGTTTTGAACAATTCCACGCTTCCATTCGACGGGCAAGCTGCGAATCTGGGATCACAATCAGTGAGGGATTTGTCATGAAGAAAATTGTTGTTGTCGGCGCCGGCAAGATCGGCTCGACCATTGCCGAGATGCTCGCCGCGACGGGGGATTATCAGGTCACGCTCGTCGACCGCTCGGCAGCACAGCTCGCTGCCGCCGAACTGCCGGCCACGGTTGCGACGCTGGAGCTCGACATCGAAGCCGCCGGGACCCTGGAAGCCGCACTCGCTGGCAAGTTCGCGGTGCTCAGCGCCGCTCCGTTCCATCTGACCACGCGCATCGCCGAGGCCGCGGCCAGTGCAGGCGTGCACTATCTCGACCTGACCGAGGACGTTGTCTCCACCCGCCGGGTCAAGGAACTGGCGCGCTCGGGCAGAAACGCCTTCATTCCGCAATGCGGCCTGGCGCCGGGCTTCATCTCGATCGTCGCCAACGATCTCGCCAGCCGTTTCGATTCGCTGGAGAGCGTGCGCATGCGCGTCGGCGCTTTGCCGCAATACCCCTCCAACGCGCTGAACTACAATCTCACCTGGAGCACCGACGGCGTCATCAACGAATATTGCGAACCCTGCGAGGCGATCGTCGAAGGCGAACTGGTCGAGGTGCCGCCGCTGGAGGAGCGCGAGGAGTTCTCGCTCGACGGCGTCACCTACGAAGCGTTCAACACCTCGGGTGGGCTGGGCACGCTGGCCGAGACGCTGAAGGGCAAGGTGCGCACGCTCAACTACCGCACCATCCGCTATCCCGGCCACGCCGCGATCATGAAGGCGCTGCTAAACGATCTTGGCCTGCGCCACCGCCGCGACGTGCTGAAGGACATTTTCGAAAGCGCCCTGCCGGCGACATTGCAGGACGTGGTCATCGTCTTCGTGACCGTCTCCGGCCGCAAGAACGGCCGCCTGCTGCAGGAGACCTACGCCAACAAGGTCTACTCGCAGCGCATCGGCGAGACGGTGCGCAGCGCCATCCAGATCACCACCGCCTCCGGCATCTGCGCCGTGCTCGACATGCTGGCCGACGGCAGCCTGCCGGCGACGGGCTTCATCAAGCAGGAAGACATCGCGCTCGACGCCTTCCTCGCCAACCGCTTCGGGCGCGCCTATGCCCAGCACGAAATGGTGAGCCGGCTGGCGAGCTGAAGAGCTTAATCTCCCCCCTTGAGGAGGAGATGTCGCCGAAGGCGACAGAGGGGGTCGCCGGGCGTAAAGCGCCAACCTCTATCTGTCGCAAGGAAGTCCCGTCCGGTCGAACCGACCCCCTCTGGCCTGCCGGCCATCTCCCCCTCAAGGGGGGAGATCACGCTGCCTCTAAATATGCAGCGCGTGTCCCAGCGCCTTGAGCGCCGCTTCCTGGAACCCCTCGCCTTGCGTCGGATGCGCATGGATGGTGCCGGCGATGTCCTCCAGCCGCGCGCCCATCTCCAGCGCCAGTCCGAACGCCGCCGCCAGTTCCGACACGCCCTGCCCGACCGCCTGCATGCCGAGCACCAGATGATTGTCGGCCCGCGCCACGACACGGACGAAACCATCCTCGCCCAGCTTTGTCATCGCCCGGCCGTTGGCGGCGAACGGGAACATGCCGATCTTGATCTCGCCGCCCAGCGCCTTGGCCTCTTCCGGCGACAGGCCTGCGGTGACGAGTTCCGGATCGGTGAAGCAGACAGCCGGAATCGAGCGCTTGTCCCAGCTGCGCTTGTGACCGGCAATGATCTCGGCGACCATCTCGCCCTGCGCCATCGCCCGGTGCGCCAGCATCGGCTCGCCGGTGACGTCGCCGATGGCGAAGATGCCGCGCATCGAGGTGCGGCACTGGTCGTCGATGCGGATGAATTTGCCGGCCCTGTCGAGGTCGATCTGCTCGAGCCCCCAGCCTTCGGTCACCGGCTTGCGGCCGACCGTGACCAGGATCTTGTCGGCCGGAACCTTGGCGCTCTTGCCGTCCGAGGTCTCGACCAGCAGCGCGTCACCTTTGCCCGCCTGTCCCTGGGGCGACAGTCCCTTGGCCTTGGCGCCCAGCATCAGCTCGACGCCGAGCGCGGCGAGCCGCTTGACCACCGGCCGGGTCAACTCCGCATCATACTGCGCCAGCACGCGCGGCAAGGCCTCGACCACGGTCACTTTGGCGCCCATTTTTGCAAACGCCATGCCGAGTTCCAACCCGATATAGCCGCCACCGACGACCGCGAGCTTTTGCGGCACTTCGCTCAGTGCCAGCGCCTCCGTGGAGGAAATCACCGGACCGCCAAACGGCAGGAACGGCAGCTCGACCGGCGCCGAACCGGTGGCGATCACAATCGTCTCCGCCCGGATAACCTGCACGCCGGTCTCGGTCTCGACCGCGACGGACTTGCCGTCGCGAAAGCTCGCCCAGCCATGAACGGTCTTCACCCCGGCCTTCTTAAGCAGGCCGGCGACGCCGCTGTTGAGCCGGCTGACGATGCCGTCCTTCCAGGCGATCGTTTTCGCCAGGTCGAGCTTCGGTGCGGTGAGCGAAATGCCGAGCGGGCTGTTGCCGCCTTCCATGTGCGACACCTTCTCGAACTCCTCCGCCGCATGGATCAGCGCCTTGGACGGGATGCAGCCGACATTGAGGCAGGTGCCGCCCGGTTTGCCCGCCTCGACGATCACCGTGTCGACGCCGAGCTGTCCGGCACGGATGGCGCAGACGTACCCACCGGGACCGGCGCCGATGACCAGCAGCTTGCAGGAGATTTCTTTCATAATGACACCCTGGTTCACAATGGTGCTGGAAGGCAGATAACGTTGGGCAGCGATCCTTCGCGCCGCCCTTGAAGCGCGTAATCTCCCCCCTCGAGGGGGAGATGTCGCCGAAGGCGACAGAGGGGGTCGCCGGGCGTAGAGCGCCAGCTTGCGTCTGTCGCGCAAGGCGGTCGCGTCCAGTCGTACCGACCCCCTCTGGCCTGCCGGCCATCTCCCCCTCGAGGGGGGAGATTACGCGCTCCACTGCTTTCGCCAACTTTCAACATCGTAAGAAGAAAACCGGCCCGACAGAGCAGACAGGGGCGCTGTCCCGCCGACATCTCCGCCCTCACTCCACGAAGATCAGCGCCGGGGTTTCCAGCAGCGTCTTTATCCGCTGGATGAACACCGCCGCGTCCCAGCCGTCGATGACCCGATGGTCGAAGCTCGACGACAGGTTCATCATCTTGCGCGGCATGAACTGGGTGCCGTCCCACACCGGCCGCACCATCATCTTGTTGACGCCGATGATCGCCACTTCGGGATGGTTGATGACCGGCGTCGTCGCCACGCCGCCCATGGCGCCAAGCGAGGTGATGGTGATGGTCGAGCCGGACAGCTCGTCGCGTGTCGCCGTGCCGGACTTGGCCGCCTCGGCCAGCCTGATGACCTCCGCGCCGCACTCCCAGACGTCGCGCGCCTCCGCGTGCTTGACCACCGGCACCACCAGGCCCGACGGCGTCTGCGCGGCAATGCCGATATGGATGCCGCCATGCTGGTGGATGATTCCGGTCTCGTCGTCGAACAGCGAGTTGAGGTTGGGCTGGTCCGCGATCGCCTTGACCATCGCCCGCATCAGGAACGGCAGCAGAGTCAGCTTCGGCCTCTCCACGCCCGGGCGCTTCTCCTTGTTGAGCGCGGCGCGCAAGTCCTCGAGCGCTGTGACGTCGATCTCCTCGACATAGGTGATGTGCGGGATACGCGATTTGGACAGCGACATCTTCTCGGCGATCTTGCGCCGCAAGCCGACCACCTTGATGTCCTGGACAGCGTCGCTGCGGGCAAGGCCGGATGTCCTCCCGACCTGTGGCCCGCGTGCCAGGAAAGCTTCGATGTCCTCATGGCCGATGCGGCCGGCCGGCCCGGATCCCGCAACCTGCCTGAGATCGATGCCGGCTTCCTTTGCCCGCAGACGCACGGCCGGAGAAGCCAGCGGTTTCTCGCCTTCGGGACGCGGTGCGCCGGAGACGGAAGGCTGCGCCGTGCTTTTCGGCGAGGCCGCCGGTTTCGCCTCAGCTTCGTCGCTCTTTGGCGATGTCTTCACGACCGGCGCAGCCGCCGCGGGCTTCGGGGTCGGAAGTTTTGCCGGAGGCTCAGCGGACACCGCTTCCACTTCGCCGCCTTGCGGCTTGGCATTGCCCTCGCCCGCCACCTTCAGCCGCACGATCGGCGAACCGATCGCCACCGTGTCGCCGATCTCGGCGCCCAGCCACAGTATCTCGCCATCGACCGGCGACGGGATTTCGACTGTCGCCTTGTCGGTCATGACGGCGGCAAGCACAGTGTCCTCGCGCACCATGTCGCCGATCTTGACGTGCCATTCGACCAGCTCGGCCTCGGCGACACCTTCGCCGACATCGGGCAGCTTGATGATGTGTTCGCCCATCTCAGGCTCCCATGGTTTCAAGCAAGGCACGGCCGACGCGGGCGGGACCGGGGAAATAATCCCACTCTTGCGCATGCGGATAGGGCGTGTCCCAGCCGGCAACCCGAGCAACCGGCGCTTCGAGGTGATAAAAACAGTTTTCCTGCACCAGCGCCGACAGTTCGGCGCCGAAGCCGGAGGTCAGCGTCGCTTCGTGCACGATGACGCAGCGCCCGGTCTTCCTGACCGAGGCGACGATCGTGTCGAGGTCGAGCGGCAGCAGCGTCCTGAGATCGATGATCTCGGCATCGATGCCGGTTTCCTCGACCGCGGCCTGCGCGACATAGACCATGGTGCCGTAGGCGAGCACCGTGACCGCCGAACCCGCCCTGCGGATCGCCGCCTTGCCGAGCGGGACAGTGTAGTGGCCGTCGGCGACCTCGCCGAGCTCATGCTTCGACCATGGCGTCACCGGCCGGTCGTGATGACCGTCGAACGGACCGTTGTAGAGCCGCTTCGGTTCGAGGAAGATCACCGGATCCGGATCCTCGATCGCCGCGATCAAAAGCCCCTTGGCGTCATGCGGGTTGGACGGCACCACCGTCTTCAGCCCCGACACATGGGTGAACAGCGCTTCCGGGCTCTGGCTGTGCGTCTGGCCGCCGAAAATGCCGCCGCCGGTCGGCATGCGCACCACGATCGGGCAGGTGAAATCGCCGTTCGAGCGGTAGCGAAGGCGCGCCGCTTCCTGGGTCAGCTGGTCGTAGGCCGGATACATGTAGTCGGCAAACTGAATTTCCACGCACGGCTTCAGCCCATAAGCTGCCATGCCGATGGCCGAGCCGACAATGCCGGATTCGTTGATCGGCGCGTCGAAGCAGCGGCTCTTGCCGTATTTGGCCTGCAGGCCCTGCGTGCAGCGGAACACGCCGCCGAAGAAGCCGACATCTTCGCCGAACACGACGACTTTGTCGTCGCGCCCCATCGATACATCCATGGCATCGCGAATGGCCTCGATCATGGTCCGTCTCGGCATGGCTCAGACTCCCGCCTGCTGGCGCTGACGTCTGAGATGCGGCGGCATGTCGGCATAGAGCCCTTCGAACATATCGCGCGTCGATGGCTTGCCGCCGGCATGCAGCGTGCCGTGGCTTTCCGCTTCCTTCTGCGCAGCGATCACCGTGTCGAGGATTTCCGCCTCGGCCTGCGCGTGCCGCTCGTCCGACCAGACGCCGAGCGCGATGAGATGGTTCTTCAGCCGCACGATCGGATCGCCGAGCGGCCAGGCGTCGGATTCGGTCTTTGGCCGATAGGCCGAGGGGTCGTCCGAGCTCGAATGCGCGCCGGCGCGGTAGGTGACATATTCGACCAGCGTCGGCCCGAGATTGCTGCGCGCCCGTTCCGCCGCCCATTTGGCGACCGCATGGACGGCGAGATAATCATTGCCGTCGACGCGCAATGACGGGATGCCGAAGCCAAGGCCTCTGGCCGCGAAGGTGCCCGAGCCGCCGCGCGCGATGCCTTGAAAGGTCGAGATCGCCCACTGGTTGTTGACGACGTTGAGCACGACTGGCGCCTTGTAGGTGGAGGCGAACACCAGCGCCGAATGGAAATCGGATTCGGCCGTCGAGCCGTCGCCGATCCAGGCGGCTGCGATGCG
This sequence comes from Mesorhizobium sp. CO1-1-8, assembly GCF_020164875.1. Lineage (NCBI taxonomy): Bacteria > Pseudomonadati > Pseudomonadota > Alphaproteobacteria > Hyphomicrobiales > Phyllobacteriaceae > Mesorhizobium > Mesorhizobium sp. CO1-1-8. The sequence continues at coordinate 379,431 of NZ_JAIUGZ010000004.1, read as the reverse complement.
CGAATCGTTCGATATAGCCGAGGCCATCGCCCAGCCGACCGCCTGGATGTATTGCGTCGCCAGATTGCCGGATATCGAGAAGAAGCCGTGCTCCTTCGACGAATACATGACCGGCAATTGCCGGCCCTTCAGCGGATCGGCCTCGTTGGAATAGATCTGGTTCATCATCGTGACCATCGGGTAGCCATCGGCGATCAGCAGCCCGGCCTGGCGATAGGTAGGAAAGTTCATGTCGCCGGGTTCAAGCGCCTTGCGGAAGGCGCAAGCCACGGCCTCTTCGCCCAGATGCTGCATGTAGAACGAGGTCTTGCCCTGCCGCTGCGCCATCTGCATGCGGGCATCGAAGGTCCGCAGCGTCATCATGTGGCGCAGGCCGGCCAAAAGCTCCTCATCGGAGAGCAGCCCGGCCCAGGGGCCGACGGCCTCGCCAGTGCGGTTCAGCACGCGGATGATCGAGAAGGCATGATCGCGAATGGTGCGCGGATCGACATCGATTTCAGGGCGCGGCACCGAGCCGGCCTTGGGGATCGGCACATTGGAAAAGTCCGGCGTTCCGCCCGGCCGCACTTCCGGCTCCGGAACGTGAAAACGCAACATCCCAGCATCGGCCATGACCTTTGTCCTCCAATGTTGCCTGACGCCGATATTTGCATATCTGCGCCGCCAGGCCAGTGCGAATTCGTCGGGTAGCCTTCGGACGTCGGTCCCGGCCGCGCCGGCCGATCCAGCCTCCCCCGCACCAAGATGAAGATATGTCGGCGAAATTTCTTGTCGATGTTGGGTGGTGGCGCGCAATTAGGCGCAAGGTTGGGCCGGATTTCCGGCCAGATAAGTAAGTTAGCGGGTGGATGCTCACCTCGCAGCGTTGATGCTTGGCGAAAACCGAGAAGCCGCTTTCGCCATCTTCCACACTGCGAGAGAACCACGCGCACCATCCTTTGCCCCAATCACCACACCCCAGTTCACCCCACGCCCGCATCATGCTAACCAACCCGCCATGGCACAGAAGAAAGCATATGAGGTCGATGGCTGGCTGGCGAAGCCGGACCAGCGCATTTCGATCGTCCTGCTTTACGGCCCCGATCGCGGCCTCGTCTCCGAACGGGCAAAGGCCTTTGCCGAAAAGACCGGCTTGCCGCTCGACGACCCGTTCTCGGTGGTCCGGCTCGAGGGGTCGGAAGTCGACCGCGACGAAGGCCGCCTGCTCGACGAGGCGCGCACCGTGCCGATGTTTTCCGACCGGCGCCTGCTGTGGGTGCGCAATGCCAGCGGCCAGAAGGCGTTGGCCGACGACGTCAAGGCGCTGACGGCGGAGCCCGCGCGCGATGCCATCATTCTCATCGAGGCCGGCGACCTCAAGAAGGGCGTCGGCCTGCGCGCCATCGTCGAGGCGGCGGACAGTGCCATGGCGCTGCCGTGCTATGCCGATGAGGCGCGCGACATCGACGGCGTCATCGACGTCGAATTGAGCAAGGCCGGCATGTCGATGACCATGGAGGCGAGGCAGGCGCTGCGCCGCAATCTCGGCGGCGACCGGCTGGCCTCGCGCGGCGAGATCGAGAAGCTCGTGCTCTACGCCCATGGCCAGAACGAGATCGGGCTGGAGGAGGTCAAGGCGATGTCGGGCGACGTCTCCGGCGCCTCTTTCGACGACGCCGTCGACGCGCTTCTCGAAGGCAAGATCGGCGACTTCGATACCGCCTTCACCCGCCATTGCCAGTCCGGCGGCCAGCCCTTCCTGGTGCTGTCTTCGGCGATGCGGCAGTTGCAGCAGATCCAGGTCATGCGCGGCCAGATGGAGTCCGGTAACCGCAACGCCGCCTCGGTCGTTGCCGCCGCTCGCCCGCCGGTGTTCTTCTCGCGGCGCAAGCTGGTCGAGAAGGCGCTGGAGCGCTGGAGCACCGACGCGCTCGGCCGTGCGTTGACCCGGCTGCAGACGGCGGTGCTGCAGACCAGGCGGCGGCCGGATCTTTCCGTGGCGTTGGCACGGCAGGCGCTGCTTGGCATAGCGGTCGAGAGCAGCAGGTTGGCGCAGCGAGCCTGATCTCCCCCTCGAGGGGGAGATGTCGCCGAAGGCGACAGAGGGGGTCGTTGCGCGTGAAGCGCTGGCCTCTTCTTCGTTGCCGCAGGGGGCCGGCGCTTGATGTGGGCGAACCCCTCTGGCCTGCCGGCCATCTCCCCCTCAAGGAGGGAGATTCGCGGCGGCACCGATTTCGCCAATCACCAGCGCCACAAAAGGAAAAGGCCGGCTCAATGGCCAGCCCCTTTCCACATGCGCGCAATCTCCGGTCTGAATATACTTCGCTGGCTAATTACCGATCTTGCTTCAGCCTTCTGCACAGCTCATCAAGCTGCTCCAGCGACCGATATGACACCCGCAGCACGCCGCCCTTGCCCTTGTGATCCACCGACACGATCATGCCGATCGTGTCGGTCAACAGCTTTTCCAGCGCCAGCGTGTCGGCGTCCTTTTCGTCAGGACTTGGCGCGGGCCTGGTTTCCCTGGCGCTGCTGGTGCCGGCCGGCATCTGCGCCAGCGCTTCGGCCTGGCGCACTGAAAGTCCTTCTTCGACGATGCGCTTGGCAAGGCCGGCTGGATCCTCCGCCGTCACCAGCGTGCGGGCATGGCCCGCCGACAGCGCGCCGTCGACCAGCATGTCGCGGATCACGTCCGGCAGCTTCAAGAGCCTGAGCGTATTGGCGACATGGCTGCGGCTTTTGCCGATCACCTGGCCGAGATCGGCCTGGGTGTAGCCGTGCTCGTCGATCAGCTGCTGATAGCCAAGTGCTTCCTCGACCGCATTGAGGTCGGTGCGCTGGACGTTTTCGATGATCGCCAGTTCGAGCGCGGTGCGGTCGTTGACCTCGCGGATGATGACCGGGATCTCGGACAGCCCGGCGCGCTGCGCCGCCCGCCAGCGCCGCTCGCCGGCGATGATCTCGTAGCGGCCGGCCTGTGTCGGCGACGGCCGCGCCACCACCGGCTGGACGACGCCATGCTCGCGGATCGACTGGGCGAGGTCGGTCAGCTCGGCGTCGCCGAAATGCCGGCGCGGATTTTTCGGATTTGGGGTCAGGAACTCGATCGGCACCTTGCCGTCGGCGCTCATGCCAGGCTTTTCAGGCGCCACTGGGCGATCGATCTCGCCGATCAGCGCCGCCAGCCCACGCCCCAGTCTCTTTCTTGAAAGGTCTTCGCTCATCTTTATTCCAGTTGGCCATTCCAGATCGTTTCGGTATCGAATCGGCTCTTGACTATTCATCCGAGCTAATCAAGCGGCGCGCAATTTACGCTCTCGGCGGATCACTTCCGATGCCAGTTGCAGATAGGCCTGGCTGCCCGAGCATTTCAAATCGTAGAGGATCGCCGGCTTGCCGTAGGACGGCGCCTCGGACACCCGAACGTTGCGCGGAATGACGGTCTCGTAGACCTTGTCCCCCATATGTGCCCGCACGTCCTGCACCACCTGGTTGGCGAGATTGTTGCGGCCGTCATACATGGTCAGCACGATGCCTTGGATGATAAGATCGGGATTGATAGAGCGGCGCACCTGCTCGACCGTTTCCAGCAACTGGCTGAGACCTTCGAGCGCGAAGAACTCACATTGCAGCGGCACAAGAACAGAATCGGCTGCCGCCATTGAATTCAAAGTCAAAAGGTTGAGCGACGGCGGGCAGTCGATGAGCACATAGCCGAACGGCGCCCCGCGCTCGGTCGCGGCGCGCAGCGCATTGCGCAGCTTGAGCACCCGGTCGGGCGCCGAGGCGATCTCCATTTCGATACCGAGCAGATCGAGCGTCGACGGCACGATCGACAGGCCAGGCACCGCCGTCGGGATGGCCGCGGCCTCCAGCTCCAGCTCGCCGGTCAGCACGTCATAGGACGAGACCGTGCGGTCCTTGCGGTCGATGCCGAGGCCGGTGCTGGCATTGCCTTGCGGATCGAGATCGACGATCAGCACCTTTTCGCCGATCGCGGCCAGCGCAGTCGCCAAATTGATGGCGGTGGTGGTCTTGCCGACACCGCCCTTCTGGTTGGCTACGGTGATGATTCGGGGGCCATTCTTCATCATGGGTCTATGCCAGAAATTCATTTTGGGTCGCCAAAGAGTCTGACCAGTCGCGGATCAGACAGGTCGCAGGTTGGACAGTTCAAGGATGACGCCCTGAGGGTCGGTCACACTGGGATGTTCTACCAGATCGAAGGACCACCGGTTAACGCTTTCTTGCACTTCGGCGCGATAATCCCGGCCTTTGTGGAACAGGCCGCGCGCGCCTGACGTCAGCCATGGCGCCGACAGGTCGAGCAAGGTCGAAAGCGAGGCCAGTGCCCGCGCCGTGACGATCTGCGGTGTCGAAACAAGCGCATGGCTGTCATTGATGCGGCGCGCCACGACTCGCGCCGGCAGGCTGAACTGCCCGACCACGGTCTGCAGGAAGGATGCTTTTTTTCGATTGCTTTCAACCAGATCGATGCTGGCGCCATCGCGCTCGGCAAGCAGGAAGGCCATGACAAGGCCCGGAAATCCGCCGCCCGAGCCGAGATCCACCCAGCGCGTGGCAGTTGGCTCTATGCGCCCGAGCTGCGCGCTGTCCAGGATGTGACGCTGCCAGACATCGCCAGACGTCGATTGCGCGACAAGGTTGATGCTGCGATTCCATTTCTGGAACATCTGCTCGAATGCCACCAACCGATCGAATGTTTCACGTGAAACCGGGCCTGCCGCATCCTGCAGGCTCTCTAGGGATAGTGAACTCACGCAACATCCCTTTGTGGGCGCTGCGCGTTCTCTGCGTGCCGAACATGCGCGACAATGATTGCCAGTGCCGCCGGCGTCATGCCCTCCATGCGCTGGGCGTCGGCGATGGAACGCGGCCGCCGCGCCTGCATCTTCTGCTTCAGCTCGTTCGACAGACCCGGCACCCCGGCAAAATCGATGGTCTCCGGTATCAGCCGGCTCTCCTCATGCCGTATCTGCGCGACGTCGGTCTTCTGGCGATCCAGATAGACTGAATATTTCGCTTCCGTTTCGAGGCGCTCCGCCGTCTTGCCGTCGATCGCCGCAAAGCGCGGGTCGACACGAGCCAGCCAGGTCACATCGACATCGGGGTAGGACAACAGTTCATAACCGGACCGGCGCACGCCATCCCGGTTGATCTCCAGCCCGTATCGCGCCGCCTCGTTCGGCGTCATTGTGAGCGACTTCGCCAGATCGCGCGCCTCGTCTAGCCCTTGCATGACATGTTCGTAACGCTGCATCCGCTGCGCCGAGGCGATGCCCAGTTTCGCCGCCAGCGGCGTCAACCGCTCATCGGCATTGTCGGCGCGCAGCGACAGCCGAAACTCGGCCCGCGAGGTGAACATCCGGTAGGGTTCGCTGATGCCGCGGCTGGTCAAATCGTCGACCATCACGCCGATATAGGCCTCGGTGCGGCTGAGCACGATCTGCTCGCTGCCCGCAGCCCGTCGCGCCGCATTGAGGCCTGCAAGCAGCCCTTGGCCGGCCGCCTCCTCGTAACCAGTCGTGCCGTTGATCTGCCCGGCGAGGAAGAGGCCGCTAACGCGCTTCGTCTCCAGCGTCTGATGCAGCTCGCGCGGATCGACATGATCATATTCGATGGCATAGCCGGGCTGCAGCATGGTTGAGCGCTCCAGCCCGGGGATGGTTTTCAGGATCTCGAGCTGCACGTCTTCAGGCAGCGATGTCGAAATACCATTGGGATAGACGGTGTCGTCATCGAGCCCTTCCGGCTCGAGGAAGATCTGATGGCCGTCCCTGTCGCCGAACTTGACGATCTTGTCCTCGATCGAGGGGCAATAGCGCGGCCCGACGCCTTCGATCGAGCCGGAATACATGGCCGAGCGGCCGAGATTGGCGCGGATCAGCTCGTGCGTGGCCGTGGTCGTGCGCGTGATGCCGCAGTCGATCTGCGGCGTCTCGATGCGATCGGTCATTAGCGAGAACGGCACCGGATCTTCATCGGCGGCCTGCTTTTCCAGCGACGTCCAGTCGATGGTCCGGCCATCGAGCCGCGGCGGCGTGCCGGTCTTCAGCCGTCCGAGCCTGAAGCCCGCGCGGTCCATCGTTGCCGACAGGCCAAGGCTGGCCTGTTCGTTCATGCGGCCGGCGACAATCTTCTTCTCGCCGATATGGATAAGCCCGCGCAGGAAGGTCCCGGTCGTCAGAACGACGGCGCCACAGGCAAGCCGCCTGCCGTCGGCCAGGAGAACAGCCGTGATCCGCCCATCGACGATCTCGAAGTCCAGAACCTCGCCTTCGACGACATCGAGATCGTTCTGGTTCCGAATCGCTTCCTGCATGGCAAGGCGATAGAGCTTTCTATCGGCCTGCGTGCGGGGACCGCGCACCGCGGGGCCCTTGCGGCGGTTGAGCAGGCGGAACTGGATGCCAGCCGCATCCGCCACCCGACCCATCAGGCCATCCATGGCATCGATCTCGCGCACCAGATGACCCTTGCCAAGCCCGCCGATCGCCGGATTGCACGACATGACGCCGATCGTGTCGAACCGCAGCGTTACCAGCGCGGTCCTCGCACCAGCGCGTGCGGCAGCGCTGGCCGCCTCGCAACCCGCGTGGCCGCCGCCTACCACAACCACATCATAGTGATTGGTCATCACAAATTCCCAGACTCAAAAGATTGAAGGACACATGTCCCCGCCAAGCAGTGCTGTCAAGAAAACTCCGCAACGAGTTTCACGTGAAACAGCCTTGCACCTGCCACGCGCTTGTTTCACGTGAGTCATCGGGGGCCGCCGTTGTTTCACGTGAGTCACACAATCCGCTCCCATGTAAGCGACTGTTTCACGTGAGTCATTTCCCAATGCAGAACTGCGAGAAGATCACGTCCAGCATGTCCTCGACATCGATAGCCCCGACGATTCGGCCGAGGCGGTCTGCTGCAAGGCGCAGCTCCTCGGCGCGCAATTCCTGCCCGACGGTCTGGCCGTCGGTTGCCCGGAGCAGGTGGCTATTCGCTGCGCCAAGCAATTCGACGTGGCGCAGACGTGACGGCAAAACATCGCCGACACTGCCTGCTGCTTCCGCCGCCCGACGGCCGATTTCCGCCAGCAGTTCCTCCACGCCCGTCCCGTTCTTCACCGAAATGACAAGGTCATAGTCCTCCGCCGCGTCGCTCGCCGCGCGGCCCGCGAGCAGATCGAGCTTGGTGCCGACACCCAAGATCGGCGCCTCGGTCGGCAGCGGTCCGATCGCCCTGGGATCGGCGACATCCCTGAGCAGCAGCAAGAGATCCGCGCCATGCGCCTTGGCCCTCGCCTTCTCAATGCCGAGCGCCTCGACCTTGCCCGGCGCATCGCGCAGCCCGGCCGTATCCGTGAGCCTGACCCGCAGCCCCTGAAGGTCAAGTGTCACTTCAAGCAGGTCGCGCGTCGTGCCGGGCTCATCCGTTACTATAGCGGCATCCCGCCGCGCCAGTGCATTGAACAGACTCGACTTACCAGCGTTGGGCGCGCCAAGGATGACGACTTCGAAACCGTCGCGAATGATCTCGGCGGCGCGAAATCCAGCAATGTGCCGGTCGATCTCGCCGATCATCGTTCTGACATCGGACCAAACCGTATCCGAAACGGAACCGGGGACATCGTCCTCATCGGCGAAATCGATCTCCGCCTCGATCAGGGCCCGGGCATGGATCAGTCGGCGGCGCCAGCCAAGATAGAGTTCGCTCTGAACGCCTTCGGCATTTTGGACAGCAAAGCGGCGCTGCGCCTCCGTCTCGGCACTGACGAGATCGGCCAGCGCCTCGGTCTCTACCAGGTCGACCTTGCCGTTGAGAAAGGCGCGGCGGGTGAATTCGCCTGGTTCCGCGTGCCTGACGCCGTCAAGGCCTGCGATCGTCTCCAGCATCTTTGCCACCACCGCACGACCGCCATGGACGTGGAGTTCCGCGACGTCCTCGCCGGTGAAACTGGCTGGACCGGGAAAGAAAATGATCAGGCCGGTGTCGAGCACCACCCCGTCGGGCGCCGTGAACCTGCGCAGAACTGCCGAGCGGTCCTTAACCATCCCCCCGGCGATCGTTTCGACTGCGAATCGAGTCTGCGGGCCGGAAATGCGGATGACGGCAACGCCGGCCGGAAGCCGGCCGCTCGACAGCGCTACAATGGAATCGCCTGAAATCATTTGCCCGCTCTACCGAACCGCCCTAGCTTCACGCCTATCCAACCACCCGAGTTTGTTCATCGTGACGCTGCCCGCGCAAAACCTGCTTGCTGAAGAAGCCAGCCCCTATCTGCAGCAGCACAGCGGCAATCCCGTCCACTGGCGGGCCTGGTCGCCGGCTTCGCTCGAAGAGGCCAAGGCTCTGGACAGGCCGATCCTGCTCTCGGTCGGCTATGCCGCCTGCCATTGGTGCCATGTCATGGCGCATGAAAGCTTCGAAGACGATGGCGTCGCCGCCGTCATGAACCGTCTGTTCGTCAATATCAAGGTCGACCGCGAGGAGCGTCCGGATATCGACCAGATCTATATGGCGGCGCTCTCCGCGATGGGCGAGCAGGGCGGCTGGCCGCTGACCATGTTCCTGACCCCGGACGGCAAGCCATTCTGGGGCGGCACCTATTTTCCGCGCGAGCCGCGCTATGGCCGCCCTGGTTTCATCCAGGTGATGGAGGCGGTGGACAGGGCCTGGCGCGAAAAGCGGGCGAGTCTACACCAGAGCGCCGACGGCCTGACGACACATGTCGAGGCGCGGCTTGCCGGCTCGCATGCCAGAACCGTGCTCGACCGCGACGCGCTGGGGGAATTGGCCAGGGGCATAGACGGCATGGTCGACCGCGATCTCGGCGGTCTGCGCGGCGCGCCGAAATTTCCCAATGCGCCGTTCATGCAAACGCTGTGGCTGTCCTGGCTGCGCGACGGCAACGCCGCCCATCGCGACGACGTCCTCAGCAGCCTCGAACAGATGGTCAGCGGCGGCATCTACGACCATATCGGCGGCGGGCTCAGCCGCTACTCGACCGACGCCGAATGGCTGGTGCCGCATTTCGAAAAAATGCTCTACGACAACGCCCAGCTGATCCGCTTCTGCAACTGGGCCTATGCCGCAAGTGGCAATGAGTTGTTCCGGGTGCGAATCGAAGAGACGATCGACTGGCTGCTGCGCGAAATGCGCGTCGACGGCGGCGCTTTTGCCGCCAGTCTCGACGCCGACAGCGATGGCGAGGAGGGTCTGTTCTACACTTGGAGCAGCCAAGAGATCGAAGCCGCTCTTGGTGACGATTCCTCTTTGTTTCTCAAGTACTTCACCCTATCCAGTCCGTATGGCTGGGAAGGCAAGCCGGTCGTCCACCAAACACGGTCCCAGCAATCGCAATACGTGATCGACCGCGAAGAGATCAGCCCGCTCAAGGCGAAACTTCTTGCAGTCCGGGAAAAGCGGGTCAGGCCCGGCCTTGACGCAAAGACCCTCACCGACTGGAACGGCCAGATGATCGCAGCGCTTGCAGAGGCAGGCCGGGCGCTGGCGCGGCCTGACTGGATCGATGCGGCGGCAAAGGCCTTCACTCATATCGCCACTGCCAGCCGCGACGGCCGTCTGCCGCATTCGATGCTCGGCGCCAGAAAACTGTTCCCTGCTTTGTCCAGCGACTATGCCGCCATGACCAACGCAGCGATCTCGCTGTTCGAGGCCACTGGGGATTGGAGCTATGTCGACCAGGCCGGCCAGTTCATCGGGCGGCTCGATCATTGGCACGTCGATACCGAGAAGACAGGCTATTACCTGACCGCTTCGGACAGCACCGACGTGCCGATCCGTATCCGCGGCGATGTCGATGAAGCCATTCCGTCCGCCACCGGCCAGATCGTCGAAGCGCTCGTTCGCCTCGCCTCCGTCACCGGCGATCTCGGGTTGCAGGAAAAAGCCTGGCAAGTCGCCGAGCATGCCGCCGGCCGCGCGGCAAACCAGGCCTATGGCCAGGCCGGCATCGTCAACGCCTGCGCGCTGGCGATCGAGCCGCTGAAGCTGGTCATCGTCGATTCCCCGGAAAACCCAAAGCTCGTTCCGGTGGCGAATCGAAACCCTGATCCACGCCGCGTCGACATCGTCGTGCCGATCGGTACGGGCGCGCATCGACCCTTGCTGCCCGATGGGATCCTGCCGCCGACCGATAAAGCGGGCGCCTGGTTCTGCACCGGCCAGGTTTGTCTTCCCGCTGTGACGGATCCGGAAGAGCTGAAGCGCCTTCTGTCCCGCCAATAAGATCAGGCGCCTTCCGCCTGCTTGGGGAACGCCTCGGTGGAAGACGCGGCTTGGCTCGCCTTGAACAGCAAATCCTTGGCGGCGATCACCGCGCCGATCGTGATCAGCACGCAGGCGAGCGCCACCGACCAGTGGGGGACACCAAACCCTGCCAGCAGCAGCACGATCACAGAAAACAGCGGTGCGGCGTAGGACAGCGCGCCGAGGATCATGATGTCCCCGTGCTTGCAGCCAAAATCCCAGGCGTAGAAGCCGGCTCCCAGAGGAATGGTGCCCAGAATGACGATAGCCGTCCACTGCATCGGCGTCTGCGGCCAGACCGTGGTCTCGAGCATCAGGTGCAGCGAGAAAGCGACCGCCGCCGTGATGAAGCAATAGCCGGCCACGACATCGGTCGGGACCTGGCCGAAGCGGCGTGACAGGACGGAATAGCCAGCCCAGATGAAGGCGCAGAACAGTGCGATGACATGGCCCTTCATCACCCCATTGGCCAGGCCGACATTGCCGCCCTTGGTGATCACCACGATGGCCCCGGCAAGCCCTAGAACGACGCCGACGACGTGGTGAACCCGGAGCCTTTCACCGGGCAGGAAGGCTGCGAAGACGACGATCAACAATGGCCAGAGATAGGCGATCAGGCTGACCTCGACCGGTGGTGCCGACTGGATCGCGAAAAAATAGGCGCAGTGGTAGATGCACAGTCCAGCCGTGCCGATCGCCCAGACCGGCCATGGCTGCCGCAGCGACCGGATCGCGCCTGGGCGGACAATCCAGCTGCCGGCGCCAACCAGCCCTCCGAGCAGGAAGGTCATGGCTGCCAGCTGAAACGGCGGGATCGAGCCCGCCGCGGTCGACAGCAGCGCAAGGAACGACCAGGTCAGTATGGCCGAAAAGCCGATCAGGGTCGGGATTGTCTTCTTCACGTCGCTGCTTCCAGATGGCAGACACGAGCTTTGCATGAAGGGAGAATCGTCTGCCGCCACATACAGCCGCCCTGTATCGGGAAAGCGACCTGCCCTCGGACAATGAAAAACCCCATCCCGGTTTTCCGGAATGGGGCTTCAATACACAGACCGGGAGATTTCGGCCTGGCCTTTACGTGTTCATCGAATCGAAGAAATCCGCATTGGTCTTGGTCTGCTTGAGCTTGTCGATCAGGAACTCGATCGCGTCGGTGGTTCCCATCGGCGCCAGGATGCGGCGCAGCACGAAGATCTTCTGCAGATCCTGCTTGGAAACCAGCAGGTCCTCCTTGCGGGTGCCGGACTTCAAGATGTCCATGGCCGGATAGATGCGCTTGTCGGCCACCTTGCGGTCGAGCTGGATTTCGCAGTTACCGGTGCCCTTGAATTCTTCGAAGATGACTTCGTCCATGCGGCTGCCGGTATCGATCAGGGCGGTGGCGATGATGGTCAGCGAGCCGCCTTCCTCGATGTTGCGGGCGGCGCCGAAGAAACGCTTCGGCCGCTGCAGGGCGTTGGCGTCGACACCACCGGTCAGCACCTTGCCGGATGACGGCACGACGGTGTTGTAGGCGCGGCCGAGACGGGTGATCGAATCGAGCAGGATGACGACGTCGCGGCCATGTTCGACCAGGCGCTTGGCCTTCTCGATGACCATTTCGGCGACCTGCACGTGGCGCACCGCCGGCTCGTCGAAGGTCGAGGAGATCACCTCGCCCTTCACCGAGCGCTGCATGTCGGTCACTTCTTCCGGCCGCTCGTCGATCAGAAGCACGATCAGATAGCATTCCGGATGGTTGGCGGTGATCGAGTGGGCGATGTTCTGCATCAGAACCGTCTTGCCGGTACGCGGCTGCGCGTTGATCAAAGCGCGCTGTCCCTTGCCGATCGGCGCGACCAGGTCGATCACGCGGGCCGAGATGTCCTTGGTGGTCACATTCTCGATCTCCATCTTCAGCCGCTTGGTCGGATAGAGCGGCGTCAGATTGTCGAAGTGGATCTTGTGACGGATCTTCTCGGGATCGTCGAAATTGATGGTGTTGACCTTGAGCAGCGCGAAATAGCGCTCGCCCTCTTTCGGGCTGCGGATCGGCCCTTCGACCGTATCGCCGGTCTTCAGCGAAAAGCGCCGGATCTGCGACGGCGAAATATAGATGTCGTCGGGGCCTGGCAGATAATTGGCGTTGGCGGAGCGCAGGAAGCCGAAACCGTCCTGCAGCACCTCGACCACGCCATCACCGATGATCTCGATCTCCTGGGCGGCCAGCTTCTTCAGGATCGCAAACATCAGCTCCTGCTTGCGCATGACACTGGCGTTTTCGACCTCGAGCGATTCGGCATAAGCGATCAGCTCTGGCGGTTTCTTGTTCTTGAACTCGGCGAGTTTCATTTCTTGCATAGACGGACCTTGAATAGATGGAGTCTGGGTAGGCTTTGGGAAAATATCGGCGGGATGCGACAAATGCCGGGCGCGGCCGAAAACAACGAGGGGCGGCGCATGACGGGAAGGAAGACCCGTCTTTTATCGTCGGTCGGGTGAAAGAGCAAGCTGCGTTTTGCGTGACCTATGAAGGCTTGAAACGCATCAATGCCTGTCGCTGTTTCCCGGTCGTTTCTGAGCAACATGCATCAGAACGGCTTGACCACCACCAGGATGACGATGGCGATCATCAGCAATGTGGGGATCTCGTTGACCATCCGCCAGTGCCTGGCCGGTTTTTCATTGCGGTCCTCGGCGAATTTGCGCACCGCGCCCGACAGATAGCCATGCATGGCCGACAGCAAAAGCACCGCTCCGATCTTGGCGTGAAGCCAGTCGCCCTGGAAACCAAAACCCTTCCAGGCGAGCCACAGGCCGAACACCCAGGTAACGATCATCGCCGGGTTGATGATGCCGCGCAGCAGGCGCCGCTCCATCACCTTGAAGGTCTCCGACTGCACCGAGCCCTTCTCGGCATCGGCGTGATAGACCAGCAGCCGCGGCAGATAGAGCATGCCGGCCATCCACGAGATGACCGCGAGGATATGGATCGCCTTGGCCCAGGGGTAGAAACTGTCGGGTGCCGCGAAATACAAAAGCGCGGTGAGAACGACCAGGACACCCAGGCCGATCGTCATGCGCATCATCGCCTGGCCGGTGCTGTTCGTGCTGTTCATCTGAGCCATCAGCGTGTCGCGCTCCGCACCTGTTTCACCATCGCCTCGACATGGGCGATCGGCGTCTCCGGCGTGATGCCGTGACCGAGGTTGAAGATCAGCGGCCCGTCTCCCAGCGCTCTCAGGATCGCCTCGACGCCATCCGACAGCGCCTTGCCGCCAGCCACGAGCCGCAAGGGATCGAGATTGCCCTGAACCGCACCCGAGCGCTGCAATTCCTTCGCCGCGATCAGGGGCACCGTCCAATCGATCCCCAGCGCCGTTACGCCGGTCTTCTGGCGATAGGTCCGGTAGCGCGAACCGGCGCCCTTGGGAAAACCGATGATCGGCACATCGGGATGAACCGCCCGCACCCGGCCAACGATCTCGGCCACTGGCTGAACGCAGAACAGATCGAAAGTTTCATCGTCCAGCACGCCGGACCAGGAATCGAAAATCTGCACCACATCCGCGCCCGCCTCGATCTGGCGGATGAGATAGGCGGCCGAATGTTCGGCAAGCACCTTCAGCAATCGTTGAAAGGCCACCGGCTCGCGATAGGCAAAAAGCCGCGCCGGCGCCTGGTCGGGTGTGCCATGGCCGGCGATCATGTAGGTCGCCACCGTCCACGGCGCGCCGCAGAAGCCGATCAGGGTTGTCTCTTCGGGGAGTTTGGCCCGCAACCGGCGAACCGTCTCGTAGACCGGTTCGAGATTCACGTGAAACACCTTGCCTTCCAGAGCCAAAATCTCCGGCGCGGTGATCGGCGTCAGCAGCGGCCCTCTGCCCTCTTCGAAGCGGACGTCACGGCCAAGCGCATGTGGAACGACAAGGATATCGGAAAACAGGATCGAGGCGTCGAAGCCGAAGCGCTCGATCGGCTGCAAGGTCACTTCGACCGCAAGGTCGGGATCGTAGCAGAGGTCCAGGAACGAGCCTGCTCGCCTGCGTGTCTCCCGATACTCCGGCAGATAGCGTCCGGCCTGTCGCATCATCCAGAGCGGAGGCGGAAAATGGGCCTTGCCCCTGAGGACGTCCAGCATGATCCGGTTCTGGGGCATCGGGCGCTCGCTTCTCCCAGCCTCTTCTATAATCAAAGATTCTTATATCTAAGATTCTTCTGATTCTAAGAGTCTGTTGGTTCTGGTGGTTGTCACCTGTCCCGCTTTGCCCCGGAAAACACCAGCCAACATATTGTCGCGTGCTTCTTTTTCCCAGATGTAGGGTTCTGGGGATAGCTCGGAATCGATCAATCGAGTCAAAGTGTTAGGCACAGCCATGAAAGGCAGGTCCTGTGGATGGACCGTAGTCGAAAAAAGCCGTCCCCAAACTTGTCCCCAGTCGCCCGACGAAGCTGACAGCGCATCGAATTGTGGACAAACTGCCATCTGATACAGTCGCCTCCGACAGGCCCGTCTTTTCATCCCGCTTTATCCACAGAAGCCCACAGCCCCAGGTGACCCCTGTGAACAAACCCCAGAGCTTCTTCCACCTGCACCTGATTTCCGACGCCACCGGCGAAACGCTGCTCGCCGCCGGCCGGGCGGCTTCGGCGCAGTACAAGGACGCACGCGCCATCGAGCATATCTATCCGCTTATCCGCACCGAAAAGCAGGTGGCGAAGGTGTTCGAGGATATCGAAGAGGAGCCGGGCATCATCCTCTATACGGTCGTCGACCAGAAGCTGGCGCGCGGCATCGACGAGCGCTGCGCGGCCATGGGCCTGCCCTGTGTTTCGGTGCTGGAGCCGGTGCTGACCGTATTCCAGTCCTATCTCGGCACCCCCGCCGGCCGTCGCGTCGGCGCCCAGCATGTTCTCGACGCCGAATATTTCCGCCGCATCGACGCGCTCAATTTCACCATGGACCATGATGACGGCCAGCTGCCGCTCAACATGGACGATGCCGATGTCGTGCTGATCGGCATCTCGCGGACGTCGAAGACGCCGACCAGCATCTATCTCGCCAACCGCGGCATCAAGACCGCCAACATCCCGATCGTGCTCGGCGTGCCGGTGCCGGAAAGCCTGGTTGCCGCCAGCAAGCCGCTGATCGTCGGGCTGATCGCCACCGCCGAGCGCATCTCGCACGTCCGGCAAAACCGCATCCTCGGCAACAGCAGCTCGTATGAGGCATCAGACTATATCGACCGCGCGGCGATCAGCGAAGAGCTCGCCTATGCCCGCAAGATCTGCACGCGCCATGGCTGGCCGATGATCGACGTCAGCCGCCGCTCGATAGAGGAAACGGCGGCGGCGATCGTTGCCCTGCGCGGGAAGAATAGATAGTTGGAGCCGTGCGCAACCACAGGCTTGAGATAATGTCTGAAACGTCGCGATCCCTCGCGCCCGGCAGGCAAAGGGGGGCGCTGTCCCGCCAACCTTTGGCAACACTGTGCACTGCGGCGGTCAACGATCAACCGGGTAAAAAATCATGACCGAAAAACTCATCCTCGCTTCCGGCAGTCCATTCCGCAAGGCGATGCTCGTCAATGCCGGCGTCGACGTCGAGGCGGTTCCGGCCGATGTCGACGAGCGCGCGCTCGAGTCGCCTTTGCAGGATAGCGGTGTCTTGCCCGAGGACGTCGCCCTGGTGCTGGCCGAAGCCAAGGCCACAGAAGTGAGCGAGCGCAGGCCGGGCGCCCTGGTGCTCGGCTGCGACCAGACGCTGTCGCTCGGCGACGAGGTGTTCCACAAGCCGGCCGACATGGAGGGTGCCCGCCGTCATTTGCTGGCGCTGTCGGGCAGGACCCACCAGCTCAACAGCGCCGCTGTTCTGGTTCGCGACGGCAAGGTTTTGTGGCGGCATGTCGGCATAGCCTCGATGACCATGCGCAAGCTCGACCCGGCCTTCATCGGCCGCCATCTCGCCCGCGTCGGCGTCAAGGCATTGGGAAGCGTCGGCGCCTACCAGATCGAAGGCGAAGGCATTCAATTGTTCGAGAAGATCGAGGGCGATCATTTCACCATTGTCGGCCTGCCGCTTCTGCCGCTGCTGGCCGAGCTGCGCACGCTGGGAGCGATCGATGGCTGAGGCATCAAAGAAAGCGTTCGTCACCGGCCATCCGGTCAAGCATTCGCGCTCGCCGAAGATACATGGCCACTGGCTGGCCAAACATGGCATCGACGGAAGCTACCAGGCCATCGATGTCGCGCCGCAGGATTTTGCCGTGTTCGTGAAAACGCTGCAGGCAAACAATTACCGCGGCGGCAACGTCACCATCCCGCACAAGGAAGCGGCCTTCGCATTGGCCGAACGCCGCGACCAGGCGGCGCAAGAAATCGGCGCCGTCAACACGCTGTGGTTCGAGGACGGCATTTTGTGGGGCGGCAACACCGACGGTCACGGCTTTGCCGCCAACCTCGACGATCATGCACCGGGCTGGGCAAGCAAGGGTCCGGCGGTGGTGCTCGGCGCCGGCGGCGCGTCGCGCGCCGTCATCCATGCGCTGAAGGAGCGCGGCGTTGCCGACATCCGCATCGTCAACCGCACTCTGGCCCGAGCGCAGGAATTGAGGGATCGTTTCGGCGCTGGCGTGTCGGCGCATGGCATGGCGGCTACGGATGAACTGCTCGGCGATGCCGGCCTGCTGGTCAACACCACGGCACTTGGCATGCATGGCAATGAAGGCCTGTCGGCCGATCCCGCCCGGCTGCCGGACCACGCCATCGTCACCGACATCGTCTATGTGCCGCTGGAGACTCCACTGCTTGCGGCGGCGCGCGCCAGGGGCCTGAAGACGGTCGACGGTCTCGGCATGCTGCTGCATCAGGCCGTGCCCGGCTTCGAGCGCTGGTTCGGCATCAGGCCGCGGGTGACGGCCGAACTCCGGGCGCTGATCGTCGCCGATCTGGTGCCGGAGCCATGATCGTGCTCGGCCTCACCGGCTCGATCGGCATGGGCAAGTCGACGACGGCAAAGATGTTCACTGACGCCGGCGTGCCGGTCCATGATTCCGACGAGGCGGTGCATCGCCTCTATGCCGGCAAGGCGGCGCCTCTGGTCGAAGCCGCCTTCCCCGGCACCACAATTGCCGGGGTGGTCGACCGGACAAAACTTGGCGCGCGCGTGCTCGGCGACACCGCCGCGCTGAAGCAGCTTGAAAACATCATCCATCCGCTGGTGCGCGCCGACGCCGATGCCTTTCTGGCCAGGCATCGTAACGCCGGCGAATCGATCGCTGTTCTCGACATTCCCCTGCTGTTCGAAACCGGCGGCCGCAACCGCGTCGACAAGGTGGTCGTCGTCACCGCCCCGGCCGAGACCCAGCGAGAACGCGTGCTGGGGCGGCCGGGCATGACGGAAGAAAAACTGGCATCGATCCTCGCCAAGCAGGTGCCGGATGCGGAAAAGCGCCGCCAGGCCGATTTCGTCGTCGACACCGGCCAGGGGCTGGACGCCGCGCGGGCGGAGGTCAAGGCCATCATCGCCGAACTCTCCGGGGATAAGTCCGGCAAGGCAGGCTCCTGACGGCAGGCCGTCAGCATTGCCCATTGCCATTTTGTTCCGGTCTCATGATTCTGCTCCTTTGGAGCGACTGATTCGATGCGTGAGATCATCTTCGACACGGAAACCACCGGCCTCGATTCGCGCGACGACCGCGTGATCGAGCTGGGCGGCGTCGAACTGGTCAACCGCTTCCCGACCGGCAGAACCTTCCACCATTACATCAACCCGCAGGGTCGCGCGATCCACGCCGAGGCACAGGCGGTGCACGGCATCAGCGCGACGGACCTCGCGGGCAAGCCGACCTTTGCCGAGATTGCGCAGGAGTGGCTGGACTTCACCGACGGCGCCAGACTGGTCGCCCACAATGCCACTTTCGATGTCGGCTTCCTCAACGTCGAATTCGGCCGGCTCGGCCACCCCATCATCGACAATGGTCTCGTCGTCGACACGCTGGCGCTGGCGCGCCGCAAGCACCCGATGGGCCCTAATTCGCTCGATGCGCTCTGCCGGCGCTACGGCATCGACAACACCAGGCGCACCAAGCACGGCGCCCTGCTCGATTCCGAATTGCTGGCCGAGGTCTATATCGAACTGATCGGCGGCAAGCAGGCGGCCCTTATCCTCGACAGCGCCACCGCGCCGGCGCAAGGCGAAAATGTCCGCCAGATTGAGATCATCATTAGCCAGCGCCCGGCACCCCTGCGGCCCCGCCTCACCGAAGCCGAACGCGACGCGCATGCCGGCATGGTCGGGACGTTGGGTGAGAAGGCGTTGTGGTTGAAGGTTGCGGCTGGCTAGCGGTAAGGTGGAGGCCGGTTGGCAACGAGGTTGGTAGAGCCGACCCTCGAAATTGGCTGCAGAGCCCTCGCGCCTTCGTCATCCTAGGGCGGAGCAAGAAGCGAAGCGACGCGGCGCAGACCCTAGGATCCATGCCGTGACGTTTGCCTTAGAATGCAACGGATCAGGATGTTCTCCCGACGCATTGCCCGGTAGCACCAATCTATGACCGGCTATGTCTACATGACCGCAAGTCAAAAGCGGGGGCACCATCTATATCGGTGTCACTAATGATCTCGGCCGCCGCGTGCCGGAGCACAAATCCGGCAAGGGCGCAGGTTTCACCAGCCGCTACGGTGTTCATCGTCTGGTCTGGTACGAAGAGTATTTCGATATCACCGATGCCATCCAGCGCGAGAAGTCGCTGAAACGCTGGCCGCGCCAATGGAAGATCGAATTGATCGAAAAGGCCAATCCGGAGTGGTTCGAGCTGTTTCGCGGGACGGGTTGGTAGCGCACTCCATCCTGCTACGCTTTGGTCTGTAGCAGGCGTCACGGCATGGATCCTAGGGTCTTCGCGACGTCGCTTCGCTCCTGCTCCGCCCTAGGATGACGAAGGTATGATGGCCTGAGCCCAATCGCAGATGCCGGCCTCCAAAGCAAAAAACCCGGCGCGAGGCCGGGCTTTCACAATCGTGGCAGGCAGACCTCAGCTCACCTTGACCTTGGACGCCTCGTCCTCAGCCAGCTTCTGCTGGAACATCTGGGCGAAGTCGATCGGGTCGAGCATCAGCGGCGGGAAGCCGCCATTGCGGGTTGCCTCGGCGATGATCTGGCGGGCGAACGGGAACAAAAGGCGCGGGCATTCGATGAACAGGATCGGCAGCATGTGCTCCTGCGGAAAGCCTGCGATGGCGAACACGCCGCCATAGACCAGCTCGACATTGAACAGCACTTCCTGGTCGAAGGACGCCTTGGCGTTCAGCGTCAGATTGACGTCGAACTGCTTGTCGGAGAGCGGGTTGGCGTTGACGTTGACGTTGATGGCGATGCCCGGCGCCTTGTCGCGGCCGCGCAGCGAATTCGGGGCGCCGGGGCTTTCGAAGGACAGGTCCTTCACATATTGCGCCAGAACGTTGAGCGACGGCTGCGCCGCATTGCCGTTTCCGTTGGCTGCGCCGACCGGCGCGTCATCTTTGCTGGCCATAAGCCTTGTCCTCTTGCCTGGGCAGCGTCGCTGACCGAATTGAAATCGGGCGTTCGCTACCATGGCGGGGATGACAAGACAAGGTTTGCCGCCTTGCTTCCCGGCTGCGGATATAGATGGGGCGGCGCCCTAATCGTCCTTCAGGCGGCGCCAAGGCGAGTTGTGATCCGGGCCGCGCTTCAGATCGTCCTCGCGCGAATAGTCGCCGTCTTCGAGGTCGATGACCCTGTCGCGCTGACGGCCGCGAAAGCCGCCGGTCGAGAAATTGGTGGCGACGACAATACGGCCCTTGAACCGGCTCCAGGCAAAGTCGCGCAACGGTGGCAGGAACAGCAGCAGGCCGATGATGTCGGTGAGGAAGCCGGGGATGATCAGGAGGATCGCCGCAACCACGATCATGGCGCCGTGCGCAAGGTGGCGGCTGGGGTTCTGGCCGGCGGCCAT
This sequence comes from Mesorhizobium sp. CO1-1-8, assembly GCF_020164875.1. Lineage (NCBI taxonomy): Bacteria > Pseudomonadati > Pseudomonadota > Alphaproteobacteria > Hyphomicrobiales > Phyllobacteriaceae > Mesorhizobium > Mesorhizobium sp. CO1-1-8. The sequence goes on along the minus strand of NZ_JAIUGZ010000004.1, from coordinate 359,212 downwards.
CTCGGTGCGGATGCGGGCCATGACACCAAAGCCCTGGTGCCGGAGCAAAAGCACGCCGGCGATGCTCGAGGCCAGCACGAGGCCGACCGTCGCCAGCGCGCCGACCTCACGGCCGACGATCACGAAACCGGCGATCTCCAGCAGCGGAAGCGCGAGGAGAAAGAAGGGAAGCAGCGAAATGCGCAAGTCTTGCCAACCTTTTTCGATCGTTATGACCGTTTCGATTGTTTTGGCCGCCAGCGAGCAATCGCCGCTGGCACTGAGGCAGTTAGATAGGTATGCCTGCCTTTGATTTGAATGATTGCGCCTTGCGTTCTATATGCTTTGAATGTTGAACGCTATGCGACCGTGGCCATTGGGCCTGACGGTCCGGCCACAGGGCAGGGATTGATTGGCGGAAGATATGGGATTCTTCGACTTCGGCACGATTTTCTTCCTGATTGCGGCGGTGGTCATCTTTTTCCAGCTGCGCAACGTGCTGGGCCGCCGCACCGGCAGCGAACGGCCGCCCTTCGATCCCTATTCGGCGGCTCGCACCGGCGACAAGGATGCCGCCCAGAAATCCGAAAACGTCGTCTCGCTGCCGCGCAAGCGCCCGCCAGGCGAACCGGCTCCCGACACCTATGCCGCGATCGACGCTTTCGCCAAGCCCGATACCGACCTCAACAAGGGCCTGCGTAGCATCAAGGACAATGATCCGTCCTTCGAGCCGAAGGGTTTCGTCGACGGCGCCAAGATGGCTTACGAGATGATCGTCATGGCCTATGCCGACGGCGATCGCAAAACGCTGAAGAACCTTTTGTCGCGCGAGGTCTATGACGGTTTTGTCGCCGCCATCGGCGAGCGCGAGGCCAAGGCGGAAAAGATCCAGTCCTCCTTCGTCGGCATCGACAAGGCCGACATCGTTTCGGCCGAGATGAAGGGCGGCGAGGCGCATGTCACGCTGCGCATCATCAGCGAGCTGATTTCGGCGACCCGCGACAAGGCCGGTGCCGTCATCGATGGCGACCCGGAAACCGTCGCCGAGGTCAAGGATGTCTGGACCTTCGCCCGCGACACGCGCTCGCGCGATCCGAACTGGAAGCTCGTCGCCACCGAGGAAGAAGACTAGTTCGGAAACCCGCGGCGAGGCTCCGGTGTCGCTATCGCCTCTTTTTGTCGAGAAAGCCTTCGGCGATCTGCCCGGATGGGACGATGACGACCATTCGGCGGCCTTCGCCGCCTTTCGCCGCTCGGCCTTCCATGTCCTGACCAAACCCTATCGCAGCGGTGCGCTCGGCGTCGACTTCGACGCCTTTGCCGATGCCTACGCCGAGGCCCGGACCGTTTCGCCGGCGAATCGGCCGCCGGTTTCGACCCGCGGGGAAGCCCGCGCCTTCTTCGAGCGCCATTTTGTCCCGGCGCTTATCCCTGCCGAGAATGCCGGCGCCGGGCTCGTCACCGGTTTCTATGAACCGCAAGTCGAGGCTTCACCGGTGCGCACGGACCGGTTTTCGGTGCCATTGCTGTCGCGCCCGGCCGATCTCGTCGATATCGACGAAAGCAACCGGCCGGCCGGCCTGGATCCTTACCTCGCTTTCGCGCGCCAGACGCCGGCCGGGCCGGTCGAGTATCCCGACCGTGGCGAGATCGAGCGTGGCGCGCTTGATGGCAAGGGCCTGGAAATCGCCTGGCTGGCCGACAAGGTCGATGCCTTCTTCATTCACGTGCAAGGTGCCGCACGCCTCGCCATGACCGACGGCCGGCTTGCCCGCGTCACCTATGCCGCCAAATCCGGCCAGCGCTTCACCGGGCCCGGCAAGATCCTGAGCGAGATGGGCGAAATCCCGCTCGAAAAAGTGACGATGCAGTCGATCCGCGCCTGGTTCAAGGCGCATCCGGACCGCGTCGACGAGATCCTGTGGCAGAACCGCTCTTACATCTTCTTCCGCCCGGCCGATGTCGAGGACGCGGCCCTTGGCCCGATCGCCGCCGCCAAGGTGCCGCTGATGCCGGGCCGCTCGATCGCCGTCGACCGCCTGCTGCACACATTCGGCACGCCCTTTTACATCGACGCGCCGACGCTCACCGCTTTCGACGCAAAACCATTCCGCCGCCTGATGATCGCGCAGGATACCGGCTCGGCCATCACCGGACCCGCGCGGGGCGACCTGTTCGCCGGTTCGGGCGATGCCGCGGGCGAGATCGCCGGCGTGGTCCGCAATGCCGCGGATTTTTACGCGCTGATCCCACGCGCGCTCGTTGCGGGTGCGGTCCGATGACCCGGCGCCCGGACAAGCTCAGCGAGGACGACCGGGTTCTGTGGAACCTGGTGGCGCGCACGGCCAAACCGCTCAAGGGCAAATTTGCCGTCGACATTCCTGAAATCCCTGCAGAGGTCAGGCCAAGTCAGTCGCAACCGGTTCAGCCCATGGCCAATCCGGGCGGCGCAGCCAAACCGAAGACGCAGCATGTCGCCCACGCGCTCGACGAGCCGACCTTGGACAAGCTGTCGAAAGGCCGGCTGCCGATCGAGGGTCGCGTCGATCTGCACGGCATGACGCAGGACGAAGCCTATTCGCTGCTGTTTTCATTCCTGCACCGGGCGCATGCCGGCGGCGTCCGCTATGTCCTGGTCATCACCGGCAAGGGCTCGTCCTCCGGCGGCGATGGCGTGTTGCGGCGCGCCGTGCCCGCCTGGCTGTCGACGCCTGCCTTCCGGCCGCTCGTCTCCAGCCACGACCATGCCGCCCGCAATCATGGCGGTTCGGGTGCGCTCTATATCCGGCTGCGGCGGGCGCGCGCGTGAGGAGTTCGTTCATGAGGGTGGGGGCATGACCCCGTTCGGCGAAAAGTTGCGGACGCTTAGAAGCGAACGCGGTGTCCGCCAGAAGGACATGGCGGCGGCGATCGGCGTCAGCGCCGCCTATCTGTCGGCGCTCGAACATGGCAGGCGCGGTGCCCCGACCTGGACGCTGATCCAGAAGATCATCGGCTATTTCAACATCATCTGGGACGATGCCGAGGAACTGGCGCGGCTGGCCGAGGCCTCGCACCCGCGCGTAAAACTCGACACGTCGGGTCTTTCCCCCGCTGCCACCGAGCTTGCCAATCTGCTGGCGGAAAACATCGAGAAACTCGACGAAACCGAGCTTCGCCGCATCACGGCATCGATCCGCGCGGCGTTAAACCAGCGGCCGTAGTCCGACGGTCTGCGCGGGTGCTCGCCTGCCTCACGAGGAAACTGCCCGCCGGCGGACCGCCAGCGGGCACAGTGGTGAGATCATTTCTTGCCGGCGGTGCCGCCATTTCCGCCCCGGCCATGATCGCCGTGGCCGTTATTTCCACCACCCAGGCAGTCCGACGCCCCGGCATCACCGCAACAGCGGCCGGACCAGAGGTCGTTGAGGTTGGTTTTGGCACAGCTGGTGGTGGTCTGATCGGCCATGGCGGATCCGGCCATGCTCGACACCGCGACAGCGGCAAGAAGGGTGTTTCGCAGAAAAGCAGTCATCTGAAGTCTCCATGGTTGGTTTCGGTTCACGGCTGTGTGTCGCAGGCGGGAGCGAAATGGTTCACGGAGAAAAGGGGAATTCTGTCGGAGGCTCCTCGATTTCGTCATCTGCGGGCGAAGCGGACGCGGACCGGAGGATTCATGCCACGAACTGCAAGCGTCGCGGCGGTGCAAAAGATATGTGATGCCGGCATCGCTGACGAAGCGATGGATGCTCCCGGAAAAATCCGTATTTACTGCACCGCGCCGACCAGAACCTGCTGGCCACCGCGGATCGAGACCCAGCGGCCGGTGTTGTCGATCGCCTGTCGCTTGAGGAAGCGGTAACCGGTCGCGTCCCATGGCTTGACCTTGTCGGTCAGATTGTCGAGCACATAGTCGCCCTCGTCGGTGCGCACCGTCAGCACGGCGTGGCCCTCACCGTCAGGCTTGCGCACGACGGTGATCAGAAGATCGGCAAGCGAGATGCTCATGCGTGAAAGCTGGCGCCGCTTTTCCAGCACATAGTCCTCGCAATCGCCGACGCCCTTGTCGGGATAGGCCCAGACCTCGTCCTTGCCGTAGATGTCCATGTCGCTCATCGGCTTGACGGCGGCGTTGACCCTGGCGGTGACATTGAGAAGCTTGCGCATCAGCCCGTCGCTCATCGGAGCCGGCGCCAGATTGGTCGGGCGGATCGAGCACTCGGCCGGATGCAGCTTGCAGAAATCATAGTGGCCGATCGGCTGCGAGGTGAGGCCCCCGGTCGCCATCGCTCCACCCGCCAAAGCCGGTGCCACCCAGCCTGCCGTCATTGCCAGCCCGGCCGCCACATACATGCGCAGCCGTCGCGCCATCGATGAGGAAATCATTGTCCCCGCTCACCCTTTGTTATTAACGAAAGGTTAAGGGGGATTTACAGTCCGTGTCAATTACGACGACAGTCGGATTGTCGGCATGGTTACCCGAGGGGCTGGACAGCGGCACTTGTGCAACAGAATCGGCCAGCCAGCCGGCTTTTACCGATCAATTTCACGGTTTGTCGCCGTTAAGCTTGGTTTACGCAGGTCATCGTCCCGAAACCTGCAATTTTGGGCGACCTGCATTATCTCTTGGCGGCGCGGACCAGCTTCGGCTTCACCGCGACACGCTCCTGGCGGCCATAGCTGGTGATGAAGTCGACAATGCGCGGCACGATTTCGGAGCGGAAGCGCGAACCGTTGAACACGCCGTAATGGCCAACCGCCGGCTGCATGTAGTGGGCGTGCCGCTCAGCCGGGATATTGGGGCACAGATCATGCGCCGCCTTGGTCTGGCCAAGGCCCGATATGTCGTCGTTCTCGCCTTCGACCGTGAACAGCGCGACGTTGCGGATTGCTGACGGATCGATCCTGGTGCCGCGATGCGTCATCTCGCCCTTGGGCAAGGCCTGGCGCACGAAGACCGTGTCGACGGTCTGCAGATAAAACTCCGCCGTCAGGTCCATGACCGCCAGATACTCGTCGTAGAAATCGCGGTGCTTCTCGGCATTGTCGCCATCATGCTTCACCAGATGCATGAAGAAGTCCTTGTGGGCGATGATGTGGCGGTCGAGGTTCATGCTCATGAAGCCGGACAGCTGCAGGAAGCCCGGATAGACCTCGCGGCCGAACCCTGGCACCGGCCAGGGCGCATGCATCACGACATTGTCGCGGAACCAGTCGATGCCCTTTTCCTGTGCCAGCAGATTGACCGCGGTCGGGTTGCTGCGGGTGTCGATCGGGCCGCCCATCAAGGTCATGGTCGAGGGCACGAAGGGGTCGCCCTTGGTTTCCATCAGCGCCACGGCGGCCAGCACCGGCACGGAAGGCTGGCACACCGCCATCACATGCGTGTCCGGCCCCAGCGCATGCAGCATGTCGATAACGTAGTCTATGTAATCGTCGAGATCGAATTGACCGTCGGCAAGCGGCACCATGCGGGCATCGACCCAATCGGTGATATGCACGTCGGCATAGGGCAGCATGGCTTCGACCGTGCCGCGCAGCAGCGTCGCATAGTGGCCCGACATCGGCGCCACGATCAGAAGCTTCGGATCGGGCTTGCGCCCGGCAGGGACAGTGCGCTCGAAGCGGACGAGATTGCAGAACGGCTTCGACCAGACGGTCTTTTCAGTGACCTCGACGCTCTTCCAGTCGACCACGGTCTTGGTCAGGCCGAAGGCCGGCTTGCCGTAGCGGCGCGTGGTGCGCTCGAACAGTTCGGCCGTCGCCGCGATCGAACGGCCCCAAGGCGTGTGGGAAAACGGATTGAGCGGATTGGAGTAGAACATCCGCACCGCGTCGGCATAGAGGCGCGCCGGCTGCAGGGCCGCGTGGTTCATCTCATAGAGCTGGTAGAACATCGAGAACCCCGCTGCTGCCTGCGACCGAAGGGACGACGAGCCGCGCCGAGCCCTAGATGTCTCGCGGGGAAGTTAACAACTAATTGCTGCGATGCAATACGTCACGCTGCGTGACCAATGCTTCTTTGGTTCAACGCCATGGAAATCGGGGCCGAACGGTGCCAGCCGGCTCAGTGTGCGGCTGCGAAATGTGTAGGTAGTGTGTCCGGCCCCTCTTGCCGGACACCCGACCATGATCCCGAAAAGTGGATTCCGGTTTTCGGAAAGGTCATGGTCGAAGAAACAGTCACTCTAGACGCGCGCCATGCACACGGACGTGTGGCCGGAGCCGATGAAGCCGAGCTGGCCGGCGGCACCCTTCGACAGGTCGAGCACGCGTCCCTTGATGAACGGACCGCGATCGTTGATGCGCACGACGACGCTGCGGCCGTTGTTCTTGTTGGTGACCCTGAGCTTGGTCCCGAAAGGCAAGGTGCGATGCGCGGCGGTCAGCGCCGACGGGTTCATGCGCTCGCCCGATGCGGTCCTGGAGTGCAGGGCGTACCACGAGGCGCGACCGCACTGGCTGGCCGCGGTTGCCGTAGATGCGCCGACCATCAGGCCAGCAGCGATCGTTACCGCGACAAGCGCGGTCTGTTTTGGGTTCTTCATATTTGAGGGATGGCTCCGTTTTTGACAGACCCCAGCCGTTAGGTGCCAAATAAGGCGCGAAATGCGGCAGTGATCTGGCGGTTCCGTGGCAATGGCACACGTTTGGAGTCGCTGGGTAACAGTCTGTCAGGGGGTTTCCGGCGCGCGATGATCAATCAATGATGATCTTTGTCCCGCTGTCAGGCCTCCGTTTGACAAGATCGAACATTAATATCCAAGTAGAGTCGGGCACGGTCGGGCCACTTCCTTTGGCTCTTTTATCGCGGCCCCGATGCTGCAACCAATCGACTTCAAAAGGGAGATCCGGCAATGAGGCTGACCAAAAATCTGCTGGCGTTGATTGTGCTTGCCGTCGGCGCGCTGTGGTCGCTGCAAGGCATCGGCGTGGTCGGCGGCAGCTTCATGACCGGCCAATCGCAATGGCTCTATATCGGCCTCGTCACCATGCTGGTCGGGCTGGCGGGGCTGGTCTGGGCGAACCGGTAGGGGTGCGCTACGGAATGGGCGCTGGCGATCTGTGGCGCCCTCCTCTGTCCTGCCGGACATCTCCCCCTCTAGTGAGGAGATTGGCCGTCATCACTGCTTTCGCCAATCTCCATCGTGGAAGAAGGGCAGCGAGGCCGAAGCTGCTAATCTCCCCACTAGAGGGGGAGATGCCCGGTAGGGCAGAGGAGGGCGTGTCCCGCCCACATCTCGAAGTCTGCCCCTAACCTATTCGAACAGCCGATCCAAAATCTTACCCTCGAGCCGGGCCAACTCCACCGAACCCCGCCGGCGCGGCCGTTCCACGGCCACATCCAGATCAAGCGCGATCCGGCCTTCGCTGATCACCACGACCCGATCGGCCAGCGCAACGGCTTCGGCGACATCATGCGTGACCAGCACGGCCGTGAACTTCTGCGCGATCCAGATGCGTTCCAGCAATTGCTGCATCTCGATGCGGGTCAGGGCGTTAACGTCGCGGAAGGATCCTCGGGTCTTGCGACGGAGCTTCGCTCCTGCTCCGGATGACGAAGTTAGGCACGCTTCGGTACTCAACTCTGTGCCTCACGGACGAATGGTAGGTCTTAGCCAAGTCAATATCAGGCAAATCCATACCCTAAACCCCCATCGATTTGAAAACTTATCCCGCGTGTTAGCGGGTAAGTATAGTAATCTTATCGACATTGAGACTGGAGGCGACGATGAGCAGTCACCATCGCGATGATCGCGCTTCGGCCGTCAGAGTCGTGCGCTTTGTGTCCCTGTGGGCACAAGATCGCCAAAATGGCCAGCGCGGCGTGAAAACGAAGCAGAAGCAATTTATGTCTCATGCGGGCTTGGACGCGGCGGCAACGCACGCCAGGTGTTTTGCAACCGATGGTTCTACGCCGTCGCATGACAGAGAAATTTTGATCTCATGCTCACCAAAAAAGGCAAGTACGGCCTCAAGGCGCTCGTCCATCTCGCGCGATTGCCGGCCGGACAGCTCGCCTTCGTTGGGGATATCGCCACCGGCAACAACATCCCGAAGAAATTTCTCGACGCCATCCTGGGCGAGTTGCGCAATGCCGGCTTTGTCCAGAGCCGCAAGGGCAAGGATGGCGGCTATCGCCTGGCACGCCCCGCCGACGAGATCAAGGTCGGCCATGTCGTGCGCGTCCTCGACGGTCCGCTGGCGCCGATCCCCTGCGCCAGCCGCACCCAGTACCAGCGCTGTGAAGATTGCAACGAGGCGACATGCCAAGTCCGACATCTGATGCTCGAGGTCCGGCAGGCGATCGCCGAGGTGCTCGATCAGCGCAGCCTCGCCGAAATGCGCGATATTGCGCTCGACGACCTTCCGGTCGCGAGGGCCATCGACGACATGCCCGTTGCGAGGGCCATCGGCGATCTGCCGGTCGCGGTGAAGGTCCAGGCCTGACGCTGGCGCTGCGCACCGCGAAGGCAGGCCTATGACCGGGCGTGCCAACTCCATCATCATTGTCGGCGGCGGCGCCAGTGGCGTCGTGCTGGCCGCACATCTCCTGAAGTCGCCCAATCCGGATCTGCGCGTCACGCTGATCGAAAGGCGCCCGCATTTCGGCCAGGGCATCGCCTATTCGACGCTGCTGTCGGCGCATGTCTTGAATGTCAGCGCCGCCGGCATGAGCGCCTATGCCGACGATCCCGGCAATTTCTGGCGCTGGCTGCAGGAACGCGGTCTGGCAACGCCCGAGCAGGCGCCCTTCTATGCACCGCGCAGCATCTATGCCCGTTACCTCGGCGAGTTGCTCGACGAGCTGCAGGCGCGCGAAAAGCAGACCGGGCGGCTTCGGCTGATCCGCGAGGAAAGCCTCTCGATCACGCCCACCGCATCCGGTGTCGAAGTGGCGCTGGCCAACGGCACCAGCGTCGTTGCGCATCTCGCCGTGCTGGCCACCGGCCACGACGAGGAGCCGGCGCAAGGCCATGCCATCAGGATGGGATCGGAAGCCGACACAGCACTTCCCCCCGATGCCAGCGTCATGGTGCTGGGCACCGGCCTCAGCATGGTCGATGCCTTCCTGGCGCTGGAACAGCGCGGCCATCGCGGCGACATCATCGCGGTGTCGCGGCGCGGCCTGCTGCCCTCGCCGCATCGCAAGGGCAATCCGATCAAGCTCGACGTCGCCGATATTCCACTCGGCACGCAGCTCTCCTATTTCGTCGGCTGGTTCCGCGACCTGATCAAGGAAAACCAGAAAGCCGGCGTCGACTGGCGCGACGTCGTCGACGGCCTGCGGCCGTTCAATCAGAAGATCTGGCAGAACTGGCCGGCTTCCGCCAAGCGCCGCTTCGTCGAGCACACCAAGGCCTGGTGGGACATACACCGCCATCGCATGGCGCCCGAGGTTTACGCCCGCGTCACCGAGGCCGTGCAATCCGGCCGCATCCGCCTGGTCGCCGGCCGCGTCGTCGACATCGCGCGCAACGGCGAATTCACCGTCCAGGTCCAGTCGCGCCACACGCAGCGCCTCGAGACCTTCGAGGTCGCCCGCATCTACGATTGCTCCGGCATCGTCAGGGACATCTCGACCTCGTCGAACAGCGTCGTGCGCTCGCTGGTCGACCGCGGCCTGGCACGGCCGGATCCGCTGCGCATCGGCCTCGATGTCTCGGCCAAATGCGAGATCATCGCCGGCGACGGAACCGTTTCGGCCAAGATCCTCGCCGTCGGCCCGCTGACCCGCGGCACCTTCTTCGAGATCGACGCGATTCCGGATATCCGCGTGCAGTGTGCAAGGCTGAGCAAGCAACTGCTGGGGTAGAAAGCTGCACGCAAGGCCCCCACGCCGTCGTCATCCTAGGGCAGAGCAGGAGCGAAGCGACGTCGCGGAGACCCTAGGATCCATGCCGTGACCTGCGAATTCTGCGGCGGTGCAAATCTATCGATGCGTGAGAGATGCCTCCAAATTATTTCTGCACCGCTGCATTCTTCGACCAATGTCGCGGCATGGATCCTAGGGTCTGCGCTCCGCTTCGCGTCGCTTCGCCCTAGGATGACGAACGCGCGGAGGCTTCGTCCAACTTTGAGGCGATGATGACCGCTGCCAATCAAACCGGAATTTCATTCCGCATCTGGCCGGTTGATTGGCACGATCTATCTTCTTTCAGACTGCAAAGGGCTGGAAAAGAGGATACGCTGCCGCTCTGCCCATATGAGATGATGAGGCTGGGCGGTCGCTTGGTCATGGAGCATCGATATGAGCGAGCACGAGATCGCCGCGGCCGACGAATTGTCCCGCCTGCGTCCGCCTTACAAGTCCGTTCTCGACCTCATCGGCCAGACGCCGGTTGTCGAGCTGACCAAGTTCGATACCGGCAAATGCCGGCTGTTCATCAAGCTCGAAAGCCAGAACCCCGGCGGCTCGATCAAGGACCGCATCGCGCTGTCGATGATCGCCGCGGCTGAAAAGCAGGGCAAGCTCAGGCGCGGCGGCACCATTGTCGAGGCGACGGCCGGCAATACCGGCCTCGGCCTTGCCCAGGTCGGCATCCCCAAGGGCTACCGCATCGTGCTGGTGGTGCCCGACAAGATGTCGCGCGAAAAAATCCAGCATCTGCGCGCGCTCGGCGCCGAGGTGCGCATGACGCGCTCCGATGTCGGCAAGGGCCATGCCGAATATTACCAGGACATGGCCGAGAAGATCGCGGCGGAAACGCCCGGCGCCTTCTACGCCAACCAGTTCGCCAATCCGGCCAATCCGCTGGCGCATGAAACCACCACCGGCCCGGAGATCTTTTCGCAGCTCGACGGTGATGTCGATGCCGTGGTCGTCGGCGTCGGCTCGGGCGGCACGCTGACCGGGCTTGGCCGCTACTTCGCAAAAGTGTCGCCGAAGACCGAAATGGTGCTGGCCGATCCCGTTGGCTCTGTGCTGGCGCCACTGATCAAGACCGGCAAGATGGAAGAGGCCGGCAGTTGGACCGTGGAAGGCATCGGCGAGGATTTCGTGCCGCCCAATGCCGATCTGTCGCTGGTCAAGAAGGCCTATTCCATCCCCGACAAGCAGAGCATGCTGGCGGTGCGTGACCTCTTGTCGAAGGAAGGTATCCTCGCCGGCTCATCCTCAGGCACGCTGCTGTCCGCCGCCCTGCGCTATTGCCGCGAGCAGACGGTGCCCAAGCGCGTCGTCACCTTCGTCTGCGACAGCGGCAACAAGTACCTGTCGAAAGTATTCGACGATTTCTGGCTGGCCGAGCAGGGACTGGCCGAGCACGAACAGCATGGCGATCTGCGCGATCTGGTGATGCGTTCGCACCGCACCGGCGACACCGTCTATGTCGGCCCGGACGAAAGCCTGCTCAACGCCTATGGCCGCATGCGCCGCTCCGATGTCTCGCAGCTGCCGGTGCTCGACAATGGCAAGCTCGTCGGCATCGTCGACGAAAGCGATATTCTTGCTCATGTCGACGGCCCCTACGACGGCCGCTGGGAGCGCTTCAACGGCCCGGTGCGCACGGCGATGACCTCCAACCTGCACACGCTGCAGGCCAGCCAGACGCTGGATGCGCTGCTGCCGGTCTTCGACCGCAACGAGGTCGCCATCATCTTCGATGGCGACGAGTTCGTCGGCCTGATAACCCGTATCGACCTGATCAACCATTTGAGGCGCGCACGATGACTGCTGAAACACCATCGCCGGGCAAGAACCGTCTGGCTTTCTCGACGCGCACCATCCATGGCGGCCAGAGCCACGACCCGCTGACCGGCGCGGTGATGGTGCCGATCTACGCCACCTCGACCTTTGCCCAGCAGTCGCCCGGCGTGCACAAGGGCTTTGAATATGCCCGCAGCCAGAACCCGACGCGCTTTGCCTTCGAGCGCGCGGTCGCCGACCTGGAAAGCGGCTCGGCCGCCTTTGCCTTCGCCTCCGGCCTGGCCTCGATCGCCACGGTGCTGGAACTGCTCGATTCCGGCGCTCACATCGTCGCCACCGACGACATCTATGGCGGCTCCTTCCGGCTGATGGAGCGGGTGCGCAAACGCTCCGCCAATCTGCAGGTCTCGTTCGTCGACTTCACCGACCTCGCCGCCGTCGAGGCGGCGATCCGGCCCGAGACAAAAATGCTCTGGGTCGAGACGCCGACCAACCCGCTGCTGCGCATCGTCGACCTCGAAGGCGTCGCCGCACTCGCCAAACGCAAGGGCATTTTGTCGGTCGCCGACAACACCTTCTGCAGCCCCTATATCCAGCGGCCGCTGGAGCTCGGCATCGACATCGTCGTCCACTCGACGACCAAATATCTCAACGGCCATTCCGACATGGTCGGCGGCGTGGCGGTCGTCGGCGACAACAAGGATCTCGCCACCCAGCTGAAGTTCCTGCAGAACGCCATCGGCGCCATTTCGGGTCCGTTCGACAGCTTTCTGGCGCTGCGCGGGCTGAAGACGCTGGCGCTCAGGATGGAGCGACACTCCGCCAACGGTCTGAAAATCGCGCAGTGGCTGGAAGCGCGCCGCGACGTCCGCCGCGTCATCTATCCCGGCCTCGCCAGCCACCCGCAGCACGCCGTCGCCGTCCAGCAGATGCACGCCTTCGGCGGCATGATCACAGCCGTGCTCGACCGCGACCTAGCCGGCACGAAAAAGTTCCTCGAACGCACGCAATTGTTCACGCTCGCCGAAAGCCTCGGCGGTGTGGAGAGCCTGATCGAGCATCCCGCGCTGATGACGCATGGCTCCATTCCGGCGGAGAAGCGGGCCGAGATCGGCATATCGGATTCGCTGGTGCGGCTGTCGGCGGGGATAGAGGATGGCGATGATCTGATCGCCGATCTGGACCAGGCATTGGGGGGATAGGCAGCGATCCTTCCTACCCCCCTCTGCCCTGCCGGGCATCTCCCCCGCAAGGGGGGAGATCGATGTCACTTCGGCTTTCGCCAATCTCGAACGTTGCAAGATGAGCGGCAGCATGGAAGCTGCCAATCTCCCTCCTTGCGGGGGAGATGTCCTGCAGGACAGAGGGGGGTGCTGTCCCGCCGACATCGCATATCGTCTTCACCGTCCCGACGGTCAGCAGCTTCGGGCATCCTTCAGCCAAATGCCGTTGACCCCGCCCCCCAACTGGCCGAAGTGTAGCGCCCCATGGCCACGCGCGAACCTCCCAAACCCACCGAAACGCCCCTCACTTTCGCTATCTTGGTGTTCCCCGGCTTTCCGATGATGGCGTTCAGCTCGGTTATCGAGCCGCTGCGCGCCGCCAATGTCTTGGCGAAGCGGGAATGCTATCGCTGGATTATCGTCGGCGGCACGAAAGGTGCGGTCGAGGCCTCGAACGGCGTCGTCATCCAGCCGGGTTTTTACGCGGAGGACGCGCCGAAGGTCGACCGCATCGTCGTCTGCTCCGGCGGCGATGCCGATCACCTCGTCGCCGAGGACGCCGCAAGCTGGATCCGCAAGAGCCTGCGCAACGGCGCCCATATCGGCGCGGTGGCCGATGCCGCGTTCTTCCTGGCGCGGGCCGGCCTGCTCGACGGCCATGCCTGCACCTTGCACTGGACCAGCCAGGCAGCCTTCACCGAAGCCTTCCCCAACATCGAGCTCAGGCGCGACCTCTATGTCATCGACCGCAAGCGCTTCACCTCTGCCGGCGGCGTCGGCAGCCTCGACATGATGCTGGAGATCATCACCCGCGACTACGGCGCCGAGCTTGCCGCCGGCGTCGCCGAATGGTTCGTGCACAGCCAGCTGCGCTCCAGCATCGACCGCAAGATGATGCCGCTGCGGCTGCGCACCGGCGTGCAGAACGAGCTGGTGCTGTCGGCCATCGCCATCATGGAGGACGCGGTGGAAGAGCGGCTCGGCATGGCCGAGCTGACCGCGAAACTTGGCGTTTCCTCCGACAAGCTCGAGCGCAGTTTTAGGTCCGAACTCGCCATCTCGCCCAACGGCTATTACCGGCGGCTCAGGCTGAAGCGCGCCGCCGATCTGCTGGCGCATTCAACGCTCGCCGTGCGCGACGTGGCGCTGGCCTGCGGCTTTGCCTCGATGTCGAGTTTCGCCCGGGCGTTTCGCGAGGAGCACGGGCATCCGCCAAAATTGGCGAGACGGCATTAGGGCGTTCCACATCGGGCAGGTCGAGTTCCTTCACACCCCCCTCTGTCCTGCCGGACATCTCCCCCGCAAGGGGGGGGAGATTAGCAGCTTCGATCTCACGCCCTCTCTTGAACGATGAAAATTAGCGAAGGCCGAGGAGACATCCGATCTCCCCCCTTGCGGGAGAGATGTCCGGCAGGACAGAGGGGGGTGCTGTCCCGCAGGCGTTCCGAATTGGCTCCAGCGGCATCCCGCACAACACCTGCGGTTTTCCGCACAATCATTCCTCGCCTGCTGCGCCATGCTAAAACCTTGCAACCACCCAAGGCCAGGTACCCCATGAGCATCGTCGTTTTCGACCCCGACAGCACCGAGGATGTGGACTTCAAGGACCGGATGCGCCACCCCGCGGCGGCCGATCCGGCCGGCGGCATGTGGCTGTCGGACACCGAGCCGTCCTTCATCGATGCCGACGCCTTGCGCAAAGGCCGGCTGGCGAAACTGCGCGGTTGGATGCGCGAGGCCGGCTATGGCGGCGTCGTTCTCTTCGACCCCTACAACCAGCGCTACGCCACCGGCTCGCGCAACATGTTCGGCTATTTCCTGCGCAACTCGACCCGCTATTTCTTCATCCCCACCGACGGGCCGATCGTGCTGTTCGAATATCCGCAGAGCTACCATGTCTCCATGGTGCTCGACACGATCGACGAGGCGCGGCCGTCCAAGCTGGTCTGGTCGTCGGTGTCCGGCCGCGACGACGAGACCGCCGGCCCCTTCGCCGACGAGATCGCCGAGCTTTTGAAGCAGCATGGCGGCGGCTCGATGAAGCTCGGCCTCGACCGCTGCAGCCATCTGCAGGCGCTGGCGCTCGAAAAGCGCGGCTGCGAGGTTCGCGATTGCCAGGGCGAGATCCTGGCGGTGCGCGCCGTCAAGACGCCCGAGGAAGTCAAATGCCTGCAGGTGTCGATGGCTGGCGCCGAGGCCGCCGTCTACGCCGTGCGCGAGGCGATCAAGCCCGGCGTCTCCGAAAACGACCTGTTCGCCATCATGTATGGCGAGGTCATCCGCCAGGGCGGCGAGTTCATCGAGACGCGGCTGCTCACCTCCGGCCAGCGCACCAATCCGTGGTTCAACGAGGCCAGCGGCCGCAAGATCCGCCCCGGCGAACTGCTGGCGCTCGATACCGACACGATCGGCTGCTACGGCTACTATTCCGATTTCTCGCGCACCTTCCGCTGCGGGCCGGGTCAGCCGACCGCCTACCAGAAGTCGCTCTACCGCATGGCGCACGACCAGGTTCAGCACAACATCTCGATCGTCAAACCCGGCATGGCGTTCCGCGAGATTGCCGAAAAGGCCTGGAAAATCCCCGACCGCTTCGTCGACCAGCGCTACACCTCGGTCATGCACGGCGTCGGCATGCATGGCGAAACGCCCTTCATCGCGCATTCCATGGACTACGAGACCTATGGCCGCGACGGCCATATCGTGCCAGGCATGGTGGTGAGCGTCGAAAGCTATATCGGCGAAAAGGGCGGCCGCGAGGGCGTCAAGCTGGAGGACGAGATCCTGATCACCGACACCGGTACAGAGCTTCTGTCGCGCTTCCCCTATGAGGACGAGTTTCTCGCGTGAAGGCTCCCATCGCCATCAAACCCGGCACCGTGGCCGCGATCTTCATCGACCTGCAGGAAGAGCACCGGCAGGACAGCCGCTACCTCGTCGACGGCTACGCAACGATCCTTGCCAATGTCCAGCGCCTGCAGGCTGCGGCGCGCGAAAACCATGTGCCGCTCTACCACTGGGCCTACATCGTCGATCTCGACAGCCAGGACCGGCCTTTTCATCCGGTCGGTGAGGACGGCAAGTCGGCCTTCTCTGACAAGAGCGATCCGCTGACCGAGATCTGCCATGAGGTGGCGCCGATCAATGGCGAGGCGCTGCTGATCAAGGCCGAGGCCAGCGCCTTCCGCACCGGTCCGGCGGCCCGCGACATCAAGTCTTCAGGCATCGAATGGCTGGTCGTATCAGGCGTCTGGACCGAGGCCTGCATCGACGCCACGGTCAAGGACGCGGTGGCGAAGGGCTTTCGCGTGCTGCTGGTCAAGGATGCCTGCGGCAGCGGCAGTGCCGCCATGCATCAGACCGGCATCCTCAACCTCGCCAACCGGCTCTATGGCGGTGCTGTCACCGACACCGACGGCGCCTGCCGGCTGCTGGCCGGCGAAACCATCTCCGCCTGGCAGGTCGAGGGCTCGGTGCCGCTGCGCTTCAGCTTCGAGAACGCGGCCGCGCTTTACGCCGATCTATGACTGCCGAAAGCATGACGCGCGGCAAATACGAAACGAGGCTCGACCCGGCGCTGTGGGCCTATATCGACGCGGTCAACGCCTGGTATCCGCCCGAAATCCTCGGCCTGCCGATCGACAAGCAGCGCGCCGTCTATGATAGGATGAGCCGCGCCTTCCACCAGGGCCGCCCGCCTGAGGTCAAGGCCAGCGACGGCCTGATCGCCGCCCCCGGCCGCGACATCCCGGTGCGGCGCTACCAGCGCGCCGGCAGCGTGGCACGGACCATGGTGGTCTACTTTCACGGCGGCGGCTTCATCCTCGGCGGGCTCGAAAGCCATGACGACATCTGCGCCGAGCTCTGCGCCGGCACCGGCTTCGACGTGCTGTCGGTCGACTACCGGCTGGCGCCGGAGCATCTTCATCCCGCCGCCTTCGACGATGCGGTGGCGGCCTTCGAATGGGCGGCTGTGAGATCAGGCCTGCCGCTGGTGCTGTGCGGCGAAAGCGCCGGCGGCAATCTCGCCGCCGCCGTGGCGCAGGCGACGCGCCGCCATATCAGGGCCGCGATCGGCCAGGTGCTGATCTATCCCGACCTCGGCGGCCCCCTATTGGGCGGCAACGACCGCGCCGGCTCCCATGTCGAGCACGGCGAAGCACCGCTGCTGTCGCTGCACGACGTCGCCTTCTACCGCGACGTCCGCGCGGCCAAGCGGCAATCGCAGGACGATCCGACCTTCTCGCCTTTGCGCGACACCGACTTCTCCGGCCTGCCACCAACGGTCATCGTCACCGCCGAGTGCGACCCGCTGTCGTCGGATGGCGAAACCTATCGCGACCGCATTCTGGGGGCCGGCGGCAAGGCCTGGTGGCACGAGGAGCCGAGGCTGGTGCACAGTTTTCTGCGTGCCCGCACCACGGTGCCGGCGGCAGCGGCAGCGTTTGCGCGGATTGTTGCGGCGGTTGGCGCGCTGGGCCGGGGTGAGTGGCCGTATTGAAGCGCTAATCTCCCCCCCTTGAGGGGGAGATGGCCGGCAGGCCAGAGGGGGTCGTCTCGCGTGAAGCGCCGGCATCCTTTTTTCAACGCAGTAGGTCGCGTCCCGTCGTGCCGACCCCCCTCTGTCGCCTTCGGTGACATCTCCCCCTCAAGGGGGGAGATTGGCTGTCCACCCCCTGCGGAACCCCGCACAATCACTGCGGAAAACCGAACACTCCCCAGCGTCACCCCGCTCTATCATCGGCCGAGGCAATGGCGTTCCGGCGATCGCATCCTCCCCCACGAAAAGCGATCGACCGGGGCGCCATTGGTTTCGTGCATGTCGTTGTCCCAAAACCGCTGCGCACTTTTGGGCGACATGCATCAACAACAGGGGAACGACGATGAAATTCATGCTGACCGACCGCAAACTGCACCCACAAGCCAAACCCGTCGCCGACGACTTCAGGACCGGCGGCATCAGCCGCCGCGAATATCTCGCCTTGATGGCCGGGCTCGGCGTCAGCGCCGCCGGCGCTCTGGCGCTGGGCGGCCTCGTCCCCACCCCCGCCCGCGCGGCCGAGCCAAAAAAAGGCGGCGTCTTGCGCGTCGCCATGAACGTCAAGGGTTTCAAGGACCCGCGCACCTTCGATGGCGTCGAAATGTCCAACGTCGCCCGCCACTGCAACGAATATCTGGTGCGCTGGAACACCGACTTCTCCTTCGAGCCCTGGCTGCTCGAAAGCTGGGAGGCGAGCGATGACGCCAGGACGCTTACCCTGCATGTGCGCAAGGGCATTTCCTGGTCGAATGGCGATGCCTTCAACGCCGACGACGTCATCCACAACCTCACCCGCTGGTGCGATGCCTCGGTGCCCGGCAATTCGGTCGCCGCCCGCATGGGCGCGCTGGTCAATGCCGACACCAAGAAGGTCGTCGAGGGCGGCATCGCCAAGGTCGACGACTTCACCATCAAGCTCAATCTGCCCAAGCCCGACATCTCGCTGATCGCCGGCATGGCCGACTATCCCGCGCTGATCATGCACCGCTCCTATGAGGGCGACGGCGACCCGCTGAAGGCGCTGGCGATCACCACCGGCCCCTGCGAGCTGGTCAGCTGGGATGCCGAGACCGGCGCCGAGGTGAAGCGCAAGGATAAGCCCTGGTGGAAGGGCGAATTCCATCTCGACGGCATCAAATGGGTCGATTATGGCTCCGACCCCAACGCCATGCTGTCGGCCTTCGAATCCGGCGAGATCGACACCGACCACGAAACCGCTTCCGACGCCGTCTCGCAGACCGAGACCATGGGGCTGATGAACTCCGAGATCGCCACCGGCTCCACCATCGTTGCCCGCTTCAATGTGGCCAACGCGCCCTATGACGACGTCAAGGTGCGCCGCGCCGCCCAGCTCGCCGTCGACAATTCCGCCGTGCTGGCGCTCGGCCTCGGCGGCCGCGGCAAGCCCGCCGACAACCACCATGTCGGCCCCATGCACCCCGAATATGCCGATATCGGCCCGGCCAAGCGTGATGTCGAGCAGTCGAAGAAGCTGCTGGCCGAGGCCGGCAAGGCCGACCACGAATTCGAGCTCATCTCCGTCGATGTCGAATGGCAAAAGAGCACCGGCGACGCCATCGGCGCGCAGATGCGCGAGGCCGGCCTGAAGATCAAGCGCACCGTGCTGCCCGCCGCCACCTTCTGGAACGACTGGAGCAAATACCCCTTCTCCTGCACCGAATGGCTGGGCCGCCCGCTCGGCGTCCAGGTGCTGGCGCTGGCCTACAAATCCGGCGCCGCCTGGAACGAAAGCGCCTACGCCAATCCCGAGTTCGACACGCTGCTCGACAAGGCGCTGGCCACACCCGACGCCAAGGCGCGCAAGGAGATCATGGGCAAGATCGAGCAGAATCTGCGCGACTCAGGCATCATCATCCAACCCTACTGGCGCTCGGTCTACCGGACGTATCGCAAAGGCATCGAAGGTTGCGAACAGCACCAGGCGCTGGAGCAGCATTTTGAGAAGGTTTGGATTGAAAGCTGAGAGAGGCGCCGACGCCTCTTCCTTCCCCCCTTGTGGGGGGAAGGTGGATTGCCGCGAAGCGGCAAGACGGATGAGGTATCGAGAGGAAGCAGCGCGGGTCGGCGGGCCACTCGATGACGAATGCGTGATGGAGGGCGGACGATTGTCGACCTCAGCGCTGCCCCTCACTGTCCTGCCGGACATCTCTCCCCGTAAACGGGGCGAGAGAACCTGGCCGCAACGCCGGCGCTCTCCCTCAAACGTTGAACGTTGGCGAAAGCGGCGACGACAGCCCCTTCGCCCCGTTTACGGGGAGAAGATGGCTGCAGCCAGATGAGGGGCAGCGCCAACGCTGGTCACATGCAGCTGCAAAATGGCCGGCGCGAATGCCGGTGAGGCAGTTGCCTGAGCCCGCGCCGGCCACTGGCGAACTGATTAAGGTCCGCCGCCCGAGTTTTCTACCGCTCCGAGTCTGCGCGATCAACCAACTCAGGGTTGGTGCAGACAGCCCGTTGCGTCATTGACAGGCGCCGTCTGGCGACAGCGCCTGTCAATGCGCACGTCCTGACCAGCTCACCGCGCGGGCCTCACCAACGCCCAGATCCACCCAACGAAAATCAGCACCAGAAACGGATAGCCGGCGGCGGTGGCGAGGTGCAAGGGCGCGCCCCAGACATTCATGCAAGCCGAGACGACAAAGAGCACGGCGGCAACGAGCGGTGAGCCGCACCCACAGGGCAAAGGTTCCTCGGCGCGCTGACCATGACGAGTGCCGCCGCCCACAGCGAGATACCGCCGACGTAGGACGGCACGCTGGCCTGTAAGCCGGCCGCATTGACCGCCATCAGCAGGGTCTCGCCGGCCAGGAAGGTCAGGAAGCCGGCCGCGACACAGTCATTGCCCAGCCGCTGGTATTTCATGGTCAGCAGCGCGGTTGCCACCACGAGTGCCGCGCCGTCGATCGTCCAGAGCGTTTCGCGCAGCGAAGCGCTGGCGACGAAGGTACCGGCGAGGCCGAACGCGCCACCGATGGCGAGGCCGATCACGGCGACGGTGTCCGAAGTGGTGCGCATGTGATGTCTCCCCAAGCCGGGAGAGGATACGTCAGAGTGCGGCAATCTTGAAAGGTAGCTTAGCACCGAAGGCGAACCTGTTGGGAACGGCGACCTTTCTGGTTCACGGCGATCGGCTCGCTGCGAGCGTGGACCCGGGAAATGAACTCCAAGTAATGACAGAGTTTAGTGAAAACTCTTTGTTAGCGGCGCAGTTACGAGCAAATAGCGACCAACGTCAAAATAGGACGCCCACCTCGTCAATGAAGCGCACAGTAAGACGGAGCTGAATGCGAATATCTTGACAGTCTCATCTCTAAATGACGATGTATGCCTCGACGGAGGGCTCTCATGATTGGATTCGGTGATATTTTCGGGATTCCGCTTTTAACGAAAGAAAGGTTCCTCGCCTCAAAAGAAGATGGCATAGCGCATCGCATATGCTTTGGATCTACGCATGCAAATGCGCTTACCGAATATAATGAGAGGCACCCATACAAATTTTCAGTACCCTTTCCAGAGTCAATTGAGGAGATTTTTGAGTTTGAAACTGGCTTGAAGCTATTTTCGAGCAAGTTTGGAAAGGGCGTTTGGTGTGGTCTCTCAGACCGTGAAATGCCCATAGTGCGGGACTTTATGGATAGGCGCCGAGATCACGTCTTTCTCCGCGACCACCTAGATTCGAGCCTGGCACTTTCTATGCATTACAACGGCAATTCGAGAACCCCTATGGGAGATCTCGAATACGCTGCAAAATATCAGCGAGACGCGAGCGCGATCGATAAGCTCGCGGACCTAGCTGCGCAATTTATCTCTGGCGCGCCTCGCTACAAAACCGTAAAACTGATTGCGCCGGTCCCACCGCGACCCGACAAGCAATTCGACCTCCCTACCGCTCTTTGTGCTGGCGTCTCCCAGAAACTTGGGTTGCAGCTTGTAGCTGCTGGCGAATGGACCAAGCCGAAAGCTCAGTTGAAGGAAAAGAGCATCGGGGAGAAATGGGATGCGCTGGACGCGGCGGAGTTTCGGACGAACCAAAACATCAAAGGGAAGGGCGCGATAATTCTGATGGACGACTTGTACCAAAGCGGGTGTACGATCAATTTTGTCGGAAATCGTGTTCAGCATTATGGTGAAATCGATGTCTTCGGATTGTCGGTGGTAAAATCGGCGGGTGATCAAGATAATTTATGATGAAGGATCTAGCTTACAATACCTTAGTCCCACAGGATGACCGCTATCCCGATGTAATGAGGGATCTATTCGGTCATTTTGATACGCCAAATATACATTATATTGGAAATATCGATCTTCTAGGTATACCATCTGTTGGTTTTTGCGGATCGAGAAACGCCAGCGAGAAAGGTCTTGATGTCGCTTTTGACTGTGCAAGTCAATTTGCTGCCAGCAACGTGTGTGTTGTATCTGGATATGCGAAAGGTGTCGATACGCAAGCTCATCGTGGGGCAATAGAAAATAGCGGCTACACAGTCATCGTCCTGCCGGAGGGTATAAAGAATTTTCGTATTAAGAAAGAACTATCTGAACATTGGAACTGGGAACGTATTCTGGTTTTGAGTTACTTTCAACCGGACGCAGTCTGGAGAGCGGACCGGGCCATGGATAGAAACAGGATGATTGTGGGTATTTCCGATGCAACGATAGTTATCGAGGCTCGGGAGAGTGGTGGTACATTCCACGCAGGCATGACGGCTCTCAATCAGAAAAAACTTTTAATCGTTGCGAAGTACTTTGATACGAATATTTCAAATGTCGGCAACGAGCGCCTTATAGAGCTGGGGGGAGTTCCGCTGCAGAGGAATAAAAATACCGGTTTGAGCGAGATACGCTGGATAGTCTCGTCGATATCCAAAGACAATCCGAATTAGAGATGCGAAATCAGGTCACAGCGATTTCTCGGGCAAGTCGGGGATAATGGTCAATTGGTAAGCCGAATCATTGTTGACGCGTGGTAATGTGTCCGATCACGAATCGGAGTTGCCCGAATGTCTGAAGATAGTGACCACTCCCGGAAGCTGGCCGAGATCGCCTTTGGAGAGGCATTCCATCCCCAAGAGCTAACCGCAACGAATGCCACGATCGAAGACCTTATAACGGCATTCGAGGAAGCTGCTCAAACGGATGAGCAGGGCAATGAATTTTGGTACGCCCGCGATCTACAGCGACTATTCGGATACGCAAAGTGGGACAACTTTGTTACCGTTATCAATAGAGCACGCGAGGCGTGTGCTGCCTCCGGGAATACAACTTCTGACCATTTTGCTGGCGTCGGGAAAATGGTCAACCTTGGCAGCGGAGCCGAACGTGAAATTGATGACATCGTTCTCAGCCGATATGCGAGCTATTTGACGGCACAGAACGGCGACTCAAGAAAACAAGAAGTTGCGTTCGCCCAGACATATTTCGCGATTCAGACCCGTCGCCAAGAGATTACAGACAAGGCCGCTGCCGCATACGTTCCGCTGTCGGAAGATGAGCGTCGATGTCTGCTTCGAGACGAAATAAAAGAGCATAACAGGAACTTGGCAAGCGCCGCTAAGAATGCCGGCGTTCGTGAAGGGCTCGATTTCGCTATCTTCCAAACCTACGGCTACAAAGGTCTCTATGGCGGCCTCGACGTCCCCGGCATCCGGCGGCGCAAAGGACTTAAAGCCAACAAGCAGATTTTGGATCACATGGGCAGCACGGAGTTGGCTGCGAATCTGTTTCGCGCCACTCAAACGGAAGAAAAACTACGGCGAGAGCAGACCAGAGGAAAGGATGCCGCGAACCGTATTCACTTCGATGTCGGCGCCAAGGTCCGCCAGACTATCCGCGAAATTGGCGGTGATATGCCCGAGACACTGCCGCCAGCAGAAGATATCAAAAAGGTCGAACGCCGTCTGAAACGAGGCATCGGCACACAGAAGGGAATTACTGGCCGGTAGCTTCCTTGAGCCTACCTACCCTAAACGCCGGACTTCGTAATTCTTCAACGCGCTGCCAAGAGCGCCTTCGGGATTAAGCAGGCGCAGCCTGCCTCAATCGCCCATCTTCAGCGCCTGGATAAACGCCTCCTGCGGAATATCCACCTTGCCGAACTGCCGCATCCGCTTCTTGCCCTCTTTCTGCTTGTCCAGGAGCTTGCGTTTGCGCGAGACGTCGCCGCCGTAGCACTTGGCGGTGACATCCTTGCGCAGCGCCGAGATGGTTTCGCGGGCGATGACCTTACCGCCGATGGCGGCCTGGATCGGGATCTTGAACAGATGGTTCGGGATCAGCTCCTTCAGCTTCTCGCACATCTGCCGGCCGCGCTTTTCCGCCGCCGTGCGGTGCACCAGCATGGAAAGCGCATCCACCGGCTCCTCATTGACCAGGATCGACATCTTCACCAGGTCGCCTTCCCGGTAGTCGGTGAGGTGGTAGTCGAAGGAGGCGTAGCCCTTGGAGATCGACTTCAGCCGGTCGTAGAAATCGAAGACGACCTCGTTGAGCGGCAGATCGTAGATCAGCATGGCGCGCTTGCCGACATAGGACAGGTCGGCCTGGATGCCGCGCCGGTCCTGGCAAAGTTTCAATATGCCGCCGAGATAGTCGTCGGGGGTCAAAATGGTGGCGCGGATCCACGGCTCCTCGATGGCCGAGATTTTCACCACGTCGGGCATGTCGGCCGGGTTGTGCAGCTCCTTCATCGAGCCGTCAGTGAGCGCCAGCCGGTAGACGACGCTGGGTGCGGTGGCGATCAGGTCGAGGTTGAACTCGCGCTCCAGCCGCTCCTGGATGATTTCGAGATGTAAGAGGCCAAGGAAGCCGCAGCGATAGCCGAAGCCGAGCGCCGCACTGGTTTCCATTTCAAAAGAGAAACTGGCGTCGTTGAGGCGCAGTTTGCCGACCGCGGCGCGCAGATCCTCGAAATCGGCGGCGTCGACCGGGAACAGGCCGCAGAACACCACCGGCTGCGCCGGCTTGAAGCCGGGCAGCGCCTTGGCGGTGGCGCGCTTGTCCTCGGTGATGGTGTCGCCGACGCGGGTGTCGGCCACTTCCTTGATCGAGCCGGTGAAGAAGCCGAACTCGCCGGGGCCGAGCTCGTCGACATTGATGCGGGCCGGCGTGAACACGCCGGTGCGCTCGACCAGATATTTGGCGCCGGTGCCCATCATGCGGATGGTCTGGCCCTTTTTCAGCACGCCGTCGATGACGCGCACCAGCACGATGACGCCGAGATAGGCGTCGTACCAGCTGTCGACCAGCATCGCCTTCAAGGGCGCGGTCGCGTCGCCTTCGCGCGGCGGCGGCAATTGGTGGACGATGGCTTCGAGCACATCGGGAATGCCGAGGCCGGTCTTGGCCGAGATCAGCACGGCGTTGGAAGCGTCGATGCCGATCACCTCCTCGACCTGCTCGCGGATGCGCTCGGGCTCGGCGGCCGGCAGGTCGACCTTGTTCAGCACCACGACGATCTCGTGGTTGTTGTCGATGGCCTGGTAGACATTGGCCAGCGTCTGCGCCTCGACGCCCTGGGAGGCGTCGACGACCAGCAGCGAACCCTCGCAGGCGGCCAGCGACCGCGACACTTCATAGGCGAAGTCGACATGGCCGGGCGTGTCGATCAGGTTGAGGATATAGTCCTCGCCATTGTTGGCGTGGTACTTCAGCCGCACCGTCTGCGCCTTGATGGTGATGCCGCGCTCGCGCTCGATGTCCATCGAGTCCAGCACCTGCTCCTTCATGTCGCGCAGCTCCAGCCCGCCGGTCAGCTGGATCAGCCGGTCGGCAAGCGTGGATTTGCCATGGTCGATATGGGCGACGATGGAGAAATTGCGGATGTGGTCGAGGGGCGTGCTCATGGCGCGCGTTTAGCAGGGGTGGCTTGCCCGAGCAAGCTGTGCGCCTTTGCCGGAGCAGGTAGCGCGGGCGCGTGTCGCTTTTTTCGCGCTTTTCGCGAAAAATCGATAAATTTTAACCAAGCCCGTTAGAGCAAAATTTGCGAACGGCATGTTAGCGGGAGGAAATGTTTCTTATCAGGGATCAAGGCATGCGGGGGCTTGCAGCCAATTTTATCGAGTCGCGGAGCGGCTCGTTCGCACCGATACTTGTTCTCGCCATGATTCCGCTGATCACCGCGATCGGCTTTTCCGTCGACTACACCTCCGCGGTCCAGACCAAGTCGACCGAGCAGGCAGCACTCGATGCCGCGATCCTGTCGATCACCACGATGGATACGACCTCGACACTGGCCCAGCGCCAAGTGTCGATGCAGGCTTCCTATGTGGCCAATGGCGGACAGGGGGCCGCCACATTGAACAGCTTCAACGTCAGCGCCAACGGCACCGCCACGGCGCAGGCAACGGCGAGTTTCCCCATGCCGACCCTGTTCATGACGATCGCCAGGATCCCCACTGTGGCGATCGGCGTCACGTCGGCGGTCAGCAAAACACCGGCGCTGGTCCAGGCTACATTCAACGTCGATCACGTTTCAGGCTACTGGAACAAGACCATGACCGTGTACGGCCTTCCCTTCGGTTCGACCTCCACAACCACGCCGACGGCCATGATGAAGGTTAACTACGTCTACAAAGGTTACAGTTATTCTTATACGAGCGGGGGTAAGACTTATACCGCTGCCGACCCGAAAGGTTACGGCACGACAACTATCTCCACTGTGTCGGGAACAACCGAGACGCCGGTTCAGAGCCAAGTGTGCACGTCGGTAGGATCAACAACCGATTTTACTCCGACCGCAGGAGTTTACAGAAGCACCGCAGTGGCAAAAAGCGGCAATACGAACGGCTCCACCATCTATTTCAAGACGACGTGCGCAACCACGAATTCCGCCGGGAACAACAGTGGCGCAACAATCGACGTGAGCTCGATGAACCAGCTATATCTGCAGATGAATGTGCCGTCCGGGCCGGTCAATCCGCTCAAGTCGAACGACACAAGCACGTCGAATCGGCTCTACTTGGGCGCCGGGTACGGCACTGCGGCACAAAAGGCCCTGAACCCTTCCCAATACCTCCCCGTCGAGGTTGCAAGCAACGCGGTCGTCGACATCTTCGCCGCTGTGCCCTGCGGCGAGACCAGCGACCAGGCATGGGAAGACGGCGGCAACAATCCCCCACTGCCAGACGTTACAAACGCCGACTTCTTTTACAGCGTGATGGGCAAGTGCGACTTCAACCGGCGCCCGTCCGACACGCTGCTGACGCAGTAGACGCTGCTCTTCTTACCTTCTCCCCTTGCGGGAGATCGGCGCGCAGCGCCGAGACGGACGAGGGGTGTTGGACGGAGCGCAATAGCTGGCTAATCTAAGCCATGCCCCATCAACCTGTCCCGCCAGCCAAACGAAGTTTCGCCCGTTCGCTCCGGCGTGTAATGACGGAAGCGGAAGACCGGCTGTGGCATGAACTGCGCGACCGCAGGCTCGACCGGATAAAATTCCGACGCCAGGTTCCTATTGGAAGGTACATTGCCGATTTCGTCTGCTTGGAAGCAGGCTTGGTCGTCGAGATCGATGGCAGCCAGCATGCGGAGTTGGAGTCTGACCGCGTCCGCAAGGCTGACCTGGAGGCGAGAGGCTTTCGCATTCTGCGCTTTTGGAACGATGACGTTCTGAAAGATCTGAGCGCCGTTTGTGATACGATCATCGCCTATGTACGGGATACGAGTCTGCAGCCGTGGCGGTAGTGGCGCCCTCTTCCTTCTCCACCTGTGGGAGAAGGTGGCCTCGCGAAGCGAGGTCGGATGAGGGGTGTTCCAGCTTGGCGCCGACGGAGATCCGTCACCCACCCCTCAACCGTCTCGGCGCTGCGCGCCGATCCACCTTCTCCCACAGGGGGAGAAGGAAGAACGCTGACGATCACAAACCGGTGAGCGCTGTAACGAAGTCCGTGACAGCGGCGAAGTGGGGACATCAGCGGTGCTTCCAGGCGCCGCCGCCCATGGAGCAAGCCGATGTCGCGATCCTGCACGTTCGTCAAAGTGTCCAGCCTTTGCGCTCTTGCGCTGGCAGTGTCGCTCGGGGCGGCCGTCGCCCGGCCGCTCACCGTGGTCGAGCTGTTCACCAGCCAGGGTTGCTCGTCCTGCCCGCCGGCCAACGCCAATCTGATCAAGGTCAAGGACCGGCCCGGCGTGCTGGCGCTGTCCTTCAACGTCACCTACTGGGACTATCTCGGCTGGAAGGATATTTTCGGCCGCCAGGAATTCACCCAGCGCCAGGTCAGCTATGAGCCGGCGCTCGGCCATGAGGGTCCGTTCACCCCGCAAGTGGTGGTCAACGGCCATGCCGATGTCGTCGGCGCCGCCCCCGGCGAGATCGAAAAGCTGATCTCGGTGAGCGGCCGGATGAGCGGCCCGTCGCTGTCGCTCGATGGCGGCAAGATCAGCATCGGCGCCGGCGCCGCACCTGGCGGCCATGCCGATGTCTGGCTGGTGCGCTATGCCAAGGGCGTCGTCGAGGTGCCGGTGGCGCGCGGCGAAAATACCGGCCGCACCTTGCCGCACGCCAATGTCGTGCATGGGCTCAAAAACCTCGGCAGCTGGACCGGCGCGGCCGCGACATATCCGCTGCCCGCCGCATCCGGCGGCCTGAGCACCGCCGTGCTCGTGCAGTCGCCCGGTGGCGGACCGATCCTGGCTGCCGCGACCGACTAGATCGCGCTTCGACAAGAGATTGCGCAACGCCGCATGAGCGGCGCCGCATAGCACGGCCGTCAAGAGGACGCGCCTTCAACGACCAACCCCAAGGAGACCATCATGACCACTTCCCGCCTGACGCTGCCGGCGCTCGCTCTTGCCCTGTGCTCGACGGCGCTGTTTGCCGGCGGCATCGCCCGTGCCGACGACGCGACCAATGCGATGAAGCCGGCTGCAAATGCCATGAAACCGGCCGCGGATGCGATGAAGCCTGCAACCGATGCCATGAAGCCGGCCGACCCGATGGCCACCAATTCGATGAAGCCGGCCGCCGACGCCATGAAGCCGGCAACGGATGCGATGGCTCCGGCCAAGTAAAGGTGGTGCTGTTTCCGGCTTCGGTCCCGCGGGTCCGAATCCGGATGCACGTGAAAGTGAGGCTTCGGCCGCAACTCGCCCGTCGCATGATCGTATCTTATCCAATAGACTCCACATGATGGACGTCACAGGAGTTCAAGCCATGACCGACATTCAAAAACCAGTCACCAGACAATCGTCGCACGTCTTCCGCAGCGCGCTCGCCGCGCTTGCGCTGGCGGCCGCGGGCGCCGCCTTCTGGCTGACGCCGGCGGTTTCGGCCGAGGACGCGGTGAAGATCCCGCCGCCGGCACTGGATGAAAAGGCTTCTGCCGGCACTGAAAAGGCAATCTTTGCCGGCGGTTGTTTCTGGGGCGTGCAGGGCGTGTTCCAGCACGTCAAGGGCGTCACCAAGGCCGTCTCCGGCTACACCGGCGGCGACAAGGACACCGCCGTCTACGAGACAGTCGGCTCAGGCCGCACCGGGCATGCCGAATCCGTCGAGATCACCTACGATCCGTCCAAGGTGACCTACGGCCAGTTGCTGCAGGTCTATTTCTCGGTCGCCCACAACCCGACCCAGCTGAATTTCCAGGGTCCGGACTCCGGCACTCAGTACCGCTCGACGATCTTTGCCGAAAACGATGCACAGAAGAAAATCGCGCAGAGCTACATCGCCCAGCTCGACAAGGCCAAGGTGTTTCCCGAGCCGATCGTCACCACGCTGGAAACCGGCAAGACCTTCTATCCGGCCGAAAATTATCATCAGGATTTCCTGACGCTGAACCCGACCTATCCCTACATCGTCTACAACGACCTGCCCAAGGTGGCGAACCTCAAGGCGCTGTTCCCGGCGCTCTACAGCGACAAGCCGGTGCTGGTGCTGTCGGCGAGCAATTAAGGTTTGGCGGACGCGCGTAATCTCCCCCCTTGAGGGGGAGATGGCCGCGAAGCGGCCAGAGGGGGTCGGTCCGACTGGGCTCGGCCTTTTGCGACGGAAGGAGGTTAGCGCTCTACGTGTGGCGACCCCCTCTGTCGCCTTCGGCGACATCTCCCCCTCGAGGGGGGAGATCAGCTCGCGCCACCCCCCCTCAATCATACGTCAGATCCGTCGCCTTGCCGCTGAACACCCGGTAGGCATAGAACGAATAGAAGATGATGACCGGCAGCACGATCACGGTGCCGGCCAGGATGATTGCCAGGCTTTCCGGTGCCGAGGCCGCCTGCCAGATGGTCAGGCGATCCGGCACCACGAACGGGTAGAACGACCAGGCCAAACCGGCAAAGCCGAGCGCGAAGATGGCGGCCAGCGTCAGGAACGGCGTCAGTGAATGGCGGTCGTCGGGCTTTGGCAGGTGGAAGGTCTGCCGCCACAGCCACAGGAACAAAACCGCCGACAGGATCGGCAGCGGCGACAGATAAAGCATCTCTGGCCAGACGAACCATTTGGCGAAGATGCGCGGGCTGGCGAAGGGTGTCGCCAGCGACACCGCCGCCATGCCGAGCGCGGTCAGCACCAGTGCGGTGCGGAGCCAGCGCACCGCCTTCTTCTGCAGCTCGCCCTCGGTCTTGTAGATCACCCAGGCCGCGCCCATCGCCGCGTAGGCGGCGGCAAGGCAGAACGCCACCAGCACGCCGAACGCCATGCCGCCGAGGCCGACATCGAGGCCGAGCACATAGACGCCCAGCATATAGCCCTGCGCCAGCGAGGCGATGAGCGAGCCGAGGAAGAAAATACGGTTCCAGCGGTGCTTGCGCTCGGTCGGCACCTTGGCGCGGAAATCGAAGGCGACGCCGCGCAGGATCAGGCCGACCAGAAGCACGAACACCGGAATGTAGAGCGCGGTCAGGATGACGCCATGCGCCATCGGGAAAGCGACCAGCAACAGGCCGACGGCCAGCACCAGCCAGGTTTCGTTGGCGTCCCAGAACGGGCCTATTGCCGCGATCATCGTATCCTGTTCGGCGTCTTCAGCGGCGGCGAACAGGATGCCGATGCCGAGATCGAAACCGTCGAGAATGACGTAGATCAGGATGGCGAGGCCCATCAGGCCGGCGAAGATCAAGGGGAGCGCGGTTGGCCAGTCGAAGCTCATTTTCTTCTCCTACTCGCCAGCCGCCGGCTGCGACATGGCGGCGTTCATGACGCCCGGCAGCGGCGATGAATCGCCGTCCTTCGCCGCCTTCAGCGCCAGGTGCACCAGCACGCCGAGATAGGCGATCAGCAACAGCACATAGAGAACGAGGTATATGGCGAGCGTCAGCGCGACATGGCTGCCGGCCACCGGGCCGACCGCGTCGACGGTCTTCAGCACGCCCGTCACCAGCCAGGGCTGGCGGCCGATTTCGGTGGTGTACCAGCCGGCCAGCGTCGCCAGCCAGCCCGACAGCGCCATCGGCACCATCAGCATCGCCAGCGGCTTCGGCAGGCTGTGCCGGCGCTTGAGGAAGAAGGCCGCCGACCATGAGACGAGCAGCATCAGTATGCCTGTGCCGACCATGATACGGAAACCCCAGAACACCGGAAAGACCGGCGGGTGGTTGCCGGGATAGTCGTTCAGCCCCGGGACGACACCGCTGGTCGAGTGCCGCAGGATAAGGCTGGCGCCGTCGGGAATGGCGATCTCGAATTTGTTTTCCTTGGCTGCCTCGTCGGGGAGCGCAAAAAGCACCAGCGGCACGTTGGGGCCGGTGTTCCAGTTGGCCTCCATGGCGGCGATCTTCTGCGGCTGGTGCTCCAGCGTGTTCAGCCCATGCTGGTCGCCGGCGAAGATCTGGATCGGGATCAGGATCGCCGCGGTGAAGACGCCGGTGCGCAACGCCTTCCACATCGATTCCGAGCGGTCGCCGGTGAGATAGCGCAGTGCCGACAGACCGGCGATCAGGAACGATACCGTCAGCCCGGAGGCGAGCAGCATGTGGGTCAGCCTGTAGGGCATCGACGGGTTGAAGATGATTGCCCACCAGTCGACCGCATGCGCCACGCCGTCGCGCATCTCGAAGCCGGCCGGCGTCTGCATCCAGGAATTGAGCGCGATGATCCAGAAGGCCGAGACGGTGGTGCCGCCGGCGACAAGCACCGTCGCCAGCGTGTGGATGCGGTTGGAGACGCGGCGGAAGCCGAACAGCATGATGCCGAGGAAGGCCGCTTCGAGGAAGAAGGCGGTAAGAATCTCGTAGGCCAGCAGCGGCCCGGCTATGTTGCCGACCTTTTGCATGTAGCCCGGCCAGTTGGTGCCGAACTGGAAGCTCATGGTGACGCCCGAAACCACGCCCATGGCGAAGGACAGCGCGAACACCTTCACCCAGGTGAAATAGGCGCGCATCCAGGCGGAATCGTTGGTCGCGTTGTAGCGCAGCTTGAAGAACAGCAGCACCCAACCCAGCGCAATGGTGATCGTCGGAAATAGAATGTGGAATGAAATATTCGCGCCGAATTGCATGCGCGACAGGATGAGCGGGTCCATGGTGGGCTCCGGCTGCTTCTAATGAGGTAAGAATAGGCCTGTAGCGCCGTTGGGTCAAAGCGGCGTCCTGCCGCGAGGCTGAACGCCACAGGACAATTTTGCCGGTTGCATGCCGCGCAACTCCGGGCCTGTGCGCTGCACCTGCAATGGCCGGCCGGCAACGATTGTCGAGAACTGTCAGCAGGGCATTGACTTGCGGTTGCATGCACCGACATTCGGCCTATATCAGGGGACCTCTTTCAAGCAGCCGTTTTCACCCATGCCTTCCATCCTGTCCATTTCCGGGGTCTCCAAGACCTACGCCACCGGTTTTACCGCGCTCAAGCAAGTCAATCTCGACATTCAGCGCGGCGAGATCTTCGCGCTGCTTGGGCCCAATGGCGCCGGCAAGACGACGCTGATCTCGATCGTCTGCGGCATCGTCAACCGCTCGTCGGGCACCGTCACCGTCGATGGCCACGACATCAACAAGGATTATCGCGCCGCGCGCAGCCTGATCGGACTGGTGCCGCAGGAACTGACCATCGACGCCTTCGAGAGCGTCTGGGCGACGGTCAATTACAGCCGTGGCCTGTTCGGCAAGCCGGCCAACCCAGCTTTCGTCGAGAAGGTGCTGCGCGACCTGTCGCTGTGGGACAAGAAGGACGCCAAGGCGATCACCCTGTCGGGCGGCATGAAGCGCCGGCTGATGATCGCCAAGGCGCTGTCCCATGAGCCGCGCATCCTGTTCCTCGACGAGCCGACCGCCGGCGTCGACGTCGAGCTGCGCCAGGACATGTGGGCCATGGTGCGCCGGCTGCGCGAGGACGGCGTCACCATCATCCTCACCACGCACTATATCGAGGAAGCCGAGGCGATGGCCGACCGCGTCGGCGTCATCAATCGCGGCGAGATCATCCTGGTCGAGCACAAGGCCGAACTGATGCGCAAGCTCGGCCGCAAGCGGCTGGTGCTGGAGCTGCGCAATCCGCTGACGGCCATTCCCGAGGCGTTCTCGCGCTATGCGCTGGACCTGTCGCCGGATGGCGGGCAGCTGACCTACACCTATGACAACCAGGCCGAGAGGCCCGGCGTCGCCTCGTTGATGCGCGACCTCGAGGCCGGCGGCATCCAGTTCCGCGATATCGACACGCAAAACTCTTCGCTCGAGGAGATCTTCGTCAATCTGGTGAGGAGGGAGCCATGAACCTTCGCGCAGTATGGGCGATCTACCGGATGGAAATGGCGCGCGCTTTCCGCACCGTGCTGCAGAGCATCGTCTCGCCGGTCATCTCGACGTCGCTGTATTTCGTTGTCTTCGGCTCGGCCATCGGCTCACGCATCACCGAGATCGACGGCATCAGCTACGGCGCCTTCATCGTGCCGGGTCTGATCATGCTGTCGCTGTTGACGCAGTCGATCTCCAACGCCTCCTTTGCCATCTACTTCCCGAAATTCGTCGGCTCGATCTACGAGCTTCTGTCGGCGCCGGTCTCCTATCTGGAGATCGTCATCGCCTATGTCGGCGGTGCCGCGACCAAGTCGATCATCCTCGGCCTGATCATCCTGGCCACCGCCTCGCTGTTCGTGCCGCTCACCATCCTGCACCCGTTCTGGATGCTCGCCTTCCTGGTGCTGACGGCGGTGACCTTCAGCCTGTTCGGCTTCATCATCGGCATCTGGGCCAAGAGCTTCGAGCAGCTGCAGCTGGTGCCGCTGCTGATCATCACGCCGCTGACCTTCCTCGGCGGCAGCTTCTATTCGATCAACATGCTGCCCGAGGTCTGGCGCACGGTGACGCTGTTCAATCCGGTCGTCTATCTGATCAGCGGTTTCCGCTGGAGCTTCTACGGCAAGTCCGATGTCTCGGTCGGCGTCAGCCTCGGCATGACCGTTGTCTTCCTGCTAGTCTGCATAACCATCGTCGCCTGGATCTTCAGGACTGGCTATCGGCTCAGGAACTGACCGCGGAAAGCATCTTGAAGCACCGCCAGACCTAGATTGCCTTGATCAGCCGCAACAACCCCAGCATCTCGACATACGTTCCCTTGCGGAAGGCGATGTAGACCGGCTCCTCGACGCCGTGGAAGCGGCGTTTGAACGCCGCCTGGCCCTGCAGGTTGAACCTGCGGCGGTTGACCCAGGGCGAAGAGTAGGCGCGCTGGAAGGCATTGCGCCAGAAATCGCTTTCGGCAAATCCGCTTGGCCCGATATCGAGCATCGGCGACAGGCCGAGCGTGACCACCGAGATGCCCTCTTCGCGAAACCGGTCGACGGCGAATTTGGTCAGGCCGATCTCGGCATGCGGCGAGGCATCGATATGCTTGCGCTTGAAGGCGGTCGTGTAGCCGATGACCCTGCCGTCGCGACACAGCGGGTCGAAGTCGAGCAAAGCTACCAGTTCGCCGTCGGGCCCGTGCAGCACGAAGCGGCGCATGTCGGTGCCGAGATGGTCGGCAAAGTTGCGGTTGAGAAAGCCCATCTCCCAGCGCTTGACGATGCGGTCGCCACGCCAGTTTTCCGAAAGCCGGGCGATCTCGTCGAGATAGATCGTGCGCTTGTCCTCTCCGAATGAAAAGCCCTTCTTCAGCAGCCAGCGCTCGGAGTAGCGCACGGTCTCGTTGCGCTTCCCGGAAAAATCATGCGCAGGCAGGGCGAGGCGGGTGTCGATGCCGAGGCGATTGACCTTGTAGCCCAGTCCGGCCAGCACGCGTGCGGTCTCCTCGCCGATCTGCACGAACCACGGGCTGCCGGCGGTCTCGGCGAAACGTCTGATGTAATCGGCCCGACGTGCCGGAGCCGCCACCGGGTCGCCGAGCGCAAAATGGTGCTTCATCTTGGTGCCGAAGGCGATGTAGCCGTCGGCGTCGCCGAAATAGGAAAGCTTGCCTTGCACGGCGGTGGAATAGGCGAGCGAGAAGTCGCCATAGCGGCGCACCAGTGCCAGCCGTTCGACATGGGTCAGCGCCTGCCGCTCGACCTCGGGCGCGGCGGCCTCAAGGATCTTGTCGAAATAGAACCGCAAGGAGGGCATGGTCGAGATTCCGCGTGCCGCCTACAGCGCCGGCCGTCCAGGACGCGCCGAGGTGCTGTAACACTTTGATTCTGCGCACGGCTCGAAAATCGGACTCGATTTCGGGCATGCGCGTGGGGGATAGTCGAGACCCGCCAGCCACCCAGAGCCTCGAATCAATCACATTGCCGCGACCTGATTACCGTTGATATCGCGCATATGCCATATAGAGCGCAACCGCGGCCCGGCGTATGGCGCTAAATCGCATCGCTCGAAATTCGGCCGCGGTTTGCTGCAGGATACTGCGCGGGATCAAACGGTTACAGCGTCCTGCGAGCCTTGCGGCGGGACGTCGAACGGGATTCGAGTGAATGACTGATACGACAATCAGATCGGTTGCGGATTTGCCGACCACGGTCGAGCCGGCAATCGTCGTCGGCGCCGGTGCTGCCGGACTGGCCGTCGCGCACGCCTTGATGAACGCCGGCGTGCCGACGGCGGTCCTGGAAAAGGAAAACCGGCTGGCCGAGCCATGGCACCGGCGGCACCAGCAATTGCATCTCAACACCCACCGCGATCTTTCTTCGCTGCCTGGTCTCGCCTTTCCGCCTGGCACGCCTGCCTTTCCGCAAAGGATGGTCGTCATCCGCCACATGAATGATTTCCAGAAGGAGAACCGGCTGCCGGTACAGTTTGGCATCGCGGTCGAAGAGATCACCTTCAAGGGCGATCATTGGGCATTGCGCACCAGCGCCGGAGCGCGCCTGGCCCGCAATGTCGTCATCGCCACCGGCCGCGACAGGCAACCGTTCACTCCGGAATGGAAAGGCATGAGGGATTTCGTCGGGCGCATCATCCATTCGGCGGATTTCGGTGACGCGCAGGGCTATGCGGGCCAAAGAGTGCTGGTCGTCGGCGCCGGCAATTCGGGCTTCGATGCGCTCAATCATCTGGCCGGCATAGACACGGCCGCTATCTGGCTGTCGGCCCGCAACGGTCCCGCCCTGCTGCCCAAGCGCATCGGCAAGATCGCCGTGCACCGGCTTTCGCCGATCATGGCGCGCCTGCCCTTGCGGGTGGCCGATGCGGTGATGGCGGCAACGCAGCGCCTGGTTTTCGGCGACCTGACCAAATTCGGCATGCCGCCGGCACCTGCGGGCGGCGCCAGCCGCCTGACCTCGGACTACACCGCGATCGCCGCCGACGACGGGGCCGTCAGCGCCATCAAGGCCGGCAAGATCACCGTCGTGCCCGGCATACGGGAATTCACCCGTGACGGCGTGATCCTGGCCAATGGGAGCCTGATCGATCCCGACATCGTCATTGCCGCGACAGGCTACCGCACCGGGCTGGAGCCCATGGTAGGCAAGCTTGGCGTGCTCGACGCCAAGGGCGTCCCGGTCTTCAACGGTGGCGAAGCCGATCCCAAATTGCCCGGTCTGTGGTTCACCGGCATGCGGCCAAGCATTCGCGGCTGCTTCGCCAATGCCGGTATCATGGCCAAGGCGATCGCCAAACGGATTGCAGGGTCGGCCTCGCACCAACCCAGCGCATTACGCTGATTTGGGTTCCAGCCGCCGGAAACCGACGGCTTCCATCAGCATGTCCTCTTCCACCATGCCGGCATTGTGCAGGGCGAGCAGGTTAAGCGCGATCTCCCGCGCTTCGGCGGAATCGGGATGTGCCTCGCGCCGCCGGCAGGCCTCGTCGAACACGCGCTGCAGCTTGGCGATATCGGCTGGCTTGAGCAAGCCACGGTCATAGACGGACTTCGACATGGCGATCTCCTGATAAAGATCTAGGGCGCCACGTTTAAATTGCCAATCTTTCCCGAGGCTTGACCGTCTTCACCCCGTCGCCTCGTCGTCCTGGGCAGAGCAAGGAGCGAAGCGACGCGGCGCAGACCCCTGGAGCTGCTCCGCAGGCCAAGGGATCCATGCCGCGGCTTCAAGGCACAGCAGCGGTGCAAATTCTGCCCCGCTGCACCCATGCTGGTGGGCAATCAGACCGCGATCTTGCCGCCGCCCTGTCTGGTGATGGCGACCACCGACGGCCGCACCGGCATGTCGGGCTTGAAGTCGGGCCAGCGCGTCGACAGATCCTCATAGTAGGACGGACGGCCGAAGCCTTCCCAATCCTCGCCGCCGTCGCCCGGATGTTGGACGGCGACGAAGGCGGTCTGGTCGTCGGGCGCAAACAGCGGGCCGCACATTTCGGCGCCGATCGGCACGCGGAAGAACAGCTTCGAGGTCGCCCGCGCGGCACCTTCCGTGTCGACCGCCCACAGCCCATCGGTGCGGCCGGTGGCTTTCGGACCCTGGCCGTCGGTGGCGACCCACAGGCGCCCGGCCGAATCGACCGCGCAATTGTCGGGCATGCCGAACCAGCCATTGGCCGTCGTCGCCGTCGAGAAGGTGGCGCCGACATCGGCAACCGCCGGATCGCCGCATTTCAGCAGCACTTCCCACTTGCCCTTGGCGGCAGTGAAATCACCGCCGTCCTCGGCGATCTCGATGATGTGGCCGAAGGCGTTTTCGGCGCGCGGATTGGCGGCGTCGACCTGGTCGGCCTTGCGCTTCGAATTGTTGGTCAGCATGACATAGACCTTGCCGTTGACGGCATTGGGCTGGATGTCTTCGGGGCGGTCCATCTTGGTGGCACCGAGCAGGTCGGCGGCGCGGCGCGTCTCGATCAGCACGTCGGCCTGGCTGGCAAAACCGTTTTCGGCCGTCAGCGGCCCCTGGCCGAAGACGATCGGCAGCCATTCGACCGTGCCATCTTCGGCGAACCTGGCGACATGCAGCGTGCCATCGTCGAGCAGGTCCTTGTTGGCCGCGAGGTCATCGGGATTGAACATACCCTTGGTCACGAACTTGTAGACATAGTCGAAGCGCTCGTCGTCACCGAGATAGAAGACGACGCGGCCGTCCCTGGCGACAATCGATTCGGCCCCCTCATGCTTGAAGCGGCCCATGGCGGTGCGCTTCCTCGGCGTCGAGGTCGGGTCGTTGACATCGACCTCGACGATCCAGCCGAAGCGGTTGGCCTCATTGGGTTCCTTGGCGAGGTCGAAACGCTCGTAATGCGCCGCCCATTCATAGGCGCCTTCGGGAATGCCGAGACGCTTGTAGTTCGCGGCTTCCTTGTGGCCTTCCGGCAGCTCGCCGGAAAAATAGCCATGGATGTTCTCCTCGGCCATCACATAGGTGCCCCAGGGCGTGACGCCGCCGGCGCAATTGTTGAACGTGCCGAACACCTTGGTGCCGGACGGATCGGCATTGGTCTTGACGCGGTCATGGCCGGCAACCGGACCGGACAGCGCCATTTCGGTGTTGGAGGTGATGCGGCGGTTGAGCTTGCCGTCGCGCACCACCTGCCATTTGCCACCATCCTTGCGGATCTCGACGATGGTGCCGCCATGGGCGGCCATCTCGACATCGACCTGCTCCTTCGAGAGGGGTGCGACTTCTGCCGACTTCTTGCCGTCCTTTTCGACGATCTTCACGATGTCCGGGAACATCAGATGCGGATTGGTGTATTCGTGGTTGACCACCAGCAGGCCATGTTCGGCCGAGCCGTCGATCGGGATGTAGCCGACATAATCGTTGTTGTAGCCGAACTGTTTCGCCTGGGCCTCGGCCGACTGTTTCGTCGGGTCGAAGTCGGGCGAATCGGCAAACAGCGGATCGCCCCAGCGCAGCAAGACATCGGCATCGTAACCCGGCGCGACATGATGCTTGTCGTCGATGCCGGCCTCGAGTTCGTCGAAAATGAAGGCCGAGCCTTCCGCTGCCCGGGCCTCGTCGGCGCTGATCAGCGCCAGCGGGCTGACGGTGGCGGCGATGGCCGAGACAGCCAGCGAACCCTTGAGGAAGCCGCGACGCGAGAACCGCGCCGCGACGATCTCGCCCATGGTGCGGTTGTCGGAAGCGTTGATGGCCGGGCCGTCGTTTTCCTCGAGCAGGCTGGTGCGAAATCGGGTGTCGGGGGAGCGAAGGTCAGTCATGGTGGCTTGCCTCTGGCTGTTGGATTGGCTGGAGCGTGGGTATCTGTTTGACCCCCTTATAATCGCCGGGTCACATTTTCGTGACATCGGGAAACCTTTCAGACGCGACAGGCATTGCGTGCAGCCCTGGCTAAGCAATTCGCCGAGACCGTGGAACTGCTCCAGGATCGTCGTTTCGAGATAGAGGAAACCTTCGGCGGCATGTTTGGGCCGCGCATCCCCCGACGGCGCTGACATCAGTCGTTTGCAAACAACGAGTCAACGGGCAAGGGCCAGCTCGACAAGTCACCTCCGCCGCCCCCGGCGGAGGTGACTTGATGTTCGGCGTCTGCCGTCGGCGTCGGGAAAGCCAGTCTCCCGTTTAGCGATGGCGGTCGCGGCGCCGTTCATGCGAAGCTAATGTAGCATATGCTTGGGACTTTAGTCCAACCTTGCTCTTGCAATGGTCCTGGTTGACAACCGCAACGGTCGGAGGTCGCTTCCGGGCGCCGCGTCTTTCGGCAATGTTGGTTGCACTGCAACGTTGGGTGGCGCGCGCCGGGCTCAGTCGTCGGAGATCAGAATGCACAGATCGGTCACGATCCGTTGTTGCCGGCTGGCGCTCAAATCGGCAGCGGCGCTGGCGTTGACGATCGCGCCCTACCAGATTGTCCTGGACGGTTCCGTTTCCGGCATCCACCCCGCCAGCGCATACGCCGGCAAGGGTGGCAATGGCGGCGGCAACAATGGCGGTGGAAACGGCAACGGCGGCGGTTCCGGCGGAGGCAATAGCGGGAACAGCGGCAATAGCGGCAACGGAAATGGGAATGGCAATAACGGCAATAACGGCAATAACGGCAACGGCAAATCAGGATCCAATCAGGGTAAGAGCGGCAGCCATGTCAATGCGAAGACTGGTGACAAGGTCGACGTGACCGGCAACAAGATCACAGTCCGGCATCCCGACGGCATAACGGAAAAGCTCGAGAACGGTCGTTTCAGCATGAAGGACGCTCTCGGTCGCACGATCATCGACCGCCAGGCCACGCCGGCCGATGCCAATCGTCTCAAGGCCTTGTGAAGCTGGCCAACAGGCAACGGTCAGCTTCGCACGTCACCTCCGCCGCCCCCCGGCGGAGGTGACCTCGTTTTCGGCCGGCGTCGTCCCGGTTTTCGGCACCGCGCAATGGCTGCAGTCCCGAGACGCGCCGCGCTTTTGCGCAATCCAGGGCGGGAAACCGCTGCGCATTTTCCCCGGACCTGGCCTGGAGCAATTCTAGGAAAAGTGTGAAGTGGTGTTCCGTCTAGACTAGGAAGGTCTGTCGCGGTCGCGCCACTCACGCATCATCAAGGCCGCTTCGGTGCGGTTTCGCACATTGAGCTTCGACAGCACCCCTGTCATGTGATGCTTGACGGTCTTCTCCTGCAGCTCAAGCCGCAAGGCGACTTCCTTGTTGCTCAGCCCCTCCGCCACCAGCCGCAGGATTTCCGTCTGCCGCTCGGTGAGCTGCCGCAGCCGTTCCGCTATGCCGTCGGTCGGCTGCTGGGACTGGAGATCCGAAAGCAGCCGGGCCGACAGTGTCGGCGAGAGATAGCTTTCGCCGGCTGCGACATTGCGCAGGATGTCGGCGAGCCCGCGTGACCCGACGCCTTTGAGGACATAGCCATTCACCCCTGCGTTCAGCGCCTTGGTCACATCGGCATTGGCCTCCGAAACGGTCAGCATGACGATCTTCTGGGCGGGATGGCTGGCTAGGATGCTTGCGACCGCGGTCAGCCCGCCGCCCGGCATGGAGATATCGAGCAGCAAGATGTCGGGCCGCACCGTCGCGGCGAGGCGTTCGGCATCCTGCGCCGTGGCGCCCTCGCCAACGATCTCGAAGCCTCCGATCTCCGACAGGCTGCGCGTCACACCTTCGCGAAAGAGGGGATGATCGTCGACAATGGCGATGCGAATGGTCCCAGTCATGCTTGCTCCTCGACTGACAGACGGATCACCAAACGCGTACCTTGCGGCCCGGTCAAGGTTTCAAACTGTCCGCCAATGCTTTCAACCCGCTCCCTGAGGCCGGCGAGCCCGAGGCCCTCGACCCGTGCCGCCGGATCGAAACCCGGCCCACCATCCGACACTTCGACAAAAAGCCTGCCACCTTTCATCCCGGCACTCACCGCTTGATCCTTGCCCAACCCGTGGCGATAGGCGTTGTTCAGCCCTTCCTGAACGAAACGATAGATGCAGATCTTCTCGGAAGCGCCCGGTTCTGGCAACTGTCCGGCCAGCGTCAGCGTCACCGACGTTCCCGTCCTCTGCTCGTGCTCCCTGACGGCCAGCCGCAGAATGTCGGTTGCGGCAGCCGTCTCGATCTGCGGCAGCACAAGGCCGGTGCAGATGCCGCGTATTTCGCGCATCGCATCCTCCAGCGTCTTGCGGATCATCGCGACCTCGGTCGAACGGCTTTCGCCCGAATGGCCGTCGCTGGAAAATATCGGACTATCCATGCGCAGTGCCGCCAGGGCCACGAGTTGGGCCGGGCCGTCATGGAGGTCGGCGCCGATGCGGCGCAGATATCTTTCGTTGAGCGCGGTGGCGCGGCGAGAG
Organism: Mesorhizobium sp. CO1-1-8; assembly: GCF_020164875.1. Lineage (NCBI taxonomy): Bacteria > Pseudomonadati > Pseudomonadota > Alphaproteobacteria > Hyphomicrobiales > Phyllobacteriaceae > Mesorhizobium > Mesorhizobium sp. CO1-1-8. Next base: position 317,791 of record NZ_JAIUGZ010000004.1, on the reverse strand, counting down.
GCCCGTTGCACGCGCAGTCGCAAGGCGCTGTTTTGCGCCACCAGACCCTGCAGCTCCGACACCTGGCGGCGCAGCGCTCCACGCTGGTCGTCGATGGTGCGGCTGCCGCGCAGGACGATGCCCGACAGGAGCAGGAATGCTGCCAGGGTCGCGCCGGCCACGATCAGCCAGCTCGACCACAGAGCGGATGCCAGGGTGGCCTGGAAATCGTCGGCGATCTCATAGAACTCGGTGACCGCCACCACCTCGCCCGACCAGGGCTCGCGCACGGGATTGTAGATCTCCAGCAATGGCAAGCCGGTAGCCTTTTGCTCGCGTTCATCATCATCGAATGTATTGAATTCAGCGACGACATTGCCTTCGAAGGCGGAACGCAGATTGTCGCTCGGAGCGAAGCGGCGGCCAATCAGGGCCGTCTCCTTCGCGTAGAGAACCGTCCCGTCGCGGCGCCAGAGCACGAACGATTCGAGGCGCTTGCCGAGCGCGCCCTGGCCCAGCGTCTCGTCCAGCGCCTGCTTGACGGAGTCGCTGAGTTCCTGCTCCTTGCGCAAGTCGGGAAGCAGCGGCGCAATCACGCTGTCGACATAGAGCGCCGTCGTGGCGGCCGAATTGCGGATGACGCCGTCCCTGATCTGCGCCGTCACCCAGGCGCCCACCACCAGCATGACGGCCAGCAGGCCAAAGCCGCCGGCAACGACGAATTGCAGGGCAAGAGAGAGTTCGCTCCAGCGTCGCGTCAAGTTCTGAAGAATACGAATCATGAACCCCTGACCGCCCTTCAATCGACAGGCTGGGCGATTACACACATTGAGCCTCCCTCATGCCATTGCCAAGAGCTTCGTTTGGGAGAGCGCTTGACGTCCCGGCGCGCTTCGGAAACAACGTCCGCGACACACGCGGCTGGAGCCGCTTCGAGAGGGGACGGAGCGTTGAGTTTTTCAGGATTGCTGCAGCTCGGCTTTTCGACGGTCATTTTCCTGCTGGCCGCGACAGCCGCCAAGCAATGGGGCCTGGCGCCGAGCCTTGGCAAGATCGCGCTGACGCTGGCACTCTATTCGCTTGGCAATCTGATCATGCTGCGGCTGATCCGCGAATTCGGCATGTCGGTGTCGTTCAGCCTGTCTGCCGTCATCCAGCTGGTGTCGGTGAACGTCGTGGCACTGGTCTTCTTCGGCGAGCGCGTCAACGCGCTGCAGGCGACCGGCATCATGCTGGCGATCGCCGCGGTGGCGCTAATCACGCTCGGACCCTATCTGCAAGGCCGGCTGTAACAGGCGAATTGCCGATGAAGAACGCCGCGAACACTCTGCTCAACCGGGTTGAATTCCCGGTGCTGCTGGCCGGCCTGGCGATCGCCGCCGGCCTGTGGGGCTTCGAGGAGCTGATGGAGATGGCGCGCGCCACCACGCCGCACGCCTTCGACACCGAGATCCTGCTCGCCTTCCGCCAGGCGGGGCGCCCTGACAGCCCAATCGGCCCGCTGTGGCTGCAAGGGGCGATGCGCGACATCACAAGCCTTGGCAGCGGCAGCGTGCTGGTGCTGATCGTGACGGCGGTAATCGTCTATCTCCTGCTTATCCGCAGGCCGGCGACCGCCCTTTTCATCTTCGTGGCGGTGGCCGGCGGTCAGGTGCTGTCGAGCTTGCTGAAAGCCGGCATCGACCGGCCGCGCCCCGAACTCGTCTCGCATCTCGTCAACGAAACGACGCTGTCTTTTCCGAGCGGCCACGCCATGCTGTCGGCGGTGACCTATCTGACGCTCGGCGCGCTGGCGGCACGCTTCCTGCCGGGACGGACGACGAAGATCTATGTGCTGTCGCTGGCGGTGCTGACGACGCTGCTGGTTGGCATCAGCCGCATCTATCTCGGTGTGCACTGGCCGTCGGACGTGCTGGCCGGCTGGTGCGCCGGCTTTGTCTGGGCGATGCTTTGCTGGCTCTCTGCCCGGGTGTGGCAGCGATGGCGCGGGCAGCGCCCGGACGGCGACAGCGAGACTGGAGATTAGATCAGCCGGTTGATCAACCCGTGCCCGCAACCCGCCAACAGCAAAACCGCCGACAGCAAGGCTGCCGATGTCATCCAAGCCGTGGAAATCTTCAACTGCTCACTCCGGTCGATGCTGAAAAGGGAAGGCTGCGTCGATATCTTCCCGGTAATGACCAGCCTAGCATGCCTGTCTTGATCCCCGCCACCCGGCTTCCCGAGAGGGGACATGTTTCATATATGCATTGTGATGGTTGAAACATCACCATGACTGTACTCCGAGAAAAGTAGCCCCGGTACGGAACGCAGCCGGAAACCGGAAAGCACCCTGTTCGTGGCGTCAGGGAGAATTGCGGCGCGGCAAAGACGGCCCAGGTCACAGCGTCCCGACCGATGTCGACATAGCTGCGGTAGCTGTTGTTTCGGCAGTGGATCAGACTTTCGATTTTTGCGGAATTGGCAAATGCGGCCATTGCGCCAGGCCATGCAGGACGTTCAAATTTGAGCTTCCGCATTCATGCTCTGTCGAGCGTATCTCTTAGAGCCGCTTAAACCTTCTGCGCCGTAGGTTTTTGCCGTGCTGAATCGCCGTCAGCGACGATGACGACGAAATAGGAGAACTCAAATGGCTCGCAGTCACGTTGAACGTCTTGGAGAGTTCAGGGAAATCCTGGTCGCCACTCGACGCGAAGGAGTCCGTAACGTCCACCATACTCGCGACGCAATGCGGGCAAGTGGCTTTCAGATCGGGGACAGCGACGGCTCCAGCTACGGAGCCGAGCTGAAGGTGCTCCAAGAGGAAATCGAGGCGGTCGATCGCGCCATCGAAGACGAGAAACGGTTGGCCCTAGAGAGCGAGCCTCAATCCCGTCGACCGATTAAGCCGAGGATCGTGAAGGGGACGTAGAGGCACCAACCCGGAGGCGTCGCCTAACTTCCCACAATGCGGGTCGGCGGTCCTCGCCGAGGAATGACGGTCCGCCTCACGACTGCTGGTGAAGGTTTTGTGGCTCGCCTCCAGGCCACCGGTTACATCTCTCAATCGAGCTTCATGGCCGCCACTTCGCTCTCGTTCATTCGCGGCACATAGAGGATCGACTTGCCGTCCGTGCCGATGTCGGCGCTGCCCGGCTTGAAATGCGCCACCGCTTCCGGCACGCCGCCGGCATGATAGCGGTAGAGCGTGCCGGTCATGTAGGCGGTGGCGTAGATGGTGTCGCCGATGGCAATGACGCCGTCGAGGTCGGCGAATTTCTGGGCGCCCGGCAAGGGTGAAACCACCTTGCTTGAAAGGTCGACCGACAGCAGGCTGCCCGGCTCCGCCGTGCTGAAGTCGGGCTTGATGCCCTTGCCCCAAGAGGCGACGATCAGCCTGTTGCCATCGGCGAAGACGCCGTTCGGCGACGCCAGCATCGGATCTCTGACGAACAGCTCCGGCCGGTCGCCGTCGATGCGATAGATGGCGTCGGCCAGCATATCCGTGACGTAGACCTTGCCGGATGGGTCCGATGTCATGTCGTTGAGGAAGACCGCGTTCGGCACCGCGATGCTGGCGACGAGCTTGCCGCTGGCAAGGTCGACGACGCGGACTTTCGTGATGTCGGCGATATAGAGCTTGCCGCCCGCTATCGCCATGCCCTTGGGTGCATCCATGCCGTCGGCCCAGTGTTGGGTGATCGTCTTGCCGTCAACGGACAGCACGGAGAGATAGCCGTTGCCGTCGGCCTCGCCGGGATTGCCTGATATGTTGGAGACGATGATGCGGTTGTTGGCGGCGTCGAACAGCGCCGATTCCGGCTGTTCGAGGCCAGCGGTGCGCCAGAGTTCGCCGGCCTGGGCGGCAGGCACCGACGCGCTGCCGATGACGGCGAGAAAGGCTGAGGTGACGAGGGTGTTCATGGCTGCTCTCCTGTGATGACGCGGCAGAGCTATGATTTTCGATACTTTTCCGAAAGGCTGATTAGCGCTAGTATCGAAAGTCGATACCAAACTGCCGGCAAGAGGTGTATCCGATGAACGGTCTTATCTTCGAGGCGCTGAAGCGGACGCTGAAGGCGAAGGGCGTCACCTATCGCGAGCTCGCCGAACGCATGGGCGTTTCCGAGCCGACGGTGAAGCGCATCTTCCACGAGCGCAACTGCAAGCTCGACCGGCTGGTGGAGATCTGCGCGGCCGCCGGTGTCGAGCTGGAGAACGTGCTCGGCTCGATGAACCGGGGGCCAGGGCCGGTCAACCACATCGCGCCCGAGATCGAGCGCAAGCTCGCCGGCCGGCCGGCCTTGCTGTTCATCTTCGTCATGCTGTCGGAAAAATTCACGCCCGAAGGCATCATGCGCTCGCAAGGCCTGAGCGAAGCCTCGATGTTCCTCTATCTGCGCGATCTTGAGGAGCTGGGCCTGGTCGCGCTCGGCCGGGGTCTGACTGCGAGAGTGCTGGTCGAGACGCCGATCCAGTGGAATTTTGAAGGGCCGCTAAGGCCGCTGTTCGAAATGACCAACAAGAATTTCATCGGCTGGGCGATCACCCATATCGACAACGAAGCGACCTTCGTCAGCTTCTCGAGGCGGATGCGGCCGGAGACGGCGGAGATGGTGCGGCGCGAGGCGGAGGATCTCGCCGACCGCGCCAAACTGCTGGCCCATCACGACCAGCACACCACGCCGGAGGATGGGCTGGTTGGCTACAAATGGACGTTTGCCTTCGGTGCAACGCCATTTCCGGCGATCATGCCGATCGGGCCGCATCCGCGCGATGCCAGTGCAAGGGCCGACAGCCAAAGCGCCCTGACTGCAAAAGGCCGGCTGTCGCTGCCGGTCTGAGCAGACACCAAGCCAATCGCCTCAGCACGATTGCATCTGGCGGCTGAGCTTGCCGCGCACGGCCCTGGCGGTGCCGACCGCCGGCTTCGCCAATTGCGCATACTGGTCTGGCGTGATCGGCGGGCGGCCGTCTGGCTGCAGCTGGACGCCAGCAGGCAGATAAGCATTGCGATCGGGCTGCCCCGCCTGCCCCGCGCTGTGGCTGGAAAATGCCGCGATGTCGGCCCCGAGGCTCCCCTCGGAGTTGCTTTTCCCGCCACCCGTTGCCTGTTGGCCCACATCCTATCGCCCCATTACCGGGCCGAGGATGAGGCTGCGGATTTTTGGCGTCAGCGGCCTGACGACATCGGCGAAGGGGTCGCCCTCGGCCCGCAAAGCCATCAATCCTTCGACCTCTTCGTCGATGGCGGCGATGGTCTCTGTCTTCTGTGCGTCGGTCAGCTCCCTCATGCCGGATATGGCATTCCTGAGCTTGGCGAAAATGGCATCGAGTTCTGCGACCGGCATCGTCGCCAGGAACCCGCGCATGGTCTCGCCAAGCGCGATCTTCCAGCTGTCGGCGGTGAAACCGGCTGTGCCGATCAGGCCCTTGTCCGCGGCATCGCGCTCATACCAGTCGGCGGCGATCTCCTCGTCATAGGCGAACTGACCGAATTCGGGCTGCAAGGCCTCGATCAGGCCGACGACCGCCGACGCATCCCGCGCTGTCAGCGCCAAGGCCTGCGGGCTGTCGAAGATCATGCCGGCAAGTGCGAGCGCGCCGGCCAGCCGGCGCATGGCTGCGAAACGCCGCTCAGCCATAACAATCCTCCGCAATGCCGGCCCGGGCACTGCTCGTCGCCTGGGACTGCAGAACCGAGCCGCCGATCGAGGCGGCCTGGCCGGCAATGACCCCACCATTGCCAGCCAGACCGCCAAGACCCCCCGCCATCGACAGGACACCGCCGAGCAGAGCTGCATTGGTCTGCGCCTTCGCCGCCTTCTTGGCGGCATCGGCGCAAGCCGTTTCCGTCGTCGGTTCGTTCTGGGCCTTCTTGCTGCCGGCCGCACTCGCGATCGATCTCGGGTTGTCGTCGACCTGGCCCGTTTGGCAGCCCGCCAGGGCAATGGTCAGGGCCAGGAAAATGCTCTTTTTCATGGTGCTGCTCATCATCGGGCAGCGCGCGGCGGCAGCTTGGCCTCGCGATGATCGGTCACCGTGTTGCCCAAGGCGATCGACAGCAGATAGACGCGTGGATTGAAGCCCGCCGCGGCCAGTGCCGACAGCGTCTTGAACAGTTGCAAATGAAACATCGTGCCCCCTTGGATTGCCGCCAACGCGGTTCCGGTTTTGGAATCGCGCCGCAAACTAGGGGCATCGAAGGGGGTCAGCTTGGACAGAACGGCACTGAAAGCGGCCAAAACGGCCCGGGATTGACGTTTTGCAGGCCGCAGCGCATATGACCGCCCTCTTGGGCATGGGGGTGTCGATGACTGCGACGATGGGGCCGTCAGCTTCGTTCAGGCTGGCGACGGAGATGTTTCCGGAGCGGGATCGCGTCGAGATCACGCGCGAGGTTTACGGCCGCACGGTTCTGAGGGTGGACCTTGATCCGCTGGCGCCGGCGCAGATCGACATGCGGGTGCGCGCGTTGCCGGGCCTCGGCATCGCCACCGGCAGCTCATCGGAATTCCGGGTGCATCACACGTCGTCGCTGATCGACAACGACGACTTCGTTCTTCTGGCGGCCCTCGACGGGGGCAGTGTGATGAAGCATCGCGGCCGCGAGGAGGCGGTCGGCAACGGCCAGGCACTGATGATGAGCGGTGAAGAGGTTGGCCTCAACCTGATTGGCGCCGGCGGGTTCCGCTTCGTCAATCTGAGTTTTTCGCGCAAGCAGCTTTCGCCTCTGATCGGCGATCCGGCCGCGGTTCTTATGCGGCCCTTGCCGACCCAGAGCGGGGCCATGCGGCTGTTGCTCGACTATATCAGCTCGATCCAGGAGGTCGGAGACGAGTTGACCGCGGAGGCCTGCCACCTTGCGGCGACGCATGTCTTCGACCTTGCCGCACTCGCCATGGGCGCGACCAGGGATGCGGCCCAGATATCGCGCGGCCGCGGCGTCAGCGTTGCCCGCTTGCGCGCCATCAAGGCCGATATCGTCGCGCATGGCGGCCATGTCGACCTGTCGGCGCAGGACGTCGCCGCCCGCCACGGACTGTCGGCCCGCTACGTCCGCAAGCTGTTCGAGAGCGATGGCACATCCTTGATTGATTTCATGATGACCCAGCGGCTGGCGCGCGCCCATCGCATGCTCGGCGATCCGCGCCATGCCGGACGCAGCATCACCGCGATCGCCTACGAGGCCGGCTTCAACGACCTTTCCTATTTCAACCGGGCGTTCCGCCGCCGTTATGATGCCACACCCTCGGACGTGCGGGCCGCGGCTTGCAAGCACTGACGTCCGGCCGCCGGCCAGCACTCCCCTGCACGCGGCGGACTCATTTGATCGCGTTTATTCGGCCGCCTTCGCCCCGGGATCGGCAAGCTTGTCGTCCCAGGTCACCGCCCGGTAGTCGAAACCATATTCCAGCGTCGGCTTGACGATGCGGAAATAGGGCGACAGGTCGAAATCGCGCGGCGTGTACAGCGAGTGGTGGCGGATGTGCAGGATTTCCTTGCGCGAATAATTAGACTGCGCCGAAGCGCGGCCGGGCGCACGGGTGATCTCGGGCAGGATCGGATAGCGGATCTGGCCATAGGCCTCTGCGATCAGTGTCGAGCAGATCGCCCGTGTCGGGTCGCCGGAGCCGAAGGCCAGCATGCGGCGCCGCCAGCGCACCGGCACCGGCGGCGTCGGGAAGAAAAAACGCAGCATGTCCAAAATGTTCTTGAGGTCGTATTTCAGGCCGAGCTTGCCGATCATGAAGGCGACGACCTTGTCGCGATCCTCCGGCGCCAGTCCGTTTGCTCGGCAGATGCGGGTGTTGTAGGTGCGGTAGCGCGACAATGGCACGGCGACGCAGCCTTCGCCGATCGTGACCTCGATCAGGCGCGGCCGCTCTGAGCCGTCTGCCGGCGCGGGCAAGGCATCGCCGACATAGAAGGCCGCATGCGACCAGGTCGACTGGGTCAGGTACTTGATCGCCGCCGAGATTTTCTGGTTGCCCTCGATCAGCAGGATGTCGCCGGGCTCAAGCGTGCGGCGCAGCGTTTCGGCATCGGACGGTGTGTAGGGCTCGTAGCCGGACGATTCTTCCTGCAGCCGGCCGGCAAGCCAGCGGCCAAGTCGATCCAGAAGCGTGTCGCCGGGCTCGGTCATGCTCCATGGCGATTAGCATGGGCGGGTGACGAGGGCTAGCGTACGCCTTTCCTCCCCCTCCGGACCGAGAGGAAAAGCGCCAAGTCAGCCTACGATGCCGTGGCCTCTTCCGGCGGCGCAGCCAGATCGTTGCGCGCCTTGCGGGCCAGTTTGCGTGTCGAGCGTTTGGGACTGTCGCCGAACAGCTCGGCCGCCTCGGCCAGGCAGCTCTTCTTCAGCTGCTTCTCCGACCGTTTCAACAGCTTGGCCAGAAGCTTCGTGTCCTCTGGCGGCCCGAGCGGCTGGTCGTCGGCCTCGAGCAGGGCGCGCATCACCAGTATATCGTGCAGGTCGCCCAGCCGCTCGCCCAGTTCGTCGACCGCCTTGCGCCGGGCCTTGATCGGCGTCGGCCACAGCCTGCCGAGCAGCGACAGATGCATGCCGTGCGTCTTGGCTGCCTTGCGCAAATCGTGGAAATCATTGGCCTCGCCGCGCGATCCGGCCTTGTCCAGCGCCTTCCTGGCACGGCGCAGCGTGACGCGGGCGCCTTCGGCAAGCACGTCGGCCGCCTGTTCCGGCTGGTCGGGCAAGGCCAGCGTGTCGATGCGGTGCAGGCCCTCCTCGCAGGCGGCGGTCGCAGCACCGATCGCCGCTTCGAGCCCGCTGCCTTCGTGCAATTCATGCTGGCGCGCGATCAGCCTGTCGCGCGCAGCGGTAAGCCCATCGTCGGCGCTCTCCTTGGGAAAGCTTGCCGCCAGCCGGTCGATGGTTTCGATCAGCGCTGTCGCCTCGCGCGGCCCGGCAAGCAGGCCCGCCACGTTGCGATAGCACTGATTTTCGGTCTCGCAGAATGTTTCGTCACCGGAACGAACAAGGGACAGCAAGGCGCGCGCGCTCTTCAACCGCTTGCGGCATTTGTGCAGCGCCTGCTCCGGACGGCTGCTTGCGGCGTCAAGATGGGCCAATGCCTTGCCGATTTCCTCGGCAAGGATACGCCTGACCTCGCCGGTCAGCGGCAGGCGCGGATCGATGCGAAAGCTCATGCGGCGATCTCCGGTATCCCCCCGAGGGCGAGCGACGCGTTGTAGAATTTTGACTCGCCGGTGACTTCACGGCCGAGCCATTCAGGCAGCATTTCGTCCGGCACGTCCTCCGGCGTCTCAAGTTCGGCGATCACCAGTCCCGCAAGCGCACCGCCAAAGACATCGACTTCGTAGAGATAGCCACGGTGCCTAACATGGTGACGTGTCTTCTCGATGACACGTCCGATGGCGAAATCCAGCATCTCCACCGCCTCCGCCAACGGGATCGGGTACTCGAATTCGTCGCGCTCGCGCGCCTTGCTGCCGAATTTGAGCGTCAGCTTGGCGGAAGTGCCATCGCTGATGCGGATGCGCACCGTGCGCCCGGGGCCGGCGGCGAGGTAGAACTGCAGGATGCGGATATCCGCCTCGGCCAGCTCCCGCCATGCGGTGCTGGTGACCAGGAATTTTCGTTCGACTTCCTTGCCCATGGCCGCGCACTAAAGCGGTTGCCGCTCCCCATGGCAAGACGGTGACATACACGGATCGACGTTCGTGAATTGACTTTAATCAATCGATTGATTAAAGTCACGAGATGATCAAGCAGCCCGATGCCAAAAACCTTCGCCGCGAAGCATCTCCCGCCGAGATGACGCGCGCCGCCCTTGTCCAGGCGGCACTGAAGCTGTTCGGAAGGCAGGGCTTCGACGGCACCTCAACGCGCGAGATCGCCGCCGAGGCGCAAGCCAATATCGGCTCGATCGCCTATCACTTCGGCGGCAAGGAGGGTCTTCGCACGGCCGCCGCCGACTTTATCGTCGAAACCATCCAGACGGTCGCCGGCCCGGCGCTCGGCAATGCGGAGGCGCCCGCGCCGGTCGGACCTGAGGCAGCGCAGGCGCAGCTCTTCGCGGCGCTGGAGCGAATGGTCGGCTTTGTCGTGGCCAGTCCGCAGGCCGGCGAGATCGTGCAGTTCATCCTGCGCGAACTTTCCCATCCAACGGCGGCCCTCGATCGTATCTATGACGGCGTCTTCGAGCCGAGCCATCGCCGGCTGTGCCAGCTCTGGGAACAGGCAACCGGCGAGCCCGCCGAAAGCGAGGCCACAAGGCTGACCGTGTTCACGCTGATCGGCCAGGTCATCTATTTCCGCATCGGCCGCGAGGCGGTGATGCGCCGCATGGGCTGGCCCGATATCGGTGCAGCGGAGGCCGCCAAGGTGGTGGCGGTCACTTCGGGCAATCTCAAGGCCATATTGGCCGCCAGAAAAGGGGCAAAGACAAAGGGGCAAAGACCATGAGCTTTCTGTGTTCGCTGCCGCTCGCCGCACAGCTCTTCTCGGCCTGTGCCCCGGCGGCACCGCTGGCCGTCGGCTATGTCGAAGGCGACTACGTGCTCCTGGCGCCGATCGAGGTGGCGCAGGTCGAGACCGTGACCGTCAAACGCGGCGACCGTGTCACGCCCGGCACCACCGTTGTGACGCTGGAGAGCGCCGATGCCAAGATCGCCGTGGCGCAGGCGCAGGCCGGCCTTGCCCAGGCGCAGGCGCAACTGGCCGACCTGCAGATCGGCAAGCGGCCGGAAGAGATCGCGGTGCTGAGGGCCGAGGTCGATATGGCCAGCGCCCAGGCCGCCGACGCCAAGCGCAAATACGACCGCGCCGCCGATCTGTTCAAGCGCGGTGCCGGCACGCAAGCGGATTTCGACACCGCGTCGGCCACGCTCGAAACGGCCAATGCGCAGGTCGGTCAGGCCAATGCCAATCTCGCCGTCGGCGGCCTGCCGGCGCGGCCTGAGACGATCAAGGCCGCCGACAACCAGGTCAAGCAGGCGCAGGCGGCCCTGGAGCAGGCGCAATGGCGGCTGTCGAAGCGCGTGCTGGCAGCGCCTTCGCCCGGCCGCGTCAACGATGTCATCCGCAATCCGGGCGACACGGCTGGCCCGACCGCACCGGTCATTTCGATCCTGCCCGACGGTGCGGTGAAGCTCAGCGTCTATATACCCGAAGCCGCCTTCTCCTCGGTCAAGGTCGGCACCTTGCTCGGCGTCCATTGCGACGGCTGCGGCCCGGATGTGAAGGCGCGCGTCAGCTACGTCTCGCCGGATCCGGAATTCACCCCGCCGGTGATCTATTCGCTCGAGAACCGGCAGAAGCTGGTTTACCTGGTCGAGGCGCGGCCGGAGGGCGATGCCGGCCCGCTGCAACCGGGCCAGATCGTCGATGTCGATCTGGCGGACAACGCAAGATGAACGCCATCGACGTCCACGGCCTGGTCAAGCGTTTTGGCGACAAGACCGTCGTCGACCATGTGACGATGTCTGTCGCCGAGGGCGAGATCGTCGGCTTTCTCGGCCCCAACGGTTCAGGCAAGACCACCACCATCCGCATCATGTGCGGCCTGCTGACGCCGGACGAAGGCGAAGGCACGGTGCTCGGCTTCAACATCCGCACCGACAGCCTGCGCATCAAGCGCGAAGTCGGCTACATGACGCAGAAATTCTCGTTCTACGAGGATCTGACGATCGGCGAGAATCTCGAATTCGTGGCGCGGCTCTACCGGCTGAAGCCGGTCGAGGAGCATGTCGCGCGCACGCTGGAGGACCTCGGCCTGACGTCGCGCCGCAACCAGCTCGCCGGCACCTTGTCGGGCGGCTGGAAGCAGCGGCTGGCGCTGGCCGCCTGCATCATGCACAAGCCGAAGCTGCTGCTGCTCGACGAGCCTACGGCCGGCGTCGACCCGAAGGCGCGGCGCGAGTTCTGGGACGAGATCCATCGCCTCGCCAGCGGCGGGCTGACCGTGCTGGTCTCCACCCACTACATGGACGAGGCCGAGCGCTGCCATCGCATCAGTTATATTTCCTACGGCAAGATGCTGGCCACCGGCACCGTCGCCGAAGTGGTGAAAAATGCCGGGCTGACCACGTTTGTGCTGCAAGGTCCACGGCTCGATCAGGTCGCCGAAGCGCTGCAGGGCCGCCCCGGCGTCGACCAGGTGGCGCCGTTCGGCGCGACGCTGCATGTCGTCGGTTCCGACAAAAAGAAGCTCGAAGCCGCACTCGCCGATGTCGAGAGAGAGCACAAGGGCGTGAAAGTTTCGCCCGGCGAAACCAGCCTCGAGGACGTTTTCATCCAGTTCATGTCCGGCTCGAAGGACAACATGGCATGAACAGCGTCTTTTCCTTCGCCCGGCTTGGCGCCCTGCTGATCAAGGAATTCATCCAGATGCGGCGCGACCGCATCACCTTCGCCATGATGCTGGGCGTGCCGCTGATACAGTTGGTGCTGTTCGGCTACGCCATCAACAACGACCCGAAAAGCCTGCCGGCAGCACTCGTGGCGACGAGCAACGATCCCTACACGCGCGCCATTGTCGCGGCGCTGCAGACCACCGGCTACTATCGTTTCGACCATGTCGCGCAAAGTGCCGCCGAGGCCGAGTTCCTGATATCGCGCGGCGACGTCGCCTTCGTCGTCACCATCCCCGCCGATTTCGCCAGGAGGGTGGAGAGCGGCAACAATCCGCAGATACTCATCGAGGCCGACGCCACCGACCCGGCGGTGGCCAGCGGCGCCATCTCGACGCTCGGCACCGTCGCCAGCCAGGCGCTGCTGAGGGCGCAAGGCACGCAGGAAGCCGCCGCCGAGACCGCCAAGGGTCAGCTCGATGTCGTCGTACACCGGCGCTATAATCCCGAAGGCATCTCGCAATACAACATCGTGCCCGGCCTGCTCGGCGTCATCCTGCAGATGACGATGGTGATGATGACCTCGATCGCGCTGACGCGCGAGACCGAACGCGGCACGATGGAAAACCTTCTGGCGATGCCGTCCAGCCCGCTTGAGATCATGATGGGCAAGGTGCTGCCCTATCTGGCGGTCGGCGGCGTGCAGGTGGTGGTGGTGCTGGCGGCGGCGAAGCTTCTGTTCGCAATCCCCTTCACCGGATCGATGTCGTTGCTCCTGACCGCCGTGCTGATCTTCGTGCTGGCGCTGGTGCTGCTCGGCTATACGATTTCGACCATCGCCCGCACGCAGATGCAGGCGCTCCAGCTGACCTTCTTCTTCTTCCTGCCGTCGATCATGCTGTCGGGTTTCATGTTTCCCTATCGCGGCATGCCGGACTGGGCACAAATCTTCGGCGAGATCTTCCCGCTGACACATTTCCTGCGCATCACCCGCGCGGTGATGCTGAAGGGCGCGCAATTGCCAGCGGTGGCAACGGAGATCGGCTGGCTGGTGGTGTTCGTGGCTTTGTTTGCCGGCGTAGCATTGGTGCGGTTCAGGCGGACGCTGGATTAGACGCCGCACGACCTCCACAGTCTTGGTACCAGCCTTTGCGGCGTCGTCATCCCTTGGGCTGCGGAGCAGCTCCAGGGGTCTGCGCTGCGTCGCTTAGCTCCTTGCTCCGCCCGTGGATGACGACGGGGAGAAATGCCTTCGCCAATCTCCATGGTTTGTAACTGCCACGAGAGCAATTCCAGGAAAATTGTGAAACGGTTTTCCGTCCGGAATTGCGTAAAACAAGGAGGTAGAGCGGGTCGCCGTTTCTGTGAAACGGTGAACTGCTCTAACCGTTGAGCGATTTCGGGCCGCTGACGAAGGCGCTCCCCTTGACGTAAAACCGCAGCGGGCGATCGGCATCCTTTGTAATGCCGATCCGGATGCCTTGGGCGATGTCGCCGGTTTGATGCTCGTCGGTTGCCAGCCATAGCGGGCCTTTGCGGCAAAGATCGAGCCCGTCGAGCGAACGATCGATCCGCAACGCCTGGGCCAGCCTTCCCGGTCCCCGCGCCAGGTCGCGCAAGCGCTCGATGCCGCGATTGAGCCGCATGATCGCAATGCCTTCGAGCGGCTCGAGCGCTCTGATCAGCACGCCGGTTCCGACCCCCGGCATCTCGCTCGAGACATTGAGCATGTAGGAGATGCCGTAGGCGAGATAGACATAGGCGTGCCCAGCACCGAGAAACAGCGAACGGTTGCGCGGCGTCTGGCCCCGGTAGCCGTGCCCGGCGGCATCGCCGACGACGTAGGCCTCTGTCTCGACGATGCGGCCGCTGGCGATGCCTTCGGGCAGTTCGCGCACCACGATCTTGCCGATGAGGGTGCGGGCAAGGGATGCTGTATCGTCAGGCAGCTCGGAACGCGTGAACGGGCGGTAGAGGACCATGCTCAGCGCGGCGACGATTTGGCGGCGGGCGAGGAGTGATCCAAGGCGGCGCCTGTCGCCAGATACTCCATATCAGATCCCCATGGACATCGCCGTCTCAAGCAGCCTCCATGATCCCGGCATACGTGCCGAAATCGACATTGCCGCCGGACAGCACCACGGCAACGCATTTGCCCGACAGGTCGATCTCGCCCGATGACAGTGCCGCCAGCGCCACGCAGCCGCCGGGCTCGACCACCAGCTTGAGATGGGCCATGGCGTCGCGCACCGCCTGCGCCGCCGCCTGGTCCGAGACGGCGATGGCCCCAGTGAGGTTCCTGCGGTTGATCTCGAAGGTGATCAGGCCGGGCTCGGCGGTCAGCAGCGCGTCGCAGATGGAGCTGTGGCCGGGCTCGTTCGAAACCCTGGCGCCGGCGGCCAGCGACCGGCGGGTGTCGTCGAAATGCTCGGGCTCCACAGCCCAGACCGCGGTGTCCGGCGAGGCGTCCTTGACGGCTACCGAAATGCCACTCGACAAGCCGCCGCCGCCGCAGGGAACGACAACCGCGTCGAGGTCGACGCCAAGCGCTTTTACCTGGCGCATCAATTCGAGGCCGATAGTGCCCTGGCCGGCAATGATGGCCGGGTCGTCGAAGGGCGGCACCAGCACCATGCCTCTTTCCATGTAAGGCCGCACCACGGTCATGCGGTCGTCGCGAAAGCGGTCGAACGGCACCACCTCCGCCCCCATCTTGCGGACGTTGGCGATCTTCATCGCCGGCGCGTCTGAAGGCATGGCGATCACCGCCTTGACGCCGAACATCGCCGCCGACGCCGCGACGCCCTGCGCATGATTGCCCGACGAGAAGGCGACGACGCCTCGGCGGCGCTCCTCCTCGCTGAGCGACGACAGCTTGTTGTAGGCGCCACGGAACTTGAACGAGCCGGTGCGCTGCAGCGTCTCCGGCTTGAACAGGATGCGGCCGCCGAAGCGCTTGTTCAGCTCCTGCGATTCGATCAAGGGGGTTTCAACGATCAGGCCGAAGAGACGCGCGGCGGCGGCGTGGATGTCGGCGATGCCGGGAGGGGTGGTGTCGGTCATGTGAGGTCCAGTGGACAGAGGTCTCTCCATGATGCCTGCAAACAGATGTGGCGCACCAATGAAAAAATGTGACCGTTACAAAGTTTGGCGGGCGGTCGCCAACGCCGCGGCTGCACGCCCCCCCTCTGGCCTGCCAGTTTCGACTTCGGCGCTTCTCTTGTCGCCGTTGTAAGTTGGTGAGACCGTTCGTGACGTCTAATCTCCCCCCTTGAGGGGGAGATGTCCGGCAGGACAGAGGGGGGCGCTGTCCCGCCGACATCTCGCAAGTTCACCCCAGCAACGTCCGCTGCCTCTTGCTCCCACCCAGCTTGCGCCAGTTGTTGAACCGGTGGCTGGCGGCGGCAAAGGAGATTTTCATCTGCTGGGCAACCGAGTAGCGCGACTTGCCCTCGTCGAACATGCGGTAGCAGCACTCGACGCCTTCCTCGGTCAGTTTGCCGTCCGGCGCCTTGTTGTGCGGATTGGCGGGGTCGAATTTCTCGACCTGCTGCTCGACAAGGCCTTTCAGGCGCTGCAGATCGGCCTCGATGCTGGCGATGAGATCGAGAACGGGCTTTGGGTCATAGGGATGCGGAGGCTGTTTTGCCGTCATCTGCCGGTTCCTTGTTCTGGTTGGGTCAAGTTATATAGGTGAACATTCACTGAATGAAGGGCCAGCCCGGCTTGCGAGCTTCAACAATTCTTGACCGCGACCGAGCACGCAATTGACCGGAGGCATATCAAGTTCTAGTTTAGAACTATTCTAAACTAGGGTGAATTCCTCATGCTTTCCCGTGTTTTCGGCTTCGGCCGCCGTCCCTTCGAATCGCTCTCCGAACAGGAGATCCTGGCGCTGGCCATTTCGTCCGAGGAGGATGACGGTCGCATCTATCGGGCCTATGCCGACGGCCTGACGGAAAACTTCCCCCAATCGGCAAAAGTGTTCGAGGAGATGGCCGAGGAAGAGGATGGCCATCGCGATGCGCTGATCGAGCTTTTCCGCAAACGGTTCGGCGAGCGCATTCCGCTGATCCGGCGCGAACATGTGAAGGGCTATTACGAGCGCAAGCCCGACTGGCTGGTGCGGCCGCTCGGCATCGAGCACGTGCGCAGCCAGGCCGAGGCGATGGAGCGGCAAGCCTACCTTTTCTATGTCGAGGCGGCCAAGCGCACGGCAGATGCCTCGACGCGAAAACTGCTCGACGATCTGGCGGTGGCCGAACTAGGCCATGAGACGCTGGCGCAGCGTCTGGAGCAGAAACATGTGCCGGGCGCCGTCAAGGATGAGGAAGCCAGCGCCGAGCAGCGTCAGTTCATCCTCACCTATGTGCAGCCGGGGCTGGCCGGGCTGATGGACGGATCGGTGTCCACTCTGGCGCCGATCTTTGCTGCCGCCTTCGCCACGCATGACACCTGGCAGACGCTGTTGGTCGGGCTTGCCGCCTCGATTGGCGCCGGCATTTCCATGGGCTTCACCGAAGTCGCTTCAGACGACGGCAAGCTGTCGGGCCGCGGCTCGCCGATCAAGCGCGGTCTGACCGTCGGCATCATGACGACGCTGGGCGGTCTCGGCCACGCACTCCCCTATCTCATTCCGCATTTCTGGACGGCGACCGGGGTTGCCGCGGTGGTGGTGTTCTTCGAATTGTGGGCGATCGCTTTTGTCCAGAACCGCTACATGCAGACGCCCTTCCTGCGTGCCGCCTTCCAGGTGGTGCTGGGCGGCGCCTTGGTGTTCGCGGCCGGCGTGCTGATCGGGAATGCGTGAGTCGTTCACCCATTCACCGCCCGACTGTCGGCCGGCGCCTCGTCCCTCCCGGTCAGTCCATAGTCGCGCACCACATGGGCGATGCGCAATCGGTAGCCGGCAAAGATGCCGCCACGACCGGCCTTCTGCGCCTGCCGGTGTTCCTCGGTGTTGCGCCAGGCCTTCACGGCTTCCTCGTCGCGCCAGAACGACAGCGACAGGATGCGGTTCGGATCGGCCAGGCTCTGAAAACGCTCGATGGAAAGAAAGCCGTCTATGCCGTCAAGCAGCGGACGCAAATCGGCGGCGATGCTCAGATAGGCATCACGCCGGCCCCCCGCCGGCTCGACCTCGAAGATGACGGCAATCACGGCAGCACCAGTTTCGCGTGCGGGGCCGAGACGTGTTTCAGGAACATGCGGTCCTCCTTCAGGATGAATCTCTCGCGCTTGGCGAACTCGTAGTTTGCCTTGCCGGCGGGATCGGCGGCAAGCCGGGCGCGATAGGCTTCGTAGGCCGCCGGGCTGTCGATGTTGTAGACGGCATAGGCGGTCGTCGCCGAGCCCTCATGCGGCCCGTAATAACCAATCAGATCGGCGCCGCAGCGTGGAATGGCCTGGCCCCAATTACGCGCATACTCCTCGAAGGCCGCCTTGCCGAACGGGTCGATTTCGTAACGGATGAAGCAGGTGATGGTCATTGTGGATCCTTGGGGTTGCGTCGATAGTTCAAGCGGTATCGAAACGTCGTGTCGCCTGGTCTGCTAGGGCTGCCAGAAAGATTTCGCGCATTCGCGGCGCACGTCTTGCCGCGTAAGGCCAAGGTCGCGCAGCAGGTGGTCATCGATCTCGGCAAGGTCGAGACGCTGCAGATGGCGGTCATACCAACGGGCCAGCAGCCGGGAGCGCAACCAGGTGACGAACGGGAAGGATTGGCGGCTGGCGAGCGGTGCCGAGGGGAAAGCGGTTCGTGCTGTCATCGTCGTCTCCTTGATCTGATCGGAGAATAGTGGTTATCTGACAAGAATGCTTCGATGGGGAACGAACTATGCGCGAAGGACCCGACATCGCCCGCATCGCCAGCCTGGTCGGTGACCCGGCGCGGGCAAACATGCTGAATGCCCTGATGGGCGGCACGGCGCTGACCGCGAGCGAACTGGCGCTCGAGGCCGGCGTTTCGCTGCCGACCGCCAGCTCGCACCTGGGCAAACTGATGGAAGGTGGGCTGCTCACGGTGGTGAGCCAGGGCCGGCATCGCTATTACGGCCTCGCCGGACCGCAGGTGGCCGGCATGATCGAGGCGATCACCGGGGTTGCGGAAGCCGTAGGTCCAAAGCGTGTGCGCCCGGGTCCGCGCGACGGCGCGATGCGCGTGGCGCGCGTCTGCTACGATCACCTCGCCGGCGAGCAGGCGGTGGCGACGCTCGATCGGCTCGTCGCCAAGAACGTACTGGTCCGCGACGAACAGGAGATCAGGCTCGGGCCATCGGCGGCTTCGCATTTCGCTGCCATCGGCATCGACGTTTATACCAAGCCGCGCCGGCCGGTATGCCGCGCTTGCCTCGACTGGAGCGTGCGGCGCTCGCATCTCGCCGGCACACTGGGCGCCGCCATCCTCGACAAGATCCTTGCCGAGAAATGGGCGCGCCGCGAGAAGGACAGCCGCGCGGTGATCTTCTCGCCGCCGGGCAAGCAGGCTTTCGAGAAGGTGTTTCTGTCCTGAACGGGCGAAGCGTTAACCCCGCTTCAGAGCCCTGCCCTGCTTAAAGAAATCCGACCACGGATCGGCTTTCGCCAGCTGCTTCAACGTCGTCTTGTCGCCGATCGGGAAAGCGTTCGGCGCCAGGCCGGCCTCGATCTCTGGCCAGGTCACCGGCATCGACACGGTGGCGCCCTTCTTGGCGCGTGACGAATAGGGCGCAACCGTCGTCGAGCCCCTGCCGTTGCGCAGGTAGTCGACGAAGATCTTTCCCGTGCGCGCTTTTTTCGACAGCGTCGCCGTGTAGCGGTCGGGGGCACCTTGCTCCAGCGCGCGGGCAAAATCATGGGCGAAGCTCTTCACCGCATCCCAATCCGCCGATGGCTTCAGCGGCACCAGCACATGGTAACCCTTGCCGCCCGAGGTCTTGACGAAGTTCGACAGCGACAGCTCGTCGAGCTTGCCCCTGATATCGAGTGCCGCCTCGCGGACCGCCTTCACGTCGACACCTTCATCGGGATCGAGATCGAAGATGATCTGGTCGGGCTTTTCGATCTCATCGATCGTGCATCCCCAGATGTGGATCTCGACCACGCCATACTGGACCAGTGCGGCAACACCATCGAAATCCCGGATGTACAGGATCTCCTCGCCGTCGGTAGGGTCCTTCATGCGCGCGATCTTGTCGCTCATGCCGGCCGAGGCATGTTTCTGGAAGAAACGCTGGCCACCAACACCGTCCGGCGCCCGCACCAGGCTCAGCGGCCGGTTGACGACAAACTGTTCCATGCGCGGCCACACCTGCGCGTAATGGTCGAGCAGGCCCCGCTTGGATATGTTTTCGTCCGGCCACAACAGTTTGTCGGGATGCGAGAGTTTGATCGTGGTGGTCATCGATCCGGCGGCTGTGCCACCTGATGCCGGCTTGGCCGTGCTCTTGCCTGTCGATGGCTTGCCTGTCGACGCTTTGGGCTTTTCCTGCACCACTTCCTCCGCCGGCTTGTCCTCGCGCAATCCCTGAAACGAGGCGTGGCGTATTATACGGTCCGAGGTCCAGCTGCGAAACTCCACTTCACCGACGAGCTCGGGCTTGACCCAGACCAGGCCCTTGCCCTTCGGCACGGCGGTGGAGAAGGGCGATGATTTCGCCGTCAACGCATCGAGTTTTGCCTTCAGCTCATTGGCGCCTTTGCCGGAGAAACCAGTGCCGACGCGGCCGGCATAATGCAGCGTGCCGCCCTCGTGGAAGCCGACGAGGATCGAGCGCAGTCCGCGCCCCGTCTTGTCCGACGGCAGGTAGCCGCCGATGACGAATTCCTGCCGCGCCGTGCATTTCGACTTCACCCATGTCGGGCCGCGGCCGCTGCGGTAGGGTGCATCGGCACGCTTGGAGACGACGCCTTCCAGGCCCATGCGGCAGGCATGCTCCAGCATGATCTTGCCAGGTTCAGCGAAATGGTCGCTGAAGCGGACCGCCGCATTGTCGGACTGTTGGCCGAGCAGCTCCTGTAAGGCCTGCTTGCGCTCGACCAGCGGCTCGCTCCGAAGATCCCGCCCATCGAGGCGCATCAGGTCGAACACGTAATAGATGAAGCGATTTGTCCGCTTCGCCGACAGATCCTGCTGCAGCAGCGCGAAAGACGAGACGCCGCTGTCGGCGAGCACGACCACCTCGCCATCGACGATGGCGTCGCTGCACTTCAGGCCGGCCAGTTCCGCGACGATCTCGCCGCCGAATTTCTTCGTCCAGTCGAGGCCGGTGCGGGTCAGCAGCCGCACATCGGTGCCGGCTATCTGCGCCTGCATGCGATAGCCGTCGAACTTCACCTCATGCAGCCAGTCCTTGCCCGGCGGCGCATCGCGCTCCAGCGTGGCCAGCTGCGGCTCGATGAAGTCGAGTTTCTTCGCCCCGGCCTTCATTTTGACGGCGGCCGGCTTGTTGGAATGCCAGACCTTTGGCTTCTCGCCCTTGGCGGTCTTGCCCTCGCCGACCTCTTCGATCGTCAGGCCGGACTTCACCGATTCCGGCGCCTCCTTGAGGATATCCTCGCCGGGACGCGCGGCAGCATCGTCCGACTTGATCAGCAGCCAATTGTCGCGTTTCTCACCCGCTCGCGGCTTCAGCCGCACCAGGTGCCAGAGGCCGTGCAGCTTGTGTCCCTTGAGCTCGAAGCTGATATGGCCCTTCTTCATCGCCTTGGCCGGGTCGATCTCGGGGGTCCAGGTCCCCTCGTCCCAGACAATGACCGAACCGCCGCCATATTCGCCCTTGGGAATAGTGCCCTCGAACGGCGCATAGTCGATCGGGTGGTCCTCGACATGGACGGCCAGGCGCTTCTCATGCGGATCAAGGCTCGGGCCGCGCGTCACCGCCCAGCTCCACAGCACGCCGTCATGCTCGAGCCGCAGATCGTAGTGCAGCCGCGTCGCGGCATGCTTGTGGATGACGAAGATGCCGCCCGCGCCGCCCTGCTTGGTCCGGGCGACCTTGCCGGCCGGTTCGGCGGTCTTCTTGAAATCGCGCTTGGAGTGATATTGTTCGAGGCTGGCCATTCGTCCGTGTCCTCAGGCCGATTGGCGTTTGGGCGCGCTGGCTTTCGGCTTGGCGCGTTTGGCCGCCGGCTTGCCTTTCGCCGACGAAGACGTTTTCGATGATCCGGAATCTGACAGGCTCTTCTTCAGCGCGTCGAACAGGTTGACGACATTGGAAGGTTTGGGTGCCGCCTTGGCCTTCGGCGCCTTGTGGCCGGCCTTCTTGGCGCGGATCAGCTCCAGCAGCGCGTCCTCGTATTTGTCGTCGAATTTCGAGGGGTCGAACCTGGTCTTCTTCTTGTCGATGATCAACTCGGCGAGATCGGTCATCTCCTGATCGGTCTTCACTGATTTGATGTCACCGAACACGGTGTCCGGCTGGCGCACCGTGTTGTCGTAGCGCAGCGTTGTCAGCACCATGCCTTTGCCGAGCGGCTCGATGACCACCGGGCGTTCGCGTTGATAGAGCACGATGCGCGCCAGCCCGGCCATCTTCTTGCCTGCCATCGCATCGCGGATGACGGCGAATGCCTCTTCCGACACCTGGTCGGCCGGCGCCACATAATAGGGCGTGTCGAGATAGATCTGCTGGATCGAAGATTTGTCGACGAAGCCGTCAAGCGCCATCGTGTGCGAGGACTCGATCTGCACCGCCTCGATCTCATCTTCCTCGATATGGACGAAATCGCCATCGTCCAGTTCATAGCCCTTGATCTCGTCGTCGTCGCCCAGAGGCTTGCCGGTTTCCGCATCGACATAGATGCGCTTCACCGTATTGCCGGTCTTTCGGTTGAGGATGCGGAAGGAGACCCGCTCCGTGTGGGTGACGACGTTGGTCAGTTCGACGGCACAGGTGACCAGCGACAGCTTCAGATAGCCCTTCCAGGCCGGACGTGGCGCCATGAGATCTTCCCTTCCAGAACCAGATGAAGGTGAGAACGGACAGACCACGCTCCAGTTCCGCCACGCGGGCGTTCAGATGCACAAAGGTCGTTCCCGGGCGCCAAGTCGCCAAGCGCCTAAATTTCACAGACACCGCAAAAGCTGAAACAGAACCGCGCCCCGGCGACATTCAAACGAAACATATGTGATGCAAAAGCCACATTGGCCGGAATGCCGACCAACTGCACGGAAAGACCCCGAATCAGCCGCATTCCAGCCACGAAGCAAGGCATTTTCGACCAGATATTAACATCACGTTCACCGACTATTCACGCCTCAACGCTATGATGACCGCAATTCGGAAGGGACATCCGAAAATCGGGACAGGGACAAGGGTAATGAACTTCCTCGCGCACCTCATCGGCTATGCCGTCGCCATCCGCGAATTCGTCGCGCCGACCTATCGGCCCGAGCGCTACTACATGCGCGGCCCCGGCCCGGCCTGCGCCCGTCGCGGCAACTCGCTGGGCGCGCACTGATCATGGCTTTCGAAAATCGCCACAACAGCAGGATCTGCAGGCCGGCCGCCACTACCCGCGCCACCGCCTATCGCGCCGAGCGTCCCGCTCTTGCCGACCGGCGGCGCGCGACATTGCCACGGCTTTGATGCCGCCTTCGGCCGGCTTAGTGTCATAGGACACGAGCAGCCGAGGCCAGCGTGACCGACCATTCCCAATCAAGTCCCTCTGAGCCCTTTGATAAAAGCCAGCCGCTGATTGTCTTCGATGGCGTATGTGTGCTCTGCTCCGGCTTCGTGCGCATGGTGGTCAGGCTCGACCGCCAAGGCCGTTTCCGCTTCGCCACCGCGCAGTCGCCCTTCGGTGAAACGCTGTTCCGGAAGCATGGACTGCGCACGGACTCTTATGAAACCAATCTCGTCCTGATCGACGGCGTCGCCTCCACGCGCCTCGACAGTTTCGTCGCCGTCATGGCGGAACTCGGCTGGCCCTGGCGGGCGATGAAAGCTCTGCTGTTGCTGCCGCGCCCGCTGCGTGGTTGGCTCTACGACCGCATCGCCAGGAACCGCTACGCTCTGTTCGGCAGGAAGGACAGCTGCGAGATCCCCGCACCCGAGCTGCGGGAGCGGTTCCTTGGCTAGAAAACGTGGCTCTGGGAAGCAGCGCGTGAAGCGTCTCATCGTCGATGCCGACGGCTTCTGGCTGCCGCATCGTTTATTTGCGTTGCCGATGTGGCTGTGATCGCGGCCCACATCGTTCGAAGCCTCCGATGAAGCCGCTTCCGCATTCCCGGCGAGATTTCTTACCCGGCCGATGCGTTATCGCGGCTGGCTTGTGCCGTCCGATCCGCACGGCTCCAGCGCGATCGTATCGCCGGCCTCCTTGCCCAGTTCCCTGCAGTCCTGAACCGAGCACAGTGTCCAGCCGTCACCAGTCGCGCCGGAGGCGGCAAGCACGACGCGTCGCTGCGGGCCGACATCAGGCGCATAGATCCACCAGCCATCCTTCAGCACCGCGCCTTCCGGTGGTTCCATGCCGGCGCCCGAACCCTTGATCCGAGCCTCGACCAGCTGCAGGCCGGTAGGCGTGACTTTCCAGTCCTCCTCCCAGCGCGTCCGTTCCACCGAATGCGTCCAGGACAGCGTGAAGGCGGCGACGGAGAGCGTTACCGTCTTGCCGGCGGCCAGGATGCACAGGCTCATGGTCTAACTGAAGCCCGCCGCGCTCGAAAACAGTGCCAGCTGATCCACGCCAGCGCCAGCACCCAGCCGGCCTCGTCGGTGAGCGGCACCGCGGCGACCAGCAGCACGCCGGCGGCGAAGGCGACGAGCCGTTCCCACAACGCCATGCGGCTGGCGAGGAAACCGACGGCGGCGGCACCCCACAGCG
This sequence comes from Mesorhizobium sp. CO1-1-8, assembly GCF_020164875.1. Lineage (NCBI taxonomy): Bacteria > Pseudomonadati > Pseudomonadota > Alphaproteobacteria > Hyphomicrobiales > Phyllobacteriaceae > Mesorhizobium > Mesorhizobium sp. CO1-1-8. The sequence goes on along the minus strand of NZ_JAIUGZ010000004.1, from coordinate 293,692 downwards.
CGATGCCCATGCACGCTTTTGCGACGATGTAAGCGACCTCGACCGGATAGCCGAACTGGGCAGCGATCGGCCCGGCGTCCTGCAGCATCAGCCCCGGCGTGTAGACGGCCATGAACGGCACGACGAAGCCGGCAATGGCAAGCTTGGTCGCCTGGATGCCGATCTTCAGGCCGCTTTCCCTAGCCATCGGTGCGGCGGCAAACGCTGCCAGCGCCACGGGCGGCGTCAGGTCGGCCATGATGCCGAAATAGAACACGAACATGTGGCTGACCAGCAGCGGCACGCCGAGCTCCAGCAGCGCCGGCCCGGCCAGCGACGAGGTGATGATGTAATTGGGAATGGTCGGGATGCCCATGCCGAGCACCAGACAGGTGACCATGGTCAGCACCAGCGACAGGAACAGATTGTCCTCGCCGATCGAGATGATCCAGCCGATGAAGGTCGAGGCGATGCCGGTGAGCGTCAGCGTGCCGATGACGATGCCGACAATGGCGCAGGCAATGCCGACCGGCAGCGCGTTCTTGGCCCCTTCGGCGAGCGAGTCGACACAGATTTGCAACGTCTCGCGGCCGCCCTTGAACGTGAAGCAGGCGACGATCAGCGCGGCGATCACTAGGCCGAGGAGGTTGACGCCGAACTTCATGAACGAGGCGGCGGCAAGCCCGAGCGCGATCCAGAAGACGATGCGGAAGGCAAGCGGCCCGATCGCCGCCGCCAGCGGCGTGCCGAGGATGAGCACGATGGTCAGCGCCAGGCCCATCGTGCCGGCGAAGATCGGCGTATAGCCGGCAAACAGCAGGTAGATCAGCGCTGCCAGCGGCAGCACCAGCGGCCAGTGTTGCCGAACCGCGTCCCACGGATTGGGCAGGTCCGCCTTGGCCATGCCATGCAGGCCGGCCTTGCCGGCTTCCAGATGCACCTGCCAGAAGCAGGCGCCGAAATAGAGCAGCGCCGGGATGATCGCCGCCTTGACCACCTCGGCGTAAGCCACGTTCAGCGTTTCGGCCATGATGAAGGCGACCGCGCCCATCACCGGCGGCATGATCTGGCCGCCCATCGAGGAGGTCGCCTCGACGGCGCCGGCAAAAGCCGAGCGGAAGCCGAAGCGCTTCATCAGCGGGATGGTGAACTGGCCGCTGGCCACCACATTGGCGACGCCAGAGCCGGAAATGGTGCCCATCAGCGCCGACGACAGCACGCAGACCTGCGCCGGGCCGCCGCGCCACGAACCGACCAGGCCGAGCGCGAAATCGTTGAACAGCGCGATCATGCCGGCGCGTTCGAGGAAAGCGGCGAAGACGACGAAGATGAAGATGTAGGCGGCCGAGACATAGATCGGCGTGCCGTAGATGCCCTCGGTGCCGTAGGCGAAGGTGTCGACGAGCTGGGCGAAATCATAGCCGCGATGGATGAGCGGCGGCGGCAGATGGTTCCCGACGAAGCAATAGGCAAGGAAGATGAAGGCTATGACCGCCAGCGGCAGGCCCATCAGCCGCCTCGCCGCCTCGAAGACCAGCACCACCAGCACCGCGCCGACGATCAGGTCCGGCGTGGTCAGGAAGCCGGAGCGCCGGATGAGGTCGGTGTAGAACACCCAATTGTACAGGCCGGTGCCGAAGCCGAGCCCCCCGAGCGTCCAGAAAATGGCCTTGGCCGGCATGCTTTTGGTACGCAGATTGGCGATCAGGCCGAAGCCGAGCAGGAGCAGGAAGCCGACATGCATGGCCCGCACCACCTGGCTCGGAATGCTGCCATAGGCGGCGACATAAATCTGGAACACGGAAAAGGCGACGGCGATGAGAAAGGCAGCCTTGCCGGCGATGCCGCCGCCGAAACCGGGTGGCAACCCTTCGACCTGCTCTTCGACGACAGGGAGATGGAAGGTGGTGGATTTGCCGTCGGCTGTTGTCGCAGGCGTTGCTTCGCTCATCCGATGCACTCCAAAGCGAGCGAATTGTGGTGCGAGGTGCTTGGCGAAGACATGTCGAATTGCCGAACTGCTCCCCGCCCTACTTCAGCAGCCCCTTCTCCTTGTAGTACCGCTCGGCACCGGGGTGCAGCGGCACCGGCATGCCGGCGAGCGCCTTGGCCGGGTCGATCGCCTTGGCGGCGGCATGTGCTGCGGCCAGCTGGTCGAGATGGTCGAACATCAGCTTGGTCATCTGATAGGCGGTCTCGTCGGAGACATCGGCGCGGGTGATGAGGAAATTGCCGACTGCGGCGGTCGCGACATCCTCGCTCTGGCCCTCATAGGTACCCTTGGGAATGACCACGGAAAGATAGGGTGAGCCGATCTTGGCGACGTCCTCGGCGGGAACCGCAACGACATTGATCGGCACGGAGGTGGCGAGGTCGCGGATCGAGGCGACGCCGAGCCCGGCCGATTGCAGCGTGGCGTCGAGTTGGCGGTTCTTGATCAGCTCCACCGATTCGGCGAAGGGCAGATATTCGACGCGGCCGAGATCTTCGTATTTCAGTCCGGCGGCGGCGAAGATGGCGCGGGCGTTGAGCTCGGTACCGGACGCCGGCGCGCCGACCGACAGGCTCTTGCCCTTGAGGTCGGCCAGCGTCTTGATGCCGGACTCCTGGCTGGCGACGATCTGGATGTAATTGGGATAGATGGCGGCGATGCCGCGCAATTTGTCGAGCTTGCCGGGGAAACCGGCCTCGGCATTGCCTTCGGCGGCAAGCTTGACGGAATCGCCGAGCGCAAAGGCGATCTCGCCCTTGCCCTGCTGCAGCAGATTGAGGTTTTCGACCGAAGCCTTGGTCGCCTGCACCTGGGTGCGGGCGCCTTGGATGCCCTTGCCGTAGATTTCCGACAGCGCCACGCCGAGCGGATAATAGACGCCGGATGTGCCTCCGGTCAGCACATTGATGAATTCCTGCGCGCCGGCCGATACGGTGCCGAGGCCAAGCGACAGCGCCATTGCGCCGACAGCAACAAATTTCGTTCTGAAATGGAACATCTGATTTCCTCCCTTAATAGCGGCCGCATCACCTCCCTGACGCGAACAGGGGCGAGTTTAGACGGCAGACGGCAAATGCCAACCCGCAATTGCACCCATTAGACGAACGGTTGAGTGCTGCCGCGGTGGGCGCCGGCTTGCGCATGGCACGACCAAGGCCGAAAAGATTTTCGCGGCGCCTGTCGAAATCGGTCCAGGCCACGCGACATAGGATCGGCCAGCAACGAAGCGGCCTTCGAGAAAACGGGAGAAGACCATGCGATACATGCTTTTGATCTACGTCAACGAAGCCGCGATGGCGGCCGCGCCGACCGATAAGACCTATGAGATCAGCGCTGCCTACGGCGCCTATACCGATGCTTTGAAGAAATCCGGCGCCTGGCTGGCCGGCGACCGGCTGAAGCCGACCCAGGCGGCCACTTCGGTGCGGATGGCCAATGGCAAGACCAACGTGCTCGATGGCCCCTATGCCGACACCAAGGAGCAGCTCGCCGGTTTCTACATGATCGAGGCTGAAGACGCCGATGCCGCTATCGCCTGGGCGGCGCGCTGCCCCGCCGCCAGCACCGGCACGGTCGAGCTGCGGCCGATCTGGGAACAGACCATGTGATGGAGAATGGCCTGGAGATCGCGCGGGCGGCGGCGGAAACCGCCGCCCGGCAAAGCTACGGTAAGCTTGTCGCCTGGCTCGCGGCGCGCACGCGCGACGTGGCTGGCGCCGAGGACGCGCTGGCCGATGCCTTTGCAGCCGCACTGGAGCGATGGCCTCGAACCGGCGTACCCAAGAAACCGGAAGCCTGGCTGCTGGCGGTGGCAAGGCGGCGCGGCGTCGATGCGGTGCGGCGCCGGCTGACCAGCGAGGCCGGCCGCGAGCATCTCAAGCTGTTTGCGCAGGAAGCGGAGGCGCGCATGACCGACGAAGACCTGCCCGACGAACGGTTGCGGCTGATGTTCGCCTGCGCTCATCCGGCGATCGAATCCAGCGTGCGTTCGCCGCTCATCCTGCAGACGGTGCTGGGGTTCGACGCCGCGACGATCGCTTCCGCCTTTCTGGTCTCGCCGGCAACGATGGGCCAGCGCCTGGTGCGCGCCAAGAGCCGCATCCGTGAAACCGGCATCCCGTTCCGCGTGCCGGAGCGGGCCGAGCTCGGCGAACGGCTGGACGCGGTGCTGGAAGCGATCTACGCCGCCTTCGCCGAAGGCTGGTCCGATCCGGCCGGCACCGAAACGCGGCGCCGTAATCTGGCGACCGAAGGCATCTGGCTCGGCCGCCTGGTGGCTTCGCTGTTGCCTGAGGAGCCCGAGGCGCTTGGCCTGTTGTCGCTGATGCTGTTCGCCGAAGCGCGCCGCGCCGCACGGCGCGATGCGGCCGGCGATTATGTGCCGCTGGCCGAGCAGGACCATACGCTCTGGGATCGCGCTTTGGTCGATGAGGCGGAAGCGTTGCTCGGCCGCGCCGCCACCATGGGCGTCATCGGCCGCTACCAGCTCGAGGCGGCCGTGCAGTCCGCGCATGCGGCACGAAGGCTCACCGGCCGCACCGACTGGGCGGCGATCCGCGAGCTCTACGACGCGCTGCTTTCGATCGCAGGATCGCCGGTGGTGGCGATCAACCGCGCGGTGGCGATCGCCGAGGCCGAGGGCGCCGTGGCCGGATTGGCAGCCCTTTACGTGCTGGGCGACGACAAGCGGCTTGAAGACTATCAGCCCTATTGGGCAGCCCGCGCTGGTCTGCTGGCCAGGCTTGGTCAGGTGCCACAGGCAACCGAGGCCTATGATCGGGCGATCGGCCTCGAACGCGACCCGGCGGTGCGCCGGTTCCTGCAAGGTAAAAGAGCGGTGCTTCGAAACTGAGCCTCGCCAAGGCGGCGCCTTGCCGGCTCGTTCAGCCTGGCCACATCTCATGCGACCTGTTGAGCGTCTTCATCAGGGGGTGCCCGCGCAGCTTCGACCACAGACGCTCGATCTCAGGCCAGGCCGCCCGCGCCTTGTCGATGTCGGGATGCCAGGCCACCAGCATGACCAGATAGATGTCGGCCAGCGACATCCGGTCCCCGACCAGCCAGTCACGGCCTTGGAACGCGGCATCGAGAACGGCAAAGCCACGGTCCATCTCGGCGACGGCTGCCTGCTTGACCGCGTTGGTGCCGTCGGCATCGGCCGTGTACCGATACGCGTAGTAGAAACGCAGCACCGCCGGATAGAGCACCGACGACATGAAGGCCATCCAGCGCAGGAAATCGGCGCGGGCAGGCGCGTCGACCGCCGGCGCCAAATTGGCATCGGGATGACGCTCGGCAAGCAGGATGCAGATCGCCGCCGATTCGGTCATCGAGCTTCCGTCCGGCAAGGTCAGCACCGGCACCTGGTTCAACGGACTGATGTCGAGGAAGGCGGGATCGGGCCGGTCGGTCTTCGGCACATCGATCTGCTCGAACGGTGCATTCGCCAGCACCAGCGCCGCCTCGACGACGAAGCCGCCGCTGCCAGGACGGGTGTAGAGCTTGTACATAAATTCTCCCCCGGCCGTGCAAAGCAGGCCAGGGGCGATATGAACCGGAAGCGGTGTCGCGCTCAAGCCGCCGATGGCGGCCACGGGCGTTTTTTCAGCGGGCCAGCCTGGTCACGAAGAAGCGTCGGATTACGATCCCAGCCCCTCGAACAGGATTGTCGACAGATAACGCTCGGCGAAGGATGGGATGACCACCACAAGATTCTTGCCCTTGTTCTCCGGCCGCGAGCCGACGACGATGGCCGCCTGCAGGGCGGCGCCCGAAGAGATGCCGACCGGCACGCCTTCGAGGCGGGCGACGAGGCGGGCATTGGCCACGGAATCCTCGTTCGACACCTTGACGATCTCGTCATAGATCGTCGTGTCGAGGATTTTGGGCGCAAAGCCGGCGCCGATGCCCTGGATCTTGTGCGGGCCGGGCTGGCCGCCCGACAGAACCGGCGAGGAGTCCGGCTCGACGGCGACGACATGCACGGAAGGCTTGCGCTTCTTCAGCACCTGGCCGACGCCGGTGATGGTGCCGCCGGTGCCGATGCCGGCGACGAAGATATCGACCTCGCCATGCGTATCGTTCCAGATTTCCTCGGCCGTCGTCGTGCGATGGATTTCCGGATTGGCCGGGTTCTCGAACTGCTGCGGGATGATCGCATTGGGGATCGTCGCGGCCAGTTCGTCGGCCTTGGCGATGGCGCCCTTCATGCCTTTCGGGCCTTCCGTCAGCACCAGTTCGGCGCCGAGCAGCGCCAGCATTTTCCGGCGCTCGATCGACATCGTTTCGGGCATCGTCAGGATCAGCTTGTAGCCCTTGGCGGCAGCGGCGAAGGCAAGCGCGATGCCGGTGTTGCCTGACGTCGGTTCGATCAGCGTCGTCTTGCCGGGAGAAATCTTGCCTGACGCCTCCAGCGCCTCGATCATCGCCACGCCGATACGGTCCTTGACCGAGGCGATCGGATTGAAGAATTCGAGCTTGGCGATGAGATTGGCGACGATGCCCTTTTCCCGAGCGAATTTGTCGAGCCGCACCAGCGGCGTGTCGCCGATCGTGTCGGTGATGGAATCATAGACGCGGCCGCGGCCGGGCACGCGGGCGGATGTGACGGGCTTGTTCATTGGTTTCGCTCCCAGAATTTCAGGCAAGTGGAGAATTTCAGGCAAGTGGCCTTCCAGCCGGCAGGATAGGGCTTTCAGCCGCGCAACATAAGCTGTCGGCCGAAAATATCCGAGTGGGCGCCGTGTCGAAAACATCCCTGTCTCGGAAAAGCATTTCCCGCAAAGGCGGGTTTGCGAAATGCTTTGGCCGAAAGCCTCTATTGGCGGGCGGCAATCGCCGCAGCGGCACCGACCATGAAGCCGGCGGCCGCGCGGTTCAGCGCCTTGAGCGCGCGCGGCGATTTCAGGAACCAGCGCGCCTTGGCGGCCAGCGCCAGATACGGCACCAGCACCACCAGAAGCACGACGACCGTCAGCGCGACGAGAATGCCGTAGTCGGCCAGCGTGATGGTCTTCAGGTCGACGATGGTCGGCGTAATCGCAAGGTAGAAGATCATCGTCTTCGGATTGCCGAGTGTGACGGTCAGGCCGGCGGCAAAGCTCGACAGCAAGCCACCCTTGCCTTTTCTGGCCTCGACAGTCTCGGGCGTGATGCCGCTGTTCCAGAACCGTCAGCCGAGAAAGGCAAGATAGGCGACGCCAAGCCATTTGATGGCGAGAAAGACCATGCCGAAACTCTGGGCGACGAAGGCGAGGCCAAGCACCACGGCGGTCAGATAGGTGATGTCGCCAACCATCAGGCCAAAGGACATCGCCAGCGACGAGCGGAAGCCGGAGCCGAGCGCACGGGCGACCAGCGCGGTGATGCCGGGACCAGGAATCGCGGCGGCGATGCCAAGAGCGGCGCTGTAGGCGAGGAATCCGGTAAGGGTCATGGTTGCAACCTTGCGCGACGCTGCTATCGCGGCATCCTATCGCACAAAGTCCGGCGGTCGTGAATTCCCTGAAAATCGGATTCGATTGTGCGAACTGCGCTCAGGAACGACCGCCGCCATGGGTGATACGCCAGATGGTGCCGTTGCCGTCCTCAGTGACGATCAGCGCACCATCCAGGGCCACCGCCACGCCGACCGGCCGGCCCCAGACCTCGCCGTCTGAGACGACGAAACCGGTGATGAAATCCTCATATTCGCCGGTTGGCTTGCCGTCCTTGAACAGCAACCGCACCACCTTGTAGCCGGTCCGGTTGCCGCGGTTCCATGAACCGTGCAAAGCGACGAAAGCATCGCCCTTGTATTCAGCCGGAAAGCTCTTCCCCTCGTAGAAGGCGATGTTGAGCGGCGCCGAATGCGCCTGCATCAGCACATCGGGAACGGTCGTTTTGCCGGCAAGATCGGGGCGCGCACCCTTGTGGCGCGGATCCTCATTGTCGCCGATGTAGTACCAGGGCCAGCCATAGAAGGCGCCCTCCTTGACCACGGTCGCGTATTCGGGCGGTACATTGTCGCCAAGCGCATCGCGTTCGTTGACGACGCACCACAGCGCGCCGGTCGCCGGCTGCACGGTCATACCCGAGCAGTTGCGCAGGCCGGTGGCAAAGATACGGCCGTTCTTGCCATCGGGATCGAAGGCCAGCACGTCGGCGCGGCCGTCTTCGGATCCCCAGGCTGCACCCAGCGGCTGCGATTTCGCCCAGGCATCGAGTCCGCCTTTCGGCTCCTGGCCCATGTCCTCGGCGACATTCGATCCCGATCCGACCGACAGATATAGCGTCTTGCCGTCCGACGAGAAGGCGATATCGCGGGTCCAATGATGATTGGCCGGGATGTTGTCGACGATGGTTTCTGGATCGCCGGAGGCCTTCAGGTCGCCATTGCGGTAGGCAAAGCGCACGATGCTGTCGCTGTTGGCGACATAGACCCATTGCGGGTCAGCGCCCGGCGGATAAAAGGCAATGCCGTAGGGCTGGTTGAGATTGCCGGCAAAGATGCCGTCCTGCGCCGGCTTCGCACTGCCTTCGGCGAGGCGATAGATGCGGACCTGGTTGGCCTCGCTGTCGGCGACGAACAGGTCACCATTCGGCGCGACGCGCACGACGCGTGGATTGTCGATGCCAGATGCAACCAGCTCGGCCGAGAACCCCGGCGGCAGTTGCAGCTTCGCGTCTGCCGGCGTGTCCGCGACGCCGGCGCTGTTCGAGGTCGACCGGGTGGCATAGGGCTTAGGCAAATCGTCCGGTCTGATCAGGCGGCGTGTGCCCGGCTTGTCCGCCCGCCAGTCGCCGAAGGCGGCCGCGCCTTTGAGCACCGGTTCGTCCGCCTGCTGGGCGAATGACGCAGTCGAGAGAAACAGTGCGGCGGAAATTGCGGGGCCGGCAAAACGCATCATTCGGTCCTCCAATGTTCGGGCGTGAGAACAGGAACGAGCGGTTTCGTCGATCGTTCCACGGCACACGATGAGGTGAAGGAAGCTTCCGGTTTCCCGGCTCAGGTCCCGGCGGCGTAAAAATCGTCGTCGAGGCGTTTTTCCAACTCGACGAGATCAGCCGGCAGCGGCAAGCCCATGGCGCGCATTTCCTGCAGTTTTTCAAGCAACTGCTCCTGGATCTCGTGCTGGTCCTCCGGCTGGTTGACCATCTCCTCCAGCAGCAGGCTGATCCGGGCCTTGAATTCTTCGAGCGCCATCGTCGTCTCCTCGGTTAGATCAGCTCAACGGAGCATGCGCGATATCAGCTGCGCCGTGTAATCGACCATCGGCACGATGCGGGCATAGTTGAGCCGGGTCGGGCCGATGACGCCGAGCGCGCCGACGACGCGGGCATCCTTGTCGCGATAGGGGGCGACCACCAGCGACGAGCCCGACAGCGAAAACAGCTTGTTTTCCGAGCCGATGAAGATGCGCACGCCCGAGCCCTGCTCGGCGAGATCAAGCAGCTGGATCAGTCCGTCCTGCGTCTCCATGTCCTCGAACAGATGGCGCAGCAGTTCGATGTCGGCCTGGGCGGTGACGTTTTCGAGCAGATTGGCCCGCCCGCGCACGATGAGCCGTGCCGGCAGGCCGCTGTCGGCGCCGGCCCACACCGCCAGCCCCTTCTCGACCAGGTCCTGCGACAGCGTGTCGAGCGCGGCCCTGGTCTCTTCCTTGATACGGGCGATCTCGATCCGCGCCTCGGCCAGCGTGCGGCCGCGTATATGGGCGTTGAGGAAATTCGAGGCCTCGTGCAGTTGCGAGACGGTGATGCCCGCGGGCAGTTCGACGACGCGGTTCTCGACGTCGCCATTCTGCGACACCAGCACCGCCAGCGCCTTGGTCGGTTCGAGCTGGATGAATTCGATGTGCTTCAGCGCCACCTCGTTTTTGGCGGCCAGCACCAGGCCGGCGCCGCGCGACATGCCCGACAGCATCTGGCTGGCCTCGGTCAGCATGTGCTCCAGCGTCGCGCCCGAGCCGGACGCCCGAACCTGTGCCTCGATGGCGCGGCGCTCCTCGTCGGAAAGGTCGCCAAGCTCCATGAAGGCATCGACAAAAAAACGCAGGCCGGCCTGCGTCGGCAGCCGGCCGGCCGAGATGTGCGGCGCGTAGATCAGGCCGAGATGCTCGAGGTCGCTCATGACATTGCGGATGGTCGCCGGCGACAGCGAGGACGGCAGGATGCGCGACAGGCTGCGCGAGCCCACCGGTTCACCGTCCCTGAGGTAGGAATCGACGATGCGCCGGAAGATGTCGCGGGAACGCATATCGAGCGACTGAAGCGCGGGCGACTGCGAACTCGGATCGACTGCCTTGGTCATACGGCCAAAAACCTCCGGCCCAAGGATATAGACTTACACTGCACCCGCGCAACCCGGTGTCTGTGTCAGATCACCCGGTGTCTTTGTGAGAGCACTCTGTGTCTGTGTCAGATCGTCAGGCCATTTTCCTTTGCGCCACGCGTCCCATGCGGTTACAAGCCGGCCAAGATTCCGAAAAATGACAAGAAAGCAGCCTGAATGCGCCCTTCCAAACGCCAATTCGACGAAATGCGTGCCATCTCCTTCGAGCGCGGCGTCTCCAAGCATGCCGAAGGCTCATGCCTGGTGAAGTTCGGCGACACGCATGTCCTGTGCACGGCCAGCCTCGAGGAAAAAGTGCCGGGCTGGATGCGCAATTCCGGCAAAGGCTGGGTGACGGCGGAATACGGCATGCTGCCGCGCTCGACCGGCGAGCGCATGCGCCGCGAGGCTTCGGCCGGCAAGCAGGGCGGCCGCACGCTGGAAATCCAGCGGCTGATCGGCCGCTCCCTGCGCGCCGTGGTCGACCTCCAGGCGCTGGGCGAGCAGCAGATCACCGTCGACTGCGACGTCATCCAGGCCGATGGCGGCACCCGCACCGCCTCGATCACCGGCGGCTGGGTGGCGCTGTATGACTGCCTGCGCTGGATGGAAGCGCGCCAGATGGCCAGCGTCGCCAAGGTGCTGAAGGACCATGTCGCTGCGATCTCCTGCGGCATCCATGACGGCCAGCCGGTCATCGACCTCGACTATATCGAGGATTCCTCCGCCGGCACCGACGCCAATTTCGTCATGACCGGCAAGGGCGGCATCGTCGAGATCCAGGGCACCGCCGAGGGCGAGCCTTTCTCCGAAGAGCAGTTCGCGGACTTGATGGGCCTGGCCAAGAAAGGCATCCAGCGCCTAGTCAGCCTGCAGCAGATGGCAGTGGCTTAGGTTCTCAATGCCGAGCTTGAGCGCCCCCCTCTGGCCTGCCGGCCATCTCCCCCTCCAGGGGGGAGATCGGGTATTCGATCGGCTTTCGCCAACTGTCGACGGTGCAGGATCTGGAGCGGCGCCGAAGCCGCCAATCTCCCCACTTGAGGGGGGTGAGGCGGGGTCCGCGAAGCGGACGGAAAGCCAATTGCTTGGCTTTCCGAACGACGAACGCCCGGAGCGGCAGCGAAGGGCCGGGGCCGGCAGGACAGAGGGGGGTGCCTCGTGATTCCCTCGGCAATCCTGGAATCAGCCCTTTACGTCACCGACCTTGACGCTGCCGAGAAGTTCTACACCGACATCCTCGGCCTCAATCTCCTCGGCAAAGTCGAAGGCCGCCATCTCTTCTTCCGCTGCGGACCGGGCGTGCTGCTCGTCTTCAATGCCGCAGCGACGAAAGTGCCGCCGGCGCCCGACGCCCGGCTGCCGGTGCCGCCGCACGGTGCGGTAGGCCAGGGTCATCTGTGCTTTGCGGCAACCGCCGATGAAATCGCTGGCTGGAAAGCGCATCTCGCGGCGAAGAGGATCGCCATCGAAAGCGAATTCGAGTGGCCGCAGGGCGGCCGTTCGATCTATATACGCGACCCCTCGGGCAATTCGATCGAATTTGCCGAGCCAAGAATCTGGGGCCTTTGATGCATTCTCTCGATGGCAAGAAGATCGTCGTCGCCAGCCACAATGACGGCAAGCTGCGTGAATTCGCCGATCTGATGGGGCCGTTCGGCTTCGAAGCGAAGTCGGCCAAGGAGTATGGCCTGCCGGAGCCGGATGAGACCGGCACCACCTTCGAGGAGAACGCTTACATCAAGGCGCTGGCCGCCGCCCAGGCGACCGGCCTGCCGGCATTGTCGGACGATTCCGGCCTGTGCGTCGACGCGCTTGATGGTGCGCCTGGCGTCTACACCGCCAACTGGGCCGAGACCCCGGATGGCAGCAGAGATTTCGGCATGGCCATGCAACGCACCGAAGTGGCGTTGCAGGAAGTTGGAGCGGCCTTGCCGCAACAGCGCAAGGGACGCTTCGTCGCCGTCATCTGCCTGGCGTTTCCCGACGGCGAGGCGGAATATTATCGCGGCGAGGCCGAAGGCACGCTGGTCTGGCCGCCGCGCGGCGAACTCGGCTTCGGCTATGATCCTGTGTTCCTGCCCGATGGCTTCGAAAAAACCTTCGGCGAAATGAGCGCTGAGGAAAAGCATGGCTGGAAGCCCGGCCAGGCCACGGCGCTGTCGCATCGCGCCCGCGCCTTCCAGAAGTTCGCCAGAGCGAGATTGGGCTCGGCATGAGCATGCTGCTCGACCGGGCGCCCGGCTTCGGCGTCTATGTCCATTGGCCGTTCTGCGCGGCCAAATGCCCCTATTGCGATTTCAACAGCCATGTCCGCCACCAGCCGGTCGACCAGGACCGCTTTGCCAGCGCCTTCGAGGCTGAGCTGGCAACGATGCGCGAGCGCACCGGGCCGCGCGAGGTGACCAGCATTTTTCTCGGCGGCGGCACGCCGTCGCTGATGAAGCCCGAAACCGTGGCCAGGGTTCTGGACGCGGTGGCCAAGAACTGGACCGTTCCAGATGGCATCGAGGTGACGCTGGAGGCCAATCCCTCCTCGGTCGAGGCCGAGCGCTTTCGCGGATATCGGGTGGCCGGGATCAATCGCGTGTCGCTCGGCGTGCAGGCGCTGAACGACAAGGATCTGCGCTTCCTCGGCCGGCTGCACAATGTCGACGAGGCGCTGCACGCCATCGGGCTCGCGCGCGGGATTTTTCCGCGGCTGTCCTTCGATCTCATCTACGCCCGCCCCGGCCAGACGCCGGAGGCTTGGGCAGCGGAGCTGGAACAGGCGATCGGCCATGCCGCCGATCATCTGTCGCTCTACCAGCTGACCATCGAGGAAGGCACGCCCTTCCACGCGCTGCATGCGGCGAAGAAATTCATAATTCCCGACAACGACCACGCCGCCGACCTCTATGCGCTGACGCAGGAGATCACCACGGCGCATGGCCTGCCGGCCTACGAGATTTCCAACCACGCCAGACCGGGCGCCGAGAGCCGGCACAACCTCACCTATTGGCGCTATGGCGAATATGTCGGCGTCGGCCCCGGCGCGCATGGCCGCTTCGTCGAGAACGGCCGCCGCACGGTGACGATCGCCGAGCGGATGCCGGAAACCTGGGCCAATCTGGTCGAGGCCAAGGGCCATGGCGTCACCGGCGGCGAAATCCTGACGCGCTCGGAAGAGGCCGACGAATTCCTGTTGATGGGCCTGCGGCTGGCCGAAGGCATCGACCTCTCCCGCTACGAGGCGTTCTCCGGACGCGGCCTGTCGAGCGCGCGGCTGTCGATGCTGCAGGGAGAGGGGCTGGTGGCGCCGATCGGCAATGCGCGTCTCCGCGCCACGGCCGCCGGCATGATCGTGCTCGACGCCGTGGTCGCGGACCTGGCGCGCTAACCCTTGAAGAACGTCCTCTTCGTATGCAGCCAGAACCGCTTGCGCAGCCCGACCGCCGAACAGGTGTTTTCAACGCGCCGGGATATCGAGGTCGCGTCGGCTGGAACCAACCACGATGCGGACACGCCGCTGACGCATGAATTGGTGGCTTGGGCCGACCTCATCGTCGTCATGGAAAAGGCGCACCGCACCAAGTTGCAGAAGAAATTCAAGGCCAGCCTGAAGAAGGCTCGCGTGATCTGCCTCGATATACCTGATAACTATGAATTCATGGATCTGGAGTTGATTAGCCTTCTGAAGGCACGCGTTTCACGGTATCTCGGTTGAGACGACAACCGCGAAGGCCATCGGCATGAACCTGACCGTATCCTCCTGGCAATTCTGGGCCCTGCTCTCGGCGGCATTCGCGGCCCTGACGGCGATCTTCGCCAAGGTCGGCATCGAGAACATCAATTCCGATTTCGCCACCTTCATCCGCACGGTCATCATCCTGATCGTGCTCGGCGCCGTCCTGCTCGCCAGCGGCCAGTTCCAGTCGCCGGCTACGATCTCGGGAAAGACCTGGGCCTTCCTCGGCCTGTCCGGTCTGGCGACCGGCGCCTCATGGCTCTGCTATTTTCGTGCCCTGAAGATCGGCAATGCGGCGCAGGTGGCGCCGATCGACAAGCTAAGCGTCGTGCTTGTGGCGGTGTTTGGCGCGGCCTTTCTCGGCGAGCGACTCACCGGAGCGAACTGGCTTGGCGTCGCCCTTATCGCGGCGGGCGCGGTGCTGGTCGCCTATCGAGGGTAGTTGCGCGCCGTTGCGGGCGCTCTTTGTTTCAAGACGGGTGATGAAGATATCGAAGCGATTGGGCATCGTCCGGTCAGTGCTCCGTCGTGCTGTCAGGTTTGTTGCTGTGCCTGCCGTTCGTCGGCGAGGTGCTCTCGGTCCGCTCTTTGGTCAGGCTGTTCTCGGTCTTGGCGGGCGGGCGCTTGGCCGTGGCGGCAACGCGGTTGCGGCCGGCATAGTAGGGCTCGAAAGCGTCCTGAATCTTCAGGCTGTCCATCCTGTCCTCCTCCGGAATCAGGGGGCTAATCTGCCAACGCCGGTTTGGTTCCCCACTGTGGCAAAGGAAAGGCGAATTCCTTACATCGGCGTCAGCTTTGCAAGCCCGCGTCAGCCGTGCCAAACAGGGCTGAATGGAGAAGTCATCAGTGACCGCAGAGACGGGCAAGCGCAGCTATGTGGTCGGGCAGACGGAGATCGCGGCCCGGCCGCTGGAACCAGCGCTTTATCTGGTGGCGACGCCGATCGGCAATCTCGCCGACATCACGCTGCGCGCGCTGGAGAGCCTGGCCGCCGCCGACATCGTCGCTTGCGAAGACACGCGGGTGTCGCGCGTGCTGCTCGACCGTTATGGCATCCGCCGCCGAACCACGGCCTATCATGAGCATAATGCCGGAGAGGCCGGGCCGAAGCTGATCGCGGCGCTCCAGGCCGGACAGAGCGTGGCGCTGATCTCCGACGCCGGCACGCCGCTGGTATCCGATCCCGGCTACCGGCTGGTCGGCGAGGCGCTCGACCACGGCATTCGCGTCGTGCCGATCCCCGGCCCGTCGGCGCCGCTCGCGGCGTTGACCGCATCCGGCCTGCCCTCCGATGCCTTCATGTTCGCCGGATTTTTGCCGGTCAAATCAGGGCAGCGGCTGACGCGGCTGGAGGCGCTGAAAGCCGTGCCGGCGACGCTGATCTTCTTCGAATCGCCGCGCCGGCTGGCCGAATCCCTCGGTGCCATGGTCGAAGCGCTGGGCGGCGAGCGAAAGGCGGCGATCGGCCGTGAATTGACCAAGACCTTCGAGGAGATGCGCACCGGCACGTTGCAGGCGCTGGCCGACCACTATGCTGCGGCCGATACGCCGAAGGGCGAGATCGTCGTCTGCGTCGGTCCGGCCGAGGCCAGGGCGGACGAGCCCGCCGACATCGACCGTCTGCTTCTGTCGCTTGCCGCCGAGATGCCGGCCTCCAAGGCGGCGGCGGAAGCCGCGAAGATGACCGGCGGCCAGAAACAGGCGCTCTATCGGCGATTGCTGGAGCTCAAGGATGCTTCCGGAGAGGGCGTTGGCTGAACGCCCGGTCGCCAGCCGCCAAAATGCCTATCGGCGCGGCCATCGCGGCGAATGGCTGGCCGCATTAGCGCTGATGCTCAAGGGCTACCGGATCCTGGCGCGCCGTCACCGCACGCGCTTCGGCGAGATCGACCTGATCGCGCGGCGCGGCGATCTGGTGCTGTTCGTCGAGGTCAAGGCGCGGCGCACGCTGATGGAAGCCATGGAGGCGATCGGCCACGAATCGGAGCGTCGAATAGAAGGCGCAGCCGACATCTGGCTGTCGCGCCAAGCGGACTACGGGAGACTGTCGATGCGCTTCGACATGGTCGCGGTGCTGCCCTGGCGCTGGCCCGTGCATGTCGAGAACGCGTTTTATGGAAGGAATTGAGGGGCCACTGACGGGCGTTGCTCGCCCTTCGCAGGCTCAGGGCGTTCGTCGTTCGGAAAGCCAAGCAATTGGCTTTCCGTCCGCTTCGCGGACCACTCCTCACCCCCAGATCATCAACGCCACCAGACCAACGCCGCCCACCACCAGCCGCCACCAGCCGAACAGCGAGTAGCCGTTGCGCGAGACGTAATCGAGCAGGAAGCGCACAACGATGAGCGCCGTGACGAAGGCGGCGACGAAGCCTACGGCGATGATCGGCAGGTCGGCACTGCTCAGCACGTTGCGGTTCTTGAACAGGTCGAAGGCGAAGGCGCCGACCATGGTCGGGATCGCAAGGAAGAAGGAAAATTCAGCGGCCGCGCGCTTATCGACGCCCAAAAGCAGCGCGCCGACGATGGTCGAGCCCGAACGCGATGTGCCGGGAATGAGCGACAGGCACTGGAAAAGCCCGATCTGCAGGTAAAGCCTGGTCGGGAACCGCTCGACGTCGCGGTAGACCGGCTTGAGGTTCATGCGGTCGACCACCAGCAGCACGACGCCGCCGATGATCAGCATGACGCAGATCAGCCTCGGCGATTCGAACAGCACCGTCTTGATGAAATCATGCGCCAGCGCGCCGATGATCGCCGCCGGCAGGAAGGCGACCAGGATGCCGATGACGAAATGCCGCGTCAGCCGGTCATGCGGCAGGTCGAGCAGCATCTGCCACAGCCGGCGGAAATAGACGCTGAGGATCGCCAGGATCGCACCGAGCTGGATCAGGATCTCGAAGGCCTTGCCGGTCGAGTGGAAGCCGAGGAAATGGCCGGCAAGCAGGATATGGCCGGTCGACGACACCGGGATGAATTCGGTCAGCCCCTCCAGCAGGCCGAGCAGCAGGGCTTCGACGATGGTCTGGCTTTCCATGGCTACCTCGGCATTGGCGTGACGGCTAGAGCATGATGCCGAAAAGTGTGAAGCGGTTTTCGGACGACATCATGCTCTATCTCTAGAGAAACGGCTTGCTTGTCATGGCGTTGAAGTCCCCCTATAGGTCGCAACACCCTGACGGCCCGCTAACCGGGCGGCCAAGACTTACCGGTGCGCCCTGCGATTCGCCAGTGCGCTTTATCATCGCGGAACCATGCTGACGCTTTTCCACCATCCCATGTTCGCCACCTGTCGCTTCGTCCGCCTCGCTTTCGGCGAGTATGGCGAGGAGCTGGCCCTGATCGAGGAAAAGCCGTGGACCCGGCGCAAGGAGTTCCTGGCGCTGAACCCGGCCGGCACGCTGCCGATCCTCTTGGCCGAGGGCGACGTGCCGATCGTCGGAGCGACGGTGATCTCGGAGTATCTCGATGAAACGCGCGGCGTCCTGAAGCGCGACAAGCGGCTGTTCGCCGAAGATCCGATGCAGCGCGCAGAAATCCGCCGGCTGATCGACTGGTACCTCAACAAGGCCGAAAGCGAAGTCACCCGCCATCTGGTGCGTGAGCGCGTGCTGAAGCCGGTGATGCCGGAAACGGCGGGCGGCGGCTCACCCGATTCGGGCGCGATCCGTGCCGCGCGCGCCAACATCCGCCAGCATATGAAATACACCAATTGGCTGGCCGGCACCCGTCATTGGCTGGCGGGCTCAAGGGTCACCTATGCCGATCTGGCGGCCGCCGCCACGCTGTCGGTGCTCGATTATCTCGGCGAGATCGACTGGCGCGAGCACGCCGCGGCGCGCGAATGGTACACACGGGTGAAGTCGCGGCCCTCTTTCCGGCCGCTTTTGACCGACCGCGTGCGCGGCCTGTCACCGGTGTCGCATTATGCGGACCTCGACTTCTGACGCCGCAAAACTGCGCGCGCTGATCGATGCGGAGGCGCAGCGCGCCGGCTTCGATGCCGTCGCCGTCACCTCTCCCGATGCGATCCCGCTGGCGCCGGCGCGCCTGGCTGAATTCGTCGCCGACGGGTTTCACGGCTCAATGGACTGGATCGCCGAGACGCTGCAACGCCGTGCCGAACCGACGGCACTGTGGCCGCAGGTGCGCTCGATCATCGTGCTGGCGATGAATTATGGCCCCGATCATGATCCGCTCGGCGTGCTGGCCAAGCGCGACCGCGGCGCGATCTCGGTCTATGCGCAGAACCGCGACTATCACGATGTGATGAAGGGACGGCTGAAGGAGATCGCCGGCAAGATCGTGGCGCGTGCCGGCGGTGATGTGAAGGTATTCGTCGACACCGCACCTGTCATGGAAAAGCCGTTGGCCGAGGCCGCCGGGCTCGGCTGGCAAGGCAAGCACACCAATCTGGTCAGCCGCGAGCACGGCTCCTGGCTGTTCCTCGGCACCATCTTCACCACAGCCGAACTCGTGCCCGACCGCGCCGAGATCGACCACTGCGGCTCTTGCCGCGCCTGCCTCGACGCCTGCCCGACCGATGCTTTTCCGGCGCCCTACCGGCTCGATGCGCGGCGCTGCATTTCCTATCTCACCATCGAGAACAAAGGGCCAATTCCGCACGAATTCCGCGAAAAGATCGGCAACCGCATCTATGGCTGCGACGATTGCCTCGCCGCGTGCCCGTGGAACAAGTTCGCCAGGACGGCTTCGGAGGCAAAGCTCGCTGCCCGCGACGATCTGCGCGAACCGCTGCTCGCCGACCTGCTGGGCCTCGATGACGCGTCTTTCCGCGTCTTTTTCTCGGGTTCGCCGATAAAACGCATCGGCCGCGATCGCTTTGTCCGCAATGTATTGATCGCCGCCGGCAATTCCGGCGAAGCGTCGCTGTCTGGCGCGGTGCGTACGCTGCTCGACGATCCGTCGCCGCTGGTGCGGGGCGCGGCAATATGGGCGCTGGCGCGGCTGGTGCCCGATGCCGAATACTCCGAACGGGCAGCCATCGGCCTGAAAACCGAGAGCGACGAAGCCGTGCGCGACGAATGGCGTCTGGCGCGGCCAACCAGGGCGAATGCATGAGCGAAAAACAGGTCTTCATCTTCGGCGCCGGCTATTCCGGCAAGGCCTTCGCCCGAGCCAGCAGGGCTTTTGCCCGAGCTAACACAGGCGCCGCGACGATCTTCGGCACGACACGCTCGCCGGAAAAATTCGAGACGCTACGGCAGGCCGGCATCGCGCCGCTGCTGTTCGACGGCGCGATGACCGGCGAAATCGGTGATGCATTGGGGAAAACAACGCATCTGCTGATCTCGGTTGCGCCGGAAGAGGCCGGCGATCCCGTTCTGAATGCCGCGCGAGAGGCAATCGCTCAAATGCCTTTGCTGGAATGGATCGGCTATCTCTCCACGGTCGGGGTTTACGGCAATTATGACGGCGCGTGGGTCGATGAAACGGCTGAATGCCGGCCGGTATCTAAGCGCTCGGTGATGCGGGTGGCCGCCGAACGAGACTGGCTGGAACTGGGCCGCGAGATCGGCCGACCTGCGGCGATCCTGCGGCTTTCCGGGATTTACGGCCCGGGCCGTAACGCCTTGGTCAATCTGGACAACGGCAGCGCAAGGCGGCTGGTCAAGCCGGACCAGGTGTTCAATCGCGTCCATTGCGACGACATTGCAGGCGCCCTGTGGCAGCTCATCACTGGCAATACCGGCGGCATCTTCAACGTCACCGACGATCTGCCGGCGCCGCCGCAGGACGTCGTCGCCTATGCCGCTTCATTGATGGGTATCGAACCGCCGTCCGAAATTCCCTTCGACGCCGCCCAACTTTCGCCCATGGCGCGGTCCTTCTATGGCGAGAACAAGCGTGTCGCCAACGCGGCGATCAAGGCGGCGGGCTATTCCCTGCGCTTTCCGGACTACCGTGCCGCCTTCGACCATATGTGGGCGAGCGGCGACTGGCGCGACGGCGAGGCGCGCAGCCCGATGAAGCGCTAAACGCAACCGCTCTATCGATCGAAGCGTTGCGCGTTGCATGCTATGATTCGGCCTTGGATTGCGGCGGGGACCCGGTTTCATGAAAACAGCGATACGGCCATTTCTCGGAAAAAAATTCCGGCTGGCGGCCGCTCTCGGCCTGTTCGTCCTTGCCGGTCTAGCCGTACAGCCAGTCGCGGCCGAAGAACGGGCAAAGGACCTGTTCGGCGCCAAGAAACTGCCGGCCGCGACTGCGGCGCAATCGATCGGCTTCTATTCGAAGGGCTGTTTTGCCGGCGGCGTCGCCATTCCCATGGACGGTCCGACCTGGGAGGTGATGCGGCCTTCGCGCAACCGTCGCTGGGGCCATCCGGCGATGATCGCGGTGATCGAGAAACTGTCTCGCGACGCGGCAGCCGATGGTTGGCCGGGCTTGCTGATCGGCGACATTTCGCAGCCGCGCGGCGGCCCGATGATGACCGGGCATGCCTCGCACCAGATCGGGCTCGACGCCGACATATGGCTGACGCCGATGCCCAGCCGCCCGCTCTCGATGGCGCAGCGCGAATCGATGAGTGCCACCTTGATGGTCGACGAGAAGACCCATCTGGTGAAGGACGCGCTGTGGACGCCGGCGCACACAAGGCTTCTGAAGCGGGCGGCGAGCTACAGCCAGGTCGAGCGTATCCTGGTCAATCCGGGCATCAAGAAGAAGCTCTGCGACACCGTCAGGGGCGACCGCGGCTGGCTGCGCAAGATCAGGCCGTTCTGGGGCCACGACTATCATTTCCACATGCGCATCGGCTGTCAGCCGGGTTCGCCCGGCTGCAAGGCGCAGGAAGCGACGCCGGACGATGATGGCTGCGGTAAACCGCTGGCCTGGTGGTTTACCGAGGAGCCGTGGCGTCCCAACAAGAACCCGGATGCACCGAAGGCCCGCGACGTGATGACGATGGCGAACCTGCCGAGCGAGTGCCGCGCCGTGCTCGACGCGCCGGGGCCGGCCTCCGCCGAGGCCGCGACCTACCGTGGCGGCGGCGTGCCGGTTGCGGTGGCAGCGCCCGAACCCGAAGCGCCGTCGCTGCCCGCCACGGCAGCTAGTGGCGCGGCCGGATTGCCAAGCGCGGTGAACGCCTTCACAGAGACCCCCGAGATCGGCGTGCCGCTGCCGCGGCCACGGCCCCCGGGGAACTGACGGTCGCGGCGCCCATCGGCGGACTCAATCGGTTTAACGTGCCGTTTTTGTGAATAGTGGCCATTTGGCCGCAGAAGCTGTGTCTGCGCGCCGCCGGGGTCGAAAACCGTTTCCCTTTTCAAACCCATGCGCTAGTCAACGGAAGAACGGCTACATGCCGCCGGGGGCGCCGGAGACGGACGAGAGCATGCCAGGCACAGGCGACGACGATACTTTGTTGCGGTTTCCGATCCTTATCGGGGACATCGGCGGCACCAATGCGCGCTTTTCGATCGTGCTCGACGCCAATTCCGAGGCAGGCGAGCCGGCCATCGTCCAGACGGCGACCTACAACACCATCGACGAGGCGATCCAGGCGGCCGTGCTCGACCGCTCGTCGGTGCGCCCCAATTCGGCGGTGCTGGCGGTGGCCGGTCCGGTCGACGGCGACGAGATCGAGCTGACCAACTGCCCCTGGATCGTCAAGCCGCGAAAAATGTTCGCCAGCCTCGGCCTGAGCGATGTCGTCGTGCTCAACGATTTCGAGGCGCAGGCGCTGGCCGTCGTCGCGCTCGGCGAGGAGCACATGGAAAAGATCGGCGGCGGCACGCCGGAGCCCAATGCCGGGCGCGTCGTGCTCGGCCCCGGAACCGGGCTCGGCGTCGCCGGGCTGGTCCACGCGCTGCACCACTGGATACCGGTGCCGGGCGAGGGCGGCCACATGGATATAGGTCCGCGCACGCCGCGCGATTTCGAGGTTTTCCCGCATATCGAGAAGCTGGAGGGCCGCATTTCCGGCGAGCAGATCCTGTGCGGACGCGGTCTGGTCAATGTCTATCGGGCGGTTGCCAAGGCAGACGGCAAGCCATCACCTTTCACCACGCCGGCCGAGATCACTGCCGCGGCACTTGCGAAAACCGATCCGGTTGCCGAGGAAGCGCTGGAGACCTTCGTCACCTGCCTTGGGCGCACCGCAGGCGACCTTGCTCTGGTGTTCATGAGTCGCGGCGGCGTGTTTCTCACCGGCGGCATCGCGCAGAAGATCGTGCCGGCGCTGAAAGCCGGCAATTTCCGCACTGCCTTCGAGGATAAGGCGCCGCACAGCGCGATGATGCGCACCATGCCGGTGTACGTCATCACCCACCCGCTGGCCGCACTTCTGGGCCTTGCCGCCTATGCCAGGAACCCCTCGCTGTTCGGTGTCCAGACCGAGGGCCGGCGTTGGCGCGACGAAGTTAGTCACCCCGAGGCATAGGCAAGCCGGCTGCTTGGCGTTAAGAGGGGTGCCGAATTGCCCGGCCGCGGGAAGCGGAAATCTACGAAGCGTTCCGATTTGACATTTCAGCCCCCCAATTTGTCGAAACCCCGTGCGGGCGAGATCGTGGCGGTCATCCGCCGCATCCTCCAGGAAAATGGCCGCGATTATCGGGGCGCGTATATTTTCACCATCCTCTGCCTGCTGACCGTGTCGGCGACGACGGCGCTCGCCGCCTGGATCATGAGTCCGGTCGTCAACCAGATCTTCTACGAACGGCGCGGCGACCTGATCCCATGGATCTGCGCCGCACTGCTCGGTGCCTTTATCCTGCGCGGCCTTGCCGGCTACGGCCAGGCGGTGACGATGGCCAGGATCGGCAACAATCTGGTGGCGCGCTATCAGCAGCGCATCTTCAACCACCTGATGAAGCTTGGCGTCTCCTTCTTCAACGACACAAGGTCCGGGCGGCTGGCCGCGCAGGTCAACGAGAACGTCAACGGCATTCGCGACCTTTTGTCGATGACGGTGACCTCGACCGCACGTGATGCCGTCTCGCTGGTCGGCCTGGTCGGCGTGATGATCTACCAGGATCCGATACTCTCCTTGAGTTCGCTGCTGATCGGGCCGCCGCTGATCTGGACCGTCACCTATCTGATGCGCCGGGTGCGCCGCATCACGCGCGAATCGGTGCAGATCAACTCGCGGCTGATCGGCGCCATGCAGGAAGCCACGCAAGGCATCGCCATCGTCAAGGCCTTCACCATGGAGGACGAGCTGTCGCGCCGGATCAGCCAGCTCGCCGAGGATGCCGAACAGCGGTCGAACAAGATCGCCCGCGTCTCCGAGCGGCTGACGCCGGTTTCCGAACTGCTGGCCGGCATCGCATTCGCCAGCGTCATCGCTTATTCCGGCTACCGGGCCACCGTTCTCGGCCAGCCGCCGGGCGCGGTGTTTTCCTTCATCACGGCGCTGACGCTTGCCTATGATCCGGCCCGCCGGCTGGCGCGCATGCAGGTCGGCATGGAGCGCGCGCTGGTCAATGCGCGCATGATCTACGAGCTTCTCGACATCGAGCCGCAGCAGAGCGACGCCCAAGGCGCCGCCGAGGCGAAATTCACCTCTGGCGAAGTGCGCTTCAACAATGTGTCCTTCCGCTATGTCGAGGAAGCGCCGGTGCTGCAGGATCTGAGCTTCGTCGCCGCCGCCGGCAAGGTGACGGCCATCGTCGGCGCTTCGGGCGCCGGCAAGACGACGCTGGTGGCGCTGCTGCAGCGCTTCTACGACGTCGAGGCGGGCACGATCGAGATCGATGGCCAGGACATCTCAAAGGTCACCAAACAGTCGCTGCGCGGCTCCATCGCCTATGTCTCGCAGCAGCCCTATCTGTTCGAGGGCACCATCCGCGACAACATCCGCTACGGCCGGCTGAGCGCCACCGATGCCGAGATCGAACAGGCCGCAAGGCAGGCCGCGGCCGACGACTTCATCCGCCAGCAGCCGCAGGGCTACGACACGCCGGTCGGCGAGAACGGCGTGACGCTGTCGGGTGGCCAGCGCCAGCGCGTGTCGATCGCTCGGGCCATCGTGCGGCAGGCGCCGATCCTGTTGCTCGACGAGGCGACATCGGCGCTCGACAACGAGGCCGAGGCCCGTGTCCAGCAGGCGCTGACAAAGGTCATGGAAGGGCGCACCACCATCGTCATCGCGCACCGGCTGTCGACGGTGGTCAATGCCGACCATATCATCGTCATGGAACAGGGCCGGCTGGTCGAAGAGGGCACGCACGCCTCGCTGATGGCCGATCCGCACAGCGTCTATGCCCGCTTCCACCGCATCCAGGGCGTCAAGGGCCTGGGGCTTGTCGATGACAGCGCGCCGATCCGGATTTCGGCTCCGAACATTGAGACGCAGAATATCGCCGGGAGCACGACATGAGCGAGACATCAGCAACCGACGGACCGGCAAAGGATATGGGCCTGGTCGTGGTGGGCGCTGCCGGCCGCATGGGCCAGACGCTGATCCGCGCCATCCACACCATCACTGGCGCGCGGGTCATCGGCGCGGTCGAGCGGGCGGATTCGCCCCATCTGGGCAAGGACGCCGGCGAACTCGCCGGCATTGGCCGCATCGATGTGGCGATCAGCGGCGATCCGCTACCGGTCTTCGCCAAAGCCGATGGCGTGCTCGACTTCACCACGCCTGCTTCGACGGTCGAATTCGCCGGCTACGCGGCACAGGCGCGCATCGTCCATATCATCGGCACGACCGGTTGCACGGCCGACGACAATGCCAGGATCGCGGCGGCGGCGCGCCACGCGACGATCGTCAAGTCGGGCAATATGAGCCTCGGCGTCAATCTTCTGGCGGTGCTGGTCGAACAGGCGGCGCGCGCGCTCGACGCCGAGGATTTCGACATCGAGATCCTCGAAATGCACCATAAGCATAAGGTCGATGCGCCATCGGGCACAGCGCTGCTGCTGGGTGAAGCCGCCGCCGCCGGGCGTGGTATCGAGCTTTCAGGCAATGACGTACGCGTCCGCGACGGCCACACCGGGGTGCGCAAGACGGGCTCGATCGGCTTTGCCACGCTGCGCGGCGGCTCTGTCGTCGGCGATCACAGCGTGCTGCTGGCCGGCACCGGCGAGCGCATCACGTTGGCCCACCACGCCGAGGACCGCGCCATCTTCGCTCGAGGCGCCGTCAAGGCGGCGCTTTGGGCGCGCGGCAAGAAGCCAGGACTGTATTCGATGCGGGACGTGCTCGGCCTCAGCTAAGCGGCCAAACTGCCAACTTTGAATGGAGCAAACATGTCGAGAACCCTCGTGCTCGTGCGCCACGGCCAGAGCGAATGGAATTTGAAGAACCTGTTCACCGGCTGGCGTGACGTCGACCTGACCGAGCAGGGCCACGCCGAGGCCAAGGCCGCCGGCCAGAAGCTCAAGGCGCGCGGCCTGAAATTCGACATCGCCTTCACCTCGGCGCTGATCCGGGCGCAAAAGACCTGCCAGCACATTCTCGACGCGGTCGGCCAGAGCGACCTGAAGACCGTCCGCGACCAGGCGCTGAATGAGCGCGACTATGGCGACCTCTCGGGCCTCAACAAGGACGATGCCCGCAAGAAGTGGGGCGAGGAGCAGGTGCATGTCTGGCGCCGTTCCTACGACGTGCCGCCGCCCGCCGGCGAGAGCCTGAAGGACACCGGCGCCCGCGTCTGGCCATACTACCTGCACGACCTGCAGCCGCACGTGCTGCGCGGCGGCACCGTGCTGGTCGCCGCGCACGGCAACTCGCTGCGCGCGCTGATCATGGCGCTCGACGGCAAGTCTGGCGAGGAGATTGTCAAGCTGGAACTCGGCACCGGCGTGCCGGTCATCTACCAGCTCAACGCCGATTCGACCGTCGCGTCCAAGGAAGTGCTGGCGGACTAATGGTCTCTTGAGCCGGCAACCGAGCAACGCATCAAAAAAGCGCGTTGACACACATCGCTTGCCCGCTTACATGAGCCCGCACCAGCCCAGATGGCGGAATTGGTAGACGCGCACGGTTCAGGTCCGTGTTCCGCAAGGAGTGGAGGTTCGAGTCCTCTTCTGGGCACCATTTCTCTTCGGAGAAGCCACTATATCCAAGGAAATCAAGGCGTTGAGCGTCCCCGGAGGTCCACCTGAAGGTCCCTCTGGAGGCTCACCCTTGAACATAAATCTCCCCTACGTTCACCAACCCGCAGGCAAGACGCACTATCGCTATCGGCGAAAGGTGCCGGCATTCCTGAGGCAGGCGCTTGGAAAGACAGAAATCATTCTCCCGTTGGGCAGGACGCCCGCCGAGGTGCTGCGACATTACGACCGGGTGCACAGGCAAGCCGAGGCCGAGTTGAAGGCGGCAACGAAGGGGCAGTCTGCAAAGGCCCAGCCCAAGACCGATCTTGAGCGCTACCAATGGGCCACACGACAGGTTGCCGAATGGGGACCGATGACCTCCGATGTGGCTGACGCATTGGCCGACCATCTGGAGGAAACCGGGCAGGTAGAGCTTTACCGTGCCTTGGTGGTGCCAGATCGCAAGCCCGAGCCGACCCTTGCGGATGCCGTCAAGCTCTACCTCAAGGAGAAGGTCGAGGGTACGGCTGACGAGACCAAGAAGCGACAACGGGTGGAAAGGGTGCAGGGTCACGTCAAGAAAGCGCTGGGTCGGGGTGATCCTCAGATCAGATCACTGACAAAGGCCGATGCCCGGGAGGTCAGGGATCACATGCTGGCAGACAAGGACATGGCCCCCGCCACGGTTCATCGCTATCTGAATGACCTCAGGGCGATCCTCAATTACGCCAGCGGGGAGATGGACGAGGTGAGGGGTTGGCTTAGTCCGTTCAACGGGCTGGAGGTCAAGAAGCAGACGCTGGCCAAGGAGGACCGCAAGCCGTTCACCGAGGGTCAGCTTAAGGCAGCCAGGGCACGGGTTCTGGGTCACGCTTCGGCCGACCTTCAACGTATCTGGCGGATGCTGGAGCAGACCGGGTGCCGGCTGGCCGAGGTCACCGGGCTCATGGTCGAGGATGTCCATGTTGATGGCATCACCTATCTCGACCTCAAGGTTCACCCGCATAGACGCCTGAAGAACGCCGGGAGTGTTCGCCGGGTGCCGCTGGTCGGGGACGCGCTCAAAGCCGCTCAGGAGGCGCTCAAGGCGGCAGGCGAAGGCGCGATGCTATTCGAGACCTACGCCCGTGAAGGGGGCGCTACGGCAGCCTCAGCCACACTTATGAAGCATGTCCGCAAGGTGGTTGCTGATCGCAAGGTCACGGTGCATTCGCTGCGGCACACGCTCAAGGACAAGCTCGTCAGGGCCGATGTGCCCGAGGCCGTGCAGAACATGATCCTTGGTCATTCGTCGGGTGCCGTCAGTGAGGCTTACGGTGGACCCGAGGCGAGGCTTGAAGTGGCGACAAGGGCGCTACGGAAGGCTCTCCAAGTCGCATCTTGAGGAAGTCGGCAAGGTGGTTGACCGGGTCGGAATGCCCATGCAACCTACCGAACGTCCTCATCGAAGAGCAACCGATGCAACAACTCAAGTCGATCTTCATCTCCTACTCCTGGGACAGCGAGGACCATAAGGCATGGGTCAGGGCACTCGCCGAGCGGCTGGTCGCAAACGGCGTACACGTTCATCTTGACCAATGGGACGTGCGGTATGGTGAGAGCCTTACTCAGTTCATGGATACGTGCCTGCCAGAGAGTGATTTCGTTCTGGTGGTCTGCACGCCTGCTTACAAGTCGAAGGCGACAATCCGGCAGGGTGGCGTCGGGTATGAGGCCCAAATCATCTCCGCGCGCATTGCGGCTTCGATTGCACGCCATAGGTTCGTCCCGGTGCTGCGAACCGGAGCCCTTCGCCCAGACGATCCCGACGCAGCTATACCGGCCTATCTCCAGGGCGTATTGGCTCTGGACATCCGCAAAGATGAAGACTTCGAAGTGCAGTTCGAGAACCTCCTGCGGCATATTTATGGCGTGCCCGCAATTGCTCGTCCGCAACTTGGTGGCCCACCGGCCTTTGTTAATGATCCAGCGTTCGGAAACGCCCTACTGAGGCTCGCCCATCGAGATGTAGAGCACTGGGAACTCCAAAGTGGGGTGGTCAGAAACGAACTGCACCCGGACACCTTTCACATCCCGGACGAAGCAAGACGACGAACACTCAAGGTAGGCGACGTCGTCAAGCTCATGTTTGACTATGAATACCCCGACGAGTGGGACCACGATGGTTTGACGGGCGAGCGCATGTGGGTGGAAATAAGTGCGCTCCGAGGACCGTACTTCGTCGGCACTCTTCACAATGACCCGGTTTGCATAGCGGATTGGCATGACTTGGCTCATGGCAGCCAAGTGACCTTCTTGCCCGAACACGTCATTGATGTGGACGACGACGAGAGGTAGGCGTAAGTGCAGGGCCACCCTTACGCTGAATTGTCCTTTTTGTGGTCGAAGTCCCACACCATCCGCCCTGCGGGTTTCCGCAGCCCGTATTTCTGGATCACCAGAGTGGGTGATTTAGGGGGGCGGAAATATCCTAAGAAAATTTCCTTACGGGTGATCGGATAAGAGGCACGCGCCACGACCCCCCGTACCCGCCTCAGGGTTCACGATAAGAGCCCTGACCGGCTGCGCCTGACCTTGGCCATTGCCGCGCCTTGAAAGGTGCCCGCGCTGGCGAGGGATCGGCGCGGACCCATTGGGGCCTCCACTAGCACAGGGCAACAGCATTCGAGCGCCGAGCCTCGCAAACCCCTTGATTTCTCTATGGCATTGGGTCATCTTATGGCATTGCTGCTGCACAGCCATAGGAATGCACCATGAATGTCTTCGGCTACATCCGCGTTTCCACCTTCGAACAGGCCAATTCAGGCGAGAGCCTTGAGACCCAGAAGCGGGCAATTGAAGGATATGCCATGATGAAGGGCTGGACGATTACGGAGACGTTCACAGAGGCCGGTGTGTCCGGTTCGGTCCCGTTGGCCGAGCGTCCCGAGGGTCAGCGCATGTTGGCAGGCACAACGTCTGGTGACATCATCATCACACCCAAGCTCGACCGCATGTTTCGCAATGCGACCGACGCCTTGGTTACCCTTGAGGAACTGAAGGGGTCCAAGGTTGAGTTGCACATGCTGGACCTTGGCGGCGACGTGTGCGGCAACGGCATTTCCAAGCTGGTGTTCACGATCCTGTCAGCCGTGGCAGAGAATGAGCGCGACCGCATCAGGGAACGCATCCGGGATGTGAAGCGGAGCATGGCGTCCCGTGGCCTCTACAACGGCGGCAAGGCCCCCTTTGGATTTGATGTGGTTGAGGGTGGACTGGTACCGAATGAGGCCCAGCAGGCCACGCTGGCCCGTATGGTGGCCATGCGCGCCGACAACCAGAGCTACAACAGGATTGGGCAGGAGGTCGGCATGGACATGAAGACGGTGAGCCGCATCCTTGCGAGGCAAGCGAGCGAATAGGTGGCCCACTAGCTATGACGGTCTTACATTAGACTTCGCTGAATAACGGACCCACTAGCACCACGCAACGCTCTTCGCCCAGATCGACCATCCTGTGCAGACCCGACAGGCACCCTCGTTGCTCCTTCCGAGGCGCTTGAAGGTGTCGCCGCAAAGCGTTCACGCTGCGCGTTCGGGGTGGTCGGTCTTGGTGAGGTGCTGGCCCAGGACGGAAAGACAGCGCATCGGGTGCGCTCTCCTCCATCTTCACAATGTTCAGGCGTGTGCCTGCTTATCGATGCCTTTCCCGGTGGACAGGCTGAACGAAGCTTAGTGCGTCAGGTGCACTAACCTCCAGATCAAGAAAGATCATAACATGAAGGAGCGAGAATGAGCGCTGGAGAGACCCTCCAGGAATTGACCATGCAGTTCACGGGTGCCGGTACGGGTCCGCCCGAACTGCGCCTAAAGGCTATCGAGACGGTCCCCGAGTTGTTCCAGCCGAGGGGCGGGATTAGCGAGCGGCACGTGTCGGAACTGGTCAAGGCAATCAAGGCAGTCGGGAGCCTCGACCCGGTCACCGTCATGGTGGTCGGGAACAGGACCATTCTGATCGATGGACACCACCGCATTGAGGCCTACGGAGCCGCTCAATGGAACCAGCCGGTGCCTGTCAGGTATTTCGATGGTTCACCCGAAGATGCCCTCGTGGCGGCTGGAGAGGCCAATTCCAAGGCCAAGCTGCCGATGGACAATACCGACCGTCAGAACTTCGCTTGGCGGCTGGTGGTGATCGGCAGGCATAGCAAGGCCGCAGTGGCCAAGGCGTCTGGTATCTCGACTTCTCAGGTTGCCACGATGCGGAAGGTCAAGGCGAGTTTGGGTGAGCAGGCCGACGACTATCCGACATGGTTCAAGGCAAGAAATACGGCTTCGAGAAAGGATGCGGGAGAAATGTCAGAAGCTGAGATCGATCAATGGAAACAGCAGATGGCAGACCGATATACGGACATGCTTGCAAAGACCTTCTCGACGCGCCTTGCGAGGGACCCCGAGATTGCCGCCATGGCCCTTTCGGCATACTTCGGAAGACGCCTTCAGGATGTCGTTTCGGAACTCCAAGGGTTCCTGCCCGAGGGGGACGAAGGGGAGTTCTGACAGGACCCTGTACACACCTTACGCTGTACTAATTGTATAGGGCGTTCCGACCCCGGGGCGCCCTTTCCACATCACCACGAAAGGAGACAATGAGCCCAGATGAGAAAGCGCTGGTCACGCTACGGTTGCCCCGATGGGACCCGAACGACCACGTTGACCGATATGTCACCCATGAGGCCGTCACGGCATTCATGGCGGAATACCTCGACCGATACCCGGATGGACGACCGCTGTATGAGAAGAGCAGCCCAGTCGAACCCTGGACGGGGCCACGGAATGCAGCAGGCGAGCAGACTTATCTGCCGACCCTATGGGCCATCCTCGACACCGTGTCCGATCCCGGTGACCTTACCTCGATACAGGTTGTTCATCTGGTCATGACCTCGACCGAGAACGAAAGCTACATCGCCGCCGACTGGGACGAGATGGTCGAAGGCAAGAGGCTTGCAGCCAAGGTCCGCCAGGACGCCGACAGACGGAGCAAACGGCACAAGCTCGACCATGACGACAGGGCCGAGCGGGGAGGCCGGGAACGGCTGACGCTCGACCACATACCGGGCCAGCGGGTGATCCCCGACGAGGCCCTTTCACAGCGCGCGAAGATGCGCCGAACGAAGTCACTTAAGGAAGCGAAGGAGCGGCGAGACCATAGGCGAAAGATTGCCGAGGGTGTCGTGATCCAACCAAGCAAGGAGAAATGGCGGGCAATGAGCCCAGATCAAGTCAAGCAATACCATCAGACCATCGACCGACTGGTTGCCATGGGCACCCTCGATCCGCTCACCGTGGATGAGGCGGAGAACCCTGAGGGGTCCCCGATTGCGTATCTCTACCGAATGGGTCGGATGACCTCAAAGGGGGACCGAGCGTGACGCCGGATTGGATCAAGCGGCGGGACCATGTGTCGACCTATCCGACCCGGGAAGCGGCCCTTGCCTTGGTCGAGTGGATCAAGGCGGACGACTGGGAAACCACCACCAAGCTCGACCGGAGGCTGGCAGGTATCGGCATAACTTGGACCGAAGATTTCTGCGTGGCTGCCGAGCGGTGCTATGAAATCTACGGATATCCCGAACTCGAGCCGGTGGCCCGTGCAAGGCGAATTGTCGAGGCGTCTATGAGGCCTACAGCGCCACGCAGAGAGGCCACCGGAGGCAGCGGCGGCGTTTCCGCATCATTGACCCCGGCCACACCCGACGCCAGCCCTGAAGGCCAAGAGACGATGACCTACGGGTTCACGCCTCGACGCTGACCGCGTCCACCACCACCGCACATCAACAGCAATTGAACAGGTCTCGGGGCAATGCCGCTCCGGGGTCGACGCATGATCATTGAAGGAACGAACAACATGACCCACTATGACGATAACCCGAACAAGTACCAGACCGACAACACGCCCGTGGCTCAGGCCATGTTCAGGGCACAGGAAGCGCAGGCCGAGGCTGACAAGGCGAAGCAGATGGCCCTTGCGTTCGAGGCCAAGGAACGCGCTCAGAAGGAAGAGATTGACCGTGCAGTTGAGCTTTCCATGTCTAAGTTCAACCAGCAAATCGCCGCGCAGCGTCTTGGAGTGAAGACCCAGGGGGCGATCCGGTCTCAGGACGTCGGAGTGATCGCGACAAAGGAGACCATCGAAAGCACGAACGTCCGCATACCGTCGCTCTCGAATTATGAGGTGAGCTTCACCCAAGCCAAGGACATGGCCGAGACTGGGCAGATCAGCAAGGCCGAGTTTAATGCGGCGGTGGCGGATGGCTTGGCGAAGCGTGGGTTCAAGGCACCACCGTCTTTTTAAGTGCCGTAGCGGACCAGAATGCCGAGGCGGGTGACACCGCTCCGGTTCCGACTACGGCCAGCAACACCGACGAGGCTGACAAGGCCGAAGTGCCAGATGACCTTGAAGCCATGGACCCATCCGAGATCGAGGCGATTGCGGATAAGGCGATCACCGCGTTCAACGAGACCATGGACCGAGACACGGCTGACGTCATCGTGGCTAAGTTCACCCTTGACGGGACGCTAGACGCCAGCGTCATCGGGGTCGACCAGCAGACCCTCGACGCGACCGTGAAGGCATTTGAGAACCGCATGACGAGCGAATGTCTGGCACCCGTGGGGCTCACCCTAAGCGACTACCTTGACTGTTGTGACGAGGCGGACTTACCAGCGATCCGGTCGCTTGTCGTGAAGGGCGATTGGAAGACCATCGCGGAACACGCGCAGCGGGTTAGAACCGCACTTAGTCAAGTAGACGAATGAACCTTCTCGCCTCCGATGCGCCGCCCCAAGAGGTGTGTCGGAGGCGGGCCATTGGACAACCGCAAGACCCAGCCATCGGATGTGGGGCTTGCTCGCGTGATGTGCCGCCGTGTACACGATGCTCAGGATTGGGGAGGGTGGAATGGTATTGGTACCGGCCTATAGCCAGATGTTGTGGCCAGCGGTTGTCGCGCTCAAAGAGCTTGGTGGGTCCGCGACCAACGACGAATTGCTCACGAAAGTAATCGAGGTAATGCATCTCTCGGCTGAGGTCCAGAACGTTCCCCACACGGACGGGCGACAGTCCAAAGTCAGCTACAATCTTCATTGGGCCAAGACCTACCTCAAGAAGGCAGGGTACGTGGACAACAGTGTGCGTGGAGTATGGGCGCTCACCGACGCCGGAGAGAAGGTCTCGGAAGCGGCGGTAGCTCAGGTTCCTTCACTGGTCAGAAAGATGGACGCCGACGCGAGGAAAGCTGCACCCGTGAGCAGCGAAGAACCCGCTCCTGACACGATCGACATAAATTGGAAAGACGAACTGCTAGACTGCCTCAGGAAGATCCAGCCAGACGCCTTCGAGAGACTGTCGCAGCGCCTGTTGCGTGAGGCTGGCTTTATCAAGGTCGAGGTGACAGGCCGCGCTGGCGACGGTGGCATCGATGGCATTGGAGTGTTGAGACTGAACCTCCTTTCCTTTCAGGTCCTGTTTCAATGCAAGCGTTACAGCGGTTCGGTAGGACCCAGCACGATCCGTGACTTCCGTGGCGCAATGGTCGGGCGGAGCGATAAGGGACTGTTGATAACCACCGGCACCTTTACTGCCGAGGCGAAGAAGGAGGCCACGCGCGACGGTGCCCCTGCGATCGAGTTGATTGACGGCGAACAGCTATGCGATCTTCTCAAGCAGCTAAGGCTTGGGGTCTCGACGGAGATGGTTGAGAAGGTTCTGGTTGACCCCGGTTGGTTCAGCAAGGTGTGAAGTGCGGCGGGCAGTCGCCCCTTCATGAAGATGCGGCTTGACCGAGGTCCACCGTTAAGCCATCTTAGAGGTCCACCGAAGCAGGAACCTCCGGAGACACTTAGCCGCTCCAATCCCTTGGTATGTAAGGCTTTGCGCCAGATCGGCAGCCGGTTCGATTTTGATCCGTCACGCCTCTTCTGGGCACCATCATACCCCAAGTGTATGATGGTGAAACGTTTTTGATGTCGCTCGGCAATTTGGCCCAGTTGCAGTCACTTCAGGATGAAGAGATCGACGCAGCCCGATTCTCGGTTGCGCAAGGCGAACTAGACGGGGCGGTCAACCAAATGGTCCCGCTTTGTGCCAGCCCACCGCTCCGAAACCAGTAACCGTGTCATTGGATGATTTTTCCAGCGCTGGGAAAAGGAAAGCGACCCGAGCGCCAGCACATTGTCATCCTGGCGCGGCATCGTGCGAAGTTTGAAAGGGCGCCTTGGCCTCAAAGCCAATGATATCCGCACGATCGACGCGGGCGATATCGTCGACTGGAAGCATGCCTTGGTAAAATCCGGAAAAGCTTCCAAGACAATTTCGAACGGGCATTTGGGTTGCGCTCATGCATTGTTCCGGTTCGGCGTAGCGAAAAGGTTGATGGATGCGGATCCAGCAGAGGGTGTCCGCGTCTCTCGGAAACTGAAGCCGGGTACAAAGATGCTCGCATATGAGAACGATGAAGTTGCTCTGCTCTTGGAACTGGCATCTGCAGCCCCGGAGCCTTGGAAACGGTGGCTGCCATGGCTTTCCCATCCCCCACTGATAATGCTCACCGGAGCCGCGGAACGGAGCCAGTGCTATTGACCTCGAAAACGGACCATGTTCGCCTTTTGTGCTTCGAATGCGCATAAAAGGGCAGTCTGGAATGGCCCTTCCAAAGGAGCAACGTCGATCAGCAATATCGTCCCGCGCAGGATCACCCCGCCGAAAATATCTTCGGTGTTGCCGAAAAAGTGAAGTCGTCTATCGACGCGATGCGCATCAGGATGCCGGGCCGGAGCGGCGGTCCCGGAACCGGTTCCAGGGATGCATGCGGTTGGCGACCTGCACCGCGATCGAATGAAACGGAACCGGCTTCATGTTGGTGACCGGCAAAGGCATCTGCTCGTCCCCGCGTCGGCCTGCTGCCCAGCGGCCGATTTCCTGGCCTAGTGACATTGCCAATGCCACGCCGCGGCCGGAATAGACGCCGCCAAACACGAGGCCGGGCGCCAGGCGATAGAGGCGAGGCCTGCGATCAGGCACCACGGCAAAGGTGCCATGCCAGTATTCCACGATCGCCGGTTCGCCGCCGAATGCCCGAAAAGCCTTGCCCAGCATGCTTGAGACCTTGGCGCGACCGCGGTCGGCCTCGTCGAACCAGAATGTATGCGTGCCGCCGCTCACCAACCGGCCGTCGACGTCGTAGTGGAAATAGCGGATGTCGTTGCGCATGTCGGACACCGCGGGGTTGCCGACAAGGATCTTGGTGCGCAGGTCTTCCGGTAGCGGGTTTGTCGCGGCCTGGAAGACCTTGAACGGCATCAGTGTCTTCTTCAGCCCAGGCCAGAGGTTGCCGGTAAGCGCATTCGTGGCAAGCACCACTTCTGGCGCCGTGACGCTTCCCGTCGCGGTGAAGACGCGCCAGCCGCCTTCGACCTTCTCGATGCGAGACGCCGGGGCGTTCTCGAAGATGGTCACGCCTTCGCGCTCAAGGGCGCCGGCAAGGCCAATGGTCATGGCGAACGGATTGATGTGGCCGGAATTGTGCACCATCCAGCCGCCGAGATAGGGGCTGCCGATGCGCGCGGTGGCTTCGGCCCGGTCAAGCCAGGAGACATTGGCGCCGAAGGCTTTCCACTCCTCGTGGAACTGGCGCGCGCGGGCAAGCGTGGCCTCGGTGTGCGCGGGCTGGATCCAGCCTTCCTGGACCTGGTGGGCGTCGATGTTGAAGCGCTGCATGAGGCCGAAGGCGACGCCGGCCGCATCCGCAACCATGCGATTGTAGCGCTCGCCGATCGTCTTGCCGTAGACGGCCTCGAACTCAGCCGGCGAGGCCTTGGAATGGTGGGAGATGACAAGGCCGTTGTTGCGGCCCGACGCCGCTGATCCGATCTCGTTGCTCTCAAGCAGGATGACGTTGACGCCGCTGTCGCGCGCGCCGAGTGCCGCGGCCATGCCGGTGAAGCCGCCGCCGACCACCAGCACGTCTGTCTTCAGATCGCCTTGCAGCGCCGGTGCGGCCGGGCGCCTGTTCGCGGTCTTGCGCCACAGATGCGGTGTCTTCCAGTCGACCTCAAACATGAAGGACGTCCTCGCTGGCGCCACCGAGATAGTGCTCCCTCAGGGCCGAATGCGCGGCCATTTCCTGCGCCGGACCATGCAGCTTCACCTTGCCGGTGTTGAGCAGGTAGGTGTAGTCGCCGCATTCGAGCGCCAGCTGAACGTTCTGCTCGACGAGCAGGATCGAAATGCCGTTACGCGACAGGTCGAGGATGATGCGGAAGATCTGGTGGACGATCTTCGGGGCGAGACCGAGAGACGGTTCGTCGAGCATCAGAAGCTTCGGCTCGGCCATCAGCGCGCGGCCGATCGCCAGCATTTGCTGCTGGCCGCCGGACATACGGCTTGCCATGCCGTTGCGCCGTTCCTTGAGCACCGGAAACAACTCGAACACCTCCGCGCGCAACGCCTCGAAACTCTTCCCGCCGCGACCGATATGGGCTGCGACCATGTTTTCCTCTACCGTCAGGCGCTGGAAGATCTGCCGGCCTTCCGGGCAGTGGGTGATGCCGAGACGCACGACCTGTTCGGGGCGCATCCCGGTGATGTCGCGTCCCTCGAACGCGATACTGCCGGCGGTGGGCCGCGCCACGCCGGAGACGGAGTTTAGCAGCGTCGTCTTGCCGGCGCCGTTGGGACCCAGGATGACGACGATCTCGTGCGGATCGACGTCAATGCTGATGTCCTCAAGAACGCCGACGCGCCCGTATCCCGAGCTGAGCCCGGCGATCCTGAGCAGCGGCTCGGATGTCGTCGATGTCATTGGCGGTTCCCAGATAGGCGAGTTGGACGTCGGTGCTTGCCTGCACCTCGGTGGGCGTGCCCCGGAAGAGCAGTTTTCCGTGATGCATGACGATGATGCTGTCGCAGAGCGTCATGACGAGATCCATGTCGTGCTCGACGACGATCATGATGCGGTCGGGCGAACGCAACGCGGTGAGTTTTGCCGTCAGCTCCGCCGTCTCGTGGTGGTTCAATCCGGCGGCGGGCTCGTCGAGCAGCAGGACGCGCGGATTGGCGGCCAGCGCGCGGGCGATCTCCAGCATGCGTTGTCGGCCATAGGGCAGGCCGCCGGCATCGACGTCGGCATAGCCCTGAAGGTCAAAAAACCGCAGGATTTCCATACATTTTTCACGCCGGCGCCGGCGCTGGGCGTTGGCAAAGGGTGGCCAGATCACTTCCCTCCAGGCGGCCGCAACCTCGGCGGGATAGAAACAGACCTCGAGATTCTCGATAACCGTCATCTGGTCGAAGAGGCGGATGTTCTGATAGGTGCGGGCAATTCCCGAATTGGCGATCTGGTATTTCTTGAGCTTGTCGAGACGCTTGCCGTCGAGCGTGATCGAACCGGAGGACACCGTGTAGGAACCCGCCGTCATGTTGATCAGCGTCGACTTGCCGGCGCCGTTCGGTCCGATCACGCCGTGGATCATGCCGGGGACGAAGGCGGTCGACACGTCGTCGATGGCGACGACCTCGCCATACACCTTGCGAAGGCTCTGAAAAACCAGCGTCATTTTCCGAAAAGTCCCCGGATCAGTTTCTCCGGTCCGAAGCTGCGCGGCACGATGCCGGCCGGGCGCGCGATGATCAGCGAGATCATCAAAAGACCGAGGAAGAGGATGCGCCATTCGGCGAATTCGCGCAGCAGCTCCGGCAGCAGGATCAGGATTGCCGCGCCGGCGACGATGCCGAAGATGTTGCCGATGCCGCCGACCACGATCATCAGCACTATCAGCACCGATTCCTGCAGCGTGAAGCTTTCCGGGCTGACGAAACGCTGCGATGCGGCGAAGATCGCGCCGGCTATGGAGCCGATCGTGGCCGAGGTGGCGAAAGCGGCAAGCTTGGCATTGGTGGTGTTGATGCCGATGCCGCGCGCGGCGTCCTGGTCCTCGCGGATCGCCGCCCACGCCTTGCCGAGGATGGAGCGTTCGAGCCGCCAGACCACGGTGCCGACGATGAGCACGGTGATCAGCAGCAACCAGAAGAAGTCGATCGGCCGGGCAATCTGAATGCCGAGGATCGAAGCCTTGTCGAGGCGGGCAATGCCTTGCGGCCCTCCGGTTAGCCAGTCGAGATTGTTGATGATGATGCGGATGATCTCGCCGAAGCCAAGTGTGACGATGGCCAGATAGTCGCCGCGCAATCGCAACACCGGAATGCCAAGCAATATGCCGGTGACCGCGCCAATGCAGGCGGCGACGAGCAGGATGAGCAGGAACGGCATATGCAGGCCGAGCTGGGGGCTTGCCAGCAGCCCGTAGCTGTAGGCGCCGACCGCGTAGAAGGCGACGAAGCCGAGATCCAGCAGTCCCGTATAGCCGATCACGATGTTCAGGCCAATGCCGAGCAGGATGTAGATCAGCAGGCTGTTGAGAACACGCACATGGTAGTTGGGGAGGAACGGCGTGGCCACGATCAGCGCGATCGCGATGGCGAGGACGAGCCAGGAGATGGTCCGGTTCGCACGCGGGCGAGCCGTGGCGAGGGTGTCGGCGGCGGCCATCAGAATTCCCTCTTGTACACGATGCTTTCCTCGGAGACGGCCTCGCCGAGTATGCCGGCGGGACGGACCAGGAGCACGAGTATGAGGATCGCAAAGGCGAGAACGTCGCGATATTCGGTGCCGAGCACGCCGTTTGTGACAATGGGCAGCAGCGCGGTTCCCCACACTTCGATGAAAGCCAGGATGAAGGCGCCGAGCATGGCGCCGGGGATCGAGCCGATGCCGCCGAGGATAGCCGCGGTGAAAGCCTTCAGCCCGATGACGGCGCCCATGCTGGGCGACATGATGCCATAATAGCTGGAATAGAGGATGCCGCCGGCGGCACCCAGAAGCGGCCCGACAAAGAACACCATCGAGATGGCGCCGTTGACGTTAATGCCAAGCAGCTGCGCGGTCGGGCGGCTTTCCGAAACGGCGCGCACGATGATGCCGATACGGCTGCGGTTGACCAGGACATGCAGGCCGAACATCAGCACGAAGGCGGCGATCAGGATGCCGATCTGCATCAAGGTGATGGTGCCGCCCATCACCTGATAGCGGACGACGGGAAAGAAGCTGGGAAAGGCGACCGGCTGTGGGCCGGCTAGGATCTGCACCCCGGTGACGAGCGACAATGAGACGCCGAGCGAGGACAGCATCGGCGCGAGCCGGGTGGAGCTTCTCAGCGGTTTGTAGGCGACCCTTTCGATGCCGACGCCGATGAGGCCGACGAGGAAGATCGCCACGAGAAAGGCCGCGGTAAGCGCCAGCGCGCCCGACATCCCGACATCGCCGACCAGCAGGCTAAGCGCCAGAAACGCGGCATAGGCGCCGAGCATGAACATCTCGCCATGGGCGAAGTTGATCATGCGCAACACGCCGTAGACCATGGTGTAGCCGAGCGCGATCAGGGCGTAGATCGAGCCGATGGTCAGGGCATTTACCGTTTGTTGGATAAGGTTTCCCAGCATGGGCCGGCGTCCTGTGCCTGCAACCCCATGGACCGGTCGAACCGGGAAGGGGAATGGTCGACGAGGCCGCCCGTATTTGCGGCAGGCACGCCCGTCAACAGATGAAGGAGCCGCTTCGCGCGTCGCGATGCGGCTCCGGCGGTCTGGCTGCTACTTCGAACCGACGAGCTGGAAGCCCGTTCCCTCCACCTTGTAGAGGTAGGATGGGGCGACTTTGAGTTCGCCGGTTTCGTCGAATTCCAGCTCGCCGACGACCGTCTTCGCCTTGACCGCATGCAATGCCGCGTTGAGGTCCTCACGCGTCAGGCCTTTCGTCGTTTTCAGCACTTGTTCCAGGATCTGGCCCTGCACATAGCCGTAGATCGAATACGGGCCGGCTTCCTCGCCATACTTTGCCTTGTAGAGCTTGGCGAAATCGGCGATCTCGGGGGAGGCATCCATCGGCGGCACCTGGATCGCGACAAGAGTGCCCTGCACATTGGCTTCGCCGGCCTGCTTGATGAGGTCGGGCGTGTAGCCGCCATCCGGTACCATCAGCGCGGCGGCGATGCCTTGCTCGTGCATCTGCTTGGCAAACAGCGCAAGCTGCGGCATGACGGCGCCGAGATAGATCGCATCGGGCTTCTTGGATTTGATCTGGGCCAGCACGGCGGTGAAGTCCACGTCGGACGGCCCCACGGCAATGGTATCGAGGACCTTGCCCCCGCCGGCTTCGAAGTTCTTGGCGAAGATTTCGGAAATGCCCTGGCCGAAGACCTGCTTGTCGTTCACGATCACGGCAGTCTTGGCGCCGAGCTTGCCCAGCGCATATTCGGCCGGCAACAATGCCCCGGCCAGGTCGTTGGCCACCGGGCGCACCATGAACTTGTAACCTTGCTTGGTGAGAGACGGATTGGAGCCGAAGGTCATGGTCGGCAACGTGCAGTCTTCATAGATCGGCAGCGTCGACTGGGCGACGCCGGAATTGAAGTTCACCAGGCCAAGCACGACCTTATCATTGTCGCAGAATTTTTGGGCCACGAGCGTTCCCTCGCGCGGGTCGGCCTTGTCGTCCTGCTGGTCATAGGCAATGGTTACGCCATTGACGCCGCCATCGGCGTTCAGCTTGTCGACGTAGAGCTTGAAGCCATTGTGCCAAGTGCTGCCGAAATAGGCCTGCGCGCCCGAGAGCGGCGCGGACATTCCGACGGTGATCTGCTCGGCCATGGCCGGCGCTGCAAAAAGCGTGGCGCCGAGAAGAAGTGTGGCGATAGATTTTTTCATCATGGTTCCCCTTAGCTGCTGACTACGACAGGGGAGGCCGTTCCGGTCTTCTTCCCCGTGTAAGCCCATCGAAGCAGACAAAGAGAGCGCCGTCAAGAAAGTGTCGACACTATTGCGTTCAATTTTGTGCTCAGATATCGATTATGCGTCGCGAACCCTTCGGCGACGCTTCAACTCGGCGCCGTTGTCGGGCGCGAAAACCTTGAGCAGGGCGTCCTTGAGCGCCTGCTGCGTGGCGGAGACGGTCATTTCGATATGTTCACGCAACAGTTTCGCGCCGTTCTCGGCATCGCGCTTGACCGCGGCTTCGACGATGGCCGAATGGGAGGTGATCTGTGCCTTGTCATGCGAGGGGTGTTCGATCTGGATGCGCCGGATAAAGCGAATGCGGGCATTGATGGAGCTTAGCTGTCCGACGAGCTCAGGATTTCCGGACAGTTCGGTGATGAGCAAATGAAAGCCTTCGTCCTCGGCCAGGATGATATCCGGAGGCTGGTTCGGGTAGACATCGACAATCGCTTCCCAATACTGCCGCAATCGGTCGATCTCGCTGTCGTCCGCGCGCTCGCACATCAGCTTGAAGGCGGCGCATTCGATGATGGAGCGCAGCTCATAGAGATCGAGCAGGCCCTCGGTGCTGAGGCTCCTGACGAAGAAGCCGCGATTGGGTGTGAGCGAAACGAAGCCTTCGGAGGCGAGCCGGTTCAGTGCCTCGCGGATCGGCGTGCGCGACACGCCGAGGCTGCGCGAAAGCTGGACCTCGTTGATGCGTTCGCCAGGCTTCAGCTTGAACTCGACCAGAAGCTTGCGGATGGTGAGGTAAGCGCGCTCGCTGCTGTCGGCGGCGCGGCGCGTCTCGGCCTCGTTCGCGAAGGACGGGACGTTGTCGGCGCCAGTCTCGGCTCGTTCGGTCATGAAGGTTCCAGTCCGGTTTGTCTGCAGGTTGTGTCGACACTTTATGATGCACCTTTCTTTCCCAACTTCAGGGGAATGGCAAGCCACAGGTCGCAGCCCGGGAGGCAAGTATGATCATCGGTATTCTTGGCGTCGGGCATCTGGCGGCCTCCATGCTGGCTGGGTTCCTGCGTTCCGGGCTTGACCCCGCGGCATTCATCCTGTCGCCGCGCGGCAAGGCCGCGGCACTTGCCGCCCGCCATGGCTTTCAATTGGCGGTGGACAATCGCGATCTCGTCGAACGGTCCGATCTCGTCATTCTGTCCGTGCGGCCCACCCATGCGCCGGATGCAGTTCAAGGCTTGCCGTGGCGCGAAGGTCAGGTGGTGGTTTCGGTCTGCGCCGGGGTTCTGCTGTCACGGCTCGATGTCGCTCCCGCGCTCGCTGTGCGCGCCATGCCATTCACCGCTTCGGAGATTGCCTCCAGTCCGACGGTCTATTTCCCCGATCTGGAGCAGGCGCGGACGGTTCTTGACCGGCTCGGCCCCTCGATCGCTCTTGCCAGCGAAACCGACTTCGAGGTGGCGACGGTCAGCGCCGCCGTGTACGGCTGGGCGCAGGATCTGATCCGCAACACAGCCGATTGGTCAAGCGCCAGAGGTCTCGACCCGGCAATCGCGCGCCGGCTGGCGGCAATGACCTTCGTGGCGGCCGGGCGGCTGATCGCGGAGAAGAGCGAGCCGATGGATCAGATGCTCGAAGAGCTGGTGACGCCGGGCGGCATCACCGAGCGGGGGCTGCAGGTTCTTTCGGCGCGCGGGGTGCCGGCGGCCTGGGAGGAGGCCTGCGCGGCCGTGCTCGACAAATTGACCCGACCTGGCTGATGCGCGGTCACCGCTGCGGGGCTGGTGGATAGGTGTGGCCACCGGCGGCCTGTTCGCTGGGCGTGACGGTCAGTTCGGCGATGTCGACATGGTCCGGCATCCGCAGCGCGACGACAAGCACGGCCGCGATATCGGCCGGGCCGAGCGGCCGCTGCTCGCTGTACATGCGCCTGCGCAGGCCCTCGCGGTCGCCGTCGAAGGCCTTCAGGTAGAAATCCGTTTCCACACGGCCGGGCGCGATCTCGGTCAGGCGCACGCCGGTGCCAGCGAGATCGAAGCGCAGGATGCGGCCGGCTTGGGAGAGGCCGGCCTTGGCCGCGCCATAGGTCGCCGTGCCGGGAAACACGGCGCCGGCTGCCGTGCTGGTCAGGTTGAAGATGTGGCCGCGCTTGCGCGCGATCATGCCGGGCAGCAACAGGCGGATGAGCTGCAACGGCGCGGTGAGG
Source organism: Mesorhizobium sp. CO1-1-8 (assembly GCF_020164875.1). NCBI lineage: Bacteria > Pseudomonadati > Pseudomonadota > Alphaproteobacteria > Hyphomicrobiales > Phyllobacteriaceae > Mesorhizobium > Mesorhizobium sp. CO1-1-8. The sequence continues at coordinate 250,659 of NZ_JAIUGZ010000004.1, read as the reverse complement.
TTCAGCGCCACCACCCCGGCTGTTTCCTCGGCATCCTGCTCCTGAAGAGGACGCACTGTGGCCAGACCGCCGGCATTGTTCACCAGCACGTCGATTTCCGTCGAACCGAGTGCCGAGGCGATCGCCTGATGGTCGCGCACATCGGCGACAAGCGGCTTGACGCGGGGCCCGAGCCGTTGCTGCAAGACCTGTAGCGCGTCCTCGCTGCGCGCCAGCGCATGGACGGTCAATCCTTCGGCCACCAGGCTCTCGACGATTGCCGCGCCGATGCCCTTCGAGGCGCCGGTAACAAGGGCTGTACGGTAATCCATGGTTGCTCTCCAAAGTCGCTATGATCAAAGCGCGCCGCGTTCGGCCACCGTTTTCAAAATGTCGACGAGGCCGCCCTCGCGTGCCGCCTTCAGTTCACGCTGGCTGCGCTCTCCAACGGCTGCATCCGTCGAAGCCGTGATCGCGCGGATCGTCTCGACGTCGAGCTTGGCATCGAGCAGCGTGTCCCAGATCGCCTGATAGGTCGGGCCATATTTGTGCAGGAAATCCTCGATGCCATCGGCGTTGAGGCTGTTGGAAATGAACGAGCCCTGCAGCGTCCACTTCGGTCCCGGCCCGTACATGAAGGCTCGATCCACGTCCTCAACGGAGGCGACGCCGTCGCGCACCAGCGCAATCGCCTCGCGCCACATGGCGCCCATCAGGCGCAGGGCGATATGACCGGTCACTTCCCGGTTGAGCGTCACCGGCTTCTTGCCGATCGCCTCATAGAGGGCGCGCGCCCAGGCGATCGCCTGTGGATCGGTCGCGTTGCCGCCGACGATCTCGACAAGCGGCATCAGATGCGCCGGGTTGAAGGGATGACCGAGCACGATGCGGCCGGGCAGGCGGCATTCGGCCTGCATGTCGGACACCAGCAGCGCCGAGGAGGAGGAGGCGATGATGACCTCGTCACCGACATGGTCTTCGATTTCGGTGAGCAGCCGGCGCTTGAGGGCGAGGTTTTCCGGCCCGTTCTCCTGCACGAAGCCGACGCCTTCGAGCGTCTCGGCGAGCGTCGGGAAAAGATGGAGCGCACCGGCTGCCTGCGAGGGACCCTTCAACGCGTCGAGGTCGGCCATGAGGGCGGGTAACACCTCGCTGAATGCCGTCTCGCGCCGATCGGTGGGATCGAACACGCGAACCGCATGGCCGGCATGGGCAAAGCAAGCCGCCCAACGCTGACCGATCACGCCGAAGCCGACAATGCCGATAGTCAGCTTTTCCATCAGCTGACCTTTCTGCCATCAAGCGCGACGCGAAAGGCCTCGTTGAGGTCGTTCCATGGGATCAAGAGATCGAGCCAAGCACCGATCCGGCCAGCGACCAGGATTGCCTCGTCGATCAGGGCATCGAAGGGATGGCCGTCGCCCATCGCCGCCTCGAGCCGGAAAAGCAGAGCCGGCGTTTCTTCCATGTGGCAGAAGTCGCGCAGGCGGGTGCCGGTCTTGTTGAGCGCGAGCGCGGCCGTCTGCCGCCGCACGGCCTCGTCCCTGCCGCGCGCCGCGCGGATCCACCACAGCAGCTCGTGCAGCACCCGCGCTTCCGACTCCGCTGTGAAGACGGGACCTGCCGGGTGCATGATCGCGCGGGACGCGGTGACATTGCTGATATCGGCGGGACAAGCCGCCCACAACGCCTTGCGCGCGGCGATGATATCCCGCGGGAGCGGCGACGGCGCCGACGGCCCGGGCACGCCGCCATCCGATTGGACCAGCGTGCCTTCCAGAATGCGTCGGCCCTGGTCCCGTTTCAGTGTCGCGGCGAGCTCGGCTATGCCTTCCACCGGTGCGTCAAGGTGGCCGAGAACGGTGATCTCGGCATTCTCCGCCTGAAGCGGCGCGAAGGTGATTTCGAGGAACTGGCGCACCGGCCAGTAGATGAAGGCGCCGGCGGTCGCGGCAAGCACATGCGTGGCACCCTCGACATCCTCCACGAAGGGCGCATGCCAGTAGATATGGCTGCCGGCGATCTTGGGCGTATGGAGTTGCAGGCGCATTGGCAGCGCCGAAAGCAAGGCGCGGCGGGTGCGGCCGGCATTGCCGCTGAGCCGCAGCGGCCAGCTTTGCCCCTCGGCCGAGAAAATCAGGTCCATCTTATTTTCCAGGATTGAAGAACGAGACGGGCTTGAGGATCTGGTTGCGCATGTCGAGCAGATAGTCGGTCTCGATCACCTTGCGCCGGTAGGCCTGCCATTCAGGATCGGCCTCCATGCGGTCGCGCCGCTCTTCCCGGTCGGCAAGGCTGTCATATTTCCACAGATGCACGGTGCGCGAGAGGTCGCCGATATGTGTCTGGAAGAAGCCGAAGGGCTCGCCCAGATAATGCCGCTGCATCGGCAGGCCGACCTCCTCGTAGAGGGTGAGGAAATGCGACAGCTTGTTCGGGCGGGCGGTGTAAATGCGGTGGTCAAAGATCATCTTGGCACTCCTTCTGGCATCTGCTCCGGCGCTCCGGCGCCGGTTAGAATGGTCTGTCCGCCTTCCGCGGTCGCCGGCTCAGCCGGCGCTTCGCACCGTCTCGGTTATCAGCCGGGCCGTGAGCGCCGGCGCCTCCATCTGCGCGACATGGCCGATGCCATCGAGAAGATGGACGGCGGCAAAGCCTGGCGCGCGCGCCGCATGGGCGACCGGGATGATACGATCGAGCCTGCCCCAGATGAGCCGCGTCGGGACTGCGAGTTCCGCGAGCGCGCTGCCAAGATCGAAGCCTTGCGTGCCGTCCGGGAACAGGCTTTCTGCCATCGCAGCGAGCGTGTCGCGATTGCCGGTCTTTTCGATCTGCCGCAGCGCGGCCTGCGCATAGCCGCCCGGCAAGGCCGAGGGATCGCCGACCATGACCGCCAGCCACCGCTCCAGCGCCTGGACGGTTGTTGCGCGGGCGAGCCCGGCAATGAAGCCCGCATTGATCTCGGGGCCGAGCCCGCCGGGCGCGAGAAGCGTGACGGAACGGATCGCGAGCCGGCCAAGCCGGGCAAGCGCGAGGGCCGCCGCGCCGCCGAGGGAATGGCCGACGAGATGGGCATTGCCCACGCCCATTTCCTCCAGCCGGTCGGAGAGGAGGAAAGCGATCTCTTCGATGCTGCTCGTCGTCGTGGAGGCTTCACCGCCGTGGCCGGGCAGGTCGAGGCTGATTGTCTCGATTCCCGACCCGAGCAGTGGAACGACCTGCCGCCACACGGAGCGATCCGCCCCGAAGCCATGGATGAAAACCACCGGCACGGCTTGTCTGGCCAACGTCGGCGCGGCAACAGACGATGTCTGGCCCGGGGCCGGCGTTCGTTGGACCGCGGCATCCCGTTCGTTCGTGCGAGCGGCGACGGTGGCATCGATGTCGCGCTTTTTGATGCGTCCGCGCGGCCCGCTTCCCGAAATGGCGGCAAGGTCGAGCCCGGCCGCGGCGGCAAGCCGCCGTGCAAGCGGGCTGGCGATCGGGCGGCTGCCGGGCTGCCGGATGGAGGAAGAGGCTTCGTCAGCCACAAGTTCGCGCGGATTGGCTGCCGTGGCGGCTGCTGCCGCCGGCCCGGGCGAGGCTGGCTGGCCAGCCATCGGCTTCTCGTCCGCGATCGTGCCGAGCACGGCGCCCACCGGCGCTTCCTGTCCTTCGGCGAAGAAGATGTCAGCCAGCCAGCCGTCGCGGTCGGCTTCGATTTCGGTAGCGGCCTTGGCCGTCTCGACGGTGACGACCAGATCGCCGGCCTTGACCGGATCGCCTGGCTTCACCGCCCAGGCGATCACGAGCACGGCTTCCATGTATTCGCCACCGGCGCTGTCGATCGTGATCGGATGGGTTGTCATCGCCGCCTCCGTCACTTCAGCGTCTTCAGCGCGGCAGTGCGGATCTTTTCGGCATTCGGTAGCATCGCCGTTTCCAGCGGTTCGGAGTAGGGGATCGGCATGTCCGGCAGGGTGACGCGTGCGACCGGCGCGTCGAGTTCGTCAAAGGCGTGGTCCATGATCGTTGCCGAAAGCTCGGCGGCGTAGCCGCAGAAGCGCCAGCCTTCGTTGACCACCACGGCATGGTGCGTTTTCGAGATGGAGGCGACGATGGCGTCGACATCGAGCGGGCGCAGCGACCGCAGGTCGACGATTTCGGCCGAAACGCCGTCAGCGGCCAGCAGGTCGGCGGCCTTCAACGCCTCCACCACCATCTTGGAGGTGGCGAAGATCGAAATGTCGCTGCCCTCGCGCATGGTCGCCGCCTTGCCGAGCGGCACAATCACATCGCCGTCCGGCACCTCGCCGCGAATGTTGTAGAGCAGCTTGTGCTCAAGGAAGACCACCGGCTGGTCGTCGCGGATCGCGGCCTTCAGCATGCCCTTGGCGTCGGCGGGCGTCGACGGGGCGACGACCTTGATGCCGGGTATGTGGGCAAGCATGGAATCGAGCGCCTTGGAGTGCTGCGCGCCGGCACCGGCGCCGCCGCCGCCTTGCGTGCGCAGCACGAAAGGCATCTTCACCTGACCATTCCAGATGTAGTTGTAGATCGAGGCCTGGTTGACCAGCGCATCGAGCGTCAGCGGTATGAAGTCCGCATACATGATTTCCAGCACCGGACGGGTGCCGGTCATGGCCGCGGTCACCGCCATGGCGGTCATCGCCTGTTCGGAGATCGGCGTGTCGCGCACGCGCGTCTCGCCGAACTCCTCCATCAGCCCCTTTGTCACCTTGAAGACGCCGCCATAGCGGCCGATGTCCTCACCGAAGAGGAAGACGGAAGGATCGGCCTGCATCTCTTCGCGCAGCGCCGCGTTGAGCGCCTCGGCGTACCGCATCATGGCCATGTCAGTGCGCTCCGCTGTAGGGATTGCAGGCTTCGTCGACGGAAAATTCCGGCAGGGGATCGGACAGCGCGGCCTCGAAGGCTTCAGCCACCTCGGCCTCGGCCGCCGCCTCGATGTCGGCCAGCTTGGTCTCGCCGACATCGCCAAGAAGTGCCTCGCGCGAAACCAGCAGCGGGTCGCGTGCCTTCCAGGCGGCGATGTCCTGCGGCTTCTGGTAGCCGCCCATGTCAGAGGTGGAAAAGCCTTCGATGCGATAGGTCTTGCATTCGACCATGCCAGGGCCTTCGCCGCGCCTAGCACGCTCGGTCATGGCAGACACGGCGCGGTAGACGGCGACAGCATCGTTGCCGTCGACGATCTCGGCCGGCATCGCATAGCCGGCGGCGCGCATCGACAGATCCGCGACCGGCGACTGCACATCCGAGGGGACGGTCAGGCCGAACTGGTTATGCTCGAGCACGAAGACGACGGGCAACTTCCAAAGCCCGGCCATGTTCATAGCCTCGTGGCAGATGCCGGTCTGGGCGGCGCCGTCGCCGAAGATGCACATGGCGACGTTGCCGGTGCCGAGAATCTGCATGGAAAGGGCCATGCCGGTTGCCGCCGGGATGCCGGCGCCGACAATGGCATTGCCGCCGATCACCCCCTTCTCGGCATCGGCGATCAGCATGTGGCCGGCGCGCCCGCCGCAGGCGCCGGTGGCGCGGCCGAGGATTTCGGCAACCACGGGGCGCATGGCCATGCCCTTGCCGATATAGACCGCGTGGCCGCGATGGGTGGTGGCGACCTTGTCACCCGCCTCCAGCACCGCCGTTGCCGCGACACCGACGGCCTCCTGGCCGTCGCAGCGATGGATCGGACCGCGCGTGCGTCCTTCCTTGTGGAGCGCGCCAAGGCTCTCTTCCAGATGCCGCACCAGCAGCATGCGACGATAGATTTCCAGGTGCTGTTCGACGGAAGGAGTGTTTTTCACTGATATCTCCGATCTCGTGCCGAAATTAAATACAAAAGTGTCGACACTTTGCAAGGGGTTCTGCAAGATGGAGACGAAACAATCTGGAAAACAGGATCAACAATGCGTTTGAAGGACAGGATGGCGATCGTGACAGGCGCGGGGGCCGGCATCGGCGCGGCCGTGGCGGAACTGTTCGCACAGCAGGGCGCGCGTGTCCTGGTCGTTGACCGGGACGGCGCCAAAGCCCGGGAGGTTGCACAGAGAACGGGTCAGCTGGCGATGGAGGCCGATGTCTCGGACGAGGGTTCCGTCATGGCCATGGTGGCGCGCGCGCGGGAGGCGTTCGGGCGGATAGACATACTCGTCAACAATGCCGGCTACGGCATACGGGGCTCCGTCGTCACCACCGCGGCGCAAGACTGGGACACGCTGATGGCCGTCAACCTCAAGGGCGTCTTCCTCTGCTCCAAATATGCCGTTCCGGTCATGGCCGCGGGCGGCGGCGGAGCGATCGTGAACACCGCCTCCAACGTCGCCCATGTCGGGATTGCCGACCGCGCGGCCTATGTCGCGTCGAAGGGCGGCGTCGCGGCGCTGACACGCGCCATGGCGCTCGACCACGCGGCGGAGAAGATTCGCGTCAACGCAGTGGCGCCCGGCACCACTTGGTCGAGCTATTTCGACAAGATTCTCGAAACCCATTCGGACCCCCAGGGCTTCGTCACGGCGTTGAATGCACGCGCGCCGATGAACCGCGTTGCCCAGCCCGTCGAGATCGCGCAGGCGATCTTGTGGCTTGCCAGCGACGAATCCTCCTTTGCGACCGGCTCGATCCTGACAGTCGACGGCGGCATGACGGCCTGGTGAGATGCGCGCCCGTCCGGCCATGGCTGGCGTCACCGGCCGTTCGGGATGGAGCGCAGGGCGACGAGCATCGCATCGAGATCGGCGCATGGCACGCAGCCGAGCTTTGCGATGTCCTCGGTCACATCCACCGGCAGGCCGGAATTGGAGTCCTTCGGGACTTCGTTCAGCCTTCCGCCGATAAGCACGGGCAGGACAAGTCCGCGCGCCACCATGGCTGCCTTCACGGCCAGTGCGTAGCGAAGCGCCACGCCATTGTAGGTGCTGACGGCGATGGCGCTGGCCCCGGTCTGCGCCGCATGGGCGACAAGCGCTTCCGGGTCGACGGCCACGCCGGCATCGGTAATGGTGACGCCCAGGCCGGCCAGCGCCTGCTCGACGAGATACTTGCCGTGCTCGTGCACATCGGTCGTGCCGATGCAGACGATCAGGGGTTCCCGGCTTGCCAACGGTGTCTGCGTCGAAACCCAGCTTGCCGCCTTGTGGTTGAGCTCGCGGGCCCATTCGGCATGGATCAGTGGCGTGCGTCCGCGCCCGCTTGCCGCGCCCGGGCCGAAAAGGTCCTCCAGGCGCTTCGGTCCCATGCGGCGGATGGCGAGCATCAGCGCGGCCGGGTCTCCGGTATCCACCCCCCACTCGGCGAGCCCCTTCATGACGGCGTCGGCAAAACGGCGTCCGCCTTCGACCAGCACGTCGGCCATAGCCTCTGCCTTGGTCCAGTCGAAGACCGGGTCGTAGAAAGGGGCGTGCAGTGTCAGCCGGTGCGCGAAGGTCTGCGCGTCGATGATCTCGTCGACGTCGGGAATGCGCTGGTTCTCGGTCACCGGCACGGGATTGATCGCATGGCCGGACGGCCACCGCCCGACCGCCAGTATGTCGGCCAGGAGATAGCTTGCCAGGCTGGCGTAGTTGCCCGCCGGGGTCGACTGGTAGGAGACAGTGTTGCCGAAGATCATGGTGCCCGGCGTGTCGTTGACCCGCACCAGCGCGGCATGGAAGGCGGTGCGCGACAGCGGATCGCTGAAATGGTGGCCGTAGCAATGGGCGAGCCGCGCTCCGATCAACTTCTCGACGATGTGCTTTTCGATCAGCACCATGCCCAGCGCGCAGGCCATGTCGATAAACAGCCCGGCAAATCCGTCGTCGAGATTGGAATGGACGAGGATCTCGGTATCCTGAGCGGCGATCAGGCCGAGCGCGGTGACGGTCGCCTCGGTGGTCGCCACATCGTCGTCCCAATAGGGCAGCCGGAAAGTGAAATACTGCCCCAGATTGCCGACCGCCGTCGCTCCGGCGGCGATAGCCGAGCGGGTGTTTTCCAGGGCACCCGGCAGGCCGAGCATGAAGTCGCCGAAATGGGCGGCGGCGGGCGCGGCATTGGTGATGCGCGCAAAATCCTCGGGACTGGTGAGCACGATGCCAGTGCCGCGCGCCGCCTTGGCGCGCATGGCCTGCGGATAGCCCATCGACCAGTCGAGGGTGATGCCGAAACGGTCCACTGTCACCCCAGCCTCGCGGCATTGCCCGTGCACCTCCGCAATCGCCGCGATGGTGCGGTCGACGCTTCTGAAGCCGATATGGGCGTGCTGCATGACGCGCTTCTCGGCCGCTGCCTTGCGCTTCCAGGCGGCCTCCGAAGGCATGCCGGTTTCAGTGAGGAAGAGGCAGCTGCCGAGTCGCCAGTCGCGCGCCATGGCGCGCCCTTCGGCGAGAAGGTCGGCGCCCGGCTTCAGGCGCGGATCGATGAGAGCGGCGGCGATTTCAGCGGTCATGATATTTGTTCTCGGCTTCGGCGATGAAACGGCGAAGGATGGCGGCAAAACCCTCGGGGTCGGCGAGAGGATGAAAATGCGCGCCGGGAACAGTTACATGGTCGGCACCCGGTATAGCCCCGGCGATAGCCTGCGAAAGGGTGGGCGGCGTCAGGATATCGCCAGCGGCCGCAATCACCTGCACCGGGGCGGCGATGCGCGGCAGGTCGGCAAGGCGATCGTGGTCGAGCAGCATGCGCACGCGCGCCGCCGCGACGGCGAGTGGCGCCAGCGTATGCGGGGCGCCCGCGACCGCCGCGTCGAGTTGCCCGGCATGTGTCTCGAGGTAGGACGGTTCGTGGCACAGCACATGGCCAAGGCGCTGGAACGTCTCGGCCATGCCGGCATCGAGCAGTTCGGCACGGGCGCCAAAGAGCGTGCGGAAACGGGCGTCGGCCCGCCCCCAGGAGCTGCTGATCGTATAGCTCAAGCCGACCTCGGCATGATCGAGCGCCAGCACCTGCGCGATGGCACCACCGGTCGAATGCCCAACAATATGACCGGGACCGCCCGTTTGCGCCAGCAGGCCGGCAATGTCGCTGGCGATCAGGGCAATGGAATAGGGGCTGTTCGGGCGATCGCTGCGCCCCGCGCCGCGATGATCGGTGACGATGATGCGATGGTGGGCCTCGAGCAGCCGAACGACACCAGCCCAGAACCTCCCATCGCCGCCGAGCCCGGGGATGAGAATCAGGCGCGGGCCATGGCTGCCGAACTTCTCGTAGTGGATGCGGCAACCATCGGCGGCGGCGAAGAAGGGCATCAGTGATGGCCTTCTTGGTCGAGCAATTCGCGAAGGGCCGCGACGAGGCTGAGCGCGGTGAGCGCCGAAGTCTTGGGATTGTCGGGCGAGGGCGCGTTGACGAGATGGAAGGAGGCGGTGCCAGCGGCACTCTCGACTTCGATTTCGTGGGTGTTGCCGCAAGCCGCCGGATCGGCAACCACACGCACCGTCACCTTGTCGGCGCCCGCCGCCAGCGCCACGGCGAAAGCGGCATTGAGGTTCTTTGGATAGCGCCTTGCCGCCTCGGAGGGTGTGCCCTCGAAGAGGGTTATGGCGCCATTGTCGGTTGAACGGCTGGCGGAAGCCAGCTCCGCTGTCCAGGCGGCTGGCGGCTTGCGCGAGGTATAGCGGACGCGCGCATCGGGAAGGACCGCTATCGCCCGCAAATAGTCGAGGCCTCCCAGGGCGCCCGACGGGAGGACCAGGCGCACGCCTCCGATGCGCGCGGCATCAGTCAGTCGGGCGGCAAGCGCCGAATCGGACAGCGCGCCGACAGAAGCGATGATGGCGGGGATGCCGGCTTCAAGAAGCGCGGGCACGCAGGCGGCCACCGCTTGCTGGCCCGCCGCTTCCACCGCTGCCGTGGGGCGCGCGTCGATCAATGCGTCAAGCCGCGTCACCGCGCCGACATGTGCCGGCAATGCCGGGCTGGCGCCTTCGCGCAACAGCGCCACCCAGCGAACCGCATCCGGCGGGAAAGCGCGGACGACCTCGTGCGCGATCGCACCGTAGCCGATGAGGCCAATCGTCAGCATCCTGGCCTGCTTCAGGGGATCTGTTTCGTGGGATCGAACTTGTCGGCGAGATCAGCCCCGAACACCGTCTTGCGCTCGATCTCCAGCACGTTTTCCGGACGCGGAAAGTTGGACGGCACGGGCTCGCCTGGCTTGCGCGGTTTGCCGATCAGGCGGAAGAAGTCCTCCAGACCATTGGGCACTATCAGCCAGATCCAGCGCAGCCGCGTCTCGCCATCGTTGATGAACATGTGCCTGACATTTTTCGGCAGGAACACCACGCTGTCCGGGGTCAGCGGATATTCCTTGCCGTCGATGACGGCACGGCCATGGCCTTCGATGACATAGATCGTTTCCTCATTGCGGTCATGCGTGTGCTCGCGCACATAGCCGCCGGGCGCGACCGATTGCGTGCCCAGTGCGAAGGGGTGCTCCATGCCGACGATATGCGGCGCCAACGCCACGTCGATATGGCCGTTTGCCGGTACCGGCTGCCAGTAGCTTTCGCGGGTTTCGGATCCGGAAACATGGATGCCGGACGGAGCGGCTGAGAGGCGGGTATCGTCCATGGTTTCTGCCTGTCGAAAGAGTTGCGGGATCATGCCGGGGACGCTGGCGACTTCAGAGAAGCTACAATGCAAAAAGTGTCGACACAAGAGTAGACAGATCCAATTTCCTGTTCCTATAGTGACACGGCTATGAAAAAGCAGGGGAACGCCAATGGACGAATGCGACGTTCTGGTCATCGGTTCGGGCTCGGCTGCCTGCTCGGCGGCCCTGCGGGCCGCCAAAGGCGGTCTCAAAGTGCTGGTCATCGAGAAGACCGAATGGCTGGGCGGTACATCGGCCATGTCCGGAGCGGGTGTATGGATACCGGCCAATCATGTCGCGGCCGAAGCCGGCATCCCCGACAGCCGCGAGGACGCGCTCGCCTACCTGCGCGCCGTCGCGCCCGAAGGGTGGGAGCGGAAGGAAGACGCGCTCTGGACTGCTTTCGCCCAGGCGGCGCCGGATATGCTGCGCTTCCTCTCCGGCAACACGCCGCTCGACTTCCGCCTGATCAACGAACCCGACCCCTTTGCCGAAGCGCCTGGCGGCAAGCTCTACGGCCGCATGCTCTCGCCGAGGCCGCTCAGCCGCCGTATCCTGGGCAAGTTTGCACGGAGCCTGCGCCGCTCCACCTTGCCGCACAGCTTCACCTACCAGGAGATCGTCGACCTGGATCTCTATCATCATCCCATCCGCGCCGGGTTCAAGGTCTGGCCGAAGCTTCTATGGCGATGGCTGACGAATTCGGGCGGCCAGGGCACGGCACTGATGACCGGGCTCATCAAGGGCTGTCTCGATGCCGGCGTCGCCTTTAAGCTGAGAACGCGCGCCGTCACCCTGCTGCAGGATTCGGACTCACGTATCACTGGCGCGGAGGTGGAAAACGAGGGTCAACGAAAGAGGATTGTCGCGCGCCGAGGCGTCGTCATCGCCACCGGCGGCTTCGAATGGGACGCCGAGATGCGTGCGCGCCACTTCCCCGGCGCCTTCGACCGGATCGGTAGTCCGCGCGGCAATGAGGGCGACGGCCAGAAGCTTGCGGCTTCCGTCGGCGCGCAGTTGGACCGCATGGACCAGGCGAACGTCTATCCCTGCCTGCCGACGCGCTACCAGGGACAGAAGCACGGCTTGCCGATGACCTTTCAGGCCGAGCCGCATTCGATCGTGGTCGATCGCGATGGAAAGCGGTTTGTCAGCGAAAACGCCTTCAATATCGGCGAGGCGATCGATGCCCGCGGGCCGGATGGAGCACCGATCCATCTGCCCTGTTACCTGCTAGGCGACCATCGTTTCCTGAAAACGTCGCTGCCTTTTCGCTGGTACGCCTCCTACGAGCGCGATTGGATCAAGAAGGCCGATACGATCGCTGGCCTTGCCGCCAAGCTCGGGCTGCCTGCCGCGGCACTCGAGGAGACGATCGCCCGCTGGAATGGCTTTTGCGCGAAGGGGCACGACGCGGATTTCAACCGCGGGGAAAATGGCTGGGAGGCATACAAGGCGCACGGTCCCGAAAACCGGCTGAAGCCGATCGACAAGCCTCCCTATCTTGGCATGACGATCAATCGCTCGATCCTCGGCACCAAGGGCGGCGCCCGCACCAACGAGCGCGCGCAGGTGCTGAGACCGGACGGCTCGATAATTCCCGGCCTCTATGCGGCCGGGCTCGCCATGGCCAACCCCATCGGTACGCGCGCCGTAGGAGCCGGCACGACGCTGGGTCCCAATTTGACATGGGGCTTCATCGCCGCCGACACGATCCTGCATCAGAACCGATGAGCGGCGATCATCGATCCCCGGGTCTCGACCGCAATTTCCATGTTAACTCGGCGACCGCTCAGTTTGTGAACTTGGCTGTCGTCTCGTACATCCCCATGGCCTTGACCACCTCGACCAAAAACACGATACAGATTGTGACGCTTATCGCCGGATCGAAACCCACAGCTCCGTAGGGGAGCAGTTTGGGACGGGCAAGCTAGGGTGCCGCGCCAACGCTTGGAAAATCTGAACGAAGACAGACGTTTTACGAGAACACCCCGCATTCGCGGAAGGCGACCGCCGCATCAAGCGACGCGTGGTTGCCGTGCGCGACCGGGTCCTTGCCTCCGGGCCACTCTCCGCCGCGCAGATGCAGTCGATCGGCTGGCGCAACCGCCAAGGCGTCTACGACACGCGCACGCAGATGAACTACATGCGTCTGATCGGAGGTCTTGCCTACGCCTGGCGCGAAATCTCGCCGGCCTGGACCGCGCGCTGGATACCTACGTGCCGCCGGCCGGCGCCTTCTTCTCCGCCTTCCCGCAACTCGAAGTCTTCGCCTCAGCCATGCCTGGAGCGGACCGATCGACCTCGCCACGCGCATGGCCGTGCATTTCCAGCGCTATCATCGAGACAAAGCGGTCTATGTCGGCGGCTATTCGGGCTTCGGCGTCTCGGCCTCGCGCTTCGGCGCTCGCATCCAAGCTATGTCATCGAAAAAGCTCCTGTCAAAATTGTATGCAAAGTTCGTGCACAAGACCTCCTATTGTTGAATGCGATTTCACCTACGCCTTGTCTTCCATTCGCCTCCGCATGAAACGAGGCAGCTTTCGTCCTTGCATTTGCGATCGATGTTTCCGGGTTCAGAATGCCGCGACAACGCGCCTATTCGGTCGGCTTTGCCGGTCTTTAGGACGAGACGAAGCCGGTCGCGTAACCAAGCGCGCGGTTGATCCCATATTCCGTGCTGCGATACTGAATCCGGGCGATTTCGTGGGCTTTCTGCAGAATGTCGCAATTGCCGAAGGAATCCCACCAGTCCATCACGCTGTCGGTACCGCAGATCACCTTGATACCGGCCTCCTGCAGTTCACGAAGCGGCATAGCTCCTTTACCAACGGGACCGCGCTGGCGAGGGTGACGCCCAGCGCCTTCATGCGGGCAGCAATGTTGTTGAGTTCGTCCTGGAGAGTTCGGCCAGCGAATAGGCGTGGCTGAAAGTCACATTATCTTGCAGTTGCTTGTTCGTCTCCATGTGGTCCATGATCCGGTTGAATGCAGGAATGGCGGTCTCACGCGGCTCATGGATATGGCCTGGTTGTCGATAGCAGCCGGCTCGCGGCGATGGATGAATTTGCCGATGATGAACAGCGCGCCAGCCGCGCCCGCGGCCACCAGCACATCATGCGCGGCAAGCCCTTTGCTCTGCGCCGCGACGTACGCACGAAGCTCGGGGTCGCCGCAGTGCTCGCCATAGGGCAGCAGGAGGTCGGGAACCGAAAGGTTGAAATCGGACAGCCTGCGGTCCCGCACCGAACTCTCCGAGAGGTTGAAGCGAATGCGGCCGTAGTCGTATTCCTCTGGCGATTCCTTCTCGATCACCATGCGTGCGTAGTCCATGCATTCCCCCGTCAGGCTGCCAGCCGGGCGACGGCCTCGACGGCCTGATCGACTTCTTCGGCTGTGGCGTAGTGCGAAAGTCCGAGCCGGGCGACGCCGCCCTTCTCGCGCAGGCCGAGTTGGCCCGAAGCTTCGTGGGCATAGAAATCGCCCGCCCAGCCGAAGATGTTTTGGCCCGCCAACGCAACCGCGATCTCCTGCGGCGACCGGTTAGCCAGCCGGAAGCTGAAGGTGGGCACGCGCGCGTGCAGTCGGTTGCGGCTAGCGATTCCGTAGAGCGTCAGGCCCGGTACGGCCGTTGCACCGGCAAGAAAACGGTCCATTAGCCGCGCCTCATAGGCGGCTTCCAGGCCCGCCACGATCCGCGTCCGCAGAGAGGCTTGCGCGCCTACACCGGCGTCCAGGCGTTAAGGCCGTTGCATCCGCTTGAGGGGTTGCTCGAGCTGGCGAAGGTGGCGCGCAGCACGTTCTATTACAGACAGAAAGCAGCGACGCGTCCGGATCGCCATGCGGCGTTGAAGGAGGCGATCAAGACCATCTTCGACAACCACAAGGGCCGCTACGGCTACCGCCGGTGACTGCGCAACTGCGCCGGTTGGGCCGGTGCGTCAACCACAAGACCGTCCAGAGCCTGATGGCCGGGATGGGATTGAAGTCGCTGGTCAGGCCGAAGAAGTATCGTTCCTACAGAGGTGAGGCTGGGCGGACAGCTCCCGATCTCTTGCAGCGCAAGTTCGGCGCCGACCGCGCCAACCGCAAATGGGTGACCGACGTGACGGAGTTCAGCCTGGCCGGCGACAAGCTCTACCTGTCCCCGGTCATGGACCTCTACAATGGCGAGATCGTCGCGTTCGAGACCGCGCAGCGCCCTCGCTTCAATATGGTGGACAATATGCTGACCAAAGCCCTCGCCCGGCTTGGTGAGAACGAACGGCCGATCCTGCATTCCGATCAGGGATGGCAGTATCAGATGCCAGCATTCCAACGCAGGCTGGAAGCCAGAGGCCTCCAACAAAGCATGTCACGCAAAGGCAATTGCCTCGACAACGCCCCGATGGAGAGCTTCTTCGCAATCCTCAAGTCCGAGCTCTTCCATCCCGGAACCTTCGACACCGTCCAAAGCCTGGACGACGCCATCACGGACTACATCGACTACTACAACCACCGCCGCATCAAACTGAAACTCAAAGGGCTGGCCCCTGTGCAATACAGGAACCAGCCCTTAAACCTACCAACTCAATGAACCGTCCAACTCTAAGGGGTCAGTTCACCGTGGCGGGTTTTTTGTTGCGGCGCGGCTCAGGGTCACCTCTCAGACGGCCGTTTCAGCGGGGCCAGCGCCTACGCCGTGCAGCAAAGACTTGTTGCGCTGCACCAAAAATTGCGGCTATGTGCAGAAATCCAAGATGGACCCGGTGCAATTCCGGGTGGCTCTTCCGGCCGCCGATCCGCCGGACAACAAAACCAGATCTGCGCTGACAATGATGGACCTGCGGTCCGTCGCGGTCTGGAAATGATTGACCGGAATTCCATGCTCACATTCAAAACCTACCGCGACGAGTGGCGCGGCAACCTGCGCGGCGACGTGCTCGCGGGCATTGTTGTCGCCCTGGCGCTGATACCAGAAGCCATCGGGTTTTCTGTCATTGCCGGCGTCGACCCCAAGATTGGGCTCTACGCTTCTTTCTCCATCGCCATGATTATCTCCATCACCGGCGGCCGGCCGGCGATGATTTCAGCAGCGACCGCGGCGACAGCCGTGCTCATGGTCACGCTGGTGCGCGACCATGGTCTGCAATACCTGCTCGCGGCAACCATTCTGGCCGGCGTGGTCCAGGTCGCGGCCGGCTTCGCTAGGCTGGGGTATGTGATGCGGTTCGTGTCGCGCTCGGTGATGACCGGATTTGTCAACGCGCTTGCGATTCTGATCTTCATGGCTCAACTGCCGGAACTGGTCGGCATGCCGTGGCAGACCTATGCGATGATCAGTCTCGGCCTTGCCATCATCTATCTGTTTCCCCGCATCACGAAGGCGGTGCCTTCGCCCCTGGTGTGCATCATCGTGCTCACCATCCTATCGCTGCTGCTTCACATCGACGTGCGGACGGTGGGCGACCTCGGCGAACTGCCGTCGAGCCTGCCGACCTTCCTGCTGCCAGACGTGCCTTTCACGCTGGAAACGCTGTGGATCATTTTGCCTTATTCACTAGGCGTGGCCGCGGTTGGCCTGCTCGAAAGCCTGCTGACGGCGTCCATTGTCGACCAGATGACCGACACAAAAAGCGACAAGAACCGTGAATGTGTTGGCCAGGGTATCGCCAACTTCGTAACCGGGTTCCTGGGCGGCATGGCCGGCTGCGCCATGATCGGCCAGTCGGTTATCAACGTCAAATCTGGTGGGCGCACGCGGCTTTCCACATTTGTGGCCGGGGCGTTCCTGTTGTTCATGCTCATGTCGCTCGGCGACTGGCTGCGCGTCATTCCCATGCCGGCCCTGGTCGCCATCATGATCATGGTATCGATCGGTACGTTCAGCTGGTCTTCTCTGAACGATCTCAGGAAGCACCCCCGTCGTTCAAGCATCGTCATGCTGGCGACAGTGATCACCGTGGTCGGGACCCACAATCTCGCGCTTGGTGTCGGGGTGGGCGTGCTGCTCTCGGGCATCTTCTTCGCTTGGAAAGTGTCGCAGATTTTCCGCGTCACCTCGACCCTCAGTAGCGACGGCGCGGAGCGCCATTACCTTATCGAGGGCCAGTTATTCTTCGCTTCAGCGGAGGATTTCCTGAACGCGTTCGATTTCAAGGAGCGCCTCCAGCGCGCCCTTGTCGACGTCACTCACGCTCATATCTGGGACCTCACTGGCGTCGGCGCAGTCGACACTGCCGTTCTTAAGTTCCGCCGCGAGGGCGTCGAGGTGGAGGTGGTCGGTCTCAACGAGGCCAGCGTCACCATCATGGACAAACTTGCCATGCACAATGAGCCGGGTGCTTTGGAACGAGTCTTCAGCCACTGACGAAGGTCCTCCGACTGAGGTTCTTCGGCTGATGTCTCGGTTTGGTTCCTCGCCCGAGGATGATGACGGCGTGGTGTCTGCCAGCCAGACCTCCCCTCCTGGTCAGGGCTCCAACAAACCGCTTCAAACTCAGCGCCCGCTTCGCTACGCTCGAGACCATGTCTCAATCCACCACCCAGATCTTCGGTGCCCGCCGTGACCAGGCGTTCCCCACGCTGGCCGAGGTGGACATCGACCGCATGCGCCGGTTCGGCGAGGCCAGCTTCTATGCGGCCGGCGAGAACATCGTCACGGCAGGCGCTGTGGCGCCCGGTCTGATCGTCGTGCTGTCGGGCAGCGTGGACATCACCCAGGACGGCGGGCTTGGCCGGCGCGAGACGATCGTCACGCATGGGCCGGGCAGCTTCGTCGGCGAGCTGGCGCAGCTTTCGGCTCGCCCCTCGCTGGTCAATGCGCAGGCCGCCGAACCGGTGGAGGCGTTCGTCATCGCCTCGCAGCGGCTGCGCGACCTGATGGTGCAGGAGGCCAATCTCGGCGAGCGCATCATGCGGGCGCTGATACTGCGCCGCGTCGGGCTTTTGGAGAGCGCCACCAGCGGGCCCATCATCATCGGACCCCAGGACAATGCCGACGTGTTGCGGCTGCAGGGGTTCCTCGCCCGCAGCGGCCAGCCGCACCGCGTGCTCGATTCCGACAGCGATCCCTGCGCCAAAACCTTGGTCGAACGCTTCGAGGTCGATCCGCACCACCTGCCGATCGTGCTGTGTCCGAACGGCAGGCTGCTGATGAACCCCGGCGAGAAGGACCTCGCCCGCTGCATCGGCCTGCTGCGGCCGATCGATGCCGATACGGTGTATGACGTCGCCATTGTCGGCGCCGGACCGGCGGGGCTGGCGGCCGCGGTCTATGCGGCCTCCGAAGGGCTGTCGACGATCGTGCTCGATTGCCGTGCCTTCGGCGGACAGGCCGGCGCCTCCTCGCGCATCGAGAACTATCTCGGTTTCCCCACAGGCATTTCGGGCATGGCGCTGATGGCGCGCGCCTACAATCAGGCGCAGAAATTCGGCGTCGAAATGGTGATCCCGGACGAGGCGAAGCTTTTGAGCGCCGCCACCGACGGTGCCCGCTACAGGCTCGATGTCGGCGACGGCGAGACCGTGCGCACGCGCAGCGTGGTGATCGCCAGCGGCGCGCGCTACCGCCGCCTCGATGTCGCCAATCTGGCGCGGTTCGAGGGAACGTCCGTGCATTATTGGGCGTCGCCCATCGAGGGCCGGCTTTGCGTCGGCCAGGAAGTGGCGCTGGTCGGCGCCGGCAATTCGGCCGGGCAGGCGGCCGTCTATCTGGCCAGCCATGCGCGCAAAGTGGCGCTGCTGGCGCGCGGCGGCAGCCTTGATGCCAGCATGTCGCGTTATCTGGTCGAGCGCATCCGGGCGCAGCCGAACATCGAGGTGCTGACCGGGACCGAAATCGTGGCTCTGGAAGGCGACGAAGGCAATCTTGCCACGGTGCACTGGCGCAACCGCGCCAGCGGCACGGAAACGACGCGCCCGATCCGCCATCTCTTTTTGTTCATCGGCGCCGACCCGAACACCGATTGGCTGGCGAAGTGCGATGTGGCGCTGGACGCCAGGGGTTTCGTGCGCACCGGCTCGGACATAGGATCGGCGCAGATGGAGACGAGCCGCAGCGGCGTGTTCGCCATCGGCGATGTCCGTGCCGGCTCGGTCAAGCGTGTCGCGGCGGCCGTCGGCGAAGGCGCCCAGGTGGTCGCGGCCTTGCATGCCTATCTCGCGCGCGGCAACGCCGACACACCTCGAATGGCAGGAGACCATGATGGATGAATGCAGACATACGCGCGACATCAGGAAGGTGACGCCGAGCGCGCTCGGCTGCGAGGAGTGCCTGAAGAGCGGGTCACAATGGGTGCATCTGCGGCTCTGCCGCACCTGCGGACATGTCGGCTGCTGCGACGACTCGCCCAACCGCCACGCCACCAAGCATTTCCACGCCACCAAGCATCCGATCATCGAGGGCTACGATCCCCCGGAAGGCTGGGCATGGTGCTATGTCGACGAGGTGTTTGTCGACCTCGGCGACGACGTGACCCCGCAGAACGGCCCGATCCCGCGCTTTGTTTGAGCGGCGCCGCATGGCGAAGGAATCCCGAGAAAAGCGCGATCCATCCGGGCTTTCCTGGCGGCGGCCTCCCTGCTGAACGGCTTGGCAGTCAGTCGACGAAATACAGATACCCCAGCCACCCGGCCAGCACGATCGAGGCAGCCCAGATGCAAACAATGATGACCGCCGCGTAGCGGCTCACCGGCCTGTCGGCGGCCAGCGCGGCGGTCTTTCTGTGTTCCGCCATCACCTCGGGCGGTATCATCCTGACCACGGCAAGGACGCCCAAAGGGACAAGGATTACGTCGTCGAGATAGCCGATCACCGGAATGAAATCGGGGATCAGGTCGATTGGCGACAAGGCATAGCTTGCAACACACACCGCAAGCGCCTTGGCGTACCAGGGCGTTCGGGGATCGCGAGCGGCGAGGTAGAGCGCATGCACATCGCGCTTGATCGTTCGGGCCCACTCATTCAGTGCCATCGGATGATTTTAGCGCCAAATGAAGACCGCCGATAGCGCACGCCAGGCGCCCGCCTGCGAGAGCATCTCGAAGAGCCGATGACCGCCGGTCTACCGCACGGAGCCGGTGACGGTCGGGTCGATCATGCTGGGAACCGACTTGCGTTCGTTTCCGGCAAGCGCCGCTATGATCAGCAGGCTGGCGACCACCGGGACAAACAGGATGGCAACGCGAGCTTGCACGTAAAATATGGCGCGCCATTCATTGCGCTTGTCGGGGCTGTTGCTCATCATACTCACTTTGTCGGCCCCCCGGGCCGATGACATAGCCGCGAACGGTTAAACAACTCCTTCCGACTTCGTTAACCCGGCGGATTTGAGGCGAAATTCCCAGGCGATCCCCCAGATGGCGATCCCGGGCTTCAGTTCAGCCCGATGCGGCTGGCGCCCTGCCGGAACAGCGCTACGGCGTCCGGTTCGAAGCGGAAGGTGCCGATGAAATCGTCGGCGCAATAGTCCGGCCTTGTCTTGCGGATGGCGGCGGCGAAGCCGCGCGCCTCGTCGAGCCGTCCGGCCAGCGCCAGGCAGTGCGCGGCGATCGCCAGTATGATGGCGTGGGCATTGGGCCGCGCCGCCGCCTTCACCGCCCATTCGGCCGCTTCCTCGAACTGGCCGAGCCGGACATGCGCCATGGCGCGTGCCCCCAGCATGCCGAACAACAATGGGTCGAACGGGCTGAGATGGCGCGAATGATCGGAAGAGCCTATCGCCGCTTGCGGGTCGCCCGACTGCGAATGCACGAAGGACAGGGCGTAATGGCCAAGCGCGAAGTTGGGGCTGAGATCGACCGCCCGCTCCAGTTCGAGCAGCGAACCGTCCTGCTCGCCGCGCAGCCACAGCGCCCGGCCCATTGCCCAGTGCGCGGCCGGATTGTGGTCGTCGACCAGTAGGCTGTGTCCGGCGCTCTCGAAGGCCAGCGCGCTTTCGCGGTCGCGGTCGCCCCAGCGCTGGAAGGCGCTCTGCCAGTGGGTGAAGGACAGGCCGGCATAGGCGCGGGCAAAGGTCGGGTCGAGCTGCAAAGCCCGGGCAAAGAAATGCCGCGCCTGCTCGTTTTCCGCCTGGGTGAAGCGGTACATGTGCCAGAGGCCGCGATGATAGGCCTCCCAGGCGTTGAGCGAGCTGGGCGCCTTCAGCATGGCGCGGTTGCGCTCGACGGTTTCGATCTCGGCCGAGATCGAGGAGACGATGCTGTTGCCGATGTCGTCGAGCACGGAAAAGATGTCATCGGGCCTGCGCTCGAAGGTCTCGGCCCAGACGATCCTGGCGCTGCGCACCTCGATCAGTTCGACGCTGACGATGAGGCGGCCGGACGGGCTGCGCACCGTGCCGGTGGCGACATAGTCGACATTCAGCCGGCGGCCGGCATCCTCGGGCGCGATGTTCTGCTCTGCCAGCGCAAACACCGATCCGCGCGCGATGACGAAGAAATCCCTGAGCTTGGCCAGGCGCGTGATGATGTCGTGGGTGAAACCGTCGGCCAATCCGCCGCGCGTGCCGCCGCTCTCCTCGACAAACGGCATCACCGCCAGCGAAGCGTTGCTGGGCTCGACCGGGCCGGGTGCGGTGGGCATGGTGGCCGCCAGTGGCAATAACGTGGACAGGCAGGCCGCCCGAAGCGAGGTGCCCGGCTGTCGGTCACGGATCGCCCGCCAGGCCGCGCGAAGCGGTGCGAAATCCAGCTCCTCCGACCGAAACAATCGTTCCGCCGCCGCCAGATGCTCTTCGGCCGCACCGGCCTCGCCGCGCCCGGCCAGACCGGCCAGAAGTGCTGCATGCGCACGCGTGTCGAACGGCGCCAGTTCCACCCAGGTGTCGAGATGCGCGATCGCCTCGTCGCCATCGGCCGGCAGACTTCCAACAAGCTGTTCCAGCACGGCAGCGTGGCAAGCGCTGAAGCGGCGTCGCTGTGCGATCAGCCAGCTGTTGACATGCGGGCTGCGCTCGAGCTCCAGCCCGTCGAGGAAATCGCCGGCAAACAGTTTGGCCAGCGCCCGCAAGCGGTCGACATCAAGGGTGCCGAGCCCCTGCGTGGCGGCGCGGCTGACCTCCAGCGCGTCGACCAGGCAATCGCTCAGATCGAGTGCGACCGTGTCGCCTTGGGTGGAGACCCGACGCCGGCCCGGCATATCAAGCACGCCGCGCAGCTTGCTCAGGCACCAGCGCAGTTCGCCCCTTGGGTCGTTCGGCACATCCCACAACAACTCGCACAGGCGACTGCGGCCGACCGGATGCGGCGCCAGCGCCAGATAGGCGAGCAGCGCGCGCAGCTTGCGTGACGACGGCAGCGCAACGGACATGTCGTTGCAGGAGATCATCAGCGGCCCGAGCAGGCGCACGGAAAGGATCGGCATCTCGCCGTCCGGCCTCGATCGGATGGATTCCACGTGCGTTTCCACGCCTGCTCCCACGCTGGCCTGTCGGCCTCTCCTGTATCACCAAACGCGACACGGCGCATCCGGCAGCGGATTTCAGCGCCGGAAACCGCCATTGCCGCTGTGCGGCATGTCAGTCCTATCGCGGCAAGGTCACCAAACCTCGCCGCCCAACCCGCCGGTTTGTAACCGGCCTGTGAAGACAAAACGCGATGACAATCAGGGAGACCAAGATGTTGCAGCAGCAGAAGATCAGGACCACGGCCGGCCGTGGCCGCCTTTTCGACAGCATTCTCGACACCGTCGGCGACACGCCGGTGGTACGCATCAACAATCTCGGACCGTCCCACGCGACGATCTACGTCAAGGCCGAGTACTTCAATCCCGGCGCCTCGGTGAAGGACCGGCTGGCGCTCAACATCATCGAGGAGGGTGAGCGCAGCGGTGCGCTGAAGCCGGGCCAGACGGTGGTCGAGGCGACCAGCGGCAACACCGGCATCGGCCTCGCCATGGTCTGCGCGCAAAAGGGTTATCCGCTGGTCGTCACCATGGCCGACAGTTTCTCGGTCGAGCGCCGCAAGCTGATGCGGATGCTGGGCGCCAAGGTGGTGCTGACGCCGCGCGCCGAAAAAGGTTTCGGCATGTACAAGAAGGCGGTGGAACTGGCCGAGGCCAATGGCTGGTTCCTTGCCCGCCAGTTCGAGACGGCCGCCAACGCCGCCATCCACGAGACAACGACGGCGCGCGAGATCGTCAATGATTTCGCCGGCTCGCGGCTCGATTGCTTCGTCACCGGCTATGGCACCGGCGGCACGGTCGTCGGCGTGGCACGCGTGCTGCGCCGCGAGCGTCCGGAAACCCGTATCGTGCTCTCCGAGCCGGCCAACGCGCAGCTCATCGGCAGCGGCAAGGTGCAGCAGCGCGGCGCCGATGGTGCCCCCGCCGCCAGCCACCCAGCCTTCGAGCCGCACCCGATCCAGGGCTGGACGCCGGATTTCATCCCCAACGTGCTGCAGGAAGCCATCGACACCAGCCTCTATGACGAGGTGATGCCGATCGCCGGGCCCGAGGGCATCAAATGGGCCAGGGAACTGGCGCGGAAAGAGGGCATCTTCACCGGCATTTCCGGCGGCGCGACCTTCGCCGTGGCACGGCAGGTCGCGGAGAAGGCGCCGGCTGGCGCGGTGATCCTGTGCATGCTGCCCGACACCGGCGAGCGCTACATGTCGACGCCGCTGTTCAACGGCATCGAGGCCGAGATGGATGCCGACGAGACCACCCTGTCGCGCTCGACGCCCGGCTGCCAGTTCCCGGCGGTTTGACGGGAGATCTGGTATGGATGCCGTGCAAGAAAACCTCGGCCTGGTGGCCGAGGAAACGCTCGATCCCCCGGACTGGGCCGATGTGCAGGCTCTGTCGCACCGGGTCATCGACGATGCGGTCGATTATCTCCGCGATGTGCGCGACCGCCCGGTCTGGCGGGAGATGCCGGCCGATGTGAGAGAGGCCTTCTCGGCGCCGCTGCCGCGCACGCCGGCGCCGCTGGATGCTGTCTATTCCGAGGTGTCCCGCACGGTGATGTCCTACCCGATGGGCAACATCCACCCGCGCTTCTGGTCCTGGTATATGGGGTCGAGCAACTTCACCGGCGCGCTCGGCGACTTCCTAGCGGCTATCCAGGGCTCGAACCTGGGCGGCGGCAACCACGCCGCCGGGCTGATGGACAGCCAGGTGGTGAACTGGTGCAAGGAGATGCTGGGCTTTCCCGCTTCGGCCAGCGGCACGCTGGTCAGCGGCGGCTCGATGGCCAACATCATCGGGCTGACCGTGGCGCGCAACGTCAAGGCCGGCATCGACGTGCGCGAGCATGGTGTCGCCGCCATCGAAAAGCCGCTGCGCTTCTACGGCTCGGAGCAGATCCACTCGTGCCACCGCAAGGCGATGGAAGCGCTCGGCCACGGCAATCGCGCGCTGCGCCGCATCCCGACCGATGCCGGGCTGCGCATTGATATCAATGCCTTGCGTGCGGCCATTGCCGAAGACCGCGCGGCAGGGTTCAAGCCGGCCTGCGTCATCGGTACGGCCGGCACCGTCAACACCGGGGCGATCGACGATTTGCAGGCGCTTGCGAAGCTGGCCCATGAGGAAGGCCTCTGGTTCCATGTCGACGGCTGCATCGGCGCGCTGATCGCGATTGCGCCTGAAAATGCCCATCGCGTCGCCGGCATCGAACGGGCGGATTCGGTCGCGCTCGATCCGCACAAATGGCTGCACGCGCCGTTCGAGGTCGGCTGCGCCCTGGTCAGGGATGCCGCCGCGCATCGGGGGACCTTCGCGGTGACGCCGGAATATCTGGAATCGACGCCGCGCGGCCTCGCTTCTGGCGAATGGCTGCACGATTACGGCCTGCAGACGTCGCGCGGTTTTCGCGCGCTGAAGGTGTGGATGGCGCTGAAGCAGCACGGCGTCGAGAAATTCGGCCGCCTGATCGACCAGAACATTGCCCAGGCCGTCTATCTTGCCGGCTTGATCGAGGCCGCGCCGCGGTTGCAACTGGCGGCATCGCCGACCGTCAACATCGTCTGCTTCCGCTACCAGCCCGGTCTGACGGGCGAGGCTCTGAAGGCGCTCAACACCGAGATCATGCTGCGGCTGCAGGAGCAGGGCCTTGCAGCCCTTTCGGACACCACGGTGCATGGCGAGCACTGGTTGCGCGTGGCTATCACCAACCACCGCACACGGCGCGAGGATCTCGACCTGCTGGTGCGTGAAACGGTGCGGCTAGGGCTTGAGATCGCGACGCAGGGTTCCGCGCCTTCCTAGTTACGGGCAGGCATGCGATTCTGCCTCGATGATTCGGGAGATCCAGGCCGTGACGCTGTTTCGTATGGTTGCGCTGGCGGCGCTGGTCTTCACCGCCCCGGCGCAGGCCGCCGACATGGCCTTCTTCGTCAAGAACCTGCGCAAGGAATCTGTCGCGGTCGAGCTGTTCAGCCGCGACCGTGAGACGGTTTGGCCGGGCAATGACAAGGTGTTCCTGATTGCCCCCGGGTCGCAGAAATCCGTGCCGCTCTCGTGCAATCAGGGCGAACATATCTGCTATGGCGCCTGGGTTGACGGCAATGACAGCCTCTCGGCCGGCGTCGGGCCGGACAATGACCAGCCCTGCGACACTTGCTGCTTCATCTGCGTGGAACACTCGACCGAGACGATCGATCTGGTGCCGTAGAACGCGGAAGTTTCATTCGACCCAAATTAAGTCGGGGATCGGCCAGTCCGGCCCACTTCCGCGATTCAGCGCTGCATGCAATGGTCGCCCCGCGGCCGGGTGGGCCGCTTATTCAGGGGGTTATCATGTTTTACGCCTATGCGCGCCGCACGCTGGTCGCGCTGTCGCTTGCCGCGCTGTTTGCGCCGGCCGCACACGCCGCCGATATCACCTTCGCCATCAAGAACAGCCACCCCAACGCCATGCGCGTCGAACTCTACAGCCAGGACCGCGACTATGTCTGGCCGGGCGACGACAAGGACTACTTCCTCGACGATGGCGAGACCAAACAGCTGCCGATATCGTGCAACGAGGGCGAATCGATCTGCTACGGCGCCTGGGTCGATGGCGACGAGGGCACTTATTGGGGCGTTGGTCCCGGCAACAAGGAAAAATGCGAGGATTGCTGCTATACCTGCAGCGGCGGCGAGACCGAGGAAATCGATCTGGTCCCCTGACCGGCTTGCCAGCTTGACGGTTTTTCCTGCTGGAGCCATAGCCTGGACAGATACCCAGAGCGCGCCGCGTCCATCGGATGCGACGTGCTTCAGGCAAAAGGAGCCCAGCTATGGCCGGCATGGTCGAAAGCGACAAGATCGACGTCGGATTCTCCGGCAAGCGCTGCATCCATTCGCGCAACTGCGTGCTCGGCGATCCGCGCGTCTTCGTGCCCAACGCGCCGGGCCAGTGGATCCATCCCGAGGCGGCCAGCGTCGAGAAGGTCGTCGCCATCGCCGAAAGCTGCCCCTCGGGCGCCATCATCTATGTCAGGAAGGATGGCGGACCGCAGGAGCAACCACCGGTGGTCAACACGGTGCGGCTGCGGGAAAACGGCCCGCTGGCGGTACACGCCGAGATCGTGCTCGACGGCGAGACTTCTTATCGTGCCACGCTCTGCCGCTGCGGCGCTTCGGAAAGCAAGCCGTTCTGCGACGGCAGCCACACCAAATCCGGTTTTGCCGCCACCGGCGAGCCGACGCTGAAGGACACGCCGGCGCTGGAGGCGAGGAATGGCCCGCTGAAAGTGACGCCGACCACCAATGGCCCGCTCAAGCTTGAGGGCAATCTCGAGATCGTCACCGGCACCGGCCACACGGTCGACCGCACGCAACGCACCTTCCTCTGCCGCTGCGGCCATTCCGCCAACAAACCGTTCTGCGATGGTACGCACAAGAAGGTTGGGTTTGTGGGGTAGGTTGATGCTGCCAATCTCCCCCTCGTCGGGGAGATGCCGGACATTTCCCCGACGAGGGGGAGATCGAACTCTGTCGTGGCCCAGCGCTCGCAGCTTTATCGACCGGCCTGCTTCGGCTAAAGGCAGGGGCAGACAAACTCCCCAGCCGGACCGCCGCCAAAAATGACAGCCAAGACCAAGCCAAAGCCGCTGTTCCTCGGGATCGACACCGGCGGCACCTACACCGATGCCGTGTTGTGGTCTGAGACGGAAGGCCCGCAAGAAGGGCCGAACAAGGGCAAGGTGCTGGCCAAGGCCAAGGCGCTGACCACAAGGCATGATCTCGCCGTCGGCATTTCCGGCGCCGTCGACGCGGTGCTGCAAAAGGCCGGCACCGATCCCGCCGCCATCAAGCTGGTGTCGATGTCGACGACGCTGGCCACCAACGCACTGGTCGAGGGCCAGGGCGGCCGCGTCGCGCTGGTGATGGTCGGCTTTTCCGAGGGCGACCTGGCTCGCGACGGGCTGAAGGCAGCACTCGGCACCGACCCGGTGGTTTTTTGTCCGGGCGGCCATGATGTGCACGGCAACGCGGCGAAACTCGATCTGTCCGGGCTGGAGGCAGTGCTGCCCGAACTCGGCGCCTCGGTGTCCGGCTTTGCCGTCTGCGCCTATTTCGCCACCCGCAATCCGGCACACGAGATCGCCGCCCGCGAACTGATCCGCGAAAAGACCGGGCTGCCGGTCACATCGAGCCACGAGCTGTCGGCCAAGCTCGGTGGCCCGCGCCGGGCGCTGACGACGCTGCTCAACGCCAGGCTGATCTCGATGATCGACCGGCTGGTGGCGGCGACCGAAGGTTTTCTCGAGGCGCGCAACATTGCGGCACCGCTGATGGTGGTGCGCGGCGATGGCGCCCTGGTTTCGGCGGCGTTTGCCCGCCAGCGGCCGATCGAGACCATCCTGTCCGGCCCGGCCGCCAGCCTGGTCGGCGCCCGCCACATGACCGGGCTCGACAATGCCGTGGTGTCCGACATCGGCGGCACCACCACCGACGTCGCCGTGCTCGACGGCGGCCGTCCCAGGCTCGATCCGGAAGGCGCCACCGTCGGCGGCTTCCGCACCATGGTCGAGGCTGTCGCCATGCGCACCTTCGGCCTCGGCGGCGATTCCGAAGTGGCGCTGGAAGATGGCGCGCTCAACCCGAAGATCCTGCTCGGGCCGCGCCGCCTGGTGCCGCTGGCGCTGGCCGGCATGGCGCATGGCGTAGCGGTGATTTCAGAGCTGGAGCGCCAGCTGCGCGCGCCCAATCCCGGCCGCATGGACGGCCGTTTCGCGGTGCGCACCGGCGTGCCCGACCGGCTCGCCGCCGGCCTGACCGGCGCCGAAGCCAGGCTTTACGAGGCCATTGGTGCCGTGCCGCTCGCCGTCGACAGGCTTTTGACCTCCAACGCCCAGAACGCGACGCTGAACCGGCTGGTGTCGCGCGGGCTGGTGCATGTCGCCGGCTTCACCCCGTCGGACGCCGCCCACGTGCTGGGCAAGCAGGCGAACTGGGACCCCATCGCCGCGCGCCTCGGCGCCGAACTGTTCGCCCGCAAGCGTGACGGCCGTGGCCAGAACATCGCTGCTTCGCCCGAAGCGATCTCGGAACGAGTGCTGGTGACGCTGACGCGCTGGTCGGCCGAATATATCCTCGAAACCGCCTTTGCCGAGGATGGGCTCGATGGCGCGTCGACGGTGGCGCACGCCCTGGTGCAGCGCGCGGTCGACGCGCATCCCGGCATCGCCCGCCTGAGCGTTGCGCTCGACCGCCCGGTCATCGGCCTCGGCGCCTCGGCGCCGCTGCACTATGCCGGCTTGGCCGACCTGATCGGCAATGACTGCGTGGTGCCTGAGGATACCGATGTCGCCAACGCGCTCGGCGCCGTCGTCGGCCAGGTCAGGGTATCGGCCGAAGCGCGCGTCAGCCAGCCCCAGGAAGGGCTGTTTCGTCTCGCCTCGGGCGAGACCGTGCGCGATTTCCTCGACGAGGCGACGGCGATCGCGGCGGCCGAGGCCGATGTCCGCGCCATCGTCGCGGAGCGCGCCAGGGATGCCGGCACCGACAGCGCCGAGATCGACGTCGCCACCGAATTCCGGGTCTCGACCGTCGAGGCCCAGCGCATGTTCATCGAGGCGCATGTCGTGGCCGTGGCCTCGGGAAGGCCGCGCATTGCGATTTGAGCGAGACGGCGAAATACGCCACCTTCACCCTAAGCTGAATTGACCCGGCAAACCCGACATGCCAAAGGCCCGCAAAGCCTTTCATCTGGAGTAGCCTGATGACCGACCGCATCGAGATCGCCGGATTGCGGATTGCCCGCGAGCTGCATGAGTTCGTGGCCAGGGAAGCGCTGCCGGGCACGGGGATCGAAGCGGACGCCTTCTGGAACGGTTTTTCAGCCATCGTCCATGACCTGGCGCCGAAGAACCGGGCGCTGCTGGCAAAGCGCGATGCCATCCAGGAACAGATAGACGGCTGGTATCGCGACCATGGCGCACCCATCGACATGGATGTCTACAAGGGTTTTCTGAAAGAGATCGGCTACCTCGTTCCCGAAGGCCCGGCCTTCAGCGTGTCGACCGACAATGTCGACCCCGAAATATCAATCGTTGCCGGCCCGCAGCTGGTCGTGCCGGTGATGAATGCGCGCTATGCGCTCAACGCCGCCAATGCGCGCTGGGGTTCGCTCTACGATGCGCTCTACGGCACCGACGCCATCCCCGAAACGGATGGCGCCGAAAAGGGCAAAGCCTTCAATCCGGCGCGCGGCGCTAAGGTCGTTGCCTGGACGAAGGCCTTTCTTGACGAGGCTGCCCCGCTCACTTCGGGCAAATGGGCCGGCGTCAATGGTCTGTCGCTGGCCCAAGGCGCCTTGCGGCTGAGCGCCGGCGCCGGCTCGACGACGCTGGCCGACCCCAGGCAATTCGTCGGCTATCGTGGCGATGCCGCCAATCCCGATGCCGTGCTGCTTGTGCGCAACGGCTTGCACATCGAGATCGTGATCGACCGCAACAACCAGATCGGCCGCACCGATCCGGCGGGCATCGCCGACGTCATCCTGGAATCAGCGCTGACCACCATCCAGGACTGCGAGGATTCGGTCGCCGCGGTGGATGCGCCAGACAAGGTCGTCGCCTACCGCAACTGGCTCGGCCTGATGAAGGGCGACCTGGCGGAAGAGATCACCAAGGGAGGCAAGAGTTTTGTCCGCAAGCTCAATCCCGACCGCTCCTACACCGCGCCCGCCGGCGGCACGCTGACCGTGCCCGGCCGCTCGCTGATGCTGGTCAGGAATGTCGGCCACCTGATGACCAACCCGGCAATTCTTGACCGCGACGGCAACGAGGTCCCTGAAGGCATCATGGATGCGGCGATGACGGCGCTGATCGCGCTGCACGATGTAGGGCCGAACGGCCGCCGCGCCAATTCCCGCGCGGGCTCGATGTACGTCGTGAAACCCAAAATGCATGGGCCGGAGGAAGTCGCTTTCGCCGTCGAGATATTCGACCGCGTCGAGGCGCTGCTCGGCATGACTGAGAATACCATCAAGATGGGCATCATGGACGAGGAGCGGCGCACCACCGTCAACCTCAAGGAGGCGATCCGCGCCGCAAAAGAGCGCGTCGTGTTCATCAACACCGGCTTCCTCGACCGCACCGGCGACGAGATCCACACCTCGATGGAAGCCGGCCCGATGATCCGCAAGGGCGACATGAAGCAGGCCGCCTGGATTTCCGCCTACGAGGCGTGGAATGTCGACATCGGGCTGGAATGCGGCTTGGCCGGCCACGCCCAGATCGGCAAGGGCATGTGGGCGATGCCGGATCTGATGGCGGCGATGCTGGTCGAGAAGATCGCCCACCCCAGGGCCGGCGCCAACACCGCCTGGGTGCCGTCGCCGACGGCGGCGACCCTGCATGCCACGCACTATCACAAGGTCGATGTCCACGCCGTGCAGGCGGCGCTGAAGAACCGGCCGAAGGCCAGGCTCGACGACATCCTGTCGGTGCCGGTCGCGGTGCGGCCGAACTGGTCGCCCGAGGACATCCAGAAGGAACTCGACAACAACGCGCAGGGCATTCTTGGCTATGTCGTGCGCTGGATCGACCAGGGCGTCGGCTGCTCGAAAGTGCTTGACATCAACGATGTCGGCCTGATGGAAGACCGTGCGACACTGCGTATTTCCTCACAGCACATCGCCAACTGGCTGCACCACGGCGTGTGCAGCGAGGACCAGGTGATGGCGACGATGAAGCGCATGGCTGACATCGTCGACCGCCAGAACAAGGGCGACCCGCTTTACCAGCCGATGGCGGCCGATTTCGACGGATCGATCGCCTTCCAGGCCGCCTGCGACCTGATCTTCAAGGGCCGCGTCCAGCCCAACGGCTACACCGAGCCGGTGCTGCACGCGCGGCGGCTGGAACTGAAGGCGCAGCAGAGCTGAGCAGGCACAAACGGCGGATCGGTGGCGTGATTGCCGCCAACGGTCTTGATCAGCCGCGTTTCTCTCAACCAGCGGCGCTGCCGTGTATGGGCGGCGGGTTTTCGGCCTGGCTTCCTCCGGAGTGAGGCGTCAGGAGGCTGCATGGTCCAGGAGCCGGATGGTGGGATCGCGACGGTGTTCGGAGTTGACCCGATCGACGCCTTCCACCGTAATCGCGATCGTCCCGTTTTCCACCCTTGCTATCCAGCCCTTCGCTTTCAGATACCAGAGATGAAACTCGAGATGCTCTCGCGGACAGCCTGACAGGCGTTCGAGCTCCACATCACCGATCCCGGGATTGCTGACGTCGTGCCGGCGCTTGGCGTAAAGCAGCGACAGCAGCCTGGCCTGGATCACGACATCCCGCTCGACGCCTTTGGTGCTGCTGGCTTCCTCGGCCAATTCGCGGCGAAGGCCGGCATGGTCCCTGTGCGCGATGTCGTATTGAGCCCGTTTGACCGGATCCTTGAGCGTGTTGTGGGCTTCCACGATTTCACTGAAGCGGGCTTCATCGCCGGTTTCGCGATTGTCGGGATGATAGCGCATCGCAAAATAGCGAAATATGCGCTCCAGCGTCTCCGAGTTGGCGTTCGGACTAACTTCCAAAACTTCGTAATAGTCAATGAACATAGCGGGCTCCCCGACCGCAATTATATTCGCATTGTCTAAATAAGGAATGTCCAATGCGGAGACCAAGACTTTGGTCCGGCGTCGATGACGTCCACGCTTCTGGAGGAGGAAGAAAATGGCCGGCGCCCGGTCGGGCCGTTGGGCGGTGAGGACGCCGGCCAAGCGGACAATCAGGTCCGCCGCACCGCGGAAAGGATCGATTCGCAGGGGGCCGGGTTATGGCGTGATCGCGGAAGGCAAATGTGGCGAGGTCGGCTTGTCGGGCGGCGAGTGACCTACGCCGCCTGCGCCATCCGCTCCGAGCTCATGCGATAGGAAATCGCTTCGGCCAGGTGGATGCGGCCGACGGTTTCGCTGGCGTCGAGATCGGCGAGTGTCCGCGCCACTTTCAGCACGCGGTGATAGGCCCGCGCCGAAAAGGCGAGCTTTTCGCTGGCGTCCTTGAGCAGCGACAGCCCGGCGGCGTCAGGCATGGCGATCTCCTCGATGACCGAGGGCGCGCAATGCGCGTTGGTGGTGGCGCGGGTGGCGCCGAGCCGCTCGAAGCGTTCGCGCTGGATGGTGCGGGCACGTGCCACCCGCATCGCCACATCGGCGCTTTTCTCCGCTCGGTCGGGCCGGATCAAGTCGCTGGCCGACACCGCCGGCACCTCGATCCTGAGATCGATGCGGTCGAGCAGCGGGCCCGAAATGCGCGCCTGGTAGTCGGTGCGGCAACGCTCGCCGCGCAGGCAGCGATAGCCCGGCTCGCCGGCCATGCCGCAGCGGCACGGGTTCATCGCCGCCACCAGTTGGATGCGCGCCGGATAGGTGACGCGATGGTTGGCCCGCGCGATCATGCAGTCGCCGGTCTCCAACGGCTGGCGCAGCGCATCGAGCGTCTGCGGCGTGAACTCGGGAAACTCGTCGAGGAACAGCACGCCGTGATGGGCCAGCGACACCTCGCCCGGCCGCGCGCGGATGCCGCCGCCGACCATGGCCGCCATCGAGGCCGAGTGGTGCGGCGCGCGGAACGGCCGCCGGTCGGTCAATTTGCCTTCGCCGAGCTCGCCTGCCACCGAGGCGATCATCGACACTTCGAGCAGCTCCTTCGGCGCCAGCGGCGGCAGGATCGACGGCAGCCGCTGCGCCAGCATCGATTTTCCCGAGCCCGGCGGCCCGATCATAAGCAGATTATGCCCACCGGCGGCCGCCACTTCCAGCGCCCGCTTGGCGGTCTCCTGGCCCTTGATGTCGGCGAGATCGGGCAGGTCGCGCGCCGCGGCGTGGATGCCGGCCTCGGGGCGCGACAGCACCTGCGTGCCGCGAAAATGATTGGCGATGGCAATCAGGCTGCGCGGTGCCAGAATGTCGAAATCCTTTCCAGCCCAGGCCGCCTCAGGTCCGCAGGCGAACGGGCAGATCAGGCCCTTGCCCTCGGCATTGGCGGCGATCGCCGCCGGCAAGGCGCCGGCGACCGCGGCAATCGTGCCGTCGAGCGACAATTCTCCAAGCACGACATAGCCGGCCAGCATGTCGCCCGGAATGGCGCCAAGGGCAGCCATCAGGCCAAGCGCGATCGGCAGGTCGTAGTGACTGCCTTCCTTCGGCAGGTCGGCGCCAGATTGACAGTCACCTTCTTCGACGGCATCGACAGGCCGGAAGCATGCAGTGCGGCCTGCACCCGCTCGCGGCTTTCGGCCACTGCCTTGTCGCCCAGGCCGACGATGTGCATGTTGACCTTGCCGGGCGCGATCATCACCTGCACGTCGACCGGCACGGCCTCGATGCCCTGGAAAGCGACCGTGCGAACCCGCGCCACCATCGTGCAACCCCAATTCAGGCTGGCCCCAGCCCTGCATTCAGGCCAGGAACGGCCCCCTGGGGCAGACAATCACACTTCCACGGTCAAATCAAGAACATTACGGGAACACATGACCGCTTGGGTTGCAGCACAATTGAGCGCGGTTGCAAAAACGGAACATGGTTAAGACAAAATGAAAACGGCCTACTTCCGCTTGTCCTCCACCGCGTCCCAGAACAGGCTGGCGATGTCGGCGCCGCCGAAGCGTTTGACCTCGCGCACGCCGGTCGGCGAGGTCACGTTGATCTCGGTCATGTAGTCGCCGATGACGTCGATGCCGACGAGGATGAAGCCGCGCTCCTCCAGCGCCGGGCCGATGCGGGCGCAGATTTCGCGCTCGCGTTCCGTCAGCTCGGTCTTTTCGGCGCGGCCGCCGACATGCATGTTGGAGCGGGAATCATGCTCGGCCGGCACCCGGTTGATGGCGCCGACCGGCTCGCCGTCGATCAGGATGATGCGCTTGTCGCCCTTGCGCACATCCTTCAGGTAGCGCTGCACGATGTAGGGCTCGCGGAACATCTGGCCGAACATTTCCAGCAGCGAGGCAAGGTTGCGGTCGCCCTCGAGCAGATGAAAGATGCCGGCGCCGCCATTGCCGTACAGCGGCTTGACGATGATGTCGCCGAACTCCTTGCGGAAGGCGGCAACTTCGAGTGGATCCTTGGTGATCAGCGTGTCCGGCATCAGGTCGGCAAATTCGGTGACGAAGATCTTTTCCGGGCTGTTGCGTACCCAGGCCGGGTCGTTGACCACGAGCGTCTTCGGATGGATGCGCTCCAGGATGTGCGTGGTGGTGATGTAGTTCATGTCGAAGGGCGGATCCTGGCGCAGCAGGACGACATCCATTTCCGAGAGGTCGGTGCGCACCTTCTCGCCCAGCGAATAGTGGCTGCCCTTCTCGTCGCGCACCTGCATTTCCTCGATGCGGGCAAACACCTTGCCGTCGCGCAACGACAGCCGATCCGGCGTGTAGTGGAACAGCTCATGGCCACGCCGCTGCGCTTCCAGCGACAGCGCGAACGAGGTGTCGCCGGCGATCGACACGGTGGAGATGTGGTCCATCTGGACGGCGATTTTCAGCTTCATGGCGGGTCTCCGGCGGCTCGGATGGACAACTGTCTTGCCTGTACAGGCTCGCTGCCCGTCTGCCAATCGCGACTTGGCATCTGAACCCCGAATGCGCACCTCACATCGATCCTTCGAAACAGGTCGCGGGTGCTCATGGAAAATCGATTTCGCGATACGTTTCCTAAAGGGTTTGCTGCCAGTCTGAAAACAAATTCCGACGTCACAAAACAGGGACACCGATGCAAACTTCGTTTGGCACCGGTCAGGCAAACAGGGAGAGCACGGATCTGGCGTTCACAGATCCGTTGACCGGGCTTGGCAACCATCGCCGCTTCTTCGACAAGGTCGATCGCCTGATCGCCGACCGTGCCGACGATCCCGCGCCCTTTACGGTCGGCATTCTCGACCTCGACGGCTTCAAACCGATCAACGATCTGTTCGGCCACAAGGCCGGCGACGATATCCTGATCCAGGTGGCGATGCGGCTGCGCGCCTCGATGGACGGTCATTCCACGGTCTGTCGCATCGGCGCCGACGAATTCGCTTTTCTCTATCCGATGGTGTTCAGCGAGGAGGCGGCGGCCGAAAAATCCCGCATGCTGATCGAGATCCTGTCGGCGCCCTACGATGTCGGCGAACGCACCGCCAGGCTTTCGGCCTCGGTCGGCTGCTCGCTGTTCTATTCGGGCGACGAGACCACGGAGATCCTCATCAACAAGGCCGAAACGGCGCTCTACCACGCCAAGCGTTCCGGCCGTGGCCGCGTCGTCGTCTACACCCGTGAGATGGAAGAGGCGGCCAAGCGCGTCACCCGCATCGAACAGGCGCTGCGCCGGGCGGTCTCGGCCGGCGAGGTGGAGCCGCATTTCCAGCCCATCGTCGACCTCAACACGCGCCGCACCATAGGCTTCGAGACGCTGGCGCGGTGGACCGACCGCGATCTCGGATCGGTGCCGCCAACCGTCTTCATTCCCATCGCCGAGGAGCGCGGCATCATCGGCCCGTTGTCGCAGCTGGTGCTGCGCAAGGCGACAGAGGCCGCCAGGAGCTGGCCGAAGGACCTGTTCCTGTCCTTCAACCTGTCGCCATCGCAGCTCGTCGACCAGAACACCGGCCTGCACATACTGGCGATCCTCGACCGCACCGGCTTCGATCCGCGCCGGCTGGAGATCGAGATCACCGAGACCGGCCTGATGAACGACCCAGCCTCGGCGGCGCAGATCGTCGAGGATCTGCGCCGCGTCGGCATCCGCGTCTCGCTTGACGATTTCGGCACCGGCCAGTCCTCGCTCGGCCGTCTGCGCGAATTCCATTTCGACAAGCTCAAGATCGACCGCGCCTTCGTTTCCTCCATTCTCGATGACAGGCCGTCGGAACACATCATCCGCGCCATCCTCGCCATGTGCGAGGGGCTCGGCATGGACGTCGTCGCCGAGGGCATCGAGCAGGAAGCGCAGGCCGATCGCCTCGTCCAGTTCGGCTGCGCCGGCGGGCAGGGCTATCTGTTCGGCAAGCCGGTCGATGCCGACGCCACGCTCGGCTATCTCCGCGATTCTTTCCGCGGCGCCCTGCGCGCCAAGGCGATCTGACCGGCGATCCCCGCGATCCGCAATCCTGATGCTGCCGCTATGCGCATCCGGTGCGGCGCATTGTCGTTTTGTCTGACATAAGCCCTGAAATTCGACGGTTCGCCCTTGCCCGCGCGCCTTGCGTGGCTAGGATGCGCGCCGGTCACGCAACAACGCCGCGCGTCTTTCAAGACGCGCAAAGGACGCTGTAACATTTAACATTTGCGCATGATCCCTTTCCGAAAATCGATCCGATTTTCGGGGTCATGCGCTGGAGAGAACAGATATGATGCCATCGGCGCATTTTGCCGACCTCGAAGGAGCCTCGGTGCTGATCACCGGCGGCGGCTCCGGCATAGGTGCTGCACTGACCGAGGGTTTTGTGCGCCAGGGCGCCAATGTCGCCTTCATCGACATCGCCGACGGTCCGAGCACGATACTCGCCGATCGCATCGAGATAGCGTTCGGCAAGCGTCCGCTCTATCTCAAGACCGATTTGCGCGACGTCGATGCCTTGCGTGCGTCGGCGGCCCAGGCGGCCGAGGCGCATGGCGATGTCACCGTGCTGGTCAACAATGCGGCCTGGGACGAGCGCCACGCCGTCGAGGACGTGACGGTCGAGTTCTGGGACAACAACCAGGCCATTAATCTGCGGCCGCATTTCTTCACCGCGCAGGCGGTGGCGCCGGGCATGAAGCGGGCCGGCGGCGGCTCGATCATCAACTTCACCTCGACATCCTATCTGATCAACCACCCCGACATGCCGTCCTACACGGCCGCCAAGGCCGGCATCCTCGGCCTGACCAAGGGGCTGGCCGGCAAGCTCGGTGTGGACGGCATCCGCGTCAACGCCATTGCGCCTGGCTGGGTGATCACCGAGCGGCAGAAAGAGCTCTGGGTGACCGAACAGGGGCTTGCCGCCCACGTCGCCAAGCAGTGCATCAAGCAGGTGATGCAGCCCGACGACATCGTCGGCACGGTGCTGTTCCTCGCTTCGGACGCCTCGCGCATGCTGACCGCGCAGATGCTGATCGTCGATGGAGGTTTCCTGTGAACCCAGCCGGCAACGCACCGGCGGTCGCCGCCGTCGACTGGGGCACGACCCGCATGCGGGTCTGGCTGATCGATGGGCAAGGCAAGGTGCTTGCCGAACGCCGTGGCGATGATGGCCTGATCACCGCCCAGCAAAAGGGCTTTTCGACCATCCTCGAAGGGCATCTGGCGGCGATGGGAGCACCAGCGGCGCTGCCCGTCATCATCTGCGGCATGGCCGGATCCCGCCAGGGCTGGCTCGAAGCACCCTACGTCACCGTGCCGGCGCCGCTTAGTGCCATCCTTGCAGGTGCTGCCAGCGTGCCCGGCCAGAGCCGCGACATCCGCATCGTTCCGGGCCTTGCCCAGCGCCTGACCGATGCGCCCGACGTCATGCGCGGCGAGGAAACCCAGCTTGCCGGCGCCGGCCTGCCGGCCAAGGGGCGCCAGCTGGTCTGCATGCCCGGCACCCATTCGAAATGGGTGCTGGTCGAGCATGGCGCGGTTGCCGGCTTCGGCACGTGGCCGACCGGAGAACTGTTTTCCGTGCTTGCCGAGCACTCGATCCTGCGCCATTCGCTCGGCGAACATCCGAAGCCCGTCACATCGGACAATCCGTTCTTCCGCCGCTGGTGCGAAACGGCGCTGGGTGATGGCGGCGATGTCACCTCGCGGCTGTTTTCTATCCGCGCCGCCGGCTTGCTGCAGGATTTGAAAGCCGACGATGCCGCCGCCTGCCTGTCCGGCCTCCTGATCGGCGGCGAGATCGCCTCCGCCAGCCGCCGTCACGGCGCCGGCGCGGAACCCGTGGTGCTGATTGCGTCCGGCGCGCTGGGAACTCTGTACCGCGAGGCACTCGGCCTTGCCGGACTTGAGGTTCGGGCCGTTGACGCGGACGAGGCGGTGCGTACCGGACTCATCGAGGCGGCGCGCGAGAACGGCATGATCGCCAGAATTGGAGCAGCTCGATGAGCCAGACCGCACCTTTCCCCAAGCTCAAACGCGGGTTGGTCGCCATCCTGCGCGGCCTCAAGTCGACCGAGGCGATGGCCATGGGCCAAGCGCTGTTCGATGCCGGCATCGAGGCGATCGAAGTGCCGCTGAACTCACCGCAACCGTTCTCGTCGATCGCCCGCATCGTCCAGGTGCTGCCGAAAACGGCCCTGGTCGGCGCCGGCACGGTGCTGACGCCGGCCGATGTCGATGGCTTGCACCAGGCCGGAGGGCGGCTGCTGGTCAGTCCCAACATCGATGCCGAGGTGATGGCGCGCGCCATGCACTACGGCATGGTGACGATGCCCGGCGTGTTCACGCCGACCGAAGCCTTCCAGGCGATCAAGCTCGGCGCCTCGGCCCTGAAATTCTTCCCGGCGAGCGTGCTCGGTGCCGGCGGCATTTCAGCGATGCGCGCCGTGTTGCCGGCGCAAACGCTGATCGGTGCCGTCGGCGGCGTCTCCGAAAAAGATTTTGCCGGCTACAAGGCGGCCGGCGTGACCGCCTTTGGATTGGGCTCCAGCCTGTTCAAGCCGGGCATGAGCGTCGACGAGGTGGCCGAGCGTGCGCATGCTGCCGTCGCGGCCTGGGATGCGGTGTTCGGAGAAGCAGGATGAGCGAAGCGATCGTTTCGGTTTTTTCCGATCACGTCTGCCAGCTCGGCGAGGGGCCGAGCTACGATCCCGCCACCGATACGCTCTACTGGTTCGACATCGTCAACAGCCAGCTTCTGCAAAAGCGGCTTTCCGGCGGCGCGACCACCGTCCATGAGCTTGGCCAAATGGCGAGCGCCATCGCCGTCATCGACGACAAGCGCCAGCTGATCGCCGCCGAGACCGGCCTTTATGTCCGCGATGTCGCGACCGGCAAACTGACGCTGCACACGCCCGTCGAGGCCGACAATCCAGTCACGCGCTCCAACGATTCCCGGGTCCACCCCTGCGGCGCCTTGTGGATGGGCACCATGGGCAAGGGTGAGGAAAAAGGCGCGGGTTCGATCTACTGGTTTTTCAAGGGCGAACTGCGCCAGCTGTTTTCGGACATCACTGTCTCCAATTCGATCTGTTTTACCGAAGATGGCGCTCTCGCTTACTACACCGACACCTCGACCGGGCTGCTGATGCGCGTCGCCTGCGACCCGGCGACCGGTCTGCCCGCAGGTGAGCCGAAGCTGTTCGTCGATCACCGCTCGGCCAAGGGCTATATCGACGGGTCTGTGCTCGACCGCGATGGCATCCTGTGGAACGCAGTCTGGGGCGGCAGTGTCATCGAAGCCTATGGACCCGACGGCAAGCTCGTCCGCACGGTCGCCATGCCGGTGACGCAGCCATCCTGCCCGGCCTTTGTCGGCGCCAAGGCCGACCGGCTGGCGGTTACCTCCGCCTGGTCGGGCAAGGATGAGAAACAGCGCCTGCTGGATCTGCAGGGCGGCATGACCTTTCTGCTCGATATTCCCGTCAACGGCCGCTTCGAGCCGCGCGTGCTGATCGCCTGAGCGAACTGGATTCTGCGGTCGGACGGTGCGTTGTCACGCAACCGCCCGCACCGTGTCGGTTTCGCGAGAGCCTGACGTCTTCACCGTGCGATGGTAGGCAATCCTACTGCCGGGGATCGTCATCTCATGCCCAGCCGCAAGCCGAAACTGATCCTCGTCCATGAGCCGGAAAAGGCCTGCCTGGACCGTCTGGTCGCCGACGGTCATGCGCCGCGGCGAGCCGCCGAAATCGCGTCCTATCTGGCGCAGTCGACCGACCTCGCCGCTGAATTCGAGGCGCTTGGCCGCGCCTGCCAGGCGCGCGGCCTGTCTTTTGCCGCAGTGGCGCTCGACGAGGCCGCCAGCGTGCTCGCCGGCGAGCACCCCAGCACAACACTGGTCTGGACGCTGACCGATGGCATCGCCTATTTCCGCGGCGGCGCGGCGCCCGCTCTGGCGCGATTGGGCGGTTTCAAGACGATAGGCGCAGACGATGCGCTGTTCGCGCTCTGCCAGGACAAGTTCCGCTCAGGCGCCGTGCTCGGCGCGCTCGGCCTGCCGGTGCCGCAGGCTGGTCTTTCGCGCGACGGCAGATGGTTGGTCGAGCCGCCGGCCTCGCGCGCCGGCTGGTTCGTCAAGCCCAACCGGCTCGGCGCTAAGATCGGCATCTGGCCGGATTCGCGTGTCACCGAGCTCGACCATGCATTGGAGCTTAGCCGGCGTGTCTTTTCGGCTTATCGCGACGATGTCGTCGTCCAGCCCTATGTCGCCGGCCGCAACGTGCGCGCCAGTTTCCTTAGCCTCGTGCCAGCTGCCGGGGTCGAGGTGCTTGGCGTCGCCTTTGTCGATTCAGGCGCCGATTTCCAGACCATGGCGGATAGTCTGGCGCTCTACGGCGACACCGGCGAGGCAGCGAAAGCGGCGGGACATTATGCCGAACCGGAACTCGTCGCGGTCGCCGACAGCCAGCCGGCCGCCGACGCCACGATACGTGCGATCGCCGGGCGGCTGATGAGCGGGCTCGGCCTGCGCGATGTGTTTTCCATAGATCTCAGGGTCGAGGCCGACGACACCGTCCACCTCATCGAGTTCGAGGTTTGCCCCGGCCTGCCCTGCTTCGATTTTCGCGCCTATTGCCGCCAGCAATGGGGCCTTGAGCTTGTCGACGCCATGGCCGAAACCGCGGTCAGCCGGCTGATCGGCCAAGAGCATCGCGCCGAGAGCAATTCTAGGAAAAGTGTGAAGCGGTTTTCCGTCTAGAATTGCGTCAAAACAAAGAGTAGAGCAGCTCGCCGTTTCCGTGAAACGGTGAATGCTCTAACAGGCGCGGGGGCAGATCGCGGGCCGATCAGCAGACGCGTTTCACTACGGCATTCGCTCGACTGCCTGCAAGGACGGATCCATCTTGTCCCAGGCATGGCCGTGGCTCGTGTAGGTCACCATCTGCGGGCTGAACTGTTCCGGATCGTCGAGGCTGGCCGCGTGGACCACTATAAATTCGGGCATGGCGACGGATATCAGAAACACCGGCGTTCCGCAGGTTGGACAGAAGGTGTGGATTTTTTCATTGCCGCTGGCGCCCGCCACGCGCCAGGTACTCACCTCCCCGGTAATTGCCATATCGGCGCGCTGGCCGAAGGTCAGGTAGGATCCGTGGCCGGTGCCTGAGCGCTTCTGGCAATCGCTGCACTGGCAGTGGTTCTGGAAGATCGGCTCGTCATTGGTTTCGTAACGGATCGCGCCGCATGCGCAGCCGCCGGTATAGCGCTTGGTCATTGTCATTCTCCACGGGCCTGATTCTGCTTGAGGTCGCATCAGGCCGATTTCGGCTTGGCGAAAATGTCGATGCCGCTGCCGGTTTCGAGGAAGGATTTCAGGCTGGACAGCACCGCCGGCCAGCCCTGGCTGACGCCTTTCGCCATGCCGCTGCCGGCCTCGAGTTCGTCATGGCTGACGGTCAGCCGCACCATGGTGTCGTATTCCTCGATGGCGAACGTCACCCGGCTGGTTTTCGATGGATCGTCGGCCTGAGAAGCGTTCGCCCAAGTGATGACGAGGCGGGTCGGCGGCGAAATCTCGACGACATTGCCGACGAGTTCGACGGTCCGTTCGTCATTGGCGCGGATGTGCTCCCATTTCGAGCCCGGCGTCCATTCGGAGACGTTCTCGTGGCCCCAGTAGCGCTTTGCGACATCGGGCTTGATTATGGCCTCGAACACCTTCTGCGGCGTCGAGCGGATATAGGTCACGTAGACAAAGCTGGTCGTTTCCCTGGTCATTGGTCTTCTCCTTCGAGTTCTTGCTTCAGGTCGTGCAGCAAGCTGAGCCGCTGCCGTTCGAATTTACGCACCCAGCGCTCGTAGACTTCGTGCAGCGGCACGGGGTTGATGAAATGCAGCTTCTCTCGGCCGCGCTTGACCGTGCTCACCAGATTGGCCGCCTCCAGCAGGTCGAGGTGCTGGGTGGCGGATTGCCTGGCCATGTCCAGGTTTTCGCAAAGCTGACTGAGCGTCTGCCCGTTCTGCTCGCAAAGAAGGTCAAGCAGCCTTCTGCGTGTCGGGTCGCCCAGCGCTTTGAAAACCTTGTCGGCGTCCATCTGCCTCACTCTGTTGTAGGGCATAATAGGCAGGTAAAAACCTGCATGTCAACCGGCAATTCGACCCGCGCGGAATGACCTCGAGCGAACACTTTTCGGGTTGACCGCTCATCGGCACGGCTCCGCAATTGGCAGCTGCGCCAGGCAGATCACCGTGAAATCGCGGAGCAAAAATATGGAAGATGAGCCTGCGGGCTTCAAACGCCGCCAGGCTTTATCCGATTTTGAGCATGATTTCCGGCGAAAACCGGAATGACTTCTTCGGACCTATGCTTGCAGGACCTCAGGCGCCCTCGACCAGAACGATTTCGCCGTCGGCGACCTTCTGACGGATGGCTACGGCGCGCTGGTATTCCGGCGAGTGGTAGCAATCATGTGCGGCGGCGAGCGATTCGAACTCGATGATGACGTTGCGTGCGCGGCCGGGGCCTTCGGCCTTTTCATGCTCACCGCCGCGCGCCAGGAACTTCGCGCCGAAGCGCTCGAAGGCGGGCTTGGCGGCGGCGACATAGTCCTTGTAGCCTTCCGCGTCGCGCACATCGACACGGGCGATCCAGTATCCCTTGGGCATTTTCCTAGTCTCCGAATTTGTTCTTGGAAGTCTCAGGCAGAGCGCATTTCGTCGAGGATGGCTTCGGCCGCTTCCCGTTTGTTGGCCGCCGCCACGATCGGACGGCCGACGACGAGGTGGCTGGCGCCGTTGCGGATCGCCTGGCCCGGCGTCACCACGCGCTTCTGGTCGCCATGATCGCTGCCCGCCGGCCGGATGCCGGGCGTCACCACCGCCATGTCGGGTCCGACGATGCGGCGCACCGCTTCGGCCTCCGCGGCCGAGCAGACGATGCCGCCCATGCCGGCATGCAGCGCCTGTTCCGAGCGCCTGAGCACCAGCGTATGCGGGTCGTACTCATAGCCGACGTCGATCATGTCCTGCTCGTCCATCGAGGTCAGCACGCTGACGGCAAGCAGGCAAAGGTCGCTGCCGCGCGCTGCTTCCACAGCCGCCGCCATCGCCTTGGGATAGGCATGGATGGTCAGCATGGTCACGCCCATCTTGACGATGTTTTCGACGCCCTTGGCCACCGTGTGGTCGATGTCGAGCAGCTTCATGTCGAGGAAGACCTTGGTGCCGCCGCTGGCCAGTTCCCTGGCGAAGTCGAGCCCGTCCGCGAAGGCCAGCTGATAGCCGATCTTGTAGAATGAGACGACGCCGTCGAGTTCGCGCACCGCCTGCTCGGCTTTTCTCACAGTCGGCACGTCGAGGCCGACGATCAGTCTTTCCTGCATGGATTTGGCCTGCAAGGCACCGGCGATCATGTCTCTATCCGGGTGGACAGCATGCGCGAGGTTTCGATCAGCGTGCGGCATAGATGCTCCATCGATTTGTGCAATCTTTCGTCACGGAAATTCCCGTCCTCGTCGAAGGCGTCGCCGCCCTCGGGCACCGAGCATTCCGGCGTCACCACTTCCATCTGGCAGCGCACCAGAACGGCGCGCAGATGGTTGATACAGCGAATGCCGGCAAAGTGGCCGCTGGAGGACGAGCAGAGGCCAACGACCTTGCCGGCCAGCGGCCTGACCGGCCGACCGGCATCCCTGCGCACCCGGCTCACCCAATCGATCGTGTTCTTGAGCAGCGGCGGAATGGAGCCGTTATATTCGGGCGTGGCGATCAGCAGCCCGTCATGGGCGACAATCAGACGGCCGAGTTTCTGGGCGTTTTCAGGAACGCCTTTTTCCTTTTCCAGGTCCTCGTCCATGATCGGCAGGGGGTAGTCGGCAAGCGAGATGCGGGTCACCTCGGCCCCTTGCATGGCAAGTTCCTTTTGCGCCACGTCGGCCGTCCTGCCGCTGTAGGCGCCGCTGCGCACCGAGCCGGCGAAGACGAGGATTTTCGGGATCACTGCCATTGGCCACCCTTGTTCCCGGACAGGTACAGCCAGAGGCCGCCCAAATCAACGCCAACTTCGCCATTCCTGGGCGAAGCAGGGGTGAAGCTCCGTCGCGGAGACCCTGGGATCCATGCCGCGACCTTTGACGAAGAGTGCCGCGGAGCAGAGTTTTGCACAGCAGCAGCGCTTTGATGTCGCGGCATGGATCCTCGGATCTGCGCCGCGTCGCTGCGCTCCTTGCTCCGCCCGTGGATGACGACGTGAGGGATGTTTCCGCCAATCGCTGAGCTATGCAGTCACCGCTAGGAATCGCGAACGGCTCTGCACCGAGGAATTAGTGCGCCTCGCGCCGATAGATCCACAGCTGC
Organism: Mesorhizobium sp. CO1-1-8; assembly: GCF_020164875.1. NCBI lineage: Bacteria > Pseudomonadati > Pseudomonadota > Alphaproteobacteria > Hyphomicrobiales > Phyllobacteriaceae > Mesorhizobium > Mesorhizobium sp. CO1-1-8. Next base: position 206,304 of record NZ_JAIUGZ010000004.1, on the reverse strand, counting down.
GTCGGCGGAATGTTGCGGAAGATGAAGTCGAAATGCTTGACCGTGTAGTCGCCGCGGCCGGCCGGAATCGGCGACATCGGGCCATAGGTCAGCTGCACGATCGGCCGTCCGGCCGGGATGCGGTCGAGCAGGCTCTCGATATAGGCAATGCGCTGGGCGACTGGAAAGTTGAGCAGCGGCACGCCAGAAACGACGGAATCGAAGATCATCCCGCTCTTGTCGCCAAGCGTGGCGTTGAGGTTGAAGGCATCGCCCTCGATGACGTTGACGCCGGGATAAAGCCGCCGCAGGTGACGGACGAAATCCGTGGAATACTCGACAGCGTAGAGGTTCTCGGGCGGTACGCCCTGGGCGAGGATGGCGCGGGTGATGACGCCGGTACCGGGACCGACCTCGAGCACCGGCAGGCCGGATTTAGGGTTGACGATCGAAGCCATCTTGCGCGCGGTGATCGAACTGGTCGGCACGATCGAGCCAACCGTCTTCGGCTTGTCGATCCAGCCCTTGAAGAATTTGAGTTCGTCGTCGAACTTTTCGACAAGCGCCTTCCGCAGTCCAGGGCCACGTGTCATGCAAGCTCTCCTCAGCGCTCCCCGCAAGTTACTTAGCACCTGAGCGGTGCTAGGCAAGGCGCGGCCGGACGCATGTCGTGGATAAGATAATTTTCGTCGCGTCTCAAGCGGTGACGCGATTCAAGGATTTACGCGTCGCAAATCGGCTTACGCGGGCCAAAGTGCATCAACGCTCGCCGAAGGACTCGAAGAAATCCTTCATGCGGGCAAAAAAACCGCTCGATTGGGGCGAATTGTCCTGCGAGGAGAGCTGTTCGAACTCCTCCAGCAGTTCGCGCTGGCGGCGGGTCAGGTTCTGCGGCGTCTCGACCGCGGTCTGGATGTAGAGGTCGCCGATATTGGGCTGGCGCAGCACCGGCATGCCCTTGCCCTTCAGGCGGAACTGGCGCCCGTTCTGCGTGCCTTCGGTCACCTTGACCTTGGTCTGCGTGCCGTCCAGCGTCGTCACCTCGAAGGAGCCGCCAAGGGCGGCCGTCGTCATCGAGATCGGCACCTTGCAATAGAGATCGGCGCCGTCGCGCTGGAAGAACTCGTGCGGTTTGACCGCCAGGAAAATATAGAGGTCGCCCGAGGGCCCGCCGCGCAGGCCGGCCTCGCCCTCATTGGCAAGGCGGATGCGGGTGCCGTCCTCGATGCCGGCCGGGATGTTGACCGACAGCGAACGCTCCTCGGTGACGCGGCCCTGGCCGGCGCATTTCGGGCACGGATCCTTGATCGTCTGGCCGCGCCCCTGGCATTGCGGGCAGGTGCGCTCGATCGAGAAGAATCCTTGCGTGGCGCGCACCTTGCCGTGGCCGTTGCACATCGAGCAGGTGACGGGCTGGGTGCCGGGCTTGGCGCCGCTGCCCGAACATTCGGAGCACGAGATCGACGCCGGCACCCGGATTTGCGCGGTCTTGCCGGCAAAAGCCTCCTCCAGGGTGATTTCCATGTTATAACGCAGGTCGGCGCCGCGCTCGCGGCCGCCCGACGAGCGGCGCTGGCGCCCGCCCATCATGTCGCCGAAAATATCCTCGAAGATATCGGCGAAACCGCCGGCGCCGAAACCTTGCGCGCCGCCATTCATGCCGCCCTGTTCGAAGGCGGCGTGGCCGAAGCGGTCATAAGCCGCGCGCTTCTGCGGGTCTTTCAGCGTCTCGTAGGCCTCGTTGATTTCCTTGAACTTGTGCTCGCAGGAATGATCGCCGGGGTTGCGGTCGGGATGGAACTGCATGGCGAGCTTGCGGAAAGCGCTCTTGAGCTCCTTCTCGTCGGCGCCTTTTTGGACGCCCAGCGTCTCGTAGAAATCAGCTTTCATTTTTTCCCGCTGTCCGGATGCTCAACGTCTTGAAGCATTGTTGCGTCTCTTGCCGGCACTGACGCTTCGATTTAGGTGCGATGGAAGGGGGATGCCAGTGTCGACGCGGCTTTGCCTGCATTTTTTCAGCAAGGCCCGCTGTTTTTCTGCAACGGGTTGCAAAAAAGCCCGGCCTTCGCCGGGCTTTTCGCTTTATCTTGCCGTCAAACGGTTCAGGCCGACTTCTTCTTGTCGTCGTCCTCGTCGATTTCCTCGAAATCGGCGTCGACAACGTCACTGTCCTTGGCGGCGTCCGCCTCGGCGTCGGCTTCCGCCGCTTCCTTCTGCGAAGCCTCGTACATGGCCTGACCAAGCTTCATCGAAGCCTCGGCAAGCGCCTGGCTCTTAGCCTCGATGTCGGCCGCGTCGTCGCCTTCGGTCGCGGTCTTCAGCGCCGCGATCGCGTCGGAGATCGCCGTGCGCTCGCCTTCCGAAACCTTGTCGCCATAGTCCTTCAGCGACTTCTCCGAGGAATGCAGCAGCGCTTCGGCCTGGTTGCGAGCCTCGACCAGCGCACGCCGCTTCTTGTCCGTCTCGGCATTGGCCTCGGCGTCCTTGACCATCTTCTCGATGTCGGCGTCCGAAAGACCGCCCGATGCCTGGATGCGGATCTGGTGCTCCTTGCCGGTGCCCTTGTCCTTGGCCGAAACGTTGACGATGCCGTTGGCGTCGATGTCGAAGGTGACCTCGATCTGCGGCACGCCGCGCGGCGCCGGCGGAATGCCGACCAGGTCGAACTGGCCGAGCGCCTTGTTGTCGGCGGCCATTTCGCGCTCACCCTGGAAAACCCGGATGGTCACGGCCGACTGTGAGTCCTCGGCCGTCGAGAACACCTGGCTCTTCTTGGTCGGGATCGTCGTGTTGCGTTCGATCAGGCGGGTGAACACGCCGCCCAGCGTCTCGATGCCGAGCGACAGCGGCGTCACGTCGAGCAACAGCACGTCCTTGACGTCGCCCTGGAGCACGCCGGCCTGGATGGCGGCGCCGAGAGCGACGACCTCATCCGGATTGACGCCCTTGTGCGGCTCCTTGCCGAAGAACTGCTTCACGATCTCCTGGATCTTGGGCATGCGGGTCATGCCGCCGACCAGGACAACCTCGTCGATCTCGCCGGCCTTCAGGCCGGCATCCTTGAGCGCTGCCTTGCAAGGGGCAATCGTGCGCTGGACCAGGTCGTCGACCAGCTGCTCGAACTTGGCGCGCGTCAGCTTCAGCGTCAGGTGCTTCGGCCCGGTCGCGTCGGCGGTGATGAAGGGCAGGTTGATTTCGGTCTGGGTGGTCGACGACAGCTCGATCTTGGCCTTTTCAGCCGCCTCCTTGAGGCGCTGCAGGGCAAGCTTGTCGTTCTTCAGGTCGATGCCTTGTTCCTTCTTGAACTCGGCCGCCAGGTATTCGACCAGGCGCATGTCGAAATCCTCGCCGCCGAGGAAGGTGTCGCCATTGGTCGACTTGACCTCGAACACGCCGTCGCCGATCTCGAGCACCGAAATGTCGAACGTGCCGCCGCCAAGGTCATAGACGGCAATGGTCTTGCCTTCCTTCTTGTCGAGGCCATAGGCAAGCGCTGCCGCGGTCGGCTCGTTGATGATGCGCAGCACTTCAAGGCCGGCGATCTTGCCGGCATCCTTGGTCGCCTGGCGCTGGGCGTCGTTGAAATAGGCCGGAACGGTGATGACCGCCTTCTCGACCTTCTCGCCGAGATAGGCTTCCGCCGTCTCCTTCATCTTCTGCAGGATCATGGCCGAAATCTGCGAGGGCGACTGCTTCCTGCCGCCGGCCTCGACCCAGGCATCGCCATTGTCGCCCTTGACGATCTTGTAGGGGACAAGCTTCTTGTCCTTCTCCGTCACCGGATCGTCATAGCGGCGGCCGATCAGGCGCTTGACCGCAAAGATGGTGTTTTCAGGATTGGTGACCGCCTGGCGCTTGGCCGGCTGGCCGACCAGACGTTCGTCGTCGCCGCTGATGGCGACGATGGAAGGCGTCGTGCGCGCGCCTTCCGCATTCTCGATTACCTTCGGCTCCTTGCCATCCATGATGGCGATGCAGGAGTTGGTTGTGCCGAGATCGATACCGATTACTTTTGCCATTTTTCTAGTCTCTCCGCTAAGCAGGCTCTCTGGACCCGTACAGGCGTTCCGACGAAAGCCCCTGTTCACAAGAAATCCCGTTCCGGCAACCGGCATTCCGGCGCCGAACGGCTTGGCGCGTATATAAGAACAGCCGGCATCGCGCGCAAGCATTCTGCGCAAGGCTTCCATGAACCTTTCCGTCTCCGCCTGCGACTGATCTCCAGGTGCCGCATGGTGCGGCCCGGAAAGGAAGCCCCCATGACCAATAACCCAGAGGCTCAGCGGTCTCCGGGAACAACAGGAGCTCGGCGCGACCACCGCCTTCGGGACAGGGTCGATGCGCTGGGCTTTCCGCTGATTCCGTTGACCCTGCGTAAGAGCAGGCGTATCGTGACAATGAGGAAAGCAGACAATTCGATCAGGGAAGAACGAGCCGGACCGCCGCGCCTTGCCCTGATTTGCGCGGCCAGATCCGACGTTCTCCCGTCGACTACGGGGGGTAGTGTCATGTCTCGCATCCGCGGCTCGTTCGTGTCGTCTCTTGATGACGGCTTGCGTCGCGCCGTGCATCCAGGCGGGGTGCTGGCGCTGGCACTCGGCCTATGGCTGGGCGCCGCCCAGGCGCAGGAAACCCGGATCATCTATCCCGGTTCGATGGCGGTGACCGGATTCTCCGGCACCGTCATTCCCAATTTCGATTCTTCTGACTCCGAAAAGGGGGGCCTGCCGCCCGGCGTCGATCCGGTCGACGAAACCTTCATCGACACCACGCGCGCCACCTTGCGGGTGTTCGACGTCTCGCATCTGGGCGGACCGGCCGCCGGCCAGCTGGTCAACACGCCGCCGCCTTTCGAGGTCACGGCAGAGCAGATCGGCCAGGTGTTCGGCGTCACCTATGACGATGGCGTGCGCGACGGCGTTCCATCGGGCATTCCCAATCTCTATGCCGGCGCCACCTCGCTGCACGGCATCCGCATCGTCACGCCCGACGCCGACGATGACGGCCGCCCCGAGCGGCAGCGCCGCGGCGCTGCCGGCGCCACCTTCATGGATGGCCAGTTCGGCACCGAAAACGGCGGCGGGCCGGGCACCGTCTGGAAGATCGACGGCATCACCGGCCAGGTCTCCAAATTCGCCGACATCGACACCAACAGCGGTCCCGGCATCGGCAATCTCAATTTCGACGCCACTCATCGCCAGTTCTTTGCGTCCGATCTCGATACCGGCCTGATCCATCGCATCGACGCCGAAGGCAGGCTGATCGACAGCTTCGATCACGGCGTTGCCGGCCGTCCCGCACATGGGCTCGCTCCCGTCGCCGACGACGGGTCGGTGATGGACATACAAGGCGCGGCCTTCGACAGCGAAGACCCCGACAGCTGGGGCTACACGCAGGACGAGCGCCGCGTCTGGGGCGTCTCCTACCATGGCGGCCGGCTCTACTACTCGGTCGGCGAAAAGTCGGAAATCTGGTCGGTGGGCATTGCCCGCGACGGCAGTTTTGCCGGCGACCCGCGCTGGGAACTGACGGTCAAGGCCGACAAGGACTACGCCGTCACCGACATCGCCTTCGACAACAGCGGCTTCATGTACCTGGCCCAGCGCGGCCCGGTCGAAAACCGCTACGATTACAGCCAGTTTGCCGATTCCGGCAAAGGCGAGGTCATCCGCTACTTCAGAGAGAGCCCGGACGATCCGGAAACGGAATCGGTCTGGGTCGAAGTGCCGCAGGAATATGGGGTCGGCTTCCCGCAGGGTTTCAGGCTGTCGGCCGGCGGTCTAGACCTGCAATATGGCTATGACGCCGACGGCAATCTCGACACCTCGGTCTGCACCCAGACGCTGGTCAACACCGGCGACAAGCTGCGCGACAATCCTTCACTCGCCGAACAGCTCGCCGCCGGCGGGCCGCTGGCCGTGCATGGCGTGCAGATCACGCCGAAAGAGCTCGTCAAGCCGGCCAATGTGCCGCCTTTCGGCTCCTGGTTCGTCGACTTCGACGGCTATTTCGAAGACCCGGAGGTCGAGGGTCATGTCGGCGACGTTGCCGTCTGGCATCCCTGTGAGGGCCGCGCCGGCTATTATGAAGAAATCCCGGGCGGCTATCTGCCCCCCTTCTACCCGCCGGACTTCCCACCGCCCGGCAATCTGCCTCCGTGCATCGATGTCGAGGATATCAGGTATTACTGCACGCCTCGCGGCCTCCAGGCCGATCTCTATCTCCATGACCATGCCGGCTTCGGCGGCGATTCGATCAAGGCCCAACCTTCGAATGAGACAAAGTCCAGGACACCAGGCGTCGGGGTGACATCATCCCAGTCGCATGCGCCCGGCAAGCCTTACACAATCGACATCACCGGCCACTATCCGGGCGACACAGTCGATGTCGGGCTCTGCTTCTACAGGAAGTCCGACAAGGACAAGGGTGGCTACTACCCTTGCTGCAAGATGACTTTGCCGCTCAGAACCCCAGCCGTCAGCTGCGAACGTTGAGGAGGGGAAGATGAAAAATCTCGCACTCTCCCCGCTCGCAACGAACGCTCGAACCACCGTCATGGAGACGATCATGAAACCCCTGTCATACGCCAGGCGCGGCGCGCGCTGGCTGATGGCGGCCGGTATCGCGGTCGCCATGCTCACCCCGGTGCAAGGCTTTGCGGAAGACACTGCCCCGATCACCCCGGAGCTGAAGCTCGACCTCGACAGTTCGCGCGTCATCACTCCGAGGCCCGACCGGGTCGTGCCCTTCTTCACCAAGAAAGGCACTCAACGAGGCTGCGACTACGTCGTCTATTCGCTGAGCTTCGGCCTGCGCGGCGATCCGCAGGGCCTTGCCGACCCAAGCCTCGAGGCCAGGCTGAAGAAGGTCCGGGTCGACTTCAAGGACCAGCTTCCGCACGGTCTTGCCATCGTCAACGTCAATGTGTCCGGCGACGGCACGGATGCGTCCGGCGGACCGCTGCCGGGGGCGACGATCAGCACGTCGGCAAATCCGAACGACACAGCTGTTGTTTCCGATTTCCGCATCTCCACTTCCGATCTCGACGGCGTCGGCGCTCCCAACGAGCGCGTCATCAACTTCACGATCACGGCCAAGATCGATCATGCGGCATTTCCCGCGCCGACGATCGTCGACAACCAGGGCATGATCAAGGTGACGGCCGGACCGGGCACGGGGACCATCATCCCGTCGCAGGATCCGGGCAAGCCCGACGACGGCGACTTCAAGACCGGGGTGAAGACCTCGATCAAGATCGATGTCACCAAGTGCAATCCGCCGCCGCCACCTCCCGGCAAGGAATGCTTCAAGGTGGAACGCGGCACGGTCGACTGCGTGCCCGGCGGCGGCGTCTTCATCTATCACATGCCGGTCGGCCCGGAGATGGGCGGCAAATGGGTGCAAGTTTCGACGACCACATCAGGCATCACCATCATCCCCGACACCCAGCTGGTGCCGGCGGGCGGCGGCGTGCTCAACTGGAAGATCGTCGGCGCATCGCCAGGCGACGCCGTCCACCTCATCGTCACCGGCATCGAAACCTATGCCGGTCCGAAGGAAGGCTGGGGCCTGTGCTGCACGCAGACGATCGACATCGTCATCCCGCGTGACCTCAGGTGCCCGCCCAAGGACAAGGAGCCGGACCTCAAGGTCGAGAAACGCGCCAGCGTGACGCGTTGCACGATGGGCGGCGGGTGCGACTTCACCATCAGGGTCACCAATGTCGGCACCGGTGCCTATCACGGCAAGATCGTGCTCGACGAGGTGACGCTGCCGGCCGGATCGACGCTCGATTCAGGGCCCAATCCGCCCTGGGTCTGCGTACCCGGCACCACCCCGATGATTTGCACCTATCCGGTGACCACGCTCAATCCGGGAGCCTCCGTCGACCTCAAGCTCGGCTTCAAGCCGGCCGGAGGCTGGCAAGGCAGCGTCTTGCGCAACTGCGCCACCTATAATTATGGCGCCAGCGGCAAGCCGCTGTTCGGAAGCCAGTCGAACGATCGCGGCTGTGCCTCGATCCCGATCTGCCGTCGTGGCGACCGCGACCGCGACTGCCAGCCGCCGGTCGAAAAGAAAGTCGATCTGATCCTGAAGAAGCGTGCCCGTATCCCGGTCTGCACGGCCGACGGCATCTGCTATTTCGTGATCGACATCATCAACAACGGCACATCGACCTATAACGGGCCGCTGACGGTGATCGACAGCTATCCGGCCGGCGCGCCGGCCTCCTCGACCTTCGGCCCAAGCCCGCCATGGATCTGCGTACCGACCGGTCCCGGCCTGTTCCGCTGCGACCATGCGGGCATCTCTCTCGTGCCTGGCGGCTCGACGCCGATCGTCGTCAAGGCGGTCATGCCGGCCGGCTACCAGTCGGACACTGTCGAGAATTGCGCGACGGTGAAGCCCATCCCCGGTGAAAACGATCTCACCAACAACAAGGCCTGCGCCAAGGAACGCTTCCGTCATCCCAATGGCGGCAAGCCGATCCTGCGCATCACCAAGGTGTGCAACGGCTCGCTCGCCGGTGCCGCGGTCATCTCTTGCCGCATCACCGTCACCAGCCTTGGCACCGCTGCCCCCACCGGCCCGGTGCGGGTCAACGATGCCGCCACGCTGGTGGCCGGCGGCGCGCCCGTCCAGATCCAGACCGTCACCACTGACGGTGCGGAATGGGCATGCGGACCGGTTCCGGCCAATGCGCTGTCATGCCAGATTCCCGGCGCCGTCATGGTACCTGGAACCAGTCGCCACTTCGACGTGACGGTCTCGGCCAATGGCGCGTTCGAAAACTGCGCGCGCGGCTCCTTTGGGCCGGCGCCGGGCGACGACGTCGTCTATCCCTTTGGCCAGGCCTGCGCCAAGGGCGGCGGCTCTTCGGCCATCCGTGTCGAGAAGACCGGCGACCGTGAATGCCGGCTCGGCCGACCCTGCTCGTTCGAGATCACCATCACCAATGACGGAGCGACCGCCTTCTCCGGGCCGGTCCGCATCGGCGATGCGATCGGCGTGGATGGCCTCGGCAGGCTGGAAGGCGTTGAGATCACCTCGATCGATCCGCCCTTCGGCTGCTCGCCGGAACCGGCAACCTTGCCTGCGTCCTGCATTGCCAACCTGACGCTCGGCGCCGGAGAAAGCCAGGTGCACCATGTCACCGTGGTCATTCCCGACGACGGTCGCCTGGCCAATCTGCAGGGCAATGTCAGCGGCCAGAACTGCGTCGGCGTGCTGTCTCCCGACACACGGGTGCAGGGCGGTGGCGACGTGCTTGGCGGCGATCAGACCAATGTGCAGGGCGATCGCGGCAAGGCCTATGCCTGTCATCCCTTCACCATTAGCCAGGAGACGAAGAAGGAATGCTCGCAAGGCTTCGTCATGAACGATGCCGGCCGCTGCGTTTGCCCGGAAGGCACCACCTACCGCAACGGCCAGTGCTCGCCGGGCGGTGGTATCGTGCCGAAGCCGGAACAGCCGAAGCGCTGTGTGCTGCTCGAAGGCCAGATCCGCACCGAGGACGGACGTTGCGTCTGCCCCCGCGGAACCGGGCTCGAGAACGGCAGATGTGTCAGGACCGACAGGCCCGAGCAGTGCACCATCCGTGGCCAGATCCACAATGCGGATGGCGATTGTGTCTGCCCCAGGGGAACCGAGATCAGGGGCAATGCCTGCCGCCCGATCCAGCCGAAGCCGGAGCAGTGCAAGATCCGTGGGCAGGTCCACGACGCCGATGGAGACTATGTCTGCCCGCAAGGGAACGAGGTCAGAAACGGCGCCTGCCGCCCGATCCGGCCGAAGCCTGACCAGTGCACCATCCGTGGTCAGGTCCACGACGCCAACGGCAATTGTGTCTGCCCGAGGGGTACCGAGGTGCGGGGCAATGCCTGCCGGCGCAAGCAGCCCACGCCGGAGCAATGCGACATACGCGGCCAGGTCCACAACAAGCGCGGCGAGTGTGTCTGCCCGCGTGGGACCGAGGTGATCAACGGCGCATGCCGCAGGCAGGAGGTGGAATGCGCACCGGGCTCGCAGATGATCAATGGCCAGTGCCAGCCGATCATCAGGAGGCGCTGCCCGGAAGGCACGATCGGACGGTATCCGAACTGCCGGCCGGTCCGCGGACAACCGTCGCTGGAGCTCAATCCCGGCCTCCTGCTGCAGCAGGTCCTGCCACGGCGCAGGCCGCAGGTCGAACAGCAGCAGGATCCGGTTCAAGACAGAATCCTGAAGCTCCAGCAGCAATAACCACCTGCTTGACACGAGACCAGAAACCCGCCGGAGCAATCCGGCGGGTTTTCTTCGTAGCTGTGGGGACAAGCGGGTATTGGCCGCACCATGATCGCGGATAACGGCACTCACCCCAGCCTGCGCGCCGACCGCGCCTGCACCCTCGACAAGTCGGCTGTGGCGCATTAGGCAGTCGATAGGGTGGCCAACGAGAAGGGCACTCGGAAAGGCCGCACCCATGAGCAGAAAGACCTTGATTGCACCCTCGGTGCTGGCGTCGGATTTTTCCAAACTCGGCGATGAGGTCGAAGCGGTGGCGGCGGCCGGCGCCGACTGGATCCATCTCGATGTGATGGACGGGCATTTCGTGCCCAACATCACCTTTGGCCCGCCGGTGATCAAGGCGATCCGCAACCGCACCAAGGCCTTCTTCGACTGCCATCTGATGATTGCCCCGGCCGACCCCTATCTGGCCGCTTTCGCCGAGGCCGGCTGCGACGGTTTGACCGTCCATGCCGAGGCCGGCCCGCATCTTGACCGCTCGCTGCAGACCATCAGGAACCTTGGCAAGAAGGCCGGTGTGTCGCTCAATCCGGCGACGCCGGAAAGCGTGGTCGAATATGTGCTCGACCGGCTCGACCTGATCCTGATCATGACCGTCAATCCGGGCTTCGGCGGCCAGGCCTTCATCCCGGCTGTTGTCGACAAGGTGAAGCGGGTCAAGGCCCTGATCGGCAGCCGGCCGATCCGCATCGAGATCGACGGCGGTGTTTCAGCCGAAACCGCGCCGCTGGTCACCGCTGCCGGCGCCGACGTGCTGGTGGCGGGCGCCGCCATCTTCAAAGGCGGCAGCGTCGAGGCTTATCGTCAGAACATCCAGGCGATCAGGACGGCAGCCGACAACGCAGCCGGCTAACCAGCGGTGTTCCCGCGGTCAGCCCGGCATGGCGGCTAAGGTTCTGGTGCCGGGCGGGGCTTGTGAAGATCTGATGCGCAACGGCATCGGATCTGACTGTGCCTGATTCGGTCTCAAGGTCCGCCGGTCTGTGCCCAAAGCAGACAGTTGATCTCGCGCGCATACAAAAGAACTGAAAGACAGATTCTCCTGCGTGCATACAAAACATGTTAAGTTTCCACAGGTTGTGAAAATGCGCGGAATTACAGCATTCAGTTCCGGAATGCCGCATATTCCTTTGTGCTAAAGTACAATAACGTGATCTTTTGCTTGAGCGGGCGAATGCTCGCGCTGTATGGTACAAGTACGAGAAGGCGAATGCTTTCGGACTCGAATCGCCCAGGACAAGTCCTGACGACAAGGAGTCGCTGTGACATACGGAGCTGCCAATCTGAACGACGACGCTGCCGGACCCAAGAGCACGCTTGCCACTACGGTCTATCAGCAATTGCGGGACGATCTTCTCGGAGGTGTCCTTGAAGCCGAGAGCAAGCTGCGGGTCGAATGGGTGGTCTCCAAATATGGGGCCGGTGCCTCACCTGTCCGCGAGGCTCTCAATCGCCTCGCCTCGGAAGGGCTTCTCGGCCGGCACGACCAGCGTGGCTTCTTCATCATGCCGGTCAGTGCGTCGGAACTCGAGGAGCTGACGCGCACCCGCTGCTGGCTCGAGGAGCGGGCGCTTCGCGAATCCATCGCCCACCGCACCGCCGAATGGGAAGAACAGCTCGTGCTGGCGCTGCATCGCTTGGGACGCGCGTCACGTCTGTCTCCGCAGAATCTCTTTTCGCTCAATCCCGCTTGGGAGCGGCTGCATCGCGTCTTCCACAGGGTGCTGATTTCGGCCTGCCGGTCACAATGGCTGGTGGGGTTTTGCGACCAGCTCTCCGATCACGCCTACCGCTACCGGCAAATGGCCAATGATGGCGAAGGGGTCCAGCGCGACGATTTCGGCGAGCATCGTCTGATCGCCGAATGTGCCCTGGACGGCAATGCCGACGGTGCCGTCGAGGCACTGCTCAACCACTACCAGTTGACTGCCGCCATGTGCATGAAGCACTTCGAGCAGGACGACGAAACGAAGGAACTCGCCGGCAAACGCGCTCGGCGATAGCAGTCGTTTCCTGGCGGGTCTCTTGCGCTCGTTTCTTGCGCTAAACCTGCGTCGGCGTGGCTGGCGTGAACCGCTGTCGGCGGGCTTGACGGCGCGGCCAAGAACCGCGAACTCTCGCCGCCGAGGCATGCCGCGACAGGCGGATGCTCAGCGCCGTAGCACCCCAGGGAAGTCTTCATGAGCAATCATCTGTTCGATGCGTTCCGGTCCCGGATGCCGGCGCCAGCGCGCTTGCTGATGGAAACCGATGATGGCCGCTCGCTCACCTATGGCGATATGCTGGCCCGCTCGGCGCAGCTTGCGCATGCGCTCTTGCAACTGGATGTCGAACCCGGTGACCGCGTTGCCGTGCAGGTCGAGAAGAGCCCGGAAGCGGTCATGCTCTATCTCGCCTGCTTGCGAGCCGGCGCCGTCTTCCTGCCGCTCAACACCGCCTACACGCTGGCCGAGCTGGAGTATTTCTTCGGCGACGCAGAACCACGCCTGGTCGTCTGCGATCCGGCAAGAGCGGCCGACATCGGCGCGCTGGCGGAAAAGACGGGCGCCACCACCGTCACGCTCGGCCGCGACGGCCGGGGATCGCTGACCGACCAGGCCTCGCGGCTGCCGACGGATTTTCATGACGTGGCGCGCGGGTTGGATGACCTCGCGGCAATCCTCTACACGTCGGGAACCACCGGCCGTTCGAAAGGCGCCATGCTCAGCCACGAGAACCTTGCCTCCAACGCGCGCGTGCTGGTCGAGCACTGGCGTTTCACCGGAGACGACGTGCTGATCCACGCATTGCCGATCTTCCACACGCACGGCCTGTTCGTCGCCACCAACGTCGTCCTGATGGCTGGCGCCTCGATGCTGTTCGAGCAGAAGTTCGATCCGGCCCGCATCGTTTCGCTGCTGCCGCGCGCCACGGCCATGATGGGCGTGCCGACCTTCTACGTGCGCCTGCTGCAGCAGGACGGGCTGGACCGCGAGGCGGCGAAAAACATCCGTGTGTTCATTTCCGGTTCGGCGCCGCTGCTGGCCGAGACGCACAGGGCCTGGCGCGAGCGCACCGGCCACGCGATCCTCGAACGCTACGGCATGACCGAGACCAACATGAACACCTCGAACCCCTATGAGGGTGAGCGGCGCGCCGGTACGGTCGGTTTCCCCTTGCCCGGCGTCACGCTTCGCGTCGCCGACCCCGACAGCGGTGCAGCGCTTGCCCAAGGCGAGGTCGGCATGATCGAGGTCAAAGGCGCCAACGTCTTCGGCGGCTATTGGCGCATGCCGGAGAAGACCAAGGCGGAATTCCGCGCTGACGGCTTCTTCATCACTGGCGACCTCGGCATCATCGACGCCGACGGCTACGTCCATATCGTCGGACGCGGCAAGGACCTGATCATATCAGGCGGCTACAACATCTATCCGAAGGAACTCGAAACCGAGATCGACGCGCTCGACGGGGTTAGCGAAAGCGCCGTCATCGGCGTTGCCCATCCAGATTTCGGCGAAGGCGTCACCGCTGTCGTCGTGCGTGCTCCGTCATCGCGGATCACCGGTGCCGAAATTCTCGGTGCCATCGCCGGACGGGTGGCGAAATACAAGCACCCGAAGCGGGTGATCTTCGTCGATGAACTGCCGCGCAACACCATGGGAAAGGTACAGAAGAACCTGCTGCGCGACACCTACAAAGACATATATGCATCATAGTTGCTCGGTGCCTGGCGCAGGGGCGCCTTACTCCTTGCGCGGCCTTTCGACCCGACTGCCGGAACCCCACAAGGCGCGCTTCAGCAGGTTGCGCTTGCGCGGGACGAGGTTGATGTCGCTGACAAGCTTGGCGCCGCCCTGGCGCCGTTCGAGGGTGATCTTGCGGCTGTGGAAGGCTTCCAGCTCGGCCCGGTGCGCCACGCTGATGATGGTGACATCAGGCAATTCACGGATCAGCGTCGCCATCATTGTGTCCTGGCTCTTCTCGTCGAGCGCCGAGGTCGCTTCATCCAGCACGACGATATCGGGGCGGTGCAGCAGCAGGCGCGCAAAGGCGAGACGCTGCTTTTCGCCGCCTGAGAGCGTCTGGTCCCATGGCGCTTCTTCCTTGATCCTTTCGGCAAGATAGGCAAGGCCCACCTTGTCGAGGGCGGCCTTGATCTGTTTGATCGTCCACTTGTCCGCGGCCGCGGGATAGGCGACTGCGCGGCGAAGCGTGCCCGAGGGGATGTAGGGGCGTTGCGGCAACATGAACAGTCGCCTGTCGGCGTGGAAATTGACGCTGCCGCCGCCCCATGGCCACAGGCCAGCAACGGCCCGCACCAGCGTCGACTTGCCCGAGCCGGATTCGCCAGCCACCAGCACACGCTCACCCGGTTCGATCGCAACCTCGGTTTCCTTGACCACGGAGGTGCCGTCGTCGAGCGTGACGGAGAGATCGTCGAGGCTGAGCATCGCACCGTCTTCGGTTTCGCCATGCTGGATGCGTCCGAGCGCGTCGCTCTGCTCCGCACGCTCGAGCCCGTCGAGCGACATCATCAGGGATGCGATGCGCCGCGCCGAGGCGTTCCAGTCGGCAAGACGCGGGTAGTTGTCGACCAGCCATCCGAACGCGCCCTGCACGATGGCGAAGGCGGAGGCAGCCTGCATCACCTGTCCGAGCGACATCGAGCCTTCGAGGAATTTCGGCGCGCAAAGCAGGACCGGCACGACCGGCGCAAACAGGCTCGACCCCTGCGACACCAGCGCCGTGCGCATGTGCTGGCCCGTCAGCAGCGCCCATTGCCTGAGCACATGGCCGAAATTCCTGTCGATGCCGCTGCGCTCCTCCTCCTCGCCGCCGAGCAGTGCGATGCTCTCGCCGTTTTCGCGCACCCGCGTCAGCGTATAGCGGAATTCGGCTTCCGCCTGGTTCTTATGCTCCGAGAGCCGGACGAAATGGCGGCCGATGACCACCATCGACGTGGAGGTGATGGCGGCATAGATGACCGCAGTGATGACGAGGAAGCCGGGAATGGTGAGGTTTTCGCCGCCGATCGGCAAAGTGAGCGCGCCGCCGATCGTCCACAGCACCACGATGAAGGTCGAGGCCGACAGGAACGCGTTGAGGACGCCGGAGATGAAATCCACGGGTGACTCGGTGGCGATCCGCAAATCCTCCGTGAGGCGGGCTTCGGGATTCGAGTGGTCTCCGGCGACGAGGTTCAACTGATAGTAGCGGCCATTGGCGAGCCAGCGTGCGATGACGGCGGTGGTCAGCCAGGAACGCCAGCGGCGCTGGATTGTCATGCGCAGATAAACCTGCGCGACCACAAGGCCCGCGTTTCCAGCCACGAGCGGCAGGAATATGGCGCTGAGCCCATAGACGGTGTGGACGTTGCGTTGCTCGATGGCGTCGAAGAACGCGCGGTTCCAGACGTTTATTCCGTACTGAAAGCCGACATTGACGCAGATCAGGATCAACAGCCCGACCGTGAGCGGCCAGGCAAGCCCATCGCCGCTCCGGGCCCAGTAGCCGCGCCCACTGATCCAGAAACGCCGTAGCAGGTACTTCCTGCGCGCCTGCTCGGCCTCTTCGGGCGTCAGTTGCGGATCGGGCTCGACAGCCTCCGGCGGCGGCCCCGGCTGGCCGTCGACCTCCGGGGCAGCTTCGGCGGTCGGCAGCTTTTTTTCGCGCAAATCCTCGTGGCGCGGCCTCTGGTCACGCAGCGCTTGCTGTCGCGGCTTCAAGGCACCGCGCGGTTTGATGCCGTCGGCCTGTTTCAATTTGGGTTTCGCCTCGGACATACGCTCCGACAACGACCTCAAAATCAAAAGGTTTCATGTCGTCAGCCGACTTGAACCTAAAATCAACGCGCAGTGCCGGAGCCGGCCGCAAAAACCTTTTCGCCGCCAATCCAGACGCCCTTCGTGTCGAGATCGTCCGACAGCGCGACAATATCCGCAGCCGTGCCGTTGGCGAATCGGCCAAGCCGGTGCGACTGGCCGATTGCTTGCGCCGGATAGAGCGAGGCCATGCGCAAGGCCTCGGAAAGCTCGACCCCGACGACGCGGTGGATGAAACGAACGGCCGAGATCATATCGAGATCGGCGCCCGCCAGCGTTCCGTCGGCGAGCCTCAGGCTGCCATCCCTTCGATAGATGGTGCGGCCGTTGAGCGTGAACGACATCATGTCGGTGCCGATTGTCGCCATGGCGTCGGTGACCAGCACGATCCTGGCCGGTCCCTGCTTGGCGCGCAGTGCGATCTTGATGGTGGCCGGATCGACATGGATGCCGTCGGCGATGAGACCGGCCGACAAGGTGCCGATGTCGATGGCCGCGCCCACCAGCCCGGGCTCGCGGTTGCCGATCTGGCTCATCGCATTGAACAGATGGGTGACCATCGAGGCGCCGGCCGCGACAAAAGCGCTGGCGGTGGCATAGCCGGTATCGGAATGGCCAAGGCTGACGATGATGCCGGCCTTGGCGAGTGCCGCGACGCGCACCGGCTCGACGGATTCGGGGGCAATGGTGGTGAGCAGCACCGGCAGTTTTTGCCGCGCGGCGATCAGCATCGCCTGATCGGCATCCGTCATCGGCCGGATCAGCGCCGGATCATGTGCGCCCTTGCGGGCGACCGACAGATGCGGGCCTTCGAGATGCAGCCCGAGAAACCCAGGCACCTTTTGGCGCGCCGCTGCCTCGCCGGCGGCGACAGCGGCGGCCGTGATTGCGGGCGTGTCGGTGATCAGCGTCGGCAGCAGCGCCGTCGTGCCGAAGGGCGCGTGCGCGCGGCAGATGGTTTCGATGGAAGCGACATCGGGATGGTCGTTGAGCATGACGCCGCCGCCGCCATTGACCTGCACATCTACAAAGCCCGGCGTCAGCGTGCCGCCACCGGTGTCGACGACGCGGATATCCGAGGGGATGGCCCCGGTGGGCAAAATGGCCTCGACGAGACCGTCGCGGACGACAAGTGCGTGGTCTTCATGCCAGTCGTCGCCGTCGAAAATCCGGGCGCCAGTCAGGGCAAAGCGATCGCTCATACTGTCTCCGTCACCTTGCGAAGATTGCGCGGCGCGTCGGGGTCGAGACCGCGATGGCGGGCAAAGGCCTCGACGAACATGTAGAAGGAGACGATCAGCGTCAGCGGATCGGTCAGCGGATGGCCGGTGGCGACATGCGGCAGGCGCACGGCGCGTTGGGCAAGTTCAGAGGTGACGAACACCGGCGCGCCCTTGGCCGCCAGGCTGTCGGCGGCCTCGGCAATGGACGGTTCGGAGGCGTCGCGCGCGGCCAGCGCCAGCACCGGAAAATCGGGGCCGATCAGCGCCAGCGGGCCGTGCATGACCTCGGCGGCGCTGTAGGCCTCTGCATGCATGCCGCAGGTCTCCTTGAATTTCAGCGCCGCCTCATTGGCCATCGCCGCCGACGGTCCGCGGCCGAGGATGAACAGCGACTTCTGCTTCTCGATCGTCTCAGAGAGCACGCTCATCCAGTCACAGGCGATTGCTTTGCCGAAATGCTCCGGCAGGCGGGCAAGCGCCGCCAGCAGCGCATTGTCGCCCGTGGCATGCGCCATCAGAGCGAGGCCAGCGACGGCCGAATTGATGAAGGTCTTGGTGGCCGCGACGCTGCGCTCGGGGCCGGCCAGGATATCGATCGCATAGTCCGAAGCACGCGCCAGCGGCGAATCGGCGGTGTTGGTGATGGCGAGGGTCAGCGCGCCCCCCGCCCGCGCGGTTTCGGCCATGGCGACGATATCGGGGCTCTTGCCCGACTGCGAGATCGCCAGGCAGGCCGAGCCGGCGAGCCTGAGCTTGCGGCCATAGATCGAGGCGATCGACGGTCCGACCGATGCCACGGCCAGGCCCGCGGTCAGCTCGACGGCATATTTCATGAAGGTGGCGGCATGGTCGGACGAGCCGCGCGCCACGGTGACGACGAACTGCGGGTCGCGTTCGCGGATGCCGCGCCCGGCCTCGGTCAGCACCGCGCCGGAGCCGTCGAGCAGGCGGGCGACCGCTTGCGGGACCTCCTCGATCTCGCGCCGCATGTGGGTCATTTCTGTCGTGTTCATGGTCGGCCCTCTTCGCTCGGCCCTGTCAGCCGCAGTTCGGCGACGAAATCATAGGCGTCGCCCCGGTAGATGGAGCGGGTGAATTCGATCACCTTGCCGCTCGTCAGATAGGAGATGCGTTCGATGTGCAGGCCGGCGATGCCTGGCGGCACTTCGAGCAGACGCGCGTCGATGTCGCCGAGATTGGCGGCGGAAATGCGCTGCACGGCGCGCACCGGCCGGTTGCCGGTCAATTCCAGCGCCGCGTAAAGCGAGGAGCCTATATCGGTTGGGTCGGGCAAGACGCTGGCTGACAGCGAGGCGCGCTCGATCGCCAGCGGCGTGTCGTTGGCAATGCGCAGGCGCGCCACCCGCGCCACCAGTTCGCTCGACGACAGGCCGAGCACCATCATTTCGTCGGGCGAAGGTGCGTAAAGCCCGCGGTCGAGCCATGCCGAACGCACAGCCATGCCGCGCCGCGCCATGTCCTCGGTGAACGAGGTCAGCCGCGACAGCGACTGTTCGACACGCTCCATGCGTGGCGCCACGAAGGTCCCGGAGCCGTGGCGCTGCACCAGTATGCCGCCCTTGACCAGGTCCTGCACCGCCTTGCGCACGGTAACCCGCGAAATGTCGGCCTTGGTGGCGATGTCGCGCTCGGAGGGCAGCGCGTCGCCGGGCCCGATCAGGCCGCGATTGACCGCGTCCTCGATGCTTTTGCGAAGCTGCAGATAGAGCGGCGCGCCGCTTTGCGCCTGATGTTTCAGCGTGGCGAAGATCTGGTCGGCGGCCTCGCTCATCGAGTTGCCTCCGCCTGTCCGGCGAAAAGTCGAACCGCCATCTGCACCGCGCCGCCCAGCGCGTCGTCGAGCGGAGGCTTCAGCAGCGCCCGGTAGCGGGCAGACAGGCGCGGCGCGTAGAGCGGCGCCAGCCCGCCGAGCAGGCACAGCGGCGCGTCGTCGGCGAGATCGAGCGCGCCGAGCGAAGCTTCGACGTCGGCGACCACCCTGTCGAGGATCCAGTTGGCGACGCTGTCGCCCTTCTCGGCGTGTTCAAACACCTTGGGCGCGAAGCCGCCGAAATCGCCTGGTTTGGCATTGGTGGTGAATTCGACCACGTCCTCCGGGTTGTTGCGGAAAACCGCCAGCATGCTCTGCGTCAGCGGTGAACCCGCGCGGACGCCGTCATAGGCAAGCAGTGTCTGTTCGAGCAGGTCGCGACCGATACGGGCGCCGCTGCCCTGGTCGCCAACCTGGAAGCCCCAGCCGCCGATGGCCCGCGATTTGCCGTTCTTGCGCGCCATATAGGCGGTGCCGGTGCCGAGGATCGCCATGGCACCGTCACCGGAGCCGACAGCGCCCTCCAGAGCGATTTCGGCGTCGGTCTCGACACGGCTGATGCTGAACGGCAGGATCGCCTCGAGCTGCTGACGGTAGGTGCCGACGTTGGCGCCGGCAAGGCCGAGAATTGCGGGCGTTTGCGGGATCAGGTCCGCATCCTGCCCGGCGGCGAGAAACGCCAGCCGCGCGGCCTCGACGATGTTCGAGCGGGCGCCAGTAAGGTCGGTGCGGATGTTGGCGGCGCCGCTTTTGGCGCGGCCGATCACCGTGCCCTCCGCTGTTGCCAGGGCGGCCCTGCAGCTGGTGCCGCCACCATCGATTCCGAGCACGAAATTCACGTGAGTTCTCCTCCGGGCGGATAATACCAATAAAATACCAATAGCCAAGGGTTAATTTCCGCTTCAGAAAGATTAAGCAATATTCCATCGAACAATCTACGTATTTCGTTGGCTCAGCGATTTCCGACCAGTGAGTTCGTTAATGCGTGTGGACAAGTGGTATTTTTTTGGTATTGTTCTGGTATTGGAGGAAACCGGGATGGCCGAAACGCGCACCGAAGCGCTTCACAAAAATGCCGAGGGGCTGGATATCCAGGCCCCGGAAGCCATCCTTTCCTATTTGGCCGACGCGCAGATCGAAGCCGCCAAGGTCGTACGCCATGCCATCCCATCCATCGCCAGGGCCGCCGAGATCATCGCCGGCAGGCTGAAGAGCGGCGGCAAGCTTGCCTACGCCGCGGCCGGCAGCTCGGGCCTGATGGCACTGGCCGATGCGCTGGAGCTGCCGGGCACCTTCGGCATTCACCGTGACCGCATCGCTATCCTGATCGCCGGCGGCGACGACGCTTTCCGCACGCTGGCCGGCGGGCCGGAAGACGATACCGAGGAGGCCGCGGCAGCGGTCGCCAAGGCTGGCCTCGGCAAGGGCGACTGCCTGATCGC
Source organism: Mesorhizobium sp. CO1-1-8 (assembly GCF_020164875.1). Lineage (NCBI taxonomy): Bacteria > Pseudomonadati > Pseudomonadota > Alphaproteobacteria > Hyphomicrobiales > Phyllobacteriaceae > Mesorhizobium > Mesorhizobium sp. CO1-1-8. The sequence goes on along the minus strand of NZ_JAIUGZ010000004.1, from coordinate 185,741 downwards.
CATTTCCGCCAGCGGCACGACGCCCTATGCGGTGCGGGCCATCGAGGAAGCGGCTCGCTGCGGCGCTGCCACCATCGGCATCGCCAACAACAGGGACTCTGCGCTGCTGCGTCAGGCGCAAACCGCCATCCTGCTCGAAACGCCGCCGGAGCTGATCGCCGGCTCGACGCGCATGGGCGCCGGCACTGCCCAGAAGATCGCGCTCAACATGCTGTCGACGCTGACCGCCATCCATCTCGGCCATGTCCATGACGGCTACATGGTCAATCTCATGGCCGACAACATCAAGCTGCGCGACCGCGCGGCGCGCATCGTCGCCGCCGTCAGCGGGCGCGGCACGGACGAAGCGGCCCGCCTGCTCGAGAAGAGCGGCGGCGCGGTCAAGACCGCCATTCTGCTCGCCGCCGGCGCCGACAGCACTGACGCGGCGCAGAAGATACTGGAAGAGGCCGGCCAGAAGCTGCGGCCGGCCCTTTCCGCGCTGGGGCATGATCCCGAAAAGTGGAAACCGCTTTTCGGAAAAGATCATGCTCGAACAAAGAAATAGAGCCTGTTTCGTCCCGATTCCATCGGGTGAAGCAGGCTTGCGAGGGGAGCAAGGCGTCAAAAGCCTCCGTTCTCATCAAAACCGAACCTGAAAAAGGTCAACAGGGAGACTGAGCATGACAACGAAACTACTGACGGCACTGCTTCTGGGCACCAGCATTCTCGGCTCTGCCGGGGTTGCCTATGCCGACGACGTAACGCTCAACATCGAAAGCTGGCGCGGCGACGACCTTGCCATCTGGAAGGACAAGCTGATCCCGGCTTTCGAAGCCAAGAACCCGGGCATCAAGGTGGTGTTCGCACCGTCGGCTCCGACCGAATATGACGCAGCGCTCGGCGCCAAGCTCGCCGCCGGCTCGGCGGGCGACCTGATCACCTGCCGCCCGTTCGACAAGTCGCTTGAGCTGTTCAAGAAGGGCAATCTTGCCGACCTCTCGGCACTGCCCGGCATGGAGAACTTCTCGCCGGTGGCAAAGTCCGCCTGGCAGACCGACGACGGCAAGGCGAGCTTCTGCGTGCCGATGGCCTCGGTCATCCACGGTTTCATCTACAACAAGGACGCCTTCGAAAAGCTCGGCATCAAGGTGCCGGAGACCCGCGACGAGTTCTTCGCCGCGCTCGACAAGATCAAGGCCGACGGCACCTACATCTCGATGGCGATGGGCACCAAGGATCTCTGGGAAGCCGCGACCATGGGCTACCAGAACATCGGCCCCAACTACTGGAAGGGCGAGGACGGCCGCGCGGCGCTGATCAAGGGCGATCAGAAGCTGACCGACAAGGACTGGGTCGCGCCGTATGAGGAACTGGCCAAGTGGAAGCCTTATCTCGGCGATGGCTTCGAGGCGCAGACCTATCCGGATAGCCAGAACCTGTTCACGCTCGGCCGCGCCGCCATCTACCCGGCCGGCTCGTGGGAAATCGGCCTGTTCAACACCCAGGCGCAGTTCAAGATGGGCGCCTTCCCGCCCCCGGTCGAGAAGGCCGGCGACACCTGCTACATCTCCGACCATACCGATATCGGCATGGGCCTGAATGCGGCTTCGAAGAACGTCGATGCAGCCAAGACCTTCCTGTCCTGGGTCGCCTCGCCTGATTTCGCCACCATCTACGCCAACGCGCTGCCGGGCTTCTTCAGCCTGAACTCCTCGCCGGTGAAGATGGAAGACCCGCTGGCGCAGGAATTCGTCTCCTGGCGCGGCAAGTGCAAGTCGACGATCCGCTCGACCTACCAGATTCTGTCGCGTGGCACGCCGAACCTCGAAAACGAGACCTGGGTTGAATCGGCCAACGTCATCAATGGCACCGATACGCCGGAAGCAGCGGCCAAGAAGCTGCAGACCGGTCTCGACAGCTGGTATCATCCGGCCAAGTAAGAGCTCAGGCAACGGAGCCGGCCGGGCGCATGCCTGGCCGGTTCCGGACCAGCCTGATCATTCAAAGTGCGTCCATTCAGATACCGATTGTCGGCACCGCCTCTCGGCCTTACCCTCCCTTTGTGGGGAAAGGCTAGCTGATCAGTCGCAGGCCTTTGTTCTTGCCGCATCGGGCGAGAGTGTTCGGGCCGTGTATCGAGGCATCATCTAGATCGACACCCTTTGGAACCGAGAGACGGCGGGGACCGAACTCATGGCCGCAGATATCAGACCGAAAAGACCGTTCCGCTGGCACATCGGCATCTTCCTGGCGCCGGCGGTGCTCGTCTACACGGCGATCATGATCCTGCCGCTCGCCGGCACGCTGCAGCTGTCGCTGTTCCGCAACATCGAGCAGCACCAGGTCTTCGTCGGGCTGGAAAACTTCCGCATGCTGTTCGGCGACCCCAACTGGTCGGTGGGCTTCTGGAACGCGCTCAGGAACAACACCTGGTTCTTCATCATCCACATGCTGGTGCAGAACCCGATCGGCGTCATGCTGGCCGCCCTGCTGTCCAGTCCCAAACTCAGATTCGCGGCCTTCTATCGGACGGCGATCTTCGTGCCGACCATCTTGTCCTTCGTCATCGTCGGCTTCGCCTGGAAGCTGATCCTGTCGCCACTGTGGGGCGTGGCGCCGCATCTGATGGATCTCGTCGGCCTGAAAAGCCTGTTCACGCCGTGGCTCGGCAAGGAGCAATATGCGCTGACCGCGCTCAGCCTCATCTCGGTGTGGCAGTTCGTCGGCATCCCGATGATGCTGATCTACGCCGCCCTGTTGTCGATTCCCGAAGAGGTGATCGAGGCCGCCGAATGCGATGGGATTACCGGCCTGTCGCAGTTCTGGAAGATCAAGCTGCCGCTGATCCTGCCGTCGATCGGCATCATCTCGATCCTGACCTTCGTCGGCAATTTCAACGCCTTCGACCTGATCTACACCGCGCAAGGCGCGCTCGCCGGTCCGAACTACTCGACCGACATTCTCGGCACCTTCCTCTACCGCGCCTTCTTCGGCTTCCAGCTGCAGGTCGGCGATCCCAACATGGGCGCGGCGATCGCCACGATGATGTTCCTGATCATCCTTGGCGGCGTCTGCGTCTATCTCTTCCTCGTGCAGACGCGCCTGCGTCGCTACCAGTTCTGAGGAGGCAAGAGATGAGCACCGCCACCCGTTCCATGCCCCGCACCATCGGCGCCCACGCGATCCTGTTGACCTACACGATGATCGCACTGTTTCCGGTGATCCTCGTCATCATGAACTCATTCAAGTCGCGCGCGGGCATCTTCGGCGCGCCATTGACGCCGCCGACGCCAAAAACCTTCGACCTGATCGGCTACACGACCGTGATCGGCCAGGGCGACTTCATCCACTATTTCCAGAACAGCCTAGTCGTCACCGTCGCCTCGCTGTTCTTCGTGCTCTTGTTCGGCGCCATGGCAGCCTTCGCTCTGTCGGAGTACCGCTTTCGCGGCAATTCGTTGATGGGGCTCTATCTGGCGCTGGGCATCATGATCCCGATCCGGCTGGGCACCGTCGCCATCCTGCAATTGATGGTGGCGAGCGGGCTGGTCAACACGCTGACGGCGCTGATCCTGGTCTACACCGCGCAAGGCCTGCCGCTTGCCGTCTTCATCCTGTCGGAATTCATGAAGCAGGTGTCCGACGATCTGAAGAATGCCGGCCGTATCGACGGCCTGTCCGAATACACCATCTTCTTCCGGCTGGTGCTGCCGCTGGTCAGGCCATCGATGGCGACGGTCGCTGTCTTCACCATGATCCCGATCTGGAACGATCTGTGGTTCCCGCTGATCCTGGCGCCGTCGGAGGAGACCAAGACGGTGACGCTCGGCGCGCAGCTGTTCCTCGGCCAGTTCGTCACCAACTGGAACGCCATCCTGGCCGCGCTGTCGCTGGCGATCATGCCCGTGCTGATCCTCTACGTCATCTTCTCGCGGCAGCTGATCCGCGGCATCACATCGGGGGCAGTCAAGTGAACCCGTTAGGCCGGCGCTTCACCCCACCCGGCGCTTCGCGGAGGTCGGCGCCCAGCGCCGGGCGGGGTGATGCGACCTCGACGAGAGCAATACGGATATCTGGAGCAGCTCGGTGAACTCTGAAACACCTCTTCGCGTCGTCGTCGCCGGGCTTGGCAATATGGGTCGCAGCCATGCGCTGGCCTATCACACCAATCCAGGTTTCCAGATCGCGGCGCTGGTCAACCGCTCCGACGTGCCCTTGCCGGACGGGCTGTCGGGTTACGGCATCAGGCGCTCCTTCGATGACGCCCTGCGCGACGAAAAACCCGATGTCGCCTGCATCGCCACCTATTCCGACAGCCATGCCGATTACGCGGTGAAGGCGTTCGAGGCCGGCTGCCACGTCTTCGTCGAGAAGCCGTTGGCAACGACGGTGGCCGACGCCAAGCGCGTCGTCGCGGCGGCCAAGGCCAACGGCAGGAAGCTGGTGATCGGCTACATCCTGCGCCATCACCCGTCCTGGATCAGGCTGATCGCCGAAGCGCGCAAGCTCGGCGGCCCCTACGTCTTCCGCATGAACCTCAACCAGCAATCCTCAGGCCATACCTGGGAGACGCACAAGCAATTGATGCAGACGACCTCGCCGATCGTCGATTGCGGCGTGCACTATCTCGACGTCATGCTGCAGATCACCGATGCGAAGCCGGTCGAGGTGCGCGGCATGGGCGTGCGGCTGACTGAAGAGGTTGCGCCCTCGATGTACAATTACGGCCATCTGCAGGTGCTGTTCGATGACGGGTCGGTCGGCTGGTATGAGGCCGGCTGGGGACCGATGATTTCGGAGACGGCCTTCTTCGTGAAGGACGTCATCTCGCCGAATGGCTGCGTGTCGATCGTCATGAAGGAGGGTGTGAAGTCGGATGACATCGACACCCACACCAAGACCTCGACCATCCGCCTGCACAGCGCCGCGACCGGTGCGGACGGCAGGTTCGTCAAGCCGGACGAAATGCTGTCGATGGAGGGCGAACCCGGCCATCAGGACCTGTGCGACCTCGAACAGGCCTTCGTGCTGAAGGCGATCCGCGAGGATCTGGATCTCACCAAACACATGGACGACGCGGTCAAATCGCTCGCCGTCTGCCTTGCCGCCGATGAGAGCGTGCGCAGTGGCGCAGCCGTCAAACTCTAGAACAGGGACGAAGCCGTGGGCTCGCTGAACATCGAGAACGTGAAGAAGGCCTTCGGGCCGGTCGAGGTGCTGAAGGGCATCAACCTCGAAGTGAACGACGGCGAGTTCGTTGTCTTCGTCGGGCCGTCCGGCTGCGGCAAGTCGACCCTGCTCCGGGTCATCGCCGGACTGGAGGATTCGACTTCGGGCCGCGTCGTCATCGACGGCGCGGACGTCTCGGCCACGCCGCCGGCCAAGCGCGGCATCGCCATGGTGTTCCAGACCTATGCGCTCTATCCGCATCTGACGGTGAAGAACAATATGGGCCTCGGGCTCAAGCAGGCCGGCACGCCCGCCCCGGAGATCGAGCGTCGCATCGGCATCGCCTCGGCGATGCTGTCGCTGGAACCCTATCTCGAAAGGCGGCCGGCCGAACTCTCCGGCGGCCAGCGCCAGCGCGTCGCCATTGGCCGCGCCGTGGTGCGCGAACCCAAGCTTTTTCTCTTCGACGAGCCATTGTCCAACCTCGATGCGGCACTGCGCGTCAACACAAGGCTGGAGATCGCGCAGCTGCATCGCCGGCTGAAGGCGACGATGATCTACGTCACCCACGACCAGGTCGAGGCGATGACGCTGGCCGACAAGATCGTGGTGCTGAACGCTGGGAAAATCGAGCAGATCGGCGGTCCGATGGAACTCTACAATTCGCCCGCAAACGAGTTCGTCGCCGGCTTCATCGGCTCGCCGAAGATGAACTTCGTCGACGGCGCCAGGCTCGGTGAAACCGCCAAGACCATAGGCGTGCGGCCGGAACATCTGACCGTCGATCCGAAATCCGGTGCCTGGAAGGGAACGGTGGTGCACGCCGAGCATCTCGGCGCCGACACCAATCTCTATCTCGATTGCGAGAAGGCCGGGCTGATCACGGTCAGGATTTTCGGTGTCTATGATGCCGAACCGGGCGCCACACTCTATGCTACGCCGGATCCGGCGAAGACGTATCGGTTTGGTGCTGATGGGAAGGTGCTGAAGTAGCGCGGCTTTGCGCTCTCCCCTTCTCCCGCAAGGGGAGAAGGGGAGTCGGCGCCCCTAAACGTCAGCCTTGAACGTCTGCTTCTGCTGGCCCAACCCTTCGATACCCAGCTCTACCACGTCGCCAGCCTTCAAGAACACCGGCGGCTTCATGCCGAGACCAACGCCGGGCGGTGTGCCTGTCGAAATAATGTCGCCGGGGTGCAGCGACATGAACTGGCTGAGATAGGAAACCAGATATTTGACGCCATAGACCATGGTCTTGGTCGAGCCGTTCTGCATCGTCTTGCCGTTGACGGTCAGCCACATTTTGAGGTTCTGCGGATCGGCTACCTCGTCCTTGGTCACCAGCCATGGGCCGGTCGGGCCGAACGTGTCGCAGCTCTTGCCTTTGGTCCACTGGCCCTGCCGCTCGGCCTGGAAGGCGCGTTCGGAGACATCGTGGGCAACGCTATAGCCGGCGACATAGTCGAGCGCATTGGACTCGCTGACATATTTGGCGGTCTTGCCGATGACCACGGCCAGCTCGACTTCCCAGTCGGTCTTCTCCGAGCCGCGGGGGATCAGCACGTCGTCGTCCGGCCCGACAATGGCCGAGCTTGCCTTCATGAAGATGATCGGCTCCGGCGGTACGGTGGCGCCGGTCTCGGCGGCATGGTCGGAATAGTTCAGGCCGATACAGATGAACTTGCCGGTGCCGGCAACGCAGGCGCCGAGGCGCGGGCTGCCGGAAACCGCCGGCAGCGACTTCGGATCAAGCTTGGCGAGTGCCGCCAGCGATGCCGGATCGAGTGCCTTGCCACCGATATCGGTGACGTGAGCGGACAGATCACGGATCGTTCCATCCCCATCGAGCAGGCCGGGACGTTCGCTTCCCACCTCGCCATAGCGCAGCAGTTTCATCTAAATCCTTCTCCTGATTGCGGCCTCGCGGCCTTTTGCAAACTTTCCGCCAAGGCGATTGCTCCTCAAGGAACCGGCGGACCGTACCCATCGACCTGACTACGGACAAGCGCGATCGCCATGCAAGATAGCCGGCGCGCGGGATTTTCAGACTCTTCGATCCCCTGTTAAACGCCGGGAAAGGGCCAGATCGTCCTGCTCGCGCAAGATTTCCGCAGTCAGATCGACCAGCCGCCGTCGATATTGTAGGCCTGCCCTGACGTATAGGTGGCGCCGGCCAGGTAGACGGCGAGATCGGCGATCTCCTCCGGCGTGCCGAGCCGTCCCATCGGCTGGCGGGCGATGAAGGCGGCGCGGGCGGCATCGTAGTCGCCTTGCGCATGCATGCGGTCCTGCAGCGACGGACTCTCGACCGTGCCGGGACAGATGGCGTTGCAGCGTATGCCCTTACCGACATAGTCGGCGGCGATCGCCTTGGTCAGGCCGATGACGGCGGCCTTGGTCAGGCCATAGACGAAGCGGTTGGGCACACCCTTGGTGGAACTGGCCAGCGAGGCCATGTTGATGATCGATCCGTCGCCGCGTTCCAGCATGCCAGGCAGCACGGCCCGGCTGGTGCGGATCATGGCGCGAACATTGAGGTTCAGCGCGAAATCGAGATCGGCTTCCTTCATCTCGAGGATCGAGCCTGAATGGACGAAACCGGCGCAATTGAACAGCACGTCGACGACACCGATCTCGGCGAAGGCGGCGTTGACGGCTTCGTCGTTGAGCACGTCCAGCTTGCGGGCCTTGATCCCCGGCGTCTTGGCGAGTTCCGCCAGCAGTGCCTCGTTGATGTCGGTGGCATGGACGATGGCGCCAGCCTTTGCGAAGGCCAGTGCGCTCGCCCTGCCGATGCCTTGCGCCGCTGCCGTGACGACAACGACCTTGCCTGCCAGGTCCGCCATACTGCTCTCCTCGTCCACTGGGGATAGTCCGGGTCTACCTGCGGCTGGCCAAGGCGTCATGTGCCAGTCACGCGTGATCGTGCAGCCTGCGCCGTTGACCGTTCACTGATAAAGATGTTTTTTCTCCTTAAAGAACATCTGTCCGTGCGTCAAGCCCGAACACGATCTCAACAGCACCGGCGGGACATCAATCCCCGTAAGGCACCCAGACATTCTTGACCTCGACGGCGCGGCGCAGGAAGGCGTCGCCGGCGGCTTCGTCGGATGCCCAGTCGAGGCCGCGGCCATTGCCGCTCCAGACCCGCTTGAGGTTGCCGATGGACTCGGCTTCCGCCTTGGCGCAGGTCTCCGCATCGGCGAACACCCAGAGCCCGTCGACATCGTCATGCTTGGCCAGCACGCCGGCAAGTTCGGCGCTGCGGCCGGTAACGATGTTGATGGCGCCGGCCGGCACATCGGAATATTCGATGACCTGGTAGAGATCGGTCGCCAGCAGCGGATAGCGCTCGGACGGCACTGCCACCACCGTGTTGCCCATGGCCAGCGCCGGTGCGACCAGCGAGATCAGGCCGAGCAGCGGCGAGCTATCGGGGGCGACGATGCCGACGACGCCGACCGGCTCGTGCAGCGCCAATGTCACAGCACGCGCCGGCGGCTGGTGCACGCGGCCCTCGAACTTGTCGGCAAGGCCGGCATAGAGGAACAGCCGCTCGATCGACTGTTCTACTTCTTCCCGCGCGGCCTTGGGCGTAGCGCCGGTCAATTCGGTGAGACGGGCGGCGAACTCGCCGGCACGGCCGGAAAGGTTCTCGGCCAGATAATAGAGCACCTGGGACCTGTTATAGGCGGTCGCCTCCGGCCAGGCCTTGGCACCGCGGGCGGCAGAGACGGCATCGCGGATATCCTTGCGGCTGCCGAGCCCGACTTCGCCGGCAAGCTTGCCCTTGGCGGTGGCGATGGCGAGCGAATATTTGCCATCCGGGCGAACCTGCTTGCCGCCGATGAACAGCTTTGCCGTGCGGTCGATCGCGCCGCCGTCGGATTGCTCGACCGGTTGCGCCGAGACCGTCGCCGGTCTGATGACCGGGCCGAGCGGCAGCTTCGCCGTGAGATATTCGAACATGCCCTCGCGCCCGCCTTCGCGCCCGAATCCGCTTTCGCGGTAGCCACCGAAGCCACAGGCGGCATCGAACATGTTGGTGCCGTTGACCCAGACGACGCCGGCCTTGAGCTGCGGCGCGACGTGCAGGGCCAGATTGACGTTTTCGCTCCACACCGAGGCGGCCAGCCCGTAGCGCGTATTGTTGGCAAGCTCGATCGCTTCCTCGGTATTGCGGAAGGTCATGGTCGCCAAGACCGGGCCGAAGACCTCCTCCTGAGCCAAGATGTTAGCCGGCGAAACACCGGTGGCGAGCGTCGGCAGATGGTAGTAGCCGGAGGACGGCAGCGCCGCATCCGGCTGCCAGCAGACGGCGCCCTGTCTGGCGCCTTCGGCAACCAGCCCCTTGACGCGGTCAAGCTGGGTCAAGTCGACGAGCGGGCCGATATCGGTGTTCTTGTCCAGCGGGCTGCCGACGCGCAGCCGGCTCATCCGCGTCTTGACCTTGGCGATCAGGGCGTCGGCTATGCCTTCCTGCACCAGCAGCCGCGAGCCGGCGCAGCAGACTTGGCCCTGGTTGAACCAGATGCCGTCGACCAGGCCTTCGACGGCGCTGTCGAGATCGGCATCCTCGAAGACGATGAAGGCCGACTTGCCGCCCAGCTCGAGAGACAGTTTCTTGCCCGAGCCGGCGGTCGCCTTGCGAATGATCTTGCCAACCTCGGAAGAGCCGGTGAAGGCAATCTTCTGGATGCCGGGATGGTTGACGATGGCGACGCCTGCCTCAGGGCCGCCCTGGACGATGTTGACGACGCCCTTCGGCACGCCGGCGCGTTCGCAGATCTCGGCGAACAGGATTGATGTCAGCGGCGTGAACTCGGCTGGCTTCAGCACCACCGTGCAGCCGGCGGCGAGCGCAGGCGCGATCTTCCAGGCCAGCATCAGCAGCGGAAAGTTCCACGGGATGATCTGGCCGACCACGCCGACACCCTTATGGCCGGGGAAATCCTTGTCCAGCGCCTGCGCCCAGCCGGCATGGTGGATGAAATGGCGGATCGCCAGCGGCACGTCGATATCGCGGCTTTCGCGGATAGGCTTGCCGTTGTCGATTGTCTCCAGCACTGCGAACAGCCGCTGATGCCGCTGCATGGCGCGGCCGATGGCATAAAGCACCTTGGCGCGCTGATAGCCTGAGGCGGCCGACCATTTCGGCAGCGCCTTGGCGGCGGCCGCAACCGCCGCGTCGATATCGGCGGCACTGGCGTCCGAGACCTTGGCCAGCAGCTTGCCGGATGAGGGGTCGCTGGTCTCGAAGGTCTTGCCGCCGGACGCGGCTTTCCAGTCGCCGCCGATGAACAGCGCCTTGCCGAAATCGCGCGCGGCAAGCCACGCATCGGCCTCGTTGCGGGCTTCCGGCGCCGGGCCGTACTCCATGGCGTGATAGCGTTCGAGAATGTTCATCAGGGGCCTCCTTCACCCTCCCCCTTGTGGGGAGGGTCGATCGGCATAGCCGATCGGGGTGGGTGTGGTGCGCTCAAGCCATCGCGTGGCGATGATTGGCCGAATAGTGTCCGGTCAGATGGTGCTCGAGCTGGCGCTCGATGTCGGTCAAAAGGCTCGACGCGCCGAAGCGGAACAGCTCGGGCTCCAGCCACGGCCGGCCGAGTTCTTCCTTTATCAGCACCAGCCAGTCGAGCGAGACCTTGGCCGTGGAAATGCCACCGGCCGGCTTGAACCCGATGAGATAGCCGGTCTCTTCGAAATAGGCCCTGATGGCGCGCACCATGGCGAGGCCGACGGGCAGCGTCGCATTGACGCTTTCCTTGCCGGTCGAGGTCTTGATGAAGTCGGCGCCCGCCATCATCGCCACCATCGAGGCCAGCATGACATTGCGCAGCGTGGCGAGGTCGCCGGTGCCGAGGATGACCTTCAGATGCGCGTCACCGCAGGCGGCGCGCATCGAGACGATCTCATTGTAAAGCTCGCGCCACTTGGCGCCGAACACCAGGCCGCGCGGAATGACGACGTCGATCTCGTCGGCGCCGTCGCGGACCGAGGCCTCGATCTCCTGCAGGCGGGTCGACAGGGGGGCCAGGCCATGCGGGAAGGCGGTGGAGACGGCGGCGACATGGATGCCGGTGCCGCGCACCGCATCGACGGCGGTGGCGACGAAGGGATGGTAGACGCAGACGGCGGCCGGGCGGATGGTTTCACCCGATATGCCGAGACCTTCGACAATGTCGCGGCGGAACGGATTGATCGCCTTGGCGCAGAGCCGGCGCACGCGCTCCTCGGTGTCGTTGGAATTCAGCGTCGTCAGATCCATGCAGGCGACGGCCTTTAGCAGCCAGGCCGCCTGGTTGTCGGCCTTGATCGAGCGTCGCTTGGTCAGGCTGGCAACACGGCGTTCAAGCGCCGAGCGATTGACGCTGCGCACCGATTCCATGAAGCCGAGGTCGAGCTTCATGCCTGGATTGCGCGCAATGCGATGGTCGTGCGGGAGGGGGGTATTGGCGGCGGCGCGCGCCGGCAGCGGCGTCACCTTGGACGAGCCGACGTCGGCTTCGCGGATTGTGCTGCTCATCTCCTGCCCTTTCATTCAGCGACGTGTGCCGAAGATAGCCCGTGAAGTTGCACTTCACGAGTCCTGCGGGCGGTCATAATCGAAAAAGGCGGCGGAAGCAGCAATTTTTGACCGTGCAGTCAAAACGTAGACTGCGAGATGTTAGGTGCGGCTCAGCCGACGAAAGCGCGCTCGACAACGAAGGTCGCTGGATGGCTCAGCGAGCCTTCCTCGAAACCGAGGCTTTCGGCCAGCTCCTTGACGTCCTTCAGCATGTGCATCGAGCCGCAGATCATGATGCGGTCGGTTTCCGGGTTGAGCTTGTCGATACCGAGATCGCTATAGAACTTGCCGGAGCCGATCAGCGCGGTGATGCGGCCCATGCAGGCCGACTCTTCGCGGGTCGTCGAATTGTAGAGCGTGACGCGCCCAGTGGTCAGTTCGCCGATCAGCGGATCGCTTTCCAGCGCCGCCACCAATTCCTGGCCGTAGGTCAATTCGGCGTTGTCGCGGCAGGTATGGGTCAGGATCAGCTGATCGAATTTCTCATAGGTGTCGGGGTCGCGCAGCAGGCTGGCGAAAGGCGCTATGCCGGTGCCGGTCGAGATCATGAACAGCCGCTTGGCCGGCGTCAGCGCGTCGACCACCAAAGTGCCGGTCGACTTCTGCCGCATGATGACGGTGTCGCCGACCTGGATCTTCTGCAGTTCCGAGGTCAGCGGGCCGTCCGGCACCTTGATCGAGAAGAATTCCAGCTCTTCGTCCCAGGCTGGGCTCGCCACCGAATAGGCGCGGTAAACCGGCTTCTCGGCATTGGGCAGGCCGATCATGACGAACTCGCCGGAGCGGAAACGCAGCGACTGCGGACGTGTGATGCGGAACGAGAACAGCCGGTCGGTGTAGTGCTTCACCGAGACGACGGTCTCGGCATAGACGTTGGCCGGAATCGGGAACTGCAGCGGGCGGGCACCGACGGTGTTGAGAGCGGATGTGGTGTTCATCAAATCCAACCTTCTGGCCCAACTCACGGACGCGGGCGCCAAACCTTCACCTGCACGCCCGAACCATTCAGGTTCCGGCGTGCTGTTCGCACACTGCAAAGCGGCAAGCTCTTGTGTCCGGAATTTATTAGTATACAAACGATATTTGCGTCAAGGTGCTCCCTTAAAACAGCTTTCCAAACTGACGCATATCCGTAGTCCGTGCATTTCGGGTTTCGACGATGAAAGAGAATTTTTCGGCGCAAGCGCGCGATTCCCAGGGAAATGTCGTTGCCGGTATCGATGTCGGCGGCACCTTCACCGACCTGCTCCTGATCGACGGACGCGATGGTGGCAGGGTGTATCTAGCCAAGACGCCGACCACGGTCGACAACCAGGCGTTCGGTGTCGTTTCGGCACTCGGCGCCACCGGATTTCCGATCGACGGCATCGACCTCATCGTGCATGGCACCACCACCACCACCAATGCGGTGCTCGAACGCCGGCTGGCCAAAACCGGCATGATCACCACGCGCGGCTTTCGCGACGTGATCGAGCTTGGTCGGCGGACGCGGCCGCAGGCCTATGGCATGACCGGCAGCTTCGTGCCGATCATTCCGCGCAATCTCAGGCTCGAAGTGTCGGAGCGCGTCGAGGCTTCGGGCGCGATACGCACGCCGCTCGACGAGGCGGAGATGCGCGACGCCGTGCAGGCGCTGATCGCGGCCGGTTGCGAATCCCTTGTCATCCATTTCCTGCATTCCTACGCCAACCCGGCACATGAACGGCGTGCCGTCGAAATCGCCGCGGAATCCTGGCCGAACGGCTACATCACGGCAGGCCATGCATTGCTGTCGGAAGCACGCGAATTCGAGCGCGGCGTCACCGCCTCGGTCAACGCCTCCGTGCAGCCGATCCTTGAGCGCTATGTCGAGCGGCTGCGCAAGGAATTGGCTGCAAAAGGCTATGCCCGCGACTTCCTGATCATGAACGGCAATGGCGGCATGATCTCGGCACGCTTCGTCACACGTGAGTCGGCCAAGACCGTGATGTCCGGCCCGGCCTCGGGCGTCATCGCCGCCGCCTATACGGGCAAGCGCGCCGGCTTCGAAAACCTCGTCACCTACGACATGGGCGGCACCTCGACCGATGTGGCGATGATCCGCAATGCCGAGCCGGCTGTCTCGAACGAGATCGAGATCGAATATGCGATGCCGATCCATGTGCCGATGGTGGCGGTGCACACGGTCGGCGCCGGCGGCGGCTCGATCGCCCGCGTCGATGCAGCCGGCCTGATCCAGATCGGCCCCGAAAGTGCCGGCGCCAATCCCGGCCCGATCTGCTACGGCCGAGGCGGCCTGGAGCCGACCATCACCGACGCCAACCTCGTGCTCGGCCGGCTGGCGCCGAAGAAGCTGCTGGCGGTCGAAAACCCGGTCACATCAGAGCGCGTCACCGGCATCTTCGAGGAAAAGATCGGCAAGCCGACCGGCCTGTCCGGCGTCGAGGCGGCGGGCGCGGTGCTGCGGCTCGGCAACATGAAGATGGCCGGCGCCATCCGCATGGTCTCGGTGTCGCGCGGCCACGATCCCAGAGATTTCGCGCTGTTTGCCTTTGGCGGGGCGGGTCCGCTGCATGCGACCGCTCTGGCGCGCGAACTCGGCCTGCCCCGGGTGCTGGTGCCTGCGCGTCCCGGCATCACCAACGCGCTCGGCTGCGTCGTTGCCGATCTGCGCCACGACTTCGTCAACACCATCAACCAGCCGGTGGCGGTCCTCGACGAAAAGCACCTTTACGAGATATTGGAACGGCACCGAAACGAAGGCGAGGAGCTGATAGCCAAGGAAGCTGTGAAGCCGGAGACGATCCGCGTCACCCACTCCGCCGACATGCAGTTCGTCGGCCAGACCCACATCATCAATGTGGCGCTGCCGTCGTCGTCGGTGACGCGGGCGACGCTGCAGCTTCTTTTCGAAGAGGCCTATTTCGCCCGCTTCAAGGTCGAGCTGCCGGAAATCCGCGCCAATCTTGTCAACCTCAACACATCGGTCACCGGCGTCCGCCCGGCGATAGATCTTTCCCGATTGATCGACCCGGCAGGCCGCGAAAAAACGCTCGACGAGGCGCGGCGCGAAATCCGGCCGGTCTGGTATGCCGGCCGCTGGCACGACACGCCAGTATACGCACGCGAAAAACTGCCGCTCGACGCGGTCATCGAAGGCCCGGCGATCCTCGAACAAATGGACGCCACCACCGTGCTCGAACCCGGCGACCGCGCACGCAGCGACGCTGACGGCAACATCATCATCGATATCGGCGAGGCCTGAGATGGAAAAACTCGACGCCATCACCCTTTCGGTCCTCCAGGCGGCTCTGCAGCAAGTCTGCGACGAGATGGATCTGACCTTTTCGCGCGCCGCCTTCTCGCCTGTCATCGCCGAGGCCAATGACCGCTCCGACGGCATCTATTCGGCCGTGGACGGCTCGCTGATCGCGCAAGGCAGCCAAGGCCTGCCGGTGTTCGTCGGCGTCATGCAGTATTCGACCAGGACGGTGGTCGAGATGATCGCCGATGGCCGCTGCTTGGCCCCGGAGCCGGGCGACATCTATATCGTCAACGATCCCTATCTCGGCGGCACGCATCTGATGGATGTACGCTTCGCCATGCCGGTCTACCGCAATGGCAAGATCTTCTGCTGGCTGTCGAACACCGGCCATTGGCCCGACATTGGCGGTTCGGTGCCGGGCGGATTTTCAGCCTCGGCGACCGCGGTCGAGCAGGAAGGGCTGCGGCTGCCGCCCGTAAAACTGTTCAAGAAGGGCGTGCTCGATCCGGAAATCTACGCCATCATCTGCTCCAACATCCGCGTTGCCGACCAGCGCATCGGCGACATCAGGGCCCAGGCCGCCGCACTGCTGATCGGCCAGGACCGGCTCAACGGAATCCTGGATCGTTACGGTGACGAAACCGTTGTCGAGGCGATCGCCGAACTGCGCCGCCGTGCCGCCGAACAGATGCGCGCCAACATAGCGGCCATCCCAGACGGCACCTATCGCTCCCAGGCGTTTGTCGATTCCGACGGGGTGGTCAACGAGCCGCTGACCATCGCGCTCGCGGTCGAGAAGCAAGGCGATACGCTGACCTTCGATTTCGCCGGTTCATCAAAGCCCTGCGCGGGGCCGATGAACAGCGTGCTGGCGACCACCTTGTCCTCGGTCTACCTCGCCATGCGCCACATCTTCCCCGATGTGCCGATCAGCGCCGGCGCTTTCGAGCCGCTGATCGTCAAGCGGCCGGAGGGCACGTTCCTCGATGCGAAATATCCGCGACCTGTATCGGGTTGTGCCGCCGAGGTTTCCCAGCGCATCGCCGAGGCGGTGTTCGCTGCGATGGTGCAGGCGCTGCCGGAGAAGGTGACGGCGGCTCCCGCCGGCTCCAGCGGCAATTTCGCGCTCGGCGGCAACGACCCGGCGCGCGACCGCGATTACGTCATGTACCAGATCTCCGGCGGCGGCTATGGCGGCAATTCAGGCCATGACGGCCTAACCAATGGCTGCTCGACTATCGGCATCTCCAAATCGCCGCCGGTCGAGATCATGGAACAGGCATTTCCGGTGCTCTACCGCCATTACGCCTTGCGCGAGGGCTCCGGCGGCGCCGGCAAGCATCGCGGTGGCTTCGGCCTCGCCTATGAGGTCGAAATCCTGCGTGGCGACGCCCGTGCTTCCTTCGTCATGGACCATGGCCGGTTCGGCCCGCAGGGTGCGCTCGGCGGCAAGGACGGCGCGGTCAACACGGTGACCGTCGTCCGCAACGGCGAGGAACATGTACCGCCGCACCTGTCCAAGGAGCAGGACATCGCTTTGAAGGCCGGCGACCGCGTGCGTGTCGGCACGCCGGGCGGCGGTGGCTATGGCGATCCGCGTCAGCGCGATCCGGATCTGGTGCTGCGCGACGTGGCGTTGGGTTACTATACGGCCGAGGAAGCCAGCGAAAAATTTGGCGTTGTCCTCTCGGCAGGCGAACTCGCCATCGACCGGACGGCGACGAACAAGCGGGGCGCTGGCTAACGCACCACCGATCGCGATGGCGCGATCGCGCGCCGCGCCGCGATCGCCGCAGCGCATGTCGTTTCCGTCTCCGCCGCACGCTTGGAAGCCCGTAGACTTCTCGCGCTCAACGGAGATCTGGAACATGCGTCTTTTCGGTCGTTTCGTGCTTGCCGCTTCCGTCGCTCTCACCCTTGCCACGAGCGCCGCCTCCGCCCAGGACAAAAAACTCAGGATCGGCACCGAAGGCGCCTATCCGCCCTTCAATTACGCCAGTGCCGACGGCACGCTGGGCGGTTTCGACATCGACTTGGGGGAGGCGCTGTGCGCCGAGATGAAGGCCGAGTGCGAGTTCAGCGTGCAGGATTTCGACGGCTCGATCCCCGCGCTGCAGGCCGGCAAGTTCGACGCCATCATCAACATCACCATCACGCCGGAGCGGGCCGAGAAGGTCGAGTTCACCCACAAATACTACCAGACGCCGCCGGCTATCGCGGTGCCGAAGGATTCGACCATCGCAGGCACTTCGCCCGATGACCTGAAAGGCAAGGCGCTCGGCGTGCAGACCGCGACCATCCACCAGAAATTCGCCGAGCAGAAATACGCAGGCTCGACCGTCAAGGCTTATCCGACCGGAGACGATGCCCGCACCGACATGGCCAATGGCCGTCTCGATGCGATGATGGACGGCTCGATCATCCTGACCGAATGGCTGAAGAAGCCCGACGGCGCCTGCTGCAAATTGCTCGGCACGCTGATGGCCGATCCGGCCATTCACGGCCCTGGCGTCGGCATCGCGCTGCAGAAGGGCAACAAGGAGCTGGCCGACAAGCTCAATGCGGCCATCGACGCGCTGCGCGCCAACGGAAAATACAAGGAAATCAACGACAAGTACTTTTCCTTCGACGTCTATGGCAGCTGAGACCGTTTGGAAACTCTACTCTGGCGGCCATCTGAAGGCGATTTCTGCGCTTCCGGTGCTCACGGACCTGAATGTCCGCTGCGCTCCGGCTCTCGAAACCACCATCATATGACTCGCCAGAGCGAATTTCGAAACGGTCTCGGGACGGTAATGAGTGATGGAGACTTCCTTGGCTGAGCGGCGCTCCCCCTTCTACAGCAGCATCGTCGGGTTGGGCGCGACCATGGGTCGTGTCGGCGGCGATTTCATCTCGGCCAAAACCTATTCCGGCATTGCCGACGAGCACCTCAACACGCGCAAGAATGTCGGCGTGCAGGATCTCAGCACCATGGGCAAGATGGACATCAAGGGGCCGGATGCCGAGGCGCTGGTCAACCATGTCATCGTCAACGACGCCGCTGCGATGAAGCCCGGACAGGTACGCTATTCCACGGTCTGTCGGGAGGACGGCGGCATCATGGACGACCTCACCGTGTTCCGGCTGGCGCAGGAGCATTTCATGCTGGTGACCGGCTCGGTCAACCGCCTGAAGATGCTGCCCTGGCTGTTGCATCATGCGCAGGGTCGCAAGGCCTATGTCACCGACATCACGGCGGCCATCGCCTTCCCGACCATCCAGGGTCCGCGCTCGCGCGACCTGCTGAAAGCATTGATTGCGGATGCCGATCTGGACGGGTTGAAGCGCTGGTCGTTCACGTCGGGCCATATCAACGGCACGCGGGTGCTGATCTCGCGCACCGGCGTCACCGGCGAACTCGGCTTCGAACTGTTCGTGCCGGCCGACGAGGCGGCCTCCGTCTGGGACGCTGTGATGCGAACCGGCCGGGACTTTGGCCTGAAACCCTATGGCGTGCTGGCGATGTTCACGCTCGGCCTGGAAAAGGCCTATCCGGCGCACGGCATCGACATGGACGAGACCCGCACGCCGTTTCATGTCGGGCTCGACCGCTGGATCAAGTTCGACAAGGGCGATTTCGTCGGCCGGCAAGCGCTGCTCAAGGTCCGCGACAAGGGTCTATACGAGCAATGGGTCGGGCTGATCCTCGACGGCGACAGACCGGCCGCGATGAATGCGCGGGTTCTGGCCGATGGCGTGGATGCCGGCGTCGTCACCTACAGCGACCACGGCTATTCCCTCGGCAAGGTGCTGGCCACCGCGCATTTGCGGCTGCCGTTCACCGCGATCGGCACCGAACTCAGCATCGTCATCGACGGCAAGCCGACGCGATCGGTCGTGGCGCCGATACCGTTCTTCGATCCGAAAGGGGCCAAACTACGCGGCTAGCACAGCTGTCCCGGAAATCGTTTCGGTCTCTCCTAGGGTATGATATGGTTTGCGAATGAAGTCTCCTAATTCGAGAATCGGCCGTTCAGCAAAGACCGGCCAGTTCGTGCTGACGAGCGCGCGCGGCGAGAAAATCAGCGCCGTGGAAGGCATGAAGCTGTCACCCCGTATGAGTGAGGTACTCAGACAGGGCGTGCAGCGGGGACTGTCCGGTGACGAGCGACGCTCGCTCATCAAGGAAGAAATCCGCAAAAAGAAATAGACGTTGGTCTACGCTGCCGAGTTCGACCCGCTCTGCTACCCTGGCACGACGGTGCTCATCAATCTGCTGGACATCCGCGACCAGGCCGAACTTGATGAAGTCGAACTCGCCCTTTTCCTGACTCGCGCTGACGAGCCCTTGCCGGCAGGCGAACTCGATTACCGTCACTACCTTGGTCTGCATCGGCACCTGTTCCAGGATGTATATGGCTGGGCCGGTCAGACGCGCACCATCCGCATCGGCAAGGCCGGCAATTGGTTCTGCTATCCCGAACACATCGCCAGCGAGATGGCGCGGGTGTTCCGGGAACTAGGCAACCCTGAGCGCCTGGCCGATCTTGACGGCACCAGCTTTGCTAAGCATCTGGCGCACATAGTCGCCGAGATCAATGCCGTGCATCCGTTTCGTGAAGGCAATGGCCGCACCCAGCTCACATTCCTTGCCATGCTCGCCGAGCACGCGGGCTTCCCGTTCAATGCGGACATGCTCGACCGCGATCGCGTGATCCAAGCCATGGTCGACAGTTTCGTTGGTTCCGAGGCGCCACTGAAAGCCCTCATCGAAGACATCATTAGCTAATCTAGTTAGCCGGCTCATCCCCGTCTATCCAGCCGCGCCACCAACCGATCCCCCACCCACTGGATGCCGCAGACCAGAATGATCAGCACGATGACCACAGCGATCATCACCGACGTCTCGAAACGCTGATAGCCATAGCGGATGGCGAGGTCGCCGAGGCCGCCGGCACCGATCGCGCCGGCCATGGCTGACGCACCGATCAGCGTCACCAGCGTCACCGTGAAGCCGGCGACGATGCCGGGCAGGGCTTCTGGCACCAGCACCTCGCGGATGATCGTCCAGCGGTTGCCGCCCATGGCGCGCGCCGCCTCGATCAGCCCGCGATCGACTTCGCGCAGCGACACTTCGGCGATGCGCGCGTAATAGGGCGTGGCCGCGATCGACAGCGGCACGATGGCTGCCCATGTGCCGATCGAGGTGCCAACGATCAGCCGCGTCACCGGGATCAGCGCCACCAGAAGGATGATGAAGGGCACCGAGCGGAAGCCGTTGATGACGGCGCCCAGCGCCCGGTTCACCCACAGGCTTTCGGCAATGCCGCCGCGTTCGGTGGCAATCAACGCCAGGCCGAGCGGCAGGCCGAACACCAGCGAGATGAGGCCGGAGGCGGCCGTCATCAGCACCGTCTCCCAGATCGAACGCAGCAGAAGCTCAAACAGGATTGGCGACATGGCCAAGCACCTCCACCCGCGCCTTGCGGGCCTTCAGGAATGTGATGATGTCAGCGAGATGATTTGCATCGCTGCCGGGAACCGAAAGGAACAGCGTGCCGACCGGCTGCTGCTGGATATGATCGATGCCGCCATGGACGAGGCGGAAGGCCCCTGGAACAGCCGTGGCAAGGTCGGACAGCAATGGCCCGCTTGCCGCCTCGCCGGCCACATCCACGCGCAGGATCGTCTCCGCGCCGGCCGCCGGCAGCAGCCGGGCCGCCAGTTCGGCCGGCAGTTGCGGCCGGATTGCGCCGAGCAGGCTTTTGGTGATGTCTGATTTTGGGTCGGCAAACACCGACCAGAGCGGCCCTTGCTCGACGATGCGCCCGGCGTCGATTACCGCCACGCGGTCGGCGATCGAACGGATCACCTCCATCTCATGGGTGATCAAAAGGATGGTCAGCCCAAGCTGCCGGTTGATGTCCTTGAGCAGGGCAAGAATCGAACGTGTCGTCTCCGGGTCGAGCGCCGAAGTGGCTTCGTCCGACAACAGCAGCGCCGGGCGTGCTGCCAGCGCCCGTGCGATGCCGACGCGCTGCTTCTGGCCGCCCGACAGTGACGCCGGATAGGCTTTTGCTTTCTCCGACAGGCCGACGAGATCGAGCAGTTCGGCCGCACGTGCCAGCCGCTCGGCTTTTGGCCGGCCCTCGATCTTCAGCGGTAGCGCCACGTTGTCCTCGACCGTCTTGGCCGAAAGCAGGTTGAAGTGCTGGAAGATCATGCCGATGCGCCGCCGCAACGGCTGCAGGTCGCGTTCGCCGAGCCGGCTGATCTCTCGGCCCTCGATGAGCACCTCGCCGGAGTCAGGCCGTTCCAGCCCGTTCAGGCAACGGATCAGCGTCGACTTGCCGGCGCCGCTGCGGCCAATAATGCCGAGGATTTCGCCCTTGCGCACGGTCAGCGAGACGCCGTCGAGCGCCGCCGTCACACCGAAGCGGCGCTTCAGGTCGACGAGGCGCACGACATCCTGAGATGCGTCGGGCAGGGCGCGGGTCGGATCGGCGGTGTCCCCGGATGCCGTCATGTGCTGGTTCATGAATATTCCTGTTCCCGAAAACGCAATCGCGGCCCGCGCCTGAGCGCGGACCGCTGTTGCTCTCGAACCGGGCGTCCGGTCAACGATAGGATCAATAGGCGCTGAGGCCGGTGCCCTTGTAGACCTTGTCGAACTCGGCCTTCACCGCCTCATTCTGGTAGGACGCCACCAGCGTCTTCACCCAGGCCTCGTTCTCGTTGCCGGTCTTCACCGCGATGAAGTTGCGGTACGGATTGTCGGCGATGGGCTCCTGCGCGATACGGTTTTCCGGCGACAGGCCGCTTTTCAGCGCCCAGTCGGTGTTGACCACGGCCGCGTCGAGATCCTCGACCGAGCGGCCGACGATGCCGGCGTCAAGCTCCTTGATCACCACCTTCTTCGCATTCTCGGCGATGTCGGCGGTGGTGGCGAGAATGCCGGTGCCATCCCTGAGCTTGATCACGCCCTCATTCTGCAGCACGCGCAGCGCCCGGCCTTCATTGGATGGGTCGTTCGGCACGCCGACGATCGCGCCCTCGGGCAGGTCGGCAACCTTCGTATACTTCTTGGAGTAGAGGCCGATCGGCCAGACGCCGGTGTAGCCGACGCGCACGATGTGGTAGCCTTGAGTCTTGATCTGGTTGTCGAGATAAGGCTGGTGCTGGAAGGCGTTGGCGTCGATCTCGCCGCGCTCCAGCGCCTCGTTGGGCTGGGTGTAGTCGTTGAACACCACGGTCTCTATTGCGAGGCCCTTTTCGGCCGCCTGGGCGACGACGACCCGCCAGACATCCTCGTCCTCGCCGCTGATGATGCCGACCTTGATCGCCTTCTTGTCCTCGGCGAGCGACGTGTTCGGCGCCATCAGGCTGCCGATCGCGACGGCCGAGGCGAACAGCAGAGCCAAGCCGCTGCGCCGGTTGACGGTTGACCCGGGGGAAGATGGCAAAGTGTTCTTGAAGTCGGTCATGGTTGATCTCTGCGGTTGTGAAGTCATGGCAGCGAGGCGTCTTGCCTAGCCTTGGTCACATCCTCAGAAATTCTAACTGTTATATCAAAGAACGCGTTTCGCCGTTCTCGCCAAAGCCGGGAATATTCTCTCAAAATTCTCGCGTGAGTGAGAACGAGACGCCATTGAATCGATCGCGGCGGGCTAGGCTTCGATCCGCTGTGCTTCGGAAGCAAGGTCAGATTCTCGGAAAAAACCGGCGCAGCCGCCAGCCTCAAAGGGCGATCCAGGCCGTCTTGAGTTCCAGATATTTCTCCAGCGCGTGCAGCGACTTGTCACGGCCGAAGCCGGATTGCTTGACGCCGCCGAGCGGCACGGTGATGTCGGCGCCGCCATAGGTGTTGACGTGGACGACGCCGGCATTGATGGCGCGCACCATGCGATGCGCCGTGGAGAGGTTGGCTGTCCAGACCGCCGAGGCAAGCCCGTAGACGGTCGAATTGGCAAGCCGAATCGCCTGCTCCTCGGTCTCGAAGCGCATGACGCCGAGCACCGGCCCGAACACCTCCTCACGCGCAAGCTGTATGTCTTGCGTGACGTTCTCGAAGATCGTCGGCGCCATGTAGCTGCCGCCGGTCTCGGTCAGCATCCGCTCGCCGCCGGTGACCAGCCGGGCGCCTTCTTCGGTGGCCCTGGCGACGAAACCGAGGTTCTTGTCCAGTTGCTCGGCGCTCGAAACGGCGCCGATGTCGCTGGCGAGATCGAGTGGATCGCCGACTTTGAGCCGCGTGGTCGCAGCGAGAAGCGCGTCCATGAAGCGGTCATAGACCGACGCCTGGACGAGCAGGCGCGAGCCGGCGACGCAGACCTGGCCGGAATTGCGAAAAATGCCGTTGGCCGAGACGACCGCCGCCTGTTTCAGGTCCGGGGCGTCGGCAAAGACGATGTTGGGCGACTTGCCACCGAGTTCGAGAAAGATGCGCTTCAGGTTGGAGCGGGCGGAATATTCGAGCAGCCGCCGGCCGACCGGCCCGGAACCGGTGAAGGCGATGGCGTCGACATCCATATGCAGGCCGAGCGCCTCGCCGGTGACCGCGCCACGCCCGGTGACGACGTTAAGCACACCGGGAGGTAAACCGGCCTCGCTTGCCAGTTCGGCCAGCCGCAGCAGCGTCAGCGAAGCGATTTCCGGCGGCTTGACCACCACGCAATTGCCGGCGGCAAGTGCTGGCGCGATTTTCCAGGCGCCGATCATCAGCGGAAAATTCCACGGCACGATAACGCCGACGACGCCGAGCGGCTCCTTGTGGATCAGCCCCAGCACATTGTCGGCCGTCGGCGCAATCTCGCCATAGACCTTGTCGATCGCCTCGGCATAGTAGCGGATGGTGCCGGCGGTCGACAGCGGTTCGGCCTTGTAGGCCATGCCGATCTCGGTGCCATTGTCGCGCACGCCGAGCACGGCCAGCTCGTCGGCATGCTTTTCGACCAGTTCGGCGAATTTCGTCAGCACCTTCTTGCGAAACGCCGGCGCTGAGCGCGACCACGAGCCCTTCTCGAACGCCTTGCGCGCCGACTTGACGGCGCGGTCGATATCGGCGGCGTTGCCGTCGGCGATGCTGGCGAAAGGCCGGCCGTCGATCGGCGACGTCACCGGCAGGCTTGCGCCGCTTGTTGCCTCGATCTGCACGCCATCGATGAACAGGCCCCGCGCGCCGATCTCTGCCTTGCGCAGCGTGTCGATGGCATTCTGACTGATCATGGGTGACGGACTCCCAGGGAAACATGCAATGTGGTTGGCGCGCGGAATTCCCAGCCGCGAAACACCGGCTCCTTGCCCGGCACCAGGCGGAGATCGGGGAAGCGTTGGAGCAGCAGCCATACCGCGAGGCACATCTGCTCGCGCGCGAAAAACCGGCCCGAACAGAAATGATGGCCGAAGCCGAAGGCGGCATGGTTGCCTTCATCGCGGTTGATGTCGAAGCGGTCGGGATCGGCAAAGCGGCTCTCGTCGCGGCTTGCCGAAGAGACGAGGGCGGCGACGGCAGCACCGGCAGGGATCGTCACGCCGCCAAGCTCGACCGCCCGCGTCGTCTGCCGCGTCTGCGTGCCGATCGGCGCCACCCAGCGCAAGCCTTCGTCGACAGCTCTGGGCACAAAGGTGTCGGGATCGGCGAGCACCTGCCGCAACTGCTCGGGATGGGCAAGCAGGCCGGCGAGGATCGAGCCGGCGCCATGTCCGGGCTCCTGCATGCCACCGAGCAGGATCACCTTGATGCTCGGCATCAAAAAATCGATCGGGCGCGTCGTGCCTTCCGGCATGCCGTCATGCAGCATATGCGACAGCGCCGAGTCATCTGGCTGGCGCACAAGTCTTTCCAGCGTCGGCAGGATGGCGTCGCCGACCTCGGCACTGATTGCGTCGGCGATCTCCTGCCGCTTCGGGTCGTTCTCGAAATTGATGGCGCCCTGGGCAAGGCCGTAGAACCAGCGGCGCAGCGTCGGCATGTCGATGTCGGCAAGGCCGAGCGAGCGCGCCAGGCTGAGCGTCGACACCGGCTCGAAATAATCGGCCATCAGCTCGGCGGAGCCCTGGTGGGCGATCCGCTCGAGAAAAGGTTCGGCAATCGACCGCACGAGGTCGCCGGCATAGGCGGCGACGGTGCGCGGCCGGTATTTCGGGTCGACGCCCTGGCGCAGTTGCTTGTGCGTCTCGCCATCGGTGGTCAGGATGGTGGGCTTGCCGAAGGACCGCTCGACCGGTGACGAGCCGACCACGGCGGAGAAGATCTCGGGCGACTTGGCAACGCTCTCGACATCCTTCCAGCGGGTGACGAACCACAGATTGACCGCCGGCACGAAAGCGACAGGCGCACTGCGCCTGAGTTCTGCATAGATCGGGTAGGGATCGGCTTCCAATGCCTCGACGGTGATATTTTCGGCAAAGCTCAAATCCGCCACTCCCTTTGTGGTGTAAGGGGCGGCGTGGCACGCCGCCCCTTTGCTTTTGTCAATCTTTCAGCGGCTGGCCGAGGTTTTTGAACGCGACCGGATCGCGGCTCTTCAGCGCGCTTGCCAGCAGCAGGCCGACGATCGCGGCGATCAGCACCAGCCCGGGCAGGAACACGCCAAGGAAACCGCCGGCCCCGGACAGGCTGCCGAAATTGATGACGATCAGGTAGATGATGATGACGAAGGCGATGAAGGTCAGCCCGGGCAGGATGGTAGTCTTCATCGCGTTCTCCTGCGTCGATGGATTGGCGCGGAAGAACATCACCACGGCCAGCGAGGCCACCGCCATCATGACGATGACGCCGAGCGTCGCGACATTGGTCAGCCAGGAAAATAACGCCAGCACCGGGTCGAGGCCGAGCACGGCAAACAGCCCGACGACGACAGCGGCGAGCACGCTCTGGATGACGGAAGCGACATGCGGGCTCTGGTGCACCGAATGCGTCACGCCGATCGTCTGCGGCAACAGCTTCTCGCGGCCCGAGACATAGATGTAGCGGGCCACCGCATTGTGGAACGCCAGCACGCCGGCAAACAGGCTCGACACGAACAGGATGCTCATCGCCTGCGACAGCATCGTTCCGGCATAGCGGTCGGACAGGCCGAACAGGAAGGTCGTCGGATCCTGCAATCCCTGCAGCGTCGGCAGCAATTTGTCGACACCGGCGCCAACCGCCATCAGCCATGCGGTGAGCATGTAGAAGACGCCGATCAGCATGACCGAGAAATAGGTAGCGCGCGGAATGGTGACCTTTGGATCACGGGCTTCCTCGGCATAGATCGTCGTCGCCTCGAAGCCGATGAAGGCGGCAAAGCAGAACAGGATGGCGATGGCCGGCGAGCCGCTGACGATCTGGCTCCAGCTGAACGGCGCCGCCGACAGGCCGCCATCGCCGCCGGTCTTGAGGATGGCGATGTCGAGGACCAGCACCACCAGATATTCGCACAGCACCAGCACCGTCAGGATCTTGGCGGAGAGGTCGACCTGTCGGTAACCGAGCACGGCCACCAGCGCGATGGCGATGAAGCTCCATACCCACCAGGGCAGATTGATGCCCCAGCCGGCGAACAGGCCTGATGTCGCGGCACCCAGCAGACCCATGACTCCGATCTGCATGGCATTGTAGGATAGGATGGCGATCAGCGCCGTGGCACCGCCGGCCATGCTGCCGAGGCCGCGCGCGGCATAGGCATAGAAGGCGCCGGCATTGCCGACATGGCGTGACATGGCGACATAGCCGACCGCGAACAGAAGCAGCAGCACCGTCACGATCAGATAGGTGCCGGCAAAGCCCGCGCCATTGCCCATCAGCATGCCGAGCGGCGTCCCGCCGGCGACCGCGGTAAGCGGTGCGGCCGCCGAAATCACCATGAAGGTGATGGCGCCGACGCCAAGACTGTTTTTGCGCAGCCTGTTGGCCGGCGCCTGTTCCGAGACTGCTGTCATTGATCCCTCCTGTTTGCAAACCCCTCAGGCTCGCCGGCCGAATGGCCTGTCCCATGCACTCTGGTGGCTGGTTCATTATTTGAACCGTTATTTTGAATATAGACTTGCAAACAATGCCGATGCCTGTCAAGTTAATTCACACGTTAAATGATTGGCCCGAACCAGGAGGCAAATTTGAGTACGGTCGGAAAAGCGATCTCGCTTCTGGAGCTGTTCAGCGTCGACGAGCCCGAGCTCGGCCTGTCCGATCTGGCGCGCCGCTCGGGCTTCGACAAGGCGACGACAAGGCGGCTGCTGGTTGCGCTGGCCGTCCATGGTTTCGTCGAGCAGGATGCGGGCACGCGGCACTACCGCCTCGGCGCCGGTCTGTCGCGGCTGGCGCGCATCCGCGAGGCGCGCTTTCCCTTCCTGCAGACGGCTGTTCCGCTGGTGCGGGACCTGGCGGCATTGACGGTCGAGACCGTGCATTTGTCGGAATTCGGCGTTGACAGGCTGGTCACCGTCCATGTCGAGCATCCGGCATGGGCAAACCGGGTCAACATCGACATCGGCCAGTTGCTGCCCCTGCATTCGACCGCGTCGGGCATCGCCTATCTGGCCTTCGCCCGCGACGAGACCGTCAAGGCGTGCCTGACGGGTTCGCTCGACGCCTTCACGGCCCATACGCTGATCGAGGCGGCCGCCATCTCAAGATCCATGGGTGAGGCGCGCGAGCGTGGCTATTCGATCTGCGACCAGGGCTATGAGGAAGGTGTGATCAGCGTCGCGGCGGCAATCCGCGGGGCGGATGGCTTTGCGCTCGGCACCATTGCGGTGGCGGCGCCAAAGGCCAGAACGACGGCAGCCGCGATCGCCGAACGGGGACTTGCCGTGAGGACGGCGGCACGGGAGGTTTCCATGCGCCTCAACGGCGAAAACCTGCAAATCTTGAGGAGGCAGGCCTGATGCCCTCGGAGACTGCGCCCCGCATCCTGGTCATCGGCACGGGCGACACAAAGGCCGAAGAGCTGTTGTACATGAAACAGTGCATCGAGCAGTCAGGCGGCAGCGCCGTGATGATGGATGTCAGCGTGCTGGGTGACCCGCCCTACAGCCCGGACCACGACAAGCATGCCGTGGCGCGAGCGGTGGATGTGACGATCGCCGGGATCGTCTCGAGCGGTGACGAGAACACCGCCATGACGCTGATGGCCGGCGGCGCCGTGCAGCTGGTGCGCAAGCTTCATCAAAACGGCGAGATCGACGCCTTCATCGCCATCGGCGGTTCGATGGGGACCGATCTGGCGCTCGACGTGGCGCTTTGCCTGCCGCTCGGCGTGCCGAAATTCGTCGTCTCGACCATCGCCTATTCGCACCTCATCCCGCCCGAGCGCGTCGCGCCCGACCTGATGATGATCCTCTGGGCGGGCGGGCTGTACGGCCTCAACAGCATATGCCGGCTGGTCCTGTCACAGGCCTGTGGTGCGGTCGTCGGCGCGGCCAGGATCGTGCTGGAGACCCGCATGTCGGCTCCGGCAATTGGGCCGACCATCGGCATGACTTCGCTCGGCGGCAGCTGCCTGCGCTACATGAAGACGCTGAAGCCGGCGCTGGAACAGCGCGGCTATGACGTTGCCGTCTTCCACACCACTGGAATGGGCGGCCGCGCCTTCGAATCGATTGCCGGTCAGGACCATTTTTGCGCGGTGTTCGACTTCAGCCTGCAGGAAATCACCAATCATCTCGCGGGCTCCGTCGTCAGTTCGGGCACCGACAGGCTGGAGAATGCCGGCGCTCGCGGCACTCCGCAGATCGCCGCACCCGGGGCGGTCGACATGGTCGATTTGCCGACCTGGCAGGATTTGCCGGCTAAATTCTCGACGCGGCCGTTCCATGCCCACAACAGGCTGATCGCTTCGGTCACCGTCGATGCCGACGATCGCCGCCAGGTCGCCAGGACCATCGCCGCCAAGCTCGGCGCCGCGAAAGGCCGCTCCGCCTTCATACTGCCAACCGGAGGCATCCAGGAATGGGACGTGCAGGGCGAGCCGCTCTATGAACCCGAGGCTCTCGCGGCCTTCGCCGATGAAATGCGCAGGGCTATTCCCGCTGGGGTCGAGTTCCACGAGATCGACGCTCACATCAACAGCGACGACTTCGTCGGCAAGGCGCTCGAGATATTCGACCGCTGGGTCGAGGAAGGCATCGTCCCGCGCGGCAAGCCGGCCAAGGGAGTGGCAGCGTGAGTGCTGTTCCCGCCCAGGCGCTTGTCCTTGATTTCGGCGGCGTCGTCACCCGCACACTGTTCGAGACCCACGCCTTGACCGAACAGGCGCTCGGCCTCACGCCGGGGATGCTGCAATGGCGCGGGCCGTTCGACCCGGACGGCGATCCGCTGTGGCGCGCTATGCAGGCCGACGAGATCAGCGAACGTGACTACTGGCGCACCCGCACCAGCGAGGTCGGCCGTCTGGTCGGCGAGGACTGGCAGGCAATGGAAACCTTCGTCCGGCGCGCGCGTGGCGCCGAGCCGGAAAAGGTGGTGCGCCCCGAAGCAGACAGCGCCATCCGCACTGTGCATGCGGCCGGTTTTCGGCTGGCCATCCTGTCCAATGAACTCGACCTGTTCTATGGCGCCGACTTCCGCCAGCGGCTGCCGTTGCTCGGCCTGTTCGACGTGATCGTCGACGCCACTTACACCGGCATCCTCAAGCCCGATCCGCGCGCCTATGCCTTCGTCACCGAGGCGCTTCGCCTGCCAGCCGGCGCTTGCGTCTTCGTCGACGACCAGCGGCGCAATGTCGATGGCGGCTGTGCTGCCGGCATGCGCACGGTTCATTTCGACGTCGCTCGCCCGGCTCATTCCTATGCCGAGGCCCTCGGCCATTTTGACCTCGTCCCAGTTGCTTGAGATTTTTTTGCGGAGTCCTTTATGCGCGACATCAATTTTCTCACCGAAACCAACGCCAAGCCGATCTGGCACCCGATGGCGCATCCGGCCGAGATGCGGGCCAATCCGCCAAAGGTGATCATGAACGGCGAGGGCGTGATGGTCACCGACATCGCCGGCAACACCGTGCTCGATGCCGTCGGCGGCCTGTGGAACGTCAATCTCGGCTATAGCTGTGACCCGATCAAGCAGGCGATCTCCGACCAGCTTTCGGCGCTGCCCTACTACTCCGGTTTTCGCGGCACCTCGACCGGGCCGTCGATCGAACTCGCCTACGAACTCTGCGAATGGTTCGAGCCAGAAGGCATGGTGCGGGCGTTCTTCACCTCGGGCGGTTCGGATTCGGTCGAAACAGCACTTCGGCTGGCGCGGCAGTACTGGAAGATCCGCGGCCAGGCCGACCGCACAAAATTCCTCGCCTTGAAGAAAGGCTATCACGGCACGCATTTCGGCGGCGCCTCGGTCAACGGCAACGCCAATTTCCGCCGCAACTACGAGCCGCTGCTGCCCGGTGTCTTCCACATCCCGGCACCCTGGACCTTCCGCAACCCGTTCGACGAGACCGACCCGGCGCGGCTGGCAAAACTCTGCGCCAAGGCCCTGGAAGACGAGATCGCCTTCCAGGGCGGCGACACAATCGCCGCCTTCATCATGGAGCCGGTGCTCGGTGCAGGCGGCGTCATCGTTCCGCATGAGAGCTTCATGCCGCTGGTGCGCGAGATCTGCGACCGCCATGAAATCCTGCTCATCGCCGACGAAGTTGTTACCGGCTTTGGCCGCACCGGCGCCTGGTCGGGCTCACGGCTGTCCGGCGTGAAGCCGGATTTCATGACCATCGCCAAGGCGATCACCTCAGGCTATTTCCCGCTCGGCGCGACCTTGATCGGCGCCAAGGTGGCCGAGATCTTCGAGGCCGACAAGACCAGCTTCGGCGCCATCGGCCATGGCTATACCTATTCCGGCCATCCGGTCGGCTGCGCGGCAGGTCTTGCGGCGCTTGCCGAGACCAAACGGCTGCGCCTGAACGAGAACGCGGCCGCGCGTGGTATCGAACTCGCAGCCGTGCTGGAAGGACTGAAGGCCAGGCACGCGATCGTCGGCGATGTCAGGTACAAGGGCCTGATGGCGGCGCTGGAGCTGGTCTCTGATCGCGCCACCAAGAAGCCGGTCGACAAGAAGACCATGGCGGTGGTTTCGGAGGCGGCCTACGAAGCCGGCGTCATGCTGCGCGTGTCCGGCAACACCATCATCCTGTCGCCGCCGCTCATCATCAGCGCCGCCGACGTCACCAGGATAGGCGAAGCGCTCCACATCGGCTTATCGAAGGTCTGACGGGTCGGCGGTGCAACGGAGACTAGATACGCAATGGTTCAATCGCCGGAAAAAATGATGCAAGGAACGCAGGCTGAAGAGGCGCTGGTTAGCCGGCGTTCCCGCCTGCTCGGTGCGAAATCGCAATTGTTCTATGACGAGCCCGTGCACCTGGTGCGCGGCGAAGGCGTCTGGCTCTATGATGCCGATGGCCGCAAATATCTCGATGCCTACAACAATGTCGCCCATGTCGGTCACTGCCACCCGCATGTGGTCGAGGCCTTGTGCCGGCAGGCAAGCCTGCTCAACACCCACACGCGCTATCTGCACACCGCCATCCTCGACTATGTCGAGCGGCTGACCGCGACCTTCGATGCCAGCCTGTCGACCGCCATCCTGACCTGCACCGGCAGCGAAGCTAACGACATCGCCTTGCGCATGGCGCAGGCGGCTACCGGCCGCATGGGCATCATCGCCACCGACGCCACCTATCACGGCAACACCACGGCGGTTTCGCAGCTCAGCACCCGCATGCCGCCGGTCGGCGGCCGTGCCCGCAATGTCAGGCTGGTGCCGGCGCCTGACAGCTATCGCCATCCCGATGCGATGGCCAATGGCAAGGCTTTTGGCGGCGCGGTGCGCGAAGCCATCGCCTCGCTGGCAAAGGGCGGCATAGGCCTGTCCGGCATCATCCTCTGTCCGCTGCTCGCCAATGAAGGCTTTCCGGCGCTCCTTGACGGCTTCTTCGATGACGCCGCGACGGCGGTGCGTGAAGCCGGAGGGTTGGTCATCGCCGATGAGGTGCAGCCCGGTTTCGGCCGCACGGGCAGCCATTTCTGGGGTCATCAACGTGCCGGCTTCGTTCCCGACATCGTCACCATGGGCAAGCCGATGGGCAACGGTCATCCGGTCGCCGCCGTGGTCACATCAAGGGAGATATTGGCAACCTTCCGCAACGCTTTCCGCTACTTCAACACCTTCGGCGGCAATCCAGTTTCCTGCGCGGTGGCAAATGCCGTTCTCGATGTCATCGAGCAGGAAAATCTCGTCGCCAACGCACGCGATGTCGGTGCCTATGCGCTTGGGCTGCTGCGCCCGCTGGCCGATCGGCATGAATGCATCGGCGAGGTCAGGGGCGCCGGACTGTTCTTCGGCGCCGAGCTGGTTCACGACCGCGAGACCCGCCAACCCGCGCCCGACATCGCCGAGCATGTCGCCAACCGCATGCGCCATCGCGGCGTGCTGATGGGCAAGACCGGCATCCACGGCAATGTGTTGAAGATCCGCCCGCCGATGCCGTTCTCCCGCGACAATGCCGACTTCCTGATCGGTGTACTCGACGAGGTGCTGGGTGAAGTCGGCGGAGTGTCGGCGTGAACGCTGCCTCCACGCAATCCGAGCCCGAGACGGCAGGCGATGTCACGGCGCTTGCCAAGCGCGCGCTCGCCCATTGGGGCATTGATGAGGGTGAGCCGGAGCTACTGAAATTCCGCGAGAACGCGGTCTTCCGCATCCGTCTGCCCAATGGCCAGCCGGCCGCCATGCGCATTCACCGGCTTGGCTATCACACGGACGCCGCGCTGCGCTCGGAACTGCAATGGATGGGCTTTCTGCAATCGGCCGGCATCGCCACGCCATCTGCGGTCGCCACGCCGGCCGGCGATCTGTTCGTGCCTGTCAGCGCGAACGCCTCAGAGCAACCCCGGCAAGTCGATTGCCTGAGCTGGCTGGAAGGCCGCGCCGTCGGCGCGCGAGGCGTGCCGCTGGATTTTACGCCCGAGGAGGCAAGGCAGGTCTTCACGGCAATTGGGCGAACCATCGCGCACATGCACAATGTCACGTCCACCTGGGAGCCGCCCGCCGGCTTTGCCCGCCATGCCTGGGATTTCGACGGCTTCTTTGGCGCGAACCCGAACTGGGGCCGTTTCGAGACCTCGCCCTTCCTCGACGGCGCCCGCCGCGAACTGGTTTTCCAGGCGCGGGAAAAGGCCGTGCAGGCGCTTTCGGCGCATGAACGCAGTGCCCGCAATTTCGGCATCATCCACGCTGATCTGGTGCGCGAGAATGTGCTCGTCCATGACGGCGCGGTCTGCATCATCGACTTCGACGATTGCGGCCATGGCTGGCACATGTACGACCTTGCCGTCGCGCTTTACCAGAACCGCGAGGAGGCGATCTATCCGCTGATCGAGACCGCCTTGCTTGATGGCTATCGGCAGGAACGGGAACTGACGGCCCAGGACATCGCCGCGCTGCCGCTGTTTTCGGCCTTGCGGGCCTTCGCCTTCCTCGGCTGGGTGCAGAGCCGCGTCGAAGGCGACATCACCAGGGAGGTCGGCCTGCGTATGTCGGCCATAGCCGCCGATGTGGTGATCGCCTATCTGCGTGGCGAATAGGCACTGCCGTGCGGGCTGACCACGAAACCGTCAGCCCTTCGCGAAATGGATGCTGACGGTTCCCGAACTGCCGAAATCGGCAACGATCGTGTCGCCGGGCCGCGCCTCGACCGGGCGCACGAATGACCCCGAGAGAACGACTTCACCCGCCGCGATCGACATGCCGTAGCGGGCGAGCCTGTCCGCCAGCCAGGCGATGCCCAAGGCCGGATGGTTGAGCACGCCGGCGCCGAGCCCAGTTTCCTCGACCTCTGCGTTGCGCGAGACGATGGCGCCGATCCAGCGCATGTCGGCCTCATCAGGCCGCTGCGGCCGGCCGCCGATGACAATGCCGGCATTGGCGGCATTGTCTGAAATGGTGTCGAAGAAGGTGCGCACCTTCTTCGTCTGAGCATTGACGCGCTCGATGCGCGTATCGAGGATTTCGAGCGCCGGGGTGATGTAGTCGGTGGCGTTGAGCACGTCGAAGATCGTCACGCCGGGACCCTTCAGCGGCGCTTTCATGACGAAGGCGATCTCGGCCTCGACGCGCGGCTGGATGAAGCGGCCGGCGGGAACCGTCGCGCCGTCGTTGAAGAACATGTCGTCGAACAGCACGCCGGAATCCGGCGTGTCGATGGCGAGCGCATACTGCATCGCCTTGGAGGTCAGCCCGATCTTCCAGCCTTTCGGCTTCAGCCCGGCATCGATCTTGCGCGTCACCAGCGCCGCCTGGACGCGATAGGCGTCCTCCATGGTCGCTTGCGGGTAATCGAGGCTGAGCAGACGGATCTGGCGGCGCGAACGCTCGGCCTCGAACAGTCTTGCCGCGGCGTCTTCCACTTGCTCCGGGGTCATTGCGCAGCCTCGTCGATGACGCCGTTCCGCAGCACGCCGATGCCATCGGCCTCCACCTCGATCACATCGCCGGGCTTCAGCCAGATCGGCGGCTCGAAACGGGCGCCGGCACCCGTCGGTGTGCCGGTGACGATGATATCGCCGGGCACCAGCGTGGTGAAGGTCGAGACATAGGAGATGATTTTGCGGAACGAGAAGATCATCCGGCTGGTGCGGTCCTGCTGGCGCACTTCGCCATTGACGCGGGTGGTCAGCGCGATGTCGGCGATCTGCGCCTCGTCGCTGAACGGCACCAGCCAAGGGCCGATCGAGCCGCTGCGGTCGAAATTTTTGCCTTGCGTGACGTTGAACTTGGCATGGCGCACCCAGTCTCGGATGGTGCCTTCATTGCACAGCGACAGCGCCGCGATGTGGCCGAGCGCATCGGCTTCCGGGATGCGCCGCCCGCCCTTGCCGATGACGATGACGATTTCGCCCTCATAGTCGAGCTGGGGTGATTCCGGCGGCCGCACCAGCGGCGCGCCATGGCCGACGAATGAACGCGGAAAGCGGATGAACAGCGACGGATTCGCTGGTGCCGCCTGGCCGTCCTTGTACTCCTCGTTGCGGTCCGGATAGTTGACGCCGACGCAGATGATCTTTTCCGGCGACGGGATCGGGATTTCGTAGGCGATGGCGTCGAGCGGGAAATCGATCGGGAAGGCCTCGGCCTCTTCCGCCAGCCGCCGCAAGGCGCCGGCCTCGATCACTTCACGCAGCGTCGGCCATTGGCTGTAGCGCGCCGACAGGTCGACGACGCCCTTGCTCGTGATCGCGCCATAGCGCGCCTTGCCGCCGACGCTGAAGGTGGCGAGCCGTGCGTGGTTCATGCTGCGGCTCCGGCACTGAGTACGGGCGAGGTTGGCGCTCTGCGGCGACGGAACGCTATCATCAGCTCAAAACCCATCACGGCGCAATGATCGGTGATGCCGTCAAAGCCGGCTGGCGTGCCTCTGCGCCGGCAAATGCGCTGCCTTCCTCGAACCAGCTTTTCGGCGCCGGCGCGCCCCAAAGCGTCTGCCGCTGCGGATCCTTGAGGTCCCACTTGATCGGCTCCAGGTCCGGATCGACTGTCTGGTAATCCGAACAGTAGATCTCGATGCGGTGGTTGTCCGGATCACGGACATACAGGAAGAAGGCGTTGGAGATGCCGTGCCGGCCGGGGCCGCGTTCGATGTTTGCGAGATAGCCCGTCGTCGCCATCAGATCGAGCAGGTCGATGATGTTGAGCGGCGTCGGCACCCAGAAGGCGACGTGATGCAGGCGCGGTCCGATGCCGTTGGTGAAGGCGATGTCGTGCACGCCGCCCTTGCGGTGTGTCCACGCCGCCCACAGTCTTCCGCTGCCGGCATCCTCGGTGTATTCGGTCACCCGGAAGCCGAGCTCGTTGTAGAAGGCGACGGACTCGTCGACATTGGGCGAGAAGCAATTGAAGTGGTCGATGCGCAGCGGCTTGACGCCCTTGTAGAGCGCATACTTCTGGTGGATCGGCGGCAGCCGCTCCATCTGGGCGTAGAATTCCAGCGGAATGCCATGCGGATCGCGCGTGCGGAAGGTGCGCGACTGGTAAGGCCGCTCGACCCACTCCACCGGCAGGCCGTTGCCCGTGAAGAAATGTTCCGCCTTGTCGAGGTCGTCGTCAGAAAAGACCTTGAAGCCGAGGTCCCGCGCCTCGGCTGCTGCCGCCTTCTTCAGCACGATGCAATGGTGCCCGCGCTCCTCCAGCGCCCTGAGATAGATGGTGTCGGATGTCTCGTCGGTGACCTGCAAGCCGAGCGTATCGACATAGAAGGCGCGGGACTTGGCGAGGTCGGTGACGGCCAGTTCGACATGGCTGAGGCGCACGATGTTGAAGGCGGGGTAGAGATTGGGCTTGGGCAAGGGCATCTGATTTCCTCCGGTCAGCCGCCGAGTTTCTGGATCGCGTGCGCCGTCGTCGCGAAGGCTACGTTCTTCGTCTCCATGTAGAAATCGAAGGAATGGTCGCCGCCGTCGCGGCCGATGCCGGAATTCTTGACGCCGCCGAACGGGGTCGGCAAATGGCGCACATTCTCGGAATTGACCCAGATCATGCCGGCATCGAGCGCATCGGTGAAACGAAAAGCTCGGGTGACGTCCGAGGTCCAGAGATAGCCGGTCAGGCCATATTGCGTGTCGTTGGACAGCGCCAGCGCTTCGGCTTCGTCGCGAAACGGAATGGCGCTCAGCACCGGCCCGAAAATTTCCTCCTGCGCGATCCGCATGCCGTTGGTGACGTTGGTGAACAGGGTCGGGCCGACATAACAGCCGCCGCCCGGACCGTCGACCTTGCCGCCGCCGACGGCCAGCGTCGCCCCCTCCGACCTGCCGATGTCGATATAGGACAGCACCTTCCTTTCATGCACCGGATGGATCAGCGGCCCGACCACCGTTTTCGGATCGAGCGGGTGGCCGACGACGATGCGCTTCGCCCTCTCCGCGACTTTGGCGGTGAAGCTCTCATAGACCGAGGCTTCGACCAGCAGGCGCGACGACGAGGTGCAGCGTTCGCCATTCAGCGAATAGATCATGAACACGGCAGCGTCGGCGGCGCGCTCGAGATCGGCGTCGGCAAAGACGATCACCGGGTTCTTGCCGCCAAGTTCGAAATGCACGCGCTTCAGCGTGTCGGCGCCCTGTTTCATGATCATCGAGCCGGTGCGGCTTTCGCCGACAAAGCCGATCGCCTTGATGTCGGGATGCTCGGTCAGCGCCTTGCCGGCGTCTTCACCGAGGCCGTTGACCAGGTTCCAGACGCCTTTCGGCAGGCCGGCCTCCTCGGCAATCTCGACCAGCAGGCGGGCTGTCAGCGGCGAGAATTCAGCCGGCTTATGAACCACGGTGCAACCGGCCGCCAGTGCCGGCGCGATCTTCCAGGTCGACAGCATGAACGGCGTGTTCCACGGCGTGATGATGCCGACCGGACCGATTGGAACGCGGGTCGTAATGTTGACCTGGCCAGATGTCCGCAGCGTCTCGCCGTCGCGCGCTTCGGGCGCACGGTCGGCGAAGAAGCGGAAATTCTCGGCACCGCGCAGCGCCGCCTTGGCCATGAATTTCAGCGCCTGGCCGGTATCCATGCATTCGACGAAGGCGATCTCCTCGGCGCGCGCTTCGATCGCGTCGGCGATCTTGTGCAGCAGCTTCTTGCGCGCTTCGCCAGGCAACGCGGCCCAGGCCGGGAACGCCGCCTTGGCCGCCTTGGCGGCGCGGTCGATGTCGGCGGCTCCGCTGCGCGCGACCTTGGCTAGTGGCTTAAGGTCGACCGGCGACAGCGTTTCGAACGTCGCGCCGTCGAGCGCCGGCACCGCCTCGCCGCCGATCTGGTTCAACACGTCATCGCGCATGAAGCGGGCCAGATAGGCCTCGGCCTTGTTCAGATTGCCTTGCAGGTCGGACATGTCGGGTTCCGTCACTTGCCGCGCAGCCGCGGATGGATTGCGTTTTTTTTCCAGCTGAGCACCGGGTCGATTTCCCGGATTTCGAGCGACAGGGCGAAATGCGGGGTCTCGAACAGGGTGGCAAGGTATTCACTCACCGCCGCGAAGACAGCCTCGCCAGTCCGCCTCTTCTCGTCCGGGCTGCGGCCGGCCCCGATGCGAAACGACATGTCGAGGAAAGCGTTTTCCGGCAGGCTGTCGGCCATCGCGTAGGCCTCGGCGCGAAAGGCCCGCACCCGCACGGCGCCGGTCTCGAACAGCCCGGTGTCCAGCACTGTGCGCAACACCAGCGCGCACAATTCGCCCACATCGACCTTGGCACCGAGATTGGCCGAATACTCGATGGAGAAGTGAGGCACGGCGTCTCGTTCCCTGGGTTATTGCTTTGTTGTAGTTAACGCGTTAATTACATGCAGCGCCTACGAAGTCAAGTCTTGCATCGGCCTTGGCGCAACGATACGGGATGGCAGGAACGGGCCCTGGCAGGCGGATTCGGCCGAGGGAGCCTGTTTCGATCGCAAGCGTGGGAGGCTCTTTTTCTTGCTGCCTGAAAACACCCGTCGTTCCCTGCCGATGGCGCTGCTTCATGCCCGCGAAGTGGTGATGGCGCGGTTTCGCCCGATGCTCGCCGCGCATGACGTGACCGAACAGCAATGGCGCGTGCTGCGTGTGCTCAGCGAAGCCGGCCCGGTCGAGGCGACGGAACTTGCCGATCGCGCCTCGGTTTTGCCGCCCAGCCTGACGCGCATCATCAAGGCGCTCGAGGGCCGCAAATTCATCACCCGCAACAAGGCCGAAGGCGACGGCCGCCGCGTCGTGCTGACCATCGCGCCTGCCGGTTCCGCCCTGATCGACGCCCTGTCGCCCGAGCGTCGCGTCATCTATGACGACATCGAACAGCGTTTTGGCCACGAGAAGCTCGAGCAGTTGCTTGACCTTCTGGAGAGCTTGATCGAGGGAGAGAGATGACCCTTTGGCCTGGCGCGGTCACCCGCCAAAGCTGCCAAGCCGCGTCGGCTGCGTGTAATTGCGGTCGACATAGAGCAGCGCCGAGCCACCGCTGCCGTGCCTGACATCGATGACGCGGCCGATCATGACATTGTGCGTGCCGACGACATGCACAGTCTCGATCTCGCAGTCGAAATTGACGATCGCATCCGACAGCGCCGGTGTGCCGGAGGTCAGCGTTTGCCAGCGCGCCGAGGAGTAGCGGGCATCCATGTCCCTGGTTGCGCCGGCGAACTTCCCCGCCAGATGCATGTGGTCATGCGTCAGCACGTTGACGCAGAAGCGCCGGTTGGACAGGAACATGGCGGCCTGCGTCGAGCGCCCATTCATGCACACGAGCAGCGTCGGCGGCTCGTCGGAGACGCTGCACATGGCGGTGGCGGTGAAGCCGCCGCGTCCAGCCGGCCCGTCGGTGGTGACGATGTTGACGGGCGCACAGACCCTCGCCATGGCGTCGCGGAAATCGGTTTTCGAAATCTGCGTGGCCATCTGGTTTCACTCGGCCATTGAGGCAAGCGGGTTGAGCCAGGTATCTCCGGTCCAGCCATTTTCGTCGTAGTCGGCCATGCAGGTGTCGACCAGTTCCTCCATCGCCTTCAGCCGCCCGCCGCGTTCGGCGCCCTTCAGCACCTGCAGCCGTACCTCTTCCGGCGCGCCGGCATAGTTGAGCTCATAGAGCGCGTGGCGGCCGCCGAACTCGGTGCCGGTCGCATCCCACAGCAGCTTCATGATCTTGATGCGTTCGATGTGGCCCATGTCATTGGAGCCGCGCACGTACTGCGCCAGGTATTTGTCGATCGCGGGGTTGTTGAAGTCGCGCACCGACGACGGCAGGTAGATCAGCCCGGAGGCGATCACCCGGCGCACGGTGTCGATGACGCGCGGATAGGCTTCCGACATGAAGGTCCGGTAGGCGAGTGCGGCTTCCAGATTGGGCAGTACCGCGCCATTCGCCCACGGGATCGGGTTGTAGGCCATGGCGTCGGAAAAACTCCAGAACATGTGCCTGAGCGCGATGACCTCGCCAAGTGCCGCCTGGTTGCCGCGGAAGGCATCGCCGCCGGTGGCGCGCAGCGCCTTGGCCAGCAGGCCGGCAAGAAAGTCGAGCTTGACGGCGAAACGCGTGCAGCCCTGGAAACAGTAGCCATGCATGAAGCCGGACGCCGGATGGAAGGACAGGATTTTTTGCGCGTCGCGCAGCACCAGCACGTCCTCCCAGGGGATGAAGACATTGTCGAGCACCAGGATCGCGTCGTTCTCGTCGAAGCGCGACGACAAGGGGTAGTCGAAGGGTGCCGCCACCGTGTTGGCCGTCTGCTCGTAGGAGACGCGGCAGAACATCTTTATCCCCGGCGCATTCATCGGCACGATGAACA
This sequence comes from Mesorhizobium sp. CO1-1-8, assembly GCF_020164875.1. Classification (NCBI taxonomy): domain Bacteria; kingdom Pseudomonadati; phylum Pseudomonadota; class Alphaproteobacteria; order Hyphomicrobiales; family Phyllobacteriaceae; genus Mesorhizobium; species Mesorhizobium sp. CO1-1-8. Next base: position 145,520 of record NZ_JAIUGZ010000004.1, on the reverse strand, counting down.
TCACCGACAGCGACGGATCCTCGGTGACCGTCGCTGAGCCCTGCGCCAGGAAATTGTAATGGGTCAGCGCCGATGACGTCGCCACCACCTTGGCGCCGGAGACATAGATGCCGGCATCAGTCTCCCTGGTGATGTGGACGAAGACGTCCTTCACCTGTTCGGCCGGCTTGTGGCGGTCGATCGGCGGGTTGACGATGGCGTGGTTCATGAACAGTGCTGCTTCCTGCGCACGTTTGTGCCAGGACTGCGCATTGTCCTTGAACGGCCCGTACCAGTCGGCGTTGGCGCCGAGCGTGTTCATCAGCGCCGCCTTGTAGTCGGGGGTGCGCCCCATCCAGCCATAGGACATGCGCGACCACTCCGCGATCGCCGTCTGCTGCGCGGCGAGTTCGCCCGAGGATTTGGCGACGCGGAAATATTTGTGGGTGTAGCCGCCCGAACCGGTGTCGGTGACCGAGGTCAGCGTATCGCGTCGCTTCGGATCATGCAGCGCATCGTAAAGCCGCGCCAGCGAGCGAGCCGAATTGCGCATCGCCGGATGCGTGGTGACATCGGCGATCCGTTCGCCATTGATGTAGACCTCGCGGCCGTCGCGCAGGCTCTCCAGATACTCGGCCCCGGTGAACGGGCGTGCCTTATCAGTGCGGTAGTCTTCCGATCGCATGATATTCCTCCACTTTCGGTAACAACCGTAGCGCCTGGACCAGAGATCGGTTATGGACGGAACGGCAAAACCGATTGGACTTTTTCCGGCGACATGAGCCAGAATTCCATCCCTGATTTCTTCGTCTATGGCGAGCCGGTTCGGCCGCTCGATGTCGGTTTCCTGCATGTCGAGACCGTGCTTGCGCGCAGCAACATCCATCTTGGTCAGGTCGCGGCGCACAAGCACCCGCAGATGGGCCAGATCACTTACTGGACCGGCGGCTCCGGCACCTACCGCATTGAAGACCGGTCTTGGGACTTTTCAGCGCCGGCCGTCAGCTTCGTGCCGAGCACTATCGTGCACGGCTTCTCGATCGGCCCCGGCACCGACGCCATCGTCGTCTCGGTCGCCGATGATGCCCTGGCGGCAATCGCGGCTCACAGCCTGCTGCCGCTGGACCGGCCGGTCTTTGCCGACGGCCTGCCGCGGCACGCGGCGTGGGCCAGATTGGCGGCGGTGCTGGAGATGATCGCCGCCGAATACGCCGAGGCGCAGGCCGGCAATGACAGGGTCCTGCCGGCGCTGATCGCCGTCGCGCTCTCCCACATCGCGCGCCTCAGTCCCGAGACAAAGGATGCCACCGGGTCTTCCGATGCCACACTGGCGCTCGGCCTGCGTCGGGTCGCCGATGCGCATTTCCGCGATAACTGGCCGGTCGACCGCTACGTCGAGGCGCTGGCCACCACGCCGCATCTCCTCGACAAGGCCAGCCGCACGGTGCTGGGCGCCGGCGTCAAGCGGGTCGTCAGCGAACGGCGGCTGCTGGAGGCCAAGCGGCTGCTGCTGTTCACCGTGCGCACGGTCGAGGACATCGCCTATGAAATCGGCTTTGACGACCCGGCGTATTTTTCACGGTTCTTTCGCGCGCGGGTCGGCGAAGCGCCCGCCGCCTGGCGGCGGAAACAGTTGCAGGGCCATTGATCCACCCGCTGGAGGATGCGGCCGTTGCGGCTCGCATCCGGTTTCCGATGGCCGCCCCCCGGCGCGAGCCCGCTTCCCAGCCGGCCATGATGCGGCCATGGCCACTTTTTCGTGAAGCCGCACGGGTTGATCCGATGGCCTGGCCTGTTTGACTAGGTAAAAGGAGCGGCGGGGCGCCACGCAAATTGGCAATCGGGCAAATCCTATAATCGGTATGACATTTTCCTGCATTCGAAAGCTTGCCCTTCCTGTTCTCTTCGTCGGCATCCAGTCTTCCTGCGTCGTTCCCGACGATACGTCGCGTATCGCCAAGCCTGACCCCACTGCGGCGGCTGCCCGCAAGGAGATGGTCGGCCTCAGCGAAGCCGATGTTCGAATGTGCGCCGGGTTTCCGACCGCCACCGCCGACGCTGGCCGATCGGGCCAGATCTGGACCTACAAGCGCATCGTCCAGCGCGGCAATCTCAGCATTGTGGTTCCGACTTTGGCGGTCGGCGCGATCCCGGCGGTCGGCGGCTCCGTCAATGTCGCTCCCGGCGGCTATTGCGACACGCAGATTCGCATGGTCGACGGCCACGTCGCCGAAGTTGCCTATGCCGGCGACAACAATCTGCCGAACAGGCGCGACGCGCTTTGTGTCAGCACGGTGGACGCCTGTGTGACCTATGCCCGCCAACACGGTCGGAGGCCGGCGGCCAGATAGCCGCCGCAGCGAAACGGCGATGGCGGTCATGCAAATGTCGTTGAGGGCTTGACTGACCCGCCGGACCGAATACGCTAGCGCAAAATACCGGCTCTGATCGCCGGGCGGCAAGAATGCCTCGTATGCCTCGCCCTTCCGGTGCTGGCTGCGAGGCATTGTCATTTTGGGGATCTGTTTGAAACGGCGCATCGAGATCGGCATCCTGTATTCCCGCTCGGGGAGCTATCAGCTCGTCTCCGATGCGTGCCGCATCGGCGCCATGCGCGCCATCGCCGACATCAACGCCGATCGCAGCTCAGGCATCGAACTGGTGCCGGTCGAGCGCGATCCGCAAAGCAATGCGGACCGCTACGCAACACTGTGCGAGGATATTTTCAGGACCAGCAGCGCGCGCCATGTCGTCGGCTGCGTCACCTCGTGGAGCCGCAAGGAAACCATTCCGGTTCTGGAGAAAGCCGGGGGCATGCTCTGGTACGCCTGCCCCTATGAGGGCTTCGAGGCCAACGAGCACGTCGTCTACATGCACGCCTGCCCCAACCAGCATCTGGTGCCGCTGATGGCGCATGTCGTGCCGCGCTTCGGCGCCAACGGCTTCCTGCTCGGCTCGAACTATATCTGGGGCTGGGAGATGAACCGCGTCGCGCGCGACCTGATCGCGGATGCCGGCGGCAAGGTGCTGGGCGAACGCTATCTGCGCATCGGCGAGACCGATGTGTCGCGGCTGATCGCGGAGATCCGCGCCACGCGGCCGAACTTCATCCTCAACAATCTGATCGGCACCTCGTCCTACGCCTTCCTGGCGGCCCATCGCGACCTAGGTCACGAAGATGCCGCCTTCAGTCCCGAGACTTGCCCCGTCATCTCCTGCAACCTCACCGAAGGCGAACTGCCGGCGATCGGTGAATCCGGCAAGGGACATCTGTCGGTCGGGCCGTATTTCGCGCCGCGGCCGGCCGCCTTCGCCTCGTCCTTCGAGGCCTCCGCCTATGCCTCCGTGCAAGTGATGGCCGACGTGCTCTCACGCGATGCCGATGCCGGTCCGGCGGAGTTTTCCAAAGCCTTCGCCGAACGGCGTTTCTCCACCCGGCTGGGGCCGATCGCCATCGACGCGCACTCGCAGCACGCGACATTGCCGGTGATCATCGGGCGCATCGCGGACGGCTTCTTCGAGGTCGTCAGCCGCGAAGACGAGGTAGCGCCGGATCCGTATTTGTCGCGCTACGATCCTGCGAAAACATTCGGCCGCCCGCGCCTGAGGGTGGTGTCGTGACGAGAGCCCCACGCATTCCCAACCTCGGCGGCGCCAGGGCGTTTATCCTGCATCGCCCGCATCCGACGGTGCAGGCGATCACCAGGCAATTGTCGGCCATCGGCCTGATTGCGCTGGACTGCTGGCCGGAACTGCCGCCCGAGGCGCTGGCCGCCGATTTCGTCTTCTTCGACGCCGATCTCGGCTTTGACGAGCAATTCCCGTGGAAGCCCGGCGAAGCGCCGATGCCGCTGGTGGCGCTGATCGGTTCCGAGGCGCCGGGCCGCATCGAATGGGCGCTGTCGCACAAGGCCGACGCCCAGTTGCTGAAGCCGGTCGGCAATGCCGGCGTCTACAGCGCACTGCTGATCGCAAGGCAAAGTTTCGAGGCGCGCAAGCATCTGGCCAGCGAGATTGCCTCGCTTCGCCAGCGCGTCGCCGAGCGCCAGACCATCGTGCGCGCGGTAACGGCACTCGCGAAAGGCACCGATGACGGCCGCGCCTATGCGCAGCTTCGCTCGCTGGCGATGAGCTGGCAGATCAGCGTCGAGGATGCCGCGCGCCGGATCGTGGCAATGACGGAAGAAGAAGGCGGCGATGACCAGTCCCATCGCGCCTGACCTCCCGGCTGCCGGGCGCATGCCGGTCAAGCCGCGCGCCGGCGTCTGGCGCCGGCTGGTCAGGCGCCGTCTGGCGCTGCTTGGGCTGGTCATCGTCGCCATTGTCATTGCCGGCGCCGTGCTGGCGCCGTGGCTGACCGGCTATGATCCCAACGAGCAGATGTTCGACGGCCTGACCATCGAGGGCTCGCCCTTGCCGCCGGATGCAAAATTCTGGCTTGGCACCGACCTGCTCGGCCGCGACCTGTTGACCCGTATCCTCTACGGCGCCCGCACCTCGCTGATCATCGGCATCGTCGCCAATGGCGTGGCGCTGTTCATCGGCACTTTGGTCGGCGTCACCGCAGGCTATTTCCGCGGTTGGATCGGCAGCGCGCTGATGCGATTCACCGACCTGATGATGGCGTTTCCAGCGCTGCTGCTCGCCATTTGCCTGGCGGCCGTGTTCGAGCCCAGCCTGTGGATCGTCGCCATGGTCATCGCCCTGGTCAACTGGGTGCAGACCGCGCGCGTCATCTACACCGAGACCTCATCGCTCGCCGAGCGTGAGTTCATCGACGCCGAACGCACCATCGGGGCGAGTGCACCGCGCATCCTGTTTCGTCACATCCTGCCGCATCTGCTGCCGACCATCATCGTCTGGGGTACGCTCGGTATTTCGACCACCGTGCTGCTCGAAGCAACGCTCAGCTTCCTCGGCATCGGTGTGCAGCCGCCGACGGCGTCGTGGGGCAACATCATCTTCGAGAACCAGACCTATTTCCAGGCGGCACCCTGGCTGGTGTTCTTCCCCGGTGCGGCGATCCTGGCGCTGGCGCTGGCCTTCAACCTGATCGGCGACGCGCTGCGCGACATCCTCGATCCGACGCAAAGGGGCCGGGCATGATCGCCTATCTCGGCCGTCGGCTGATCCAGTCGCTGCTGATCCTGCTCGGCGTCTCGCTGATCACGTTTGCGCTGCTCTATCTCCTGCCGGCCGATCCGGTGCGCCAGATCGCCGGTCGCAGTGCCACGCCGCAGACGGTCGAGAATATCCGCCAGCAGCTCGGCCTCGACCAACCCTTCATCGTCCAGTACTGGCGCTATCTCACAAAGCTCGTCAGCGGCGATCTCGGCCGCTCCTACATCCAGCGTTCCGAGGTCACCGAGCTGATCGTCTCGCGGCTGCCGGCCAGCCTGTTGCTGATGGTCGGCGCCATCCTGTGCGAGCTGTTGCTCGGCCTCAGCATGGGCCTGATCGCCGCCGTCAGGCGCGGCACCGCCACTGACCAGACGCTGATGGTCGCCTCCTTCGTCGGCGTCTCGGCGCCGCAATTCGTTGTCGGTCTTTTGCTGCTCTACGTCTTTGCCGTGCGGCTCAGCTGGTTCCCGATCGGCGGCTACGGCACCTGGCGGCATCTGGTGCTGCCGTCGCTGACCATGGGCATCCTCGGCGCCGGCTGGTACGCCCGCATGATGCGCTCATCGATGATCGACGTGCTGCGCCAGGACTATGTCCGCACCGCCCGTGCCAAGGGCCTGGCACGCGGCACGATCCTCTTCCGCCACGCTTTGCCCAACGCCATCCTGCCGGTCATCGCCATGATCGGCATCGACATCGGCATCTTCATGGGCGGCATCGTCGTCGTCGAAAGCGTGTTCGGCTGGCCCGGCATCGGCCAGCTCGCCTGGCAGGCCATCCAGCGCGTCGACATTCCGATCATCATGGGTGTCACGCTGGTGTCGGCCTTCGCCATCGTACTCGGCAATCTGTTGGCCGACATCATCGCACCCTTCATCGACCCCCGCATCAAGCTCAGATGAAATGAAAAACCAAACAGAGAAAGGGAACATAAAAATGAAAAAGTTTCTCGCATCCACGGTAGCGGCATCGGCGCTGGCGCTGATGCTCGGCACGACAAGTGTTCGCGCCGAGGACGCCGTCGATCCGAACGCCAAGCAGGGCGGCGCCATCACCATCACCTACAAGGACGACGTCGCCACGCTCGATCCGGCGATCGGCTATGACTGGCAGAACTGGTCGATGATCAAGAGCCTGTTCGACGGGCTGATGGACTACGAGCCGGGCACCACCAATTTGAAACCCGACCTCGCCGAGAGCTACGAGATTTCGCCCGACGGCAAGACCTTCACCTTCAAGCTGCGCCATGGCGTGAAATTCCACAATGGCCGCGAAATGACCGCCGACGACGTGAAATATTCGCTCGACCGCGTCACCAATCCGAAGACGCAGAGCCCCGGCGCCGGCTTTTTCGGCTCGATCAAAGGCTATGACGATGTCGCCGCCGGCAAGGCCGAGAGCCTCTCCGGCGTCACCGTCGTCGACCCCTACACGGTCAAGTTCGAGTTGACCCGCCCCGACGCCACCTTCCTGCATGTCATGGCCATCAACTTCGCCCATGTCGTGCCGAAGGAAGAGGTCGAGAAATACGGCGCCGATTTCGGCAAGCATCCGGTCGGCACCGGCGCCTTCAAGCTTGCCGAGTGGACGCTCGGCCAGCGCATCGTCTTCGAGCGCAATGCGGACTATTGGCACAAGGGCCTGCCGCATCTGGACAAGATCACCTTCGAGATCGGCCAGGAGCCGATCGTTGCGCTGCTGCGCCTGCAGAAGGGCGAGATCGATGTGCCCGGCGACGGCATTCCGCCGGCAAAATTCCAGGAGGTGATGGCCGATCCCGAGCAGAAGGCGCGCGTCGTCGAAGGCGGCCAACTGCACACCGGCTATGTCACCATGAACACCACCATGGCGCCGTTCGACAATGTGAAGGTGCGCCAGGCGGTCAACATGGCGCTCAACAAGGCGCGCATCATCCAGATCATCAATGGCCGCGCCGTGCCGGCCAACCAGCCGCTGCCGCCGTCGATGCCGGGCTACGACAAGGAATACAAGGGCTACCCCTACGACGTCGCCAAGGCCAAGGCGCTGCTTGCCGAAGCTGGCCATCCCGATGGCTTCGACACGCAATTGTTTGCCATGAACACCGATCCCAACCCGCGCATCGCCCAGGCCATTCAGCAGGATCTGGCGGCCATCGGCATCAAGGCCAGCATCCAGTCGCTGGCGCAGGCCAATGTGATTGCCGCAGGCGGCGACAAGGCCGGCGCACCGATGATCTGGTCCGGCGGCATGGCCTGGATCGCCGACTTCCCGGATCCGTCGAACTTCTACGGCCCGATCCTCGGCTGCGCCGGTGCGGTGCCGGGCGGCTGGAACTGGTCGTGGTATTGCAACAAGGATCTCGACGCCAAGGCGGCCGAGGCCGACTCGGTGGTCGACCCTGCCAAATCAGGCGAACGCGACAAGATGTGGAGCGCCATCTACGACAAGGTGATGGAAGACGCGCCATGGGCTCCGGTCTTCAACGAGCAGCGCTTCACCATGAAATCGGCGCGCATGGGCGGCGCCGACAACCTCTATGTCGACCCGGTTCATATCCCGATCAACTATGACAATGTGTACGTAAAAGATGTGCAATAACTGCGACTATACCATCCACGGGCGCCAACATCATTTCGGCTGGGACAATTCGTTTGCCCCGGCCGAGCGGGTGGCGCCCGGCTCGACCATCGAGTTCCAGTGCCTCGATTCCTCCGGTGGCCAGTTGCAGGCCGACAGCACGGTCGCCGACGTCGCCAAGCTCGACTTCGCCACCGTCAATCCGGTGACCGGGCCGATCTTCGTCGAGGGCGCCGAGCCGGGTGACGCGCTGAAGGTGACGATCGAGATGTTCAAACCGTCCGGCTTCGGCTGGACGGCCAACATTCCGGGCTTTGGGCTGCTCGCCGACGACTTCAAGGAGCCGGCGCTGAACATCTGGAAATACGACGCCGTCTCGCTCGAGCCGGCGCTGTTCGGCAAAAATGCGCGTGTGCCGTTGAAACCCTTCGCCGGCACCATCGGCAACGCGCTGGCGGAAAAGGGCCACCACTCGGTGGTGCCGCCAAGGCGCGTCGGCGGCAATCTCGATATCCGCGATCTCGCCGCCGGCACCACGCTCTATCTGCCGGTGGAAGTGGCGGGCGCGCTGTTCTCGGTCGGCGATACGCATGCCGCACAGGGTGACGGCGAGGTGTGCGGCACGGCGATCGAAAGCCCGATGGACGTCGTGCTCAAGCTCGACCTGGTCAAGGATGCCAGGTTGAAGACACCGCGCTTCACCACGCCGGGCCCGGTGACGCGCCATCTCGACGCCAAGGGCTATGAGGTGACGACCGGCATCGGTCCGGACCTGATGGCGGGCGCCAGGGAGGCGGTCGCGCAGATGGTCGACCTGCTCGCCGGCCGTTACAAGATTGATCCGGTCGAAGCCTACATGCTGGCCTCGGTGTGCGGCGATCTCCGCATCAGCGAGATCGTCGACATGCCGAACTGGGTGGTGTCGTTCTACTTTCCGCGCTGCGTGTTTGAATGAGAGCTTGGCGCCAAGACGCCCCCCTCTGTCCGGCAGGACAGAGGGGGGCGTGCCGGAATAAACCTCTCAGAGCTCTGCCTTTGCAATGACCTCAACCCCCAAACCGATCCTCGATATCGCCAACCTCTCCGTCAGCGTGCGCGGCGAGGATGGCGAGCGCGAGGTCGTCTCCGACCTGTCGCTGACGCTGGCGCGCGGTGAGACGCTCTGCATCGCCGGCGAATCCGGCTCCGGCAAATCGATGACCGCGCTGGCGATCATGCAGCTTCTGCCGCAGCCTGCCGCCCGGATTTCATCCGGCAAGGTCCATCTCGGCGATACAGATCTGACGGCTCTGGACGAGCACCGGATGCGTCGCATCCGCGGCGACCGCATCGCCATGATCTTCCAGGAGCCGATGACATCGCTTAACCCGGTGCTGTCGATCGGCCGGCAGCTGACCGAATCCATCGAGGCGCATACCAGCCTGTCACAAAGCGAGACCCGTCAGCGCGCCATCGAGGCGTTGAAGGCGGTGCGCATTTCGGAAGCCGAAAGCCGGCTAAAGCAGTTTCCGCACGAGCTCTCCGGCGGCATGCGCCAGCGGGTGATGATCGCCATGGCGCTGGCGCTCGAGCCGGATGTGCTGATCGCCGACGAGCCGACAACGGCGCTCGATGTCACCGTGCAAGGCGAAGTGCTGGAGCTGCTGCGCGACCTGCAGCGTCAGCATGGCACCAGCGTCATCCTGATCACCCACGATATGGGCGTGGTCGCCGAAATGGCCGACCGGGTCATCATCATGCGGCATGGCCGCATGGTCGAAGAGGGAAAAACCGCTGACATTTTTGCCAGGCCGCAAGCCGACTACACGCGCGAGCTGCTGGCCGCGGTACCGCGCATCGGCAGCGGCGTCGGCCGTCAGCAATCCAGGGATGCCGAGGCGGCGGCGCCGGCGGCCAATGTCGCCGAGGTCAAGGATCTGCATGTCCGCTTCGACCTGCATGGCGGTTTCTTCGGACGGGTCACCCGTCGCGTTCACGCCGTCGAAGGCGTCAGCTTTTCGATAGCGCCCAACGAGACGCTGGCGCTGGTCGGCGAATCCGGCTGTGGCAAGTCGACCACCGCCAAGGCGCTGGCAGGACTGGTGCCTTACAGCGGCGACATCGCCATTGGCGGGCGCAATCTGTCGGGACTCGGCCGCGACGAACGCAAGGCGGTGCGCCGCGACGTGCAGATGATCTTTCAGGACCCCTACGCCTCATTGGACCCTCGCATGCGCGTCGGCGACCTCGTCGCCGAGCCGCTGCTGATCCATGGCATCGCCTCGAAGGAAGAGCGCCACGCCCGCGTGGCGGCGCTGTTCGAGCGCGTCGGCCTGTCGGCCGATCAGATGGAACTCTATCCGCATGAATTCTCCGGCGGCCAGCGTCAGCGCGTCTGTATCGCACGCGCCCTTGCGCTGCGGCCGAAGCTGATCATCGCCGACGAAAGCGTCTCGGCGCTCGACGTCTCGGTGCAGGCGCGCGTGCTCGATTTGTTGAAGGAGCTGCAGCGCGAATTCGGCGTCGCCTATCTCTTCATCTCACACGACATGGCGGTGGTCGAGAACATCTCCGACCGCGTCGCCGTCATGTATCTCGGCCAGATCGTCGAAATGGGCACGCGCGACCAGGTCTTTTCCAACCCGCGTCATCCCTACACCAGACGGTTGATCGAAGCCGTGCCGGTGCCCGATCCGGGCAAGCGCAGAAGCCGCTTCGCCCGCCTCGACCAGGAAATCCCGAGCGCCACCCGCAGGATCGGCGAGGCGCCGTTGAAACTGGCGCTGAGGGATGTCGGCAACGGCCACCTCGTCGCCGCCGAGGGCTGAGGCAAGTACTGCCGCAGGTCGCGGTTCACGTGTTTGTGTTTCTATCTCGGGCCCAAGGCCGGCGTTCTGTCCCCAAAGCGCATCGCTTCGATCACGAAATCCGGGACGGCCTCTTGCCCTATGTCCCCTTCTTCCTCATGTTCAATACCATTGCAGATGATCGATCGTAGGGGGCGGCCGGATTCATCGTAATGGGAGGAAGTCAACCATGAAGGTAAGCCATTTCGTTTCTGCCGCACTTCTCGTCGCATCCGCATTTCCTGCCTCGGCCGCCGAAATTTCCGACGGCAAGGTCAAGATCGGCATCCTCAACGACCAGTCGGGCGTCTATGCCGATTTCGGCGGCAAGTGGTCGGTCGAGGCGGCCAAGATGGCGGTCGAGGATTTCGGCGGCAAGGTGCAGGGAGCACCGATAGAAATCATCAATGCCGACCACCAGAACAAGCCGGATATCGCCTCCAACATCGCCCGGCAGTGGTATGACACCGAGCAGGTCGATGCCATCATGGAACTGACCACCTCTTCGGTGGCGCTCGCCGTCCAGGGGATTTCCAAGGAAAAGAAGAAGATCGACATCGTCACCGGCGCGGCGACCACGGAGCTGACCGGCAAACAATGCTCGCCCTATGGCTTCCACTGGGCCTATGACACACATTCGCAAGCGGTGGGCACCGGCGGCTCTCTCGTGCAGCAGGGCGGAGACAGCTGGTTCTTCGTCACCGTCGACTATGCATTCGGCTATTCGCTGAAAGAGCAGACCACCAAGTTCGTCGAGAGCCATGGCGGCAAGGTGCTGGGCGAGGTGCGTTATCCCCTCGGGTCGACCGATTATTCGTCCTTCCTGCTGCAGGCGCAATCGTCGGGCGCCAAGGTCATCGGCCTGGCCAATGCCGGCCTCGATACCTCCAACTCGATCAAGCAGGCGGCCGAATTCGGCATCGTGCAGGGCGGTCAGCGTCTTGCCGCACTCCTGTTCACGCTGGCCGAGGTGCATGGGCTTGGCCTTCAAGCGGCGCAGGGCGTCGTGCTGACCGAAGGCTATTACTGGGATCGCGATGACAAGAGCCGCGAATTCGGGCAGCGCTTTTTCAAGCGCACCAACCGCATGCCGAACATGATCCAGGCCGCGACCTATTCGGCGGTGACGCAGTATTTGAAGGCGATCGACAAGGCCGGCACGGACGAGACCGAAGCCGTCGCCAAGCAACTGCATTCGATGCCTGTGGACGACGCGGTGATAACCAACGGCAAGGTGCAGGCGGACGGCAACATGGTCCACGACATGTATCTCTATCAGGTCAAGTCGCCAGCCGAGAGCACCAAGGATTGGGACTACTACAAATACCTCGCCACCATTCCAGGCAAAGAGGCCTTCCTCAGCGAAAAGGAAAGCGGCTGTCCGACGGCCGGCCAGTGATCGGCGCGGCCGATGGCGCCGACTGACCTGAGCGCGAACGAGCCGCCTGTGGTGCTTTCCGCCCGCGGGTTGCGGCGTGACTTTGCCGGCTTCATCGCCGTGAAAAACGTGGATCTGGATGTCCGCCATGGCAACATCCATGCCCTGATCGGACCCAACGGCGCCGGCAAGACGACGGTCTTCAACCTGCTCACCAAGTTCCTGGCGCCAACCGGCGGCAGGATCGAGCTGCTTGGCCACGACATCACCCGCACGTCGCCGGCCAGGGTCGCGCGGATGGGCCTGGTGCGCTCGTTCCAGATATCGGCGATTTTTCCGCACCTCAGCGTGCTCGACAATGTCCGCGTCGCGCTGCAGCGGCCGGGCGGGCTCAGCGTTCAGTTCTGGCGCTCGCTGGCGGCGCTCGACCGGCTGACGCCGCGCGCCGAGGAATTGCTGCGCTCGGTCGGTCTCGACGACGCCAGGAACAGGCTCGCCGGCGACCTTTCCTATGGCAGGAAACGCGTGCTCGAGATCGCCACGACCCTGGCGCTCGATCCGAAAGTGCTGCTGCTGGACGAGCCGATGGCCGGCATGGGGCATGAGGATGTGGCCACCGTTTCCGACCTGATCCGTTCGGTGGCCAGGGATCGCGCCGTGCTGATGGTCGAGCACAATCTGACCGTGGTGGCCGACCTTTGCGACTGGATAACGGTCATGCAGCGCGGCGAGGTGCTGGCCGCCGGCGACTACGCCACGGTCAGCCGCGACGAGCGCGTCAAGATCGCCTATATGGGCACCGCCGATGACTAGTGCCGCACCTCTCCTTGCCGTCAGCGGCCTCAACGCCTGGTATGGCGAGGGCCATGCGCTGCACGGTGTCGATCTGGAAGTGTTTTCCGGCGAGACGGTCACGCTGCTCGGCCGCAACGGCGTCGGCAAGACGACGACGCTGCGCGCCATCATGGGGCTGATCCGCAAGCGGACCGGCCGAATCGCCTTCGACGGCAAGGACCTGATGCGGCTGCCGCTGCACCGCACCGCCCATCAAGGCATCGGCTTCGTGCCGGAGGAACGCGGCATCTTCGCGACGCTGACCGTCGACGAGAATCTGGTGCTGCCGCCGGTCGTCGCCGAGGGCGGCATGAGCGTCGAGGAGATATTCGATCTCTTCCCCAATCTGAAGGAGCGCCGCAACAGCCCCGGCACGAGGCTATCGGGCGGCGAACAGCAGATGCTGGCGATCGCACGCATGCTGCGAACCGGCGTGAAAATGCTGCTTCTCGATGAGCCGACGGAGGGTCTCGCTCCCGTCATCGTACAGCGCATCGGCGCGTTGCTGGCGACGTTGAAAACGCGCGGCATGACGATCCTGCTGGTCGAGCAGAACTTCCGCTTCGCCAGCCGTGTCGCCGATCGTTTCTATCTGATGGAGCACGGCAAGGTGGTGGCAGGGTTTCCGGTCGGTGAACTGCCGGACCGCATGACGCAGCTCCACGAAGTCCTGGGTGTATAATGGCGCCATGACGATGATCTTCGGCATCCCCGTGCAGGCATTCCTCGGCCAGTTGCTGGTCGGCCTGATCAACGGCTCGTTCTACGCCATGCTGAGCCTCGGGCTGGCCGTCATATTCGGCTTGCTGCGCGTCATCAATTTCGCTCATGGCGCCCAGTATATGCTCGGCGCCTTCGTCGGCTATCTGCTTCTCACCCATCTCGGCATCGGTTACTGGCCGGCACTGATCCTTGCGCCGCTGATCGTCGGTGTCTTCGGCATCGTGATCGAGCGCTTGGCGCTGTCGAGGCTGTACGATCTCGATCCGCTCTACGGCCTGCTCTTCACCTTCGGCCTCGCGCTCGTGCTCGAAGGCATCTTCCGCTACTATTACGGCGTCTCGGGAAACCCCTACGCCGTGCCGCCGCTGCTTGCCGGAGGCACCAATCTCGGCTTCATGTTCCTGCCCAACTATCGCGGCTGGGTCGTGGTCGCCTCGCTGATCGTCTGCTTCGGCACCTGGGCACTGATCGAGAAGACCAGGCTGGGGTCCTATTTGCGCGCGGCAACGGAGAATCCCCGTCTCGTCCAGGCTTTCGGCGTCAACGTGCCGTTGCTGCTGACCCTGACCTATGGTCTGGGCTCCGCGCTGGCCGGGCTTGCCGGAATTCTGGCGGCACCGATCTACCAGGTGAGCCCGCTTATGGGATCGGATCTCATCATCGTCGTCTTCGCGGTCGTCGTGGTCGGCGGCATGGGATCGATCCTCGGCGCGATCGTCACCGGCTATATGCTTGGCCTTGCCGAAGGCCTGACCAAGGTCTTCTACCCCGAGGCCTCCAACCTCGTGGTCTTCGTCATCATGGCCATCGTGCTTCTGGTTCGGCCCGCCGGCCTGTTCGGAAGGGACGCCTGACATGTCGGAAGGGACATCTGACATGTCGGAACTGACGCTTCGCGAGGCATCGGCCAAAACCTCGGCACGGCTTGAATGGACACTGGTCGGGCTCGGCATCCTGGCGCTGCTGGTGGCGCCTTTCCTGGTCTATCCGATCTTCCTGATGAAGATGCTGTGCTTCGCGCTGTTTGCCTGCGCGTTCAATCTCCTGCTTGGCTATACCGGGCTGCTGTCGTTCGGCCACGCCACCTTCTTCGGCGGCGCCGCCTATTTCACCGCGCATGCCGTCAAGGTCTGGGGCTGGCCGCCGGAGGCCGGCATCCTGCTCGGCATGGCGGGTGCGGCCCTGCTCGGCCTAGTCATGGGCTTTTTCGCCATTCGCCGGCAAGGCATCTATTTCGCCATGATCACTCTGGCGCTGTCGCAGATGTTTTTCTTCTTCTGCGTACAGGCGCCCTTCACGCAAGGCGAGGACGGCATTCAGGGCGTGCCGCGCGGCATGCTGCTTGGCGTCCTCGACCTGAACGTGTCGCTGAACATATATTATTTCGTGTTGGCGGTGTTCCTGATCGGCGTCTTCGCCATCTGGCGCATCGTCAATTCGCCGTTCGGCATGATCCTGCGCTCGATCCGCGAAAACGAGAACCGCGCCATTTCGCTGGGCTATTCCGTCGCCAACTACAAGCTGGGCGCTTTCGTCATGTCGGCGGCGTTGGCCGGGCTGGCCGGCTCGCTCAAGGCGATCGTCTTCCAGTTCGCCACGCTCACCGACGTCACCTGGCAGATGTCGGGCGAGGTGATCCTGATGACGCTTCTCGGCGGCATCGGTACGATGGTCGGGCCGATCATCGGCGCCAGCCTGGTCATCGGGCTGGAAAACACGCTTGCCACCTCCGGCTTTCCGGTGACCATCGCCACCGGCCTCATCTTCATGGTGTGCGTGCTCGTCTTCCGGCGCGGCATCGTCGGCGAATTTTATGCGCGGGTTTTCAAGCGGGCGGGCAGGGACTGATCAGTTCAAGCTAGCGCCCGAATACCTGAACCGCTCGATTGCCCGGTTGCGTTTAGCTGTGCCATGTAAGGAGTTCGGAATCCGGAGGCCGCACGCCAATGTTGGACAACTACGCGGTGGACGGGTTTGGCGTGATCCACCAGGTCGACTCCAAACCGATCAAATACGACAAGCAATACATTTCCTATTACGAGGACTTGAGTGACCGGACTATCAAGCTCGGATATCAGCGACTCGGCTGGATGCTGGGAATAACCGGCGAGGTTCCTCGGTCCGTGCTGGAGATCGGATATGGCACCGGGACATTCATCGAAGCCGCGAAAATAGCCGGGGTCGCCGACTGCGCCGGCTGCGACATAACCAGGTTTCCGCTGCCCAAGGGCGTCCGCTTCGTCGATTGGGACGAGGCGCTCGCCAGCTCGTGGGATCTCGTCGCCATGTTCGACGTGCTTGAGCACATCCCGGATTTGGGGTTCCTCGCCCGGCTTAAGGCCCGCTACCTTGCCGTCGCCGTCCCTTATTGCCGCTGGCGCGAACTCGGCGCCGACGGCGACGCGTGGTTCCGGACGTGGCGTATGCGTCTTCCCGACGAGCACCTCCACCACTTCGACCGTGACTCGCTGGTGGCACTCCTCGCACACAGCGGCTTCGAATGCGTGACGCTGAACTGCTTCGAGGATGGGATCAGACTGCGGCCCGGTGAAGCAGGTCCGAATATTCTGTCCGGATTCTTTAGAAAGCTATAGACCTCGATCAAATCGATGCGACTGCTTGGGACCTGGGGGGCAATCGCGACAACAGTCCGATCGGTACGGTGGAGCACTGCTGTGGGCAAATCGTGATGCGCGCATTCTTTCGATTGGTTGCGGTTATGACCGTGCTGTCCGGCGTGACCGGCTGCACCAGTGTTTCCTACTACGCGCAGTCCGTGAAGGGTCATCTGCGGATCATGACGGCGCGCCAGGATGTCGGAAAGCTGATCGAGGATCCTTCGACGCCGAAGGCATTGCGCGCCCGAATGGCATCGGCGAGCGCCATACGACAGTTCGCAACGGATGAACTGGCGCTGCCCGACAACAACAGCTACCGCAGCTATGTCGACATTGGTCGGGATTCGGTGACATGGGCCGTCTTCGCCGCGCCGGCATTTTCGCTGACGCCGCGAACATGGTGTTTTCCTGTTTTCGGCTGCGTTCCCTACCGGGGATATTTCTCCAGGAAGTCCGCGGCTGAAACCGCTGTCGAACTTCAAGGACAGGGCATGGACGTCTATGTGACGGGCATCACTGCATATTCCACGCTTGGCTGGTCAAGTGACCCGCTGCTAAGCACGATGTTCAGCGAGGATAAAACCTATCTTGCAGGGCTGATTTTCCATGAACTGGCCCACCAGCGCGTCTACGTGCACGACGATTCCGCATTCAACGAGTCGTTCGCTGTCGCCGTTGAAACGACCGGCGTGAGAAAATGGCTGCGCGCGGCTGGCGATACCGCCGCATTGCGCCGTTACGAAGCCGCCCGGAGACGCAAGGCTGAATTTCTCGCGCTGGTGTCGCGGACCCAGGACGAGTTGGCGCAAGTCTATTCCAACGCCGGCACCTCGGAGCAAAAGCTGGCCGCAAAGACGGCCGCGATTGAACGGCTGCGGATGCGCTACCGACACAGGCGCGACAGGCGCTGGGGCCGATACCGGGGATACGATGCCTGGTTCGCGTCCCCAATCAACAATGCAAAGCTCGCCGCGACTTCCGTCTATAGCGATCGGGTGACCGCGTTTCTCCGCCTGTTCGACTTGTGTTCGGGCGACTATGTCAGGTTCTATGCGTCGGTCCGGCGGATTGGCGCACTGGACGAAGCTCACCGTGCCGAAGCACTTGCGGCGGCAGATCGCTGTTATTGAGTCAGCCCGGGAGGCGTCCACGGAACAACGTGCAGCCGTCCGTCAGGCGCGACCTGGAGATATCCCTGAATCCAGCCTCGGTCATCCACGCACGATACTGACCTTCCGTGTACGATTCGCCATGGCGATAGAGGTTCAAGAAGGTGAGATTCAAAAAGACACCCTCAGGCGGGCCGAGACGGTCGTCATCGACGACACCCCACCCAGCAATTGCAATCTCGCCGCCTTGTGTGAGGCAACGCGCCGCGTTCAGGATCGAATTGCGCGCCTGGTCCCGCGGAAGCACCTGGACGACGGCCTTCAGGATCGCCAGATCGTGCCGACCGACCGATGGCGCGACGGTTATGTCCCCCTCTTCGACAACCACGTCGTCGGCACCGTATTCCGATAGGATAGCTGGCGCGACCGCTGCGACCGTTGGGAGTTCCATCAGTGTCGCCGCAATGTGCGGCCACCGCTCGCGAAGCCCAACCAGTATGGTCCCGGCGCCTCCGCCGATGTCGATCACCGAGCCGACCGCCGAGAGGTCCATCTCCCGGGCCAGATTTCGGCCGAAAATCACCCCGCCCGGCGCGAGCATGCGGCTGAAGGCCGCCGCGGACTCAGGTCCCGCATTGGAAAAGTCGTGCAGCGCGGCCGGCCGGTTCTGTCGCAGCGACTCCGCGGTCAAAAGGTCGGCTCCCCAGAGCTCGCGCAGCAGCGCATGATCACCGCCGCGATAGGTCGGCTTGGACGCGTCGAGGAACTCCGACGCTTCGGCTCCGTTGCGAAATTGACCATCGTCGACTTCGAGGAGACCGATGCTGGCGAGCGCGTAGAGGAGCCGCGACAGACGATCGGGTTCGACTTGGAGCGCCGCCCCGAGGCTGTCAGCAGTCACAGCACTTTCACCGAGCCGGGTGAAGATGCCAAGGTCCAATCCGGCGCGAAGCGCCAAGGCGGGGGGCACCGCTGCGATCAGCTTGTCGATCCGGTCGAAATCCACCATGTCACATCCCCCTCCGCGATCCGGGACAAGTCATTATTTCGAGCGACCGACATGCGGCGCAGTCCCGACGTCCAGATGGCGACGGACTGACCGAGACCTCCCAACGGTGCCGCTGAGATCGCCCGCGCGGTTTTACTGGTCCGAAAACCTCACGCTCACGCCGCGCTGCCGAAAATAAGCCTGCATCAACTTGCGGCCCGAGCGGTTGTTCTGCGCCAGTTTGGTCGGATCGAACACCGCCTGTTTCATCCCCTCTCGTGTCAGCGCCGCCTTAAGCGTCGCGATATGTGCGTCGATGTCGGCATTGTCCGCCCGGAGCGAGGCATAAATGCTCTCGGTCGCCTCGGCCACGGTCAGTTCGCTCATTGGTCTCGTCCTTTGGTTGGTTGGGCGCTTAGCACAGATTCGCGGTCCGCCGATACCGAGACCGTCAGTACACAGCGCCCGTCGTGAAAGCGAACCGTTCCTTAGAGCAGTTCACCGTTTCACAGAAACGGCGAACTGCTCTAACTCTTTGTTTTGACGCAATTCTAGACGGAAAACCGCTTCACAGTTTTCCTAGAATTGCGCTAGGGGCTTCGTAGAGTTCCAGCGGCAATCCATCCGGGTCTCTGAAAAAGGTAAACCGTTGGTCTGTATATGGGTCGATCCGGATTGGCTCAACGGCAACGCCTGAGGCTTCCAGGCGCATAATTACGGTATCAAGATTAGGCACCGCAAACGCCAGATGCCTCAGGCCTGTCGCCTCTGGATGGGACGGCCGCATCGCCGGTGCAGGGAAGGAGAACAATTCCAGTTGGGCCGATCCGATCCGCAAATCCGCCTTCCATGACTGCCGCTCCTCCCGATAGACTTCCCGGATCAGATCGAGGCCGAGGAGGTCGACGTAGAACCGTCGCGACCGATCGTAGTCGGTGCAGATCAGCGCGACGTGGTGAATGGCGTTCAGCATGCTGCTAACTCCAGTCACCCATAACACCCGCGCTCCACCGCCAGCCGCCGCACCAGCGCCAGCACGGCATCGATGGTCGGCGTCGGCTTGTCCGTCAGGCGGCCAAGTTCCTGCACCGCGCTCACCAGCGCGTCGATCTCCATCGGCCGGCCGCGCTCCAGGTCCTGCAGCATCGAGGTCTTGTGTTCGCCGACATCGCCGGCGCCCTTGATGCGCCGGTCGACCGCTATGGGAAAACGCACGCCGAGGCTTTCGCCGATCGCCTGCGCCTCCAGCATCATGCTGCGGGCAAGCGTGCGGGTGCCCTCGTCGGCAACGATCGCGGCCAGCGTGCTGCCGGTCAGCGCCGAGATCGGGTTGAAGGAGAGATTGCCCCACAACTTCACCCAGATTTCGCTGCGGATATCGTCGCGCACCGGCACCTGCAAGCCGGCCTTGACCATCTCCTCGGCCAGAAGCGTGACCCGTTCGCTGCGCTCGCCGGAGGGCTCGCCGAGCGAGAAGCGCTTGCCCTCGACATGGCGGATGAGGCCTGGCGCATCGACCTCGACGGCGGGATAGACGACCGAGCCGATGACGCGCTCCGGTCCGATCCGCTGCCAGATCGCGCCGCCGGGATCGACCGCGCTCAGCCTTGTGCCTTCGAGCGGCCCGCCGACGCCGTGGAAATACCACCACGGCACGCCGTTCTGCATGGTGACGACGGCGGTGTGTTCGCCGAGCAGCGGCGCGATCTGGTCAAGGGCCGGGGTGAGGGAATGGGCCTTCAGCGCCAGCACGACATAGTCCTGGACGCCAAGCTCGTCAGCCTTGGTGGCGGCCCGGACGGGGACGGACGTCTCTTGGCCATCCTCGATCAGGCGCAGGCCATCTGCCTTGATCGCTTCCAGATGCGCGCCGCGCGCCACGATCGAAAGATCGGACCGCCCAGTGATCGCCAGCTTGGCCGCGAGATAGCCGCCGATCGCGCCGGCGCCGAAGATGGTGATCTTCATCGTCAAAGTCCGAGTTTGGCGGCAAGGCCGATGCGCTGCAATTTGCCGGTCGCGCCCTTGGGGATCTCGTCCAGGATCAGGATCTTGCGCGGCACCTTGAAGTCGGCAAGCCGCGTCGCGGCATAGGTGCGGATGTCGCCCTCGGTGGCACTGTTGCCTTCGCGCAGCACAACCGCCGCCGCCACCTCCTCGCCAAGCTTGTCATGCGGCATGGCGAAAGTGACGACCTGCGCCACCGCCGGATGATCCATCAGCACATCGTCGACCTCGAGCGGCGAAATCTTTTCGCCACCGCGATTGATGATCTCCTTGAGCCGTCCGGTGACCCTGAGATAGCCGTCCTCGTCCAGCACGCCCTGATCGCCGGTGTGGAACCAGCCATGCGCGAAGGCGGTGGCATTGGCATCCGGGTTCTTCTCGTAACCCGCCGTGACGTTGGGTCCGCGGATGACAATCTCGCCGGTCTCGCCGGGTTCGAGCAGCCGCCCGTCAGGCGCCATGACAGCCACGTCCGGGCCGGCGGAGGCACCGACGCTGCCGGGCTTGCGCTGGCCCGGCGGCAGCCGGTTCGATGCCATCTGGTGGGCGGCCTCGGTCATCCCGTAGGATTCGATCACCGGGCAGCCGAAGGTCGCCTCCAGTTCGGCCATCACTTGCGCCGGCAGCGATGCCGAGGACGAGCGGATGAAGCGCAGACGCGCCGCCGCCAGCGCCTCGGTGTTGCGCGCCGCCCTGGGCAGGATCGCCTGATGCATGGTCGGCACCGCCGTGTACCAGCTCGGCTGCGCCTCGCTCAGCCACTGGAAGAAGCGCAGCCCGTTGAAGCCCGGCGTGCAATAGATGCTGCCGCCGGCAGCCAGTGACGACAGCACGGCCGCGATCAGACCGTGAATGTGGAACAGCGGCATGATGTTGAGACAACGGTCATCGGCCGTTAGCTGAAGCGTCGCGCCGATATGGGCTGATGAGGCCGCGATGTTGGCATGGCTGAGCGGCACCAGCTTTGGACGCGATGTTGTGCCGGAGGTGTGCAGCAACAGTGCGATGTCGCTGTCTTGCGCCATGTCGGGCGCTGCCTGCGGTCCGATCGCCGCACCCTCGATCGTGAAGCTGCCGGCCGGTGTGTCCGGCTGCACGACAAGCCGCAGTACGCCGATGCCGAGCCGCTCGGCCACCGTCACCGCCGGTCCGGTCTCGCCCTCCGCGACAAGGATCGCCTTGGCACCGATGTCGGTTAGGTAGAAATCGAGCTCGTCGGCCCGGTAGGCGGGGTTGAGCGGCGCCGTCGAGGCGGCGGCCGCGACCGCGACGAAGGCGGTGGCCATCTCGGGCCCGTTCGGCAGCACGATCGCCACCCTGTCGCCCCGGCCGATACCCCGCGCATGCAGCTGTTCGGCCGTGGTAGCGATCAGGCTGCGCAGTCCGCCATGGCTGAGCGTCGCCCTGTCGGGTGCCAGAATGGCGGGCGCATCGTCGACACCGGCGGCAAGACGGCGGGAGAGATCTGCGTGGGTTTCAGTTTGGGTCATGGTCACCGGCTGGATTTCGAACGACTATTGGCGGGAGCCCTGCTGACGGGCTTGCCTCGATATGGATACGCCATTGGACAATGGATCGCCTCAATATCCAAGCGCCAAACCATCCTTGCGCGGATCGGAGGCGCCGGTCAGCGTCCCTTTCTCCCAGTCGATCAGCACCACCTGTCCGCCACCAAGCGGATGATGCGGCTCGGTGATGCGGTGGCCGCGTCGGCGCAGGCCCTCGATCGCCTCCGCGGGAACGCCACGCTCGGCCTCAACAGTGTCGTCCTTGTAAAACACCCGCGGTGCATCCAGTGCCTGCTGCGGGTCCATGCCGAAATCGAGCATGTTGGTCAGCAGATGGACATGCCCGAACGGCTGGTAGCCGCCGCCCATGACGCCGAACGGCATCACGACGCGGCCGTTCTTCGTCGCCATGCCCGGCATGATCGTGTGCATCGGCCGCTTGCCGGGCGCGATTGCGTTCGGGTGCGCAGGCTCAAGGCGGAAGCTCGAGCCGCGGTTCTGTAGCACGATACCGGTCTTCGGGCCGACGACGCCGCTGCCGAACGAATAGTAGGTCGAGTTAATGAAGGAGACGGCGTTGCGGTCGCGGTCGACGATGGAGATGTAGACCGTGTCGCTGCCGGGCAGCTCCACGCGCGGCAGATGCGTCATGGCGCGGTCGCGGTCGATCTCGGCGCGCAGCCGGTCGGCATAGGCGCCGGACAGGAGCTGCTTGACCGGCACCGGGACCTGGTCCTGGTCCTGGTCGCCGACGTAACGGTCGCGGTCACGATAGGCCAGGCGCCCGGCCTCGATCTCCAGATGCAGGCGCTCGGCCCCATTGGGATCGAGCCCGCCTAGCTTGAACCCCGACAGCACGTTCAGCATCAAAAGAGCCGTCAGCCCCTGATTGTTCGGCGGCATCTGGTGGATATCGTGGCCGCCATAGGAGGTGCTGACCGGCGCCACATAGTCGCCTTTGGTGGCGGCGAAATCCTCGGTCGAATGAAGTCCGCCCAATTCGTTGAGCCGGCTCACCATATCGTTGGCGACCGCGCCTTCGTAGAAACCGGACCGGCCGTGTTTGGCGATGATGCGCAAGGTCGCCGCCAGTTCCGGTTGCCGGTGGACGTCGCCAGCCTTCGGCGCCTTGCCGCCGGGCAGGAAGATGCGCGCGGCATGCTCGTCGGCCGACAGGTCGGTCTCCGGTTCGGCCCAGTCGAAGGCGACGCGGTCGTGCACGACATAGCCGTTTTCGGCATAATGGATGGCCGGCGCCAGCGCCTCGGCAAGGCCCTTGCGGCCATGGTCCTCCAGCAGGCGGCTCCAGGCGTCGACGGCGCCCGGCACGGTGACAGCATGCGGGCCCTGCAACGGGATGCGATCGAAGCCTTTTTCGCGGTACCAGTCGACCGTCGCCCCGGCAGGCGCGCGGCCGGAGCCGTTGAAGGCCAGCACATTGCCTTGTCCTCCGGCAGAATAGAGCACGAAGCAGTCGCCGCCGATGCCGGTCGACTGCGGCTCGACCACGCCCTGCACGGCGGCGGCGCAGACCGCGGCATCCATGGCGTTGCCGCCGGAGCGCAGCATGTCGATGGCCGCAAGGGTTGCAAGCGGATGCGAGGTCGCGGCGACCGCCTCGGTGGCACGAACCGGCGAGCGGCCGGGAAACTGGAAATCACGCATTCTGTCTGGATGTCCCATGGTCGTTTCTGCGAATTGGTGTGGTGAAATCAATGCCGCCGGCCGAGATTCTGTTCATTTTTCGGCCCTCCAACCGTGTTCCCATTGTTTTTGATTTGGCATGCTATTTTGTATACAATTCCTAGAGATCGATGTTGTCAACACCGCCGGCGCGCTCGAAATCTACGCGCTTCGTGCCGGACCAGGTGGTGAGGGACGGCGTCGCCGGGGCGTGGCAAATGATGCGGACTGCGGCTACATCTGTGTGTGTTCCGGCTGAACGGCCGGAGAAGTGAGAAGGGAAGCTTGGCCAAGGAAACCAAAAATACGTTGCGCGACTCGGTCTATTCCGCGCTCAAGGCGATGATCGTGACCGGCCAGATTCCGCCGGGCTCGCGTGTCACCGAAAACGACATCGCCGCGAAGCTGACTGTCAGCCGCACCCCGGTGCGCGAGGCCTTTAACCGCCTTGAGCGCGACGGCCTGGTCACCGGCCGGCCGCGCCAGGGCTATGTCGTCACCGAGTTCGACATCACCATGTTCCGCGAGGCCTTCGAGATCCGCGAACTGCTCGACGGCCATGCGACGGAACTTGCGGCAGCGGCCGCGACGGAACAGGACAAGGCGCGGCTGCGCGCCATGCTGGCCGAATGCGAGCGGCTGGCCGCCATTCCGGAACGCACCAACCGGGAAAAATTCCAGGAACTGGAAGTCGGCATCGACCTGCACCGCGTCATCGCCGAAATCAGCGGCAATGTCATGCTGCACAACATGCTGGGCGGCATCCTCGACAAGTGCCAGCACTATGTCTGGACCGAACTCCTGTGGCTGGACGAATGGAAGATCGCCCGCGATGAGCATGCCGAGATCGTCGATGCCATCTGCGCCGGCGATGCCGCCAGAGCCGGCACGCTGGCGCGCGCCCATGTGCGGGGCTCGCGCGACAATGTCTTGCGCCTGCTGCAGGCGAAGTCGGATTATCGGAACTTTCTGACCAAGGCGTCTTGAGGGGCGAGGAGCTTGGGCGAGGCGTGCCGCCGAATGACCCTGACGACAAGCGCCTTTGAGCCTTCAGCCCTTGCGCTCCTGAAGGCTGTTGCCGCCGTCGACCACCAGCAGGGCGCCATTGACATAGCTGGCGCCTTCCGAGGCCAGGAACACCACCGCGGCGGCCACCTCATCCGGCCGCCCGGCCCGCCCCGGCGGCGTGTGCAGGGCGGCTTGCCGCTCCATCTCGCTCGACGAACCCGTTTCGATCCAGCCGGGCGCCACGGCATTGGCTGTGATGCCGTTTTTCGCCCCTTCGAGCGCCAGCGTACGCGTCAGGCCGACCATTCCGGCCTTGGCGGCGGAATAGGCTGATGTGCCTTCGAAGGAAACGAGCGGCCCGGTGACCGACGCCACATTGACGATGCGCCCGTAGCCCGCTTCGACCATCGCCGGCAGAAAGGCCTTCGTGACGAGGAATGCGGTCTTCAGGCTGACGTCGATCCCCTGGTCCCAGTCGGCCTCGGTCATGGCGAGAAACGCCTTGTCGGCCGATGGCGACGCCAGCGAGCCCATGCCGGCATTGTTGACCAGTATATCGACCGCGCCGACATCGGCCCGCAGCCGCGCGACATCGTCTGCGATAGTGAGATCGGCGACCACGGCTTGGGCATCGATGCCTTCTGCACGGAGCTCAACGGCGCGATCGAGCACACGCGCACTGGCACCGGTGAGAAAAACCGTATGGCCGGCATGGCCGAGCTGCCGGGCAATGGCAAAGCCGATGCCATCGGCCGCTCCTGCGCCGGTGATAAGTGCGCGCCGGATGCTGGTAGAAGACATGGTCAAATCAGGCTCCGCTGGTTTCCGCCTTGTCTGCGCCGTCGAGCAGCAGCGGTCTCAATCAACGAACCATAGTCCATGGATGGTTTTGGCGCGCCCGAAGAGATGCAGCGCACGATCCACTTACTCATTGGTTCTGTTTGTCTATTTTCATCGTAACGTAGCATGCCTGGAGCATGAACTCGTGACAAATACCAGTTGCGACCGAGCTGGCACGGACTTCTTGGCAATGACTGATTCGGGGTCGGAAGCTGCCGGTCTGCTTTATGCAGCCAGCACGGAAAGCATGCGCGGGCTCATGGCCCTTCCCAACCTATGGATGGCTTCAGGGTGTTGCTGGCTCCACTTTGCCGCCGCGCGAAATCGACGAACGCCTTGAAGGCAGCGGTTGGGTTGCGGCGACTGGGATAGTAGAGGCTCAAGGGAGAGAGCGTGGGTGTCCAATCTTCAAGCACGCGCACGAGGCGGCCTGCCTCGATGTCGTCGCGGACGTCGAATTCCATCGCCAGAGTGAGGCCGACGGAAGCGAGGGCGGCGGTACGTGCGAGGCTCGCTTCGTCGAGGGTGACGGGGCCCTCAACGTCGATATGGACCGATTGTCCATCCTTCTCGAACGGCCAACGGTAGATCGCGCCATCGGGAAGCCGGACGCGGAGACAGGAATGCTCGACGAGGTCCTGGGGGATCAGGGGCGTCCCGTGCGCTTTCAAATAGCTCGGTGCGCCTACCACAACGTTGCGCCGCGCGACACCTAACGGCAGTGCGATCATGTCGGCCGGCACAAGGTCTGAGCTACGGATGCCAAGGTCGAAGCCGCCCGCTACAATGTCCACCAGGCGACCCTCTGTGACGATGTCGATGTGGACCTGAGGGTGCACGGACAGGAACGGTAGGACGAGCCACGAGAAGATTTCCCGTGCCGCTGTCGGAAAGGCGTTGATGCGCAACGTGCCCGAAGGGGTGGCCTGTTGAGAGCGCGCAACCTCCATCGCCTCATGAATGTCCTGCACGGCAGGTGCGACTTGCGCAACGAATCGCTGACCTGCCTCCGTTAAGGAGACGCTTCGCGTCGTCCGGTTGAAGAGCCGTACCCCGAGCGTGCGCTCCAGCTTTCCCACCGCATTGCTGAGCGCGGTCGTTGAAATCCCTAGCTCAAGCGCAGCCGTGCGAAACTTGCCCCGGCGCGCAACCATGAGAACTGCCTTTAAGTCCATCAGGCTACTTTGCACAATTATCCCGATCTTCGTGATGCGACATCCCGAATTGTCCTGATTATCGCGCCAGTTGTCCATCGCTATCTTGGCAGGGCAAACACACTTGCAGCGTTCAAGGCTGCACCCGCAGTAAGAAGGAAAAAACAATGACGCTCGAACTTCCACCGCCCATCGCCGCGTATGTGGCCGCCAACGCCCGTCTCGATGTGGACGGAATGTTGAGCCCCTTCACGCGCGACGCGGTCCTTTTTGCTGATGGAGGCCGTCACGAGGGCTACGCCGGAATGCGGGCCTTGTTCGAAGAAGCGGTGATCCCGGTCAAGGCGATCTTCACGCCGGATACCGTTCGCCACGAGAACGGTCAGGTCGTCGTCGAAGGCCCTGCCCATGGCGACTTCAAGGGCAGCCCGATCCGCTTCACTTACCGCTTCACGCTCGAAAGCAATGCCATCAAAGCGCTGGAGATCACGGCATGACCATCAACGCTGATCCGACCGAGTTCGCGGGAAAGCGCGTGCTTATCAGCGGCGGCACCAAGGGTCTGGGCCGCGCCACCGTCGAACGCTTCCTGGCAGGCGGCGCCCGGGTAATCACATCCGCCCGCGGAACCCTGGAGCCCATTGATGGCGTCGAATTCGTACAGGCGGACCTGACCACGGCTGAGGGCGGAGAAGCCCTCGCCAGTGCGGCGCTCAAGCGTCTGGGCGGCGTTGACATTCTCGCCCATGTGCTCGGCGGCTCGACCACCCCGGGCGGTGGCTTTGTCGCCCTGACTGACGAGTACTGGCTTTCCGAGCTGGACCTGAACCTCCTGGCCACCGTCCGCCTCGACCGGCTCCTGATTCCGCAGATGATCGAGCGAGGCAGCGGCGTGGTGGTGCACGTCACCTCCATCCAGTCGGTCCTGCCGCTTCCCGACGCAACAACCGCCTACGCCAGCGCCAAGGCCGCACTGCGGACTTACAGCAAGTCCATCTCCAAGGAACTGGGTCCCAAAGGCGTGAGGGTCAACGTCGTCTCTCCCGGCTGGATCATGACCGAGGGGACCGATGTATTTCTCAAGCGCATCCAAGCCGCCAACGGTGGCACTATCGAGGACGCGCACCAACTCGTCCTGGCCGGCCTTGGCGGCATTGCCATCGGGCGCGGAGCCGATCCGTTCGAGGTCGCCGAAGCCATCGCCTTTCTGGCCTCGGATCGCGCCTCTTCGATCCATGGTTCGGAGCTCGTCGTCGACGGCGGCACCGTCCCGACCGTCTGATCAAAGGGACTCGTCCACGCTTGGCCGAGTTGGCCCAGCGTGGACAAACGTATGAACATGCCCTGATGCCCTCAACCTCTGCTCCCCGGCCTCAGGAGCGACTGCGGTCGCATGATCACCGGCCGCCGCGCCAAAGCTTGCGCGTTACGCGGGCCAAGCCGCGCTAACTTAGGTTATACCAGCGATGTCTTCTGGTAGCTGATACCGAATTCGAACCGATTTGCCCGCCGCTGGACGTATTTAATGCGCGCCATTTTACGCTCCGTCAGTGGCAAACGTGCAGGTCAGAATGCTGTAAAATCAACGCTTAAAGCGATTTCAAGCACTTGCTTGAAGAGTGGCGCGCCCGAAGAGATTCGAACTCCTGACCCCCAGATTCGTAGTCTGGTGCTCTATCCAGCTGAGCTACGGGCGCGCAACAGGCCATGCTTTCCATGACCCCGCGATCCGATCGTGAACGACCGGCCGCGACGAGACGTGTTCCCTAGCGACTGAATTTCGGAAAAGCAAGCCGATCCGGCAAAAGTTTTGTCACAAGTGCCTCGGCTGGCGATGATGGCCCGGATTCCGGCGCTTGGAAACGGTCCGAAGCCGAGGCCGGTTCCCTCCTCGGCAGCAAGAAGCACCTGCCCAGAGAGGCACGAGCGTCGGGCAGACAGTGCTTAAAGGGTCAGGCCGGGCGGCGCAGGCCGTTGCGGGCCTGGTCGAGCCGGACCGGCTGGTCGGGGATGGTGACGGCGAATGTGGTGCGCCCGCCAATGCTCTCGACCAGCTCCACCGTGCCGCCATGCGCGCGGATCAGTTCGTGCGCGATCGCCAGGCCAAGGCCGGTGCCGCCGCTGCGCGCCGAGCCACGAAACGCCGCGAACAGGTTTTCCCGCGCTTTCGGCGGCAGGCCGGGGCCGGTGTCGCTGACGGCAATGCGGCTGACGCTGCCCAGGCGCACGGCCGACACTGCCAGGCGGCGCACCAGGGCGCTTTCGCTGTCGGCCGCCATCGCCTGCACGGAATTCCGGCACAGATTGGTCAGCACCCGGAACAGCTGATCGGAATCGGCGTCCACCTCGAAGGCCGGCTCGACGGAATTCACGAACTCGATGCCCTGCTCGATGTCCAGCAGGCCGTGCACGTCCTCGACCAGTTGCCGCAGCCGGAGCCGGCGGCGCGCCGGCGGCGGCTCCTGGGTGCGGCCGTAGTGAAGCACGCCTTCGGAATAGGACACGGCGCGGTCGAGGGCGCGCAGCAGTTTCGGCGCGAAGGCCTGCACCGTCGGATCCTTGACCTGGCGCAGGCGGTCCGACATCAGCTGCGCTGAAGCCAGGATGTTGCGCATGTCATGGTTGATCTTGGAGACGGCCAGGCCGAGGTCGGCAAGGTGCTTCTGCTCGGAGAGCATTTTTTGCAACCGCTCCTGCATCTGCGACAGCTCGCGCTCGGCAACGCCGATCTCGTCGGCGCGGGCAGCCGGACGGATGATCCGTCCGGGATCGTCGGGCGCCTCGGAGAAGGACAGCATCGAGCGCGTCATCGTCCGGATCGGCCCGATCATGATCAGGTCGATGGCGGCATAGACCAGCATGGCGGTGAACAGCGAGATCAGCAGCGAGACGAAGGCAACGTTGCGCGAATAGCGCAGCATCGCATTGCGCAGGCTGTTGTCCGGCATGATCAGTTCGAACTCCTTGTCGGAGTCGCCGACCGGGCCGAAGACGCGCAGCATCCGGTCGCCGCCGAAAAACAGCGTGTCGAGCGCACCGGTCATGCCCTTGATCATGCCGATCGAAGCGATATCGATGTGCTCGTCGACCTTCGGCGGCATTTCGGCCACCACCAAAAGCCGCGAGACGCCGCCGTCGCGCACCGCGATCGCCTTGGCGCCGATCGCCATCAGCACGTCGTTCTGGGCCGTGCGCGACAGCGAGGTGGATTCGCCTTGCACCAGCACGATCGACACCGCCGCCGCCGTGCTCAGCCGCTCCTTCAGCCAGTTCAGCCGGTAGCTCGCGATCCAGGGCAGGAAGATCAGCACTTCGGCCAACAGCACGAAGACGATGGTCAGCAGCAGCAGCTTGGTCGACAGGCCGCGCGACAGCGGAACCGTGCGCACGGTGGCTGGCGCCTCGGTGGACCCCGCCGTGCCGATCCCTTCCTGTGCCTGTATGGTTTCGCTCATGCGGCTAATGTCTTCACGATCACTTGATCAACGCAGATTAGGCGATTACGGCTTTTTTGCCAATTTCATCCTTGGTCGCAAACATAAACCGGCCTGAACGGAGCCGGATTGCGCCCGACGACTCCGGATTGACTTCCAAAAGCCTTCTTTCTATAAGCCCGCACACGCTCGGGCCATTCGTCCCGGCGCGGTTTCGATCGCGCCAAAGCCGGCCCGGCAAAGCTCCTGTTACACAGTGACAGAATCAAGAAGGGCCGCACCCCGCGGTATTAAAACAAATGAAGCGTACCTACCAACCGTCTAAACTCGTCCGCAAACGTCGGCACGGCTTCCGTGCCCGCATGGCCACCAAGGGTGGTCGCGGCGTCGTCGCAGCTCGCCGCAACCGCGGTCGCAAGCGGCTCAGCGCCTGAACGGAAGACGAGATCGTTGCCCGCAACCGGCAAGCCAGTGGGACCAAATCCCAAGCGGCTTCTGAAGCGCGCGGAATTCCTGGCTGTCCGTCGTGGTGAAAAACGGCGCGGGCGGCTTTTTCTCGTTGAGGTTCTCGACCGCGGCGACGGCCTGTCGCCGCGCGTCGGCTACACCGTCACCAAGAAGGTCGGCAATGCGGTTGTCCGCAACCGCGTCCGGCGGCGGCTGCGAGAAGCCGTCCGCACGCATGCTGCAAGTGACATGGCGCCTGGCAATGACTATGTCATCGTCGGGCGCGAAGACGTGCTTACCACTCCGTTCGGCCAGTTGAAGGCCGAACTCTCCCGCCGACTGCGCGGAACACGATAGGCCAAGGGCTTTCGATGGAAAACAACCGGAACTTCTTCATCACCATCGCGCTGTCGGTGCTGATCCTGGCGGTATGGCAATATTTCTACGTGTTGCCGCGCAGCGAAGCGCAACGCGAGGCCGCCCGCGTCGAACAGCAGCGCGTCGAGGAGCAGAAGAAGGCCGCCGGCACCAATCCCGGTACCGACACCGGAACGCCCGCCGCCCCTGGCGCCATTCCGAATGCACCGGGAACAGACGCCGTGACGCCGGCCGGCCGCGAACAGGCACTCGCCACGACGACCCGCGCCAGGATCGACACGCCGAGCCTCGAGGGTTCGATCAACCTGACCGGCGCCCGTCTCGACGACCTCAAGCTCAAGCACTACACCGAGACGGTCGACAAGAACTCACCCGAGATCAGCCTGCTCAACCCGGCGGCACTGCCCAATGGCTACTATGCCGAGATCGGCTTCGTCGGCAACGACAAGACCGGCGCGGTGCCTGGTCCCGAGACTGTGTGGGCCGTCGACGGCAATGCGACGCTGACGCCGACGACCCCGGTTACGTTGACCTATTCGAACGACAAGGGCCTGACCTTCAAGCGCACCTTTTCCGTCGACACCAACTACATGTTCACGGTGTCCGACACGGTGCAGAATGCGGGCACGGCCGCCGTCTCGCTGTCCAATTATGGCCGCGTCACCCGCTTCGACAAGCCGCTCGTTGCCAGCACCTATGTGCTGCATGAGGGCCTGATCGGCTTCACCGGCACCGAAGGCCTTCAGGAGCACAAATACGCGTCTATCGAGAAGGACAAGCAGTTCACGCCGGGCAAGTCGACCGACGGATGGCTCGGCATTACCGACAAATACTGGGCGGTGACGCTGGTCCCGACCGAGAAGCAGCCGTTCCAGCCGCGCTACGCCTATTTCGAGGACGGCCGCCATCGCTACCAGTCCGATTTCCTCACCGACCCGATCACCGTCGATGCCGGCCAGTCGGCGACGGTGGAGAGCGAAATCTTCGCCGGCGCCAAGGAGGTCGGCAAGATCAACGCCTATGCGGAGGACCGTC
The DNA here is from genome assembly GCF_020164875.1 of Mesorhizobium sp. CO1-1-8. Classification (NCBI taxonomy): domain Bacteria; kingdom Pseudomonadati; phylum Pseudomonadota; class Alphaproteobacteria; order Hyphomicrobiales; family Phyllobacteriaceae; genus Mesorhizobium; species Mesorhizobium sp. CO1-1-8. The sequence continues at coordinate 113,892 of NZ_JAIUGZ010000004.1, read as the reverse complement.
ATATCAAGCGGTTTGATCTCCTGATCGACTGGGGCTGGTTCCACTTCATCACCAAGCCGATGTTCTGGCTGATCGACACGCTCTACAAATTCTTCGGTAATTTCGGCCTGGCCATCCTCGCCACCACCGTCATCGTCAAGGCCATCTTCTACCCGCTCGCCAACAAGTCCTACGCGTCGATGGCGAACATGAAGAAGGTGCAGCCGAAGATGCTCGAGATCCGCGAGAAATACGCGGACGACAAGATGAAGCAGCAGCAGGCGATGATGGAGCTGTACAAGACCGAGAAGATCAACCCGCTTGCCGGCTGCTGGCCGGTGGCGCTGCAGATCCCGGTCTTCTTCTCGCTCTACAAGGTGCTCTACATTACCATCGAGATGCGGCACGCGCCGTTCTTCGGCTGGATCCAGGATCTGGCCGCACCCGACCCGACGTCGCTGTTCAACCTCTTCGGCCTGATCCCGGTCACCCTGCCGCACATGCTGATGATCGGCGTCTGGCCGCTGATCATGGGCGTCACCATGTTCCTGCAGATGCGCATGAACCCGACGCCACCGGATCCGACACAGGCGGCGATCTTCACCTGGATGCCTGTCATCTTCACCTTCATGATGGCGGGTTTCCCGGCCGGCCTGGTCATCTACTGGGCCTGGAACAACACGCTGTCGATCCTCCAGCAGGGCATCATCATGAAGCGCCAGGGCGCCAAGATCGAGCTGTGGGACAATCTGGTCGCGCTGTTTCGAAAGAAACCGTCACCGGCCGAATAGAAGGCGCAGTGCTTTCTCCAGCTTTCGAAGCCCCGCCTCGCGCGGGGCTTTTTCGTTCAAGCAGCTCCGGCATCACGTTCCCGTGATCGGCGAAACTTGCGCCCCGCCGGCGGCGTGACTGCCTGTGCGTTTCCAAAGGCTATCAATTCCGATCAGCCCTCACCCGGAGGAAGACCACATGCGCTTGCCGTCATTCAGGACCATCGCCCTTTCCGCGCTCGTCGCCGGCGTGGCGATTGCCCCGCCTGCCTATGCCAAAAACCCGAATGTCGGCGGCGCGCCGATGTACACCACCAAGAACATCGTCGAGAACGCCGTCAATTCGAAGGACCACACGACGCTGGTCGCCGCGGTCAAGGCCGCCGGCCTGGTCGACACGCTGCAGGGCGCCGGCCCGTTCACCGTCTTTGCCCCTACCAACGCAGCGTTTGCGAAATTGCCCAAGGGCACCGTCGACACGCTGCTGAAGCCGGAGAACAAGGACAAGCTCACCAAGGTGCTCACCGCGCATGTCGTGGCCGGCAAGATCTCAGGCGCCGAGATGATGAAGAAGGCCAAGGCGATGGGCGGCAAGTACGAGATGAAGACCGTCTCCGGCGACACGCTGACCGCCGAGATCAAGAAGGGCAAGCTCTACATCATGGACGAGTCAGGCGGCGAGGCGAGGGTGACGATCGCCGACGTCAATCAGTCGAACGGCGTCATCCACGTCGTCAACAAGGTGCTGTTGCCGAAGTAACGGCTTCCGGCGAAGGGGATCAAGGCAGATCCGTTGGGGCTCGGGTCTGCCGTCCCCACCTCGTGACGAGGTGCCATGTTTCTTGGGAAGCCGTCTCGGGCCGGGATCCTGTAGTCCCTCACAGGACCCCGGTTTCTCTTAACCGTTGTCTATGCGGACAAGCCTCGCGTGCCGTCACTCCATGACGGCGCTGTGGTCGATCTTGGCCGGTGTCGACGGCTTGCGCAGCAAGAGCACCAGCGGGATGGCGGCCAGCGACAGGATCATCATCAACTTGAAGTCGTTCATGTAGCTGATGATTGTCGCCTGCAGCGTCACCACGCCGTCGAGCGCGGCCCGGCCGGCGGCGCTGTATGGGTTCATCGCCTGGAAGATCGCCGGATTGCCGAACGCCTGGTTGTAAGGCGTCACATAGGTGGCGATGTTGGCGTGGTTGATCTGCACGTTCTGCGTTAACAGCGCGGTGACGACGGATATGCCGACGCTGGAGCCGATGTTTCGCGACAGATTGTAAAGGCCTGTACCTTCCGCGCGCCGCTCCGGCGCCAGCGTGGCGAAGGTGATGGTGGTCAGCGGCACGAACAGGAAGCCCAGGCCCGCGCCCTGGATGAAGCCGGTGCTGATGATCGTCCATTGCGACACATCAGGCGTCCAGCCGGTCATGTCGTACATCGCCCAGGCGGTGACCAGCAGGCCGGTTAGAAGCAGCCAGCGCGTGTCCACCTTGCCGATCAGCCTGCCGACCAGGAACATGCAAGCCATGGTGCCGAGACCGCGCGGCCCCATGACGATGCCGGCCGTCACCACCGGATAGCCCATCAGCGTCTGCAGATAGGGCGTCATCAGGGCCAGCGAGGCCAGGTAGGTGATGCCGATGATGAAGATGAAGATCATGCCGACGGCAAAGTTCCGGTCGAGGAAGAGCCTCGGGTTCACGAAGGTGTTGCGGGCGGTGAAGGTGTGGACGAGGAAGATGTAGAAGGCCGACGCGCAGATCAGCGCTTCGACGATGATCTCGGACGACGAGAACCAGTTGAGCTGCTCGCCGCGATCGAGGAACATCTGCAGCGATGCGATGGTGACGCTGAGCATGCCGAAGCCCAGCCAGTCCAGCCTCGCCTTGAGGTCCGTCTTGGTTTCCTGGACGAACATCGACACGCCGGCGAAGGCCAGGGCGCCGATCGGGACGTTGATGTAGAACACCCAGCGCCAGCTGACATTCTCGGTCAGCCAGCCGCCGATGACCGGTCCGAGCACCGGTCCGACCATCACCGAAACGCCGAACAGCGCCATCGCCGAGCCGCGCTCTTCGACGCTGTAGATATCGAGCAGGATGCTCTGCGCCAGCGGCACCAGGGCTGCGCCGAACAGGCCTTGCAGCAGGCGAAAGCCGACGATCTGCGGCAGCGACTGCGCGAACCCGCACAGTACCGACGCGACGACGAAGCCGGTGATGGATATCAAAAGGATGCGCTTGCGGCCGAAACGATTGGCAAGGTAGCCCGAAGGCGGCGTCATGACGGCCGCCGCCACGATATAGGACGTCAGCACCCAGTTGATCTGGTCGGCGCTCGCCGAAACGCTGCCCTGGATGTAGGGCAGCGCCACATTGGCGATGGTCGTGTCCAACGCCTGCATGATGACGGCCAGGATCACGCAGGCGGTGATGGCGCCACGATTGGCAACCACGCCACCTGTCGCGGACGCGCCGGTCATGACTTCTGCCCGAACCGGCCGAGGAGGTCCGTCACGAAGTCGGGCAGGCCGCGCGCGTGGCCGGTATCGATGCCGACCACGACGCTCATTCCGCCGCGCAACGGCGGCTTGCCCTGGAGATCATCGATCGTCACGCGCATCGGAATGCGCTGCACGACCTTGACCCAGTTGCCGGTGGTGTTCTGCGCCGGAAGCAACGAGAAGCTCGACGACGACGCCGGGCTGATCGAGGCGACCGTACCGTGCCAGACGGCACCGGGGTAGCTGTCGACGCTGATCGTCGCCGTCTGTCCTGGCCGCACATAGGTCAGTTCGGTTTCCTTCGGCTCCGCCGCGATCCACAGATCGGTCGCCGAAATCAGGCTGAACGCCGGCTGCGAAGCCGGCAGGTACTTGCCGACCTGAAGCGCGTCGACATTGGTGACGATGCCGTCGAACGGCGCCTTGACGATGGAATCGGTAAGGTTGCGCTGTGCGTCGTCGACCGCCGACTGCGCCTGAAGGTAGAACGGGTTCTTCTCCACAGGTTGGCTGGCCTCGCCGCCGAGCTGGGCAAGCGTCGCCTGTGCCTGCGCTTGGGCAACGGACACTTTCTGGCGGGCGGCGACGAGGTCGTGCTGGGCGCTATCGAAGGTCGCCTTGGAAGAGGTGGAGGTCTTGAGCAGATCCTGCTGGCGCTGGAAAGCGGCCTCATAATAGGGAATGTCGGCCTGCGCCTGCTCGATCAGCGCCTGCGACTGCTGGTAGCTCGCCTGCAGGGTCAGCACCTGGTTGCGGACCGTGCCGAGCTGCGCCTGGGCGGCGGCAAGAGCAGTTTCGAAAGAGGCCGGCCGCAGCCGGAAAAGCACCTGGTCCTTCTTCACCGCCTCGTTCTCGTGCACGTCGATCTCGGACACAGTGCCGGAGACATCGGTGGAAACGCCGAGCGACTGCGCCTGGATGTAGGCGTTGTCGGTCGTCATGACCTGACCGCCGATGACGTAGTAATAGCCGCCGACGACCAGCGCGACCGGAAGCAGGGCAAACAGGATCGGCCGTGCCCGGCCGCGCTTGGGCTTGACCGGCGCCGGAGGCGCTTCCGCAACCCCGGCCTGGCGTGGCTCCTTGGACGGAGCCTCGAGCGCCGCCGGCTCCAGGGCGACCGGTGCTTCGAGCTCGTCATTGCCGATGACGGTGCTGGCTCGCCTTTGCTCGCGTTCGCTGTCCAGTCGGATGACCTGGTCGCGCGCCCGGTCGGCGGCGGATCCGCCTTCTTCGACAGGCTTCTTTGGTGAGGTTGATTCAGCCATGTATTTTCTCCCGGTCGACGGCAGGCTGGGTGCAAGCCGCGAGCAGATTGGATTTGATGAGGGATAGGGTTTGCAGCAGATGCAGTTGCGCATCCGCGGGAAGGCCGACGAAGGCCTCGTCACGCGTCTTCTGGCCATTGCTGCGCATGATTTCGATGAGCGGATGGGCATGCGGCTCCAGGTGGAGCAGCCATGTCCGGCGGTCAGCGGGATTGGGCCGGCGCTCGATGAAGCCGCTTGCCTCCATCTTGTCGAGCAGCCGGGCGAGCGTGATCGGCGTGATCTCGATAAGATCGGCCAGTTTGCTCTGGTGGATGCCTTCATGCAGGCAGAGATAGGCCAGCACCTGCCACTGGGCGCGGGTCAGCCCCGATGCCCGCGACCTCTGCTCGAACCGCTTTCGAAGCAGGCGCGCGACATCGTGCAGCACGAAGCTGATGTTGGGTGACGATGGCATGGGAGGTACTGGGGTTATTCGGTGCGACTTTTAGTGAGCATGCTTATTATCATCATGCACATAATCCCGCTGGACGCGGTGCGCAAGACGGACTAAGCCCGCCTGGAAAAAATGACGCATGGGCTGCGACCCACAAAAAGGCTCAGGTAGCAGGCCGTTGCCGGGCGAGGATACGAGGATGAATTGGCTGAAGATCGCGACCGTGGCGGCCATTGCGGGATGCCCCGGCATTGCGCTCGCAAAGGACGCCGTCAGCTGCGGCGGCGCCGCCATGCTGGGTGGCGCGCAATTGAACTGCAGCCACGTCGAACCCCAGGCGCCGCCTCAGTTTTGCACCTATAGCTGGGCTCTCCACATGCCGGCCGGCGACCAGAAAATCGTCGAAGGCAGCTTCATGCTGCCGCCCGGCGCCACGAATGTCACCGTCTATCAGGGCAGCGGTTTCGACAGTGCGCTGTCCGATCCGATCGTGATTTGCCGCGGCAGCAAATGAGCAAGGCCGTCAAGGAAAGCTCGCTCGTCGGCCGATTGGTGCTATAGGGCGGATCACGCTATTTTGAACGGGCGCATTCGAGTTTCGGATGCGCCTGGCGGCCATTTCTCTGACGGATTCGACATGGACGGACCCAACCCAGACATCAAGCACCCGATCCCGATGCATACCCGCGTCGGCTTCCTCAAGGGGCTGGTGAATGCGCCGAACATCGAGATCGGCGACTTCACCTACTATGACGACCCCGACGGACCGGACAAATTCGCCGAGAAATGCGTCCTGCATCATTATCCGTTCATAGGCGACAAGCTGATCATCGGCAGGTTCTGCGCCATCGCCGAGGGCGCGCGCTTCGTCATGAACGGCGCCAACCACGCCATGTCCGGCTTTTCAACCTACCCGTTCAATATTTTCGGCCATGGCTGGGAAAAGGGTTTTGATCCGGCGACATGGTCCAGGGAAGTGCGCGGCGACACAATCGTGGGCAACGACGTCTGGATCGGCATGGAGGCGGTGATCCTGCCCGGGGTGGAAGTCGGCCACGGCGCCATCATAGCTGCGAAGTCGGTGGTGACACATGACGTGCCGTCCTATGCGATTGTCGCCGGCAACGCGGCCAAGGTGGTAAAGATGCGTTTCGACGACCGGACAATCAGGCGGCTGCTGGCGGTGGCGTGGTGGAACTGGCCGGTGGACAAGGTCAGCCGCAACCTCGATGCTATCCGGGGTGCCAATATCTCTCTTCTGGAGGCAGCAGCTTGAACGCTCTGAACAGCAGCATAATCGGCACCGAACTGTTTACGCGCGGATGGATCTTCATCCGTGGCGTGCCGGCCATGAAGTTCCTGCCGCCGGAAGGACCGCCGGAAATCGCCTTTGCCGGCCGCTCGAATGTCGGCAAGTCGTCGCTGATCAACGCGCTGGTCAACCAGAAGGGGTTGGCGCGCACCTCCAACACGCCGGGGCGCACGCAGGAGCTCAACTATTTCGTGCCGGACGGATTCTCGGGTGAGGGCGCCGACCTGCCGCCCTTGGCGCTGGTAGACATGCCGGGCTACGGTTACGCCACCGCGCCGAAGGAGAAAGTCGACGAGTGGACCAAGCTGGTCTTCGACTATCTCAAGGGCCGCGTCACGCTGAAGCGTGTCTATGTGCTGATCGACGCCCGTCATGGCATCAAGGCCAAGGACGATGAAGTGCTGTCGTTGCTCGACAAGGCGGCGGTGTCCTACCAGATCGTGCTGACCAAGACCGACAAAATCAAGACCGCCGGCGTGCCGCGGCTGATCGAGGAGACGCTGGCAAAGATCAAGAAGCGGCCGGCGGCGTTTCCGTTCGTGCTGGCGACGTCTTCGGAAAAAGCCGAGGGCCTTCAGGAATTGCAGGCCGCGATCGTGCTCGCGGCGAATGGCGGCTAAAGCATCCACACCTTAGAGCACGGTCTAGCTAGGGCAGAGCATGGCCTAGGGCTTGGCCTCGACAGCAATCGTCTGATGGCCTTCTTCTGCCACAAGCCTTTCGGTGCCGTATGCCTTCAGGAACATGCTGACGCCTGACCTGACGATGCGGTCGATCTCGTCCTGGGTCGGGGCTTTGGTACGGTAGGCGAAGATGCACTGGCGGAACAGACCGGCCAGGCACAGCTCGGTGAACTGATAGGCGGCAAGATCGACATCGTCGATGCGCAGCAGGTCGCGCTCGATGGCGGCATTGAGAAACGCCGCGACCTTGTCGTGGCCACGCTTGGGACCGCGTTCGTAAAACCGCGCGCCCATGTCGGGTATCCGGTCGGATGCGCCGATCACCGTGCGCTGCGCCTGGATCACCTTGGCCGACGTGATCTTGAGGGCCAGCACCTTGCCGAACTTCACCAGCGTCTCGCGCAGGTTGTCGGATTTGTCCAGCACGTCATACATGTTCTTGAAGATGGTGCCGCGCTCTTCCTCGATCAGCGCTTCGAACAGCTCTTCCTTGTTGGCGAAGTAGACGTAGATCGTACCCTTGGAGACACCGGCCTCGCGGGTGATGTCGTTCATAGAGGCCGCTTCGAAGCCCTTGTCGATGAAGACACGACGGGCGCCGTCGATGATCTGGCTGCGCTTGACCGGATCCTGCCCCGCGGCCGGGCGGCCACGGCGCAAGCTTTCCAACAGGTCGTCGCACGACTCGTTTTCGACATTGGGCGGGGTCTCGGCCATGAAAGTCACACCTCGAAAATAATTCGAACCAAGCGGTTCGATTGCCCTTGATATGGTCCTCTTTACGCGCTATGTCAACGGCCGGATCGAACCGAACGGTTCAGTATTATATTATAACTTTAGAGAGATGTCATGTCCTCGAACGCGCCGACCACAGCCGAAGTCCGTCCCTTCCCCAACGCCAAGGTTGCGCCGGCGACGGAAGCGCCGGATATGCCTGTCCAGCCCGTCTCGTCCCCGCCGGCGGAGGCTCCGGCCAAGAAGAAGCGTTCGGTGCGTTCCTTCCTGCTGCCGATCATCGGCGTTGCCTTGCTGGGCGCCGGCGCCTGGTACGGTTACGATTACTGGACAACTGGCCGCTTCATGATCTCGACGGACGACGCCTATGTCCAGGCGGACATGGCGTTCATCTCGCCCAAGATTTCCGGCTATGTCGATCAGGTCAAGGTCAGCGAGAACCAGTCGGTCAAGGCCGGCGATCCGCTGCTCGTCGTCGATGACGGCGATTACAAGATTGCCGTGGCCCAGGCCGAGGCGCAGATCGCCACCTTGAGCAAGACGCTCGACCGTATCGACGCCCAGACGGACGCAGCCCGCGCCTCGCTGCAGCAGGCCCAGGCGCAGAAGGTCGCCGACCAGGCCGCGGCCGACAATGCAGCCAAGGTCGCGGCGCGCGCCTCACAGTTGCTCAAGACGCATGTCGGCACGCAGGCGCAGCTGGACGACGCCCAGACTGCGGTCCAGCAGGCCGATGCCGCCCTTGTCGGCGCCGACGCACAGATCGCCGCCGCGCACGCCAATATCGGCGTGCTGCAGGCGCAACGCGCGGAATCGGCGAGCACGCTGGCGTCCCTGCAGCTCAGCCATGACAAGGCGCTGCGCGATCTTTCCTTCACCGTGCTCAAGGCGCCTTATGACGGTATCGTCGGCAACCGCTCGGTCGAACAGGGCGACCTCGTCAGCCCCGGCCAGAAGCTCGCCGTCATCGTGCCGATGGACAAGCTCTACATCGTCGCCAATTTCAAGGAGACGCAGCTTGCCCGGCTGGTTCCCGGTGAGAAGGTCAAGATCTCGGTCGATGCGACCGACGGCCAGGACTTCGAGGGAACCGTCTCGTCGCTGGCGCCGGCTTCGGGTGCCGTGTTCTCGCTGCTGCCGCCCGAAAACGCCACCGGCAACTTCACCAAGGTCGTGCAGCGCGTTCCGGTCCGCATCGATGTGCCGGCAGATGTGCTGAAGAGCGGCAAGCTGCGCGCCGGCCTGAGCGTCATCGTCGCCGTCGACAGCCGCACCGCCCCATCCGGGTCGGGCTCAGTGGCCGCGAATTGAGCGGCCGCCAGGGAGCAATGCCATGGCAACCGCAACCCTGACAGCAGGAGCACCGCCGGCGAGGCCGGCTGTGCCTGACACCATCTCGACGCGGCGCGTCATCGCCTTCCTGGCGATGGTGTTCGGCATGTTCATGGCCATCCTCGACATCCAGATCGTCTCCGCCTCGCTGTCCGAGATCCAGGCCGGCCTGAGCGCCAGCTCCGACGAAATCCCGTGGGTGCAGACCGCCTATCTGATCGCCGAAGTGGTAATGATCCCGCTATCGGGCTTCCTCAGCCGGATGCTGTCGACACGCGTGCTGTTCACCATCTCGGCGGCAGGCTTTACCGCGGCCAGTGCGCTGGCGGCGACCGCCACCAACATCGACCAGATGATCGTCTACCGCGCCGTCCAGGGCTTCATCGGCGGCGGCATGATACCGAGCGTCTTTGCCGCTGCCTTCACCATCTTCCCGCCCTCGCGTCGCGCCGTCGTCTCGCCGATGATCGGCCTGGTGGCGACGCTGGCGCCGACCATCGGCCCGACCGTCGGCGGCTATATCAGCCATGCCATGTCCTGGCATTGGCTGTTCCTGGTCAATGTCGTGCCTGGCATCCTGGTGACAACGGCGGCCTGGACGCTGATCGACTTCGACAAGCCCAACCTCAAGCTGTTCAGCAAGTTCGACTGGTGGGGCCTCGCCGGCATGGCGGCTTTCCTGGGCTGCATGGAATATGTGCTGGAGGAAGGCCCCAACAATGACTGGCTGCAGGACCAGGGCGTCTTCATCTGCGCCATCGTCATGACCATCGGCGCGGTACTGTTCTTCTGGCGCGTGTTCACCGCCGAGGAGCCGATCGTCGACCTGAAGGCCTTCACCAACATCAACTTTGCCTTCGGCTCGCTGTTTTCCTTCGTCATCGGGATCGGCCTCTACGGCCTGACCTATCTCTATCCGGTGTTCCTCGGGCGCATCCGCGGCTACGATTCGATGATGATCGGCGAGGCGCTGTTCGTCAGCGGCCTGGCCATGTTCTTCACCGCGCCGATCTCAGGCATCCTGTCGAACAAGATGGACCCGCGCCTGATGATGATGGTCGGCTTCTTCGGTTTCGCCACCGGCACCTGGTGGATGACGCATCTGACCGCCGACTGGGATTTCTACGAGCTGCTCATCCCGCAGATCCTGCGTGGATGTTCGATGATGCTGTGCATGGTTCCGATCAACAACATCGCGCTCGGCACGCTGCCGCCCGAGCGGCTGAAGAATGCGTCCGGCCTGTTCAACCTCACCCGCAACCTTGGCGGTGCCGTCGGCCTCGCCCTGATCAACACCGTGCTGATCGACCGCAATGCCTTCCACTACGCAAGGCTCTCCGAGCATGTGCAGTGGGGCAGCGAAGCCGCGCAGACCAAGCTGCAGAACATGACGCTCAATTTCGAGCAGACCCCCGGCCTCGACGCGACAAGCGCTGCGATCTCCAAGCTGTCTGGCATGGTGCAGCAGCAGGCGGCGTTGCTGTCCTTCATGGACGTGTTCTTCATGCTGACGGTGCTGTTTGCGACGCTTGGCCTGTTCACCATGCTGATCCGCAAGCCGGCCGCGGCCGGTGGTGGTGGCGGCGGGCATTAAACAAGAGATCCGTAAGCGGCAGCTGTTTCGGGAAGCTCCTCCAGTCCACGCCCGAAAAGCTCTGACCGCGCAAAAACTCCGGGCCGCAAGCCCGGAGTTTTTTGCATTCCAGTTTATGGTCTCAAGCCGTGGCGGGTTTGAAGGTCAGTGCCACGCCGTTGATGCAGTGGCGCAGGCCGGTCGGCGCCGGGCCGTCGTCGAAGACGTGGCCGAGATGGCCGCCGCAGCGGCGGCAATGTGCCTCTGTGCGGGTCATGCCGAGCGACCGGTCCACGGTCGTGCCGATCGCCTTGGGGATCTCTTGCCAGAAGCTGGGCCAGCCGGTGCCGGAATCGAATTTCGTCTCGGACGAATAGACCGGCAGGTCGCAGCCGGCACAGGCGAAAATGCCCTTGCGATGTTCGTTGAGCAGCGGGCTGGTGCCGGGATACTCAGTGCCTTCCTTGCGCAGCACGTCGAAAGCGGCCGGCGACAGGATGGCTTTCCACTCGGCGTCGGTCTTGGTGACTTCGAACTTTTCGGCCGCCCGCGCTGCCTGCGGATCGCCCATGCGCAGCATCGTTGCCGCGGCCCCGATCACGCCGATGGCGGCGGCACCGCTCAAAAGAAAATCGCGACGGTTCATGACCAGTTCCTCCTGATGTCCTTTTGCCAAACTATACCGCCGCGCGGAAATCAAAAGCCGGTGACGGTGGCCCCCGAACGAACACTCCGCGCCGTCCCACATCTGAACGTGGACGACGCGGAGTGCGCGGGTCAATTGCGGATCACGGGAGCGGGATCATGCAATCGACGGAGGGTCCTTGCCGTCAGTTCGCCGGCAGCAAGCCCCTTGTTACATCTTGGCCCCCCTTTTTACATTTTAGGGAGCAGAACCTTGTCGATGACGTGGATGACGCCGTTGGACTGTTCGACATCGGCGATCGTCACATTGGCGACATTGCCGTTCTCGTCGGTGACGGTGACCTTGCCGCCCTCGGCCTTGAGCGAAAGCTCGCAGCCGCCGACCGTCTTGACCTTGTGGGTGCCGCCGTCGGCCTTGGCCATCGCGGCCACATCCGCTCCCATCGCCTTGGCGCCGATGACATGGCAAGTCAGGATCTTGGTGAGCTTATCCTTGTTTTCGGGCTTGAGCAGCGTCTCGACCGTGCCGGCCGGAAGGGCTGCGAAGGCCTCGTTGGTCGGCGCGAACACGGTGAACGGACCGGCGCCCTGCAGCGTCTCGACAAGGCCGGCGGCCTTCACGGCGGCGACCAGCGTGGTGTGATCCTTCGAGTTCACGGCGTTCTCGACGATGTTCTTGTCGGCAAACATCGCGGCGCCGCCAACCATCGGGTTTTCGGCATAGGCGGCGGTGGCAAGAGCGGAAACGGCGATCGTGCCGGCGAGCAAAAGGGTGGCGTATCTACGCATGATGTCAAACTCCTCGGGTTTTTCTCTTCCCATCTTTGGGGACGCGAGGAGATACGGAACAAAATCGCCCGAGTTTCAGAAATATTGTGATTTTTGATTTTATCCATCGCGCCAGAGGGATTTTTCCGAACATTGGGTCGCCGGCCAACATGTTGTCTATCGGCGTGTTCGGCGAAAGATAGACTTATGATAGTCTGGTGTGATTTTTTAGGCGCAGAGAAGTCAGATACTCTTCAGGTCGCCGGCTGCAACCACCGGTCCGGTCGGCTGTCCGGTCGGCGAACCGCCTGACGGCTCGAGGCTGACGGCAAGCACCGCGCCCTGGGCAAGTTTCTGCTGGGCCGCCGGCGAGACGACGATGTGCGCCGTCGACCCGACCGGAATGACGCCCATCGAGACCGGCGGGTTCTTGCCCTCGATCATCCACAGCTCGAAGTCCTTGCCGGAAGCGCGCTCACCGGAGACATGCGACAGGCCGACTTCGTGATGCGCGGCGTCGTAGACCGCAAGATATCTGACGTCGCTGCCTTCGGCGGCCAGCGAAGCGACGAGGCGCGCCTGCGGCTGCTCGACCGGCGGGTTGAGGACTGGCACGGCGATGTAAATCGCCAGTGCCGCAACCGCGGCAGCGGCAAGGCCGCGCCAGAAGGCGAGGCTGGACCACAGGCCGCCGCGCGACTCGGCGGGCGTGGCCACGGAAGCGGCGGACGCGAACAGGCGGCGATCGATCGCAGGCTTGATCGAAGCCGGCGGCTCGATCTCCGGATAGGCGGCAGCCAGCGGTGAAAAATTGACCTCCCAGCCCTCGACAAGACGGGCGAAAACCGTATCCGCATCGATGCGGCGGGAGACGATCTTGCGTTCGTCGGCATCGAGCACGCCGAGAACGTATTCGGCGGCGAGCAGGTCGTCGCCTCCACGTTCCGGTCCTGTGTCTTCTGCCAGCGTCATCTTTCCAGACATTCTCTGAGTTTCAACAGGCTGCGGCGCAGCCATGTACGCATCGTGTTCAGCGGCACGCCATGGCGCTCCGCCAGTTCGGCATAGCTCTCGCCCTTGAGATAGGCGCCCCGGACGGCCGCCGCCCGGTCCTTTTCCAGCTCATCGAGACAATGGTGGATACGTTCGGTTTCGTCGCCCGCCACCGCCATCGCTTCAGGCCCCGGCGCCGGATCGGCCACGTCGAGCGCGGCATCGATATCGACGGCGGGTTTGCGCCGCGCTCTGATGCGATCGATCGCATGGTTGCGCGCTATCGCCACCAGCCAGGAGATCGGGCTTAGATCGGATACCGAAAAACGATCCGCCTTCGTCCATATCTTGACGAAGACTTCCTGTAGCGCTTCTTCCGCATCTCCCCGGTCGTTCAATACACGAAGGCAGACGCCAAAAAGTTTCGCGCTGGTCTGCCGGTAAAGCAGATCGAACGCGGCCCGATCCTTCATCGAAGTCCGGACGATCAGCTTGGTGATGTCCTGCGGCGTCATGTGCGGCAAGTTAGGCGATTGCAATGTATTTGCAACGGCGGAAATAACCTTGTGCACGCCCAAGCTTGCGTGTCGCCAACCTGGGTCTATCCCTCGATTGCCAATGAAGTCGCCACTGGCTAGCTTGCTGGCGGTGATGGGGGCACGCATGTCGGTTGAACATACACTGTGGGCGCAAGACGCGACCGGCCTCGCCAATCTGGTCCGCAAGGGTGAGGTTTCGGCCGTCGAACTGACCGACGCGGCGATTGCCCGCGCCGAGGCCACCCGTCCCGACATCAATGCCACGGCCGAGCCGCTCTACGATGCCGCGCGGGCGCGTGCGAAGACCATCGACCGCTCGCTGCCGCTGGCCGGTGTTCCCTTCGCCATCAAGGATCTCGGCATCGCCATCAAGGGCGTGCCGACGCATGGCGGCAGCCGCATTCCGGCATGGCTGGCCGATGTCAATTCGGTGCTCACCGACCGCTATCTCGCTGCCGGGCTTATCCCGATCGTCACCTCGACATCGCCGGAGCACGGGCTTCGATTGATGACCGAATCCAGGGCCTTCGGCATCACCCGCAATCCGTGGAACACCGGTCACACCAGCGGCGGCTCGTCGGGTGGTGCGGCTGCACTGGTCGCCGCCGGCGTCGTGCCGGTGGCGCATGCCTCGGATGGCGGCGGCTCGATCCGCGTGCCTGCCGCCTGCACCGGGCTTGTCGGTCTGAAGACGTCGCGCGGCCGCACCCCGCTGACGCCCCTGGTGAGCGAAAGCTGGTACGGCATGGTCGTCGATCATGCGCTCACCCGTTCGGTGCGCGATTGCGCGCTGCTGCTCGACCTCACCCATGGACCCGACCTCCTGTCGCCCTATGCCGCCCCGTCGCCGAAGGGCACGTTCGCGGCCGCTGCCGCACGCGATCCCGGCAAGCTCAGCCTGGCCGTGTACCGCAAATCCCCGCTTGGCCTGCCGATCTCGGACGAGACGCTCATGGCGCTCGACACGGCGGTGGCGCTTGCCCGCGAGGGCGGCCATACGGTCGAGGAGATCGACCTGGCCTTTATCGGCCGCGATTTCTTCGCCGATTTCTGCAGGACGGTTGCTTCCGCCGTCGCTGGCACGATGCGGGCCGAAGCGCTGCGCGTCGGCCGTTCCGTTACCGGCGACATCGAGCGGGCGACGCGCGTGCTCGCCCGCTTCGGCGAATTGGTGTCGGCCGGCGAAACCTATGCCGACCTGCAGCGGCTGCATGCCGCCTCGCGCCGCCTGATTTCGGAGACCGCGCGGTATGACGCCGTGCTGATGCCGGTCATTGCCCACCCGCCGCTTGCCTGCGGCGGCATGGATCCGAAAGGCGCCGACGAACTCATCGAGAACCTGCTCGACAAGCTTCATCTGACGCCCTTGCTGAAGCTGAAGCCGTTCTTCGGCCAGTTGATGGACAAGAGCCTCTGGTTCACCCATTGGCCTGCGATCCAGAATGTCAGCGGCCAGCCGTCGATCGCCCTGCCGGTCCATGTCACTGACGCCGGCCTGCCGATCGGCATCCAGGCTGCGGGCCGTCCGGGCGACGAGGAGACGCTTTTGTCGCTCGCCGCGCAGATGGAGAAGATCTCGGGTTGGTTGGGCCGCAGGGCGCCGCTGATGGTGCCGACACGATGACGAGGTCGTGAAGCACTCGAATATGACAGCAAAGCCATTTGCGGGCGGCGCCAATTCCCGCTAAGACGCCGCCGTCCTTACCGATCTCCAGGGAACCAAGCCGATGACGGAAATAACCGCCACCGCCGAAATGCAGGCAGCCCTGTTGTCGCGGGCGCTGCCCTACATGCAGCGCTACGAGCACAAGACGGTCGTGGTGAAATATGGCGGCCACGCCATGGGCGATATCGAGCTCGGCAAGGCCTTCGCGCGCGACATCGCGCTCCTCAAGCAATCCGGCGTCAACCCGATCGTCGTCCACGGCGGCGGCCCGCAGATCGGCGCCATGCTGGCCAAGATGGGCATCGAATCCAAGTTCGAGGGCGGCCTGCGCGTCACCGACCAGAAGACGGTCGAGATCGTCGAAATGGTGCTGGCCGGTTCGATCAACAAGGAGATCGTCGCGCTGATCAACGCCGAGGGCGAATGGGCGATCGGCCTGTGCGGCAAGGATGGCAACATGGTGTTTGCAGAAAAGGCCCGCAAGACCATGATCGATCCGGACTCCAACATCGAGCGGGTGCTCGATCTCGGCTTCGTCGGCGAGCCGGTCGAGGTCGACCGCACCTTGCTCGATCTTCTGGCACGCTCCGAAATGATCCCGGTGCTGGCGCCGGTGGCGCCAGGCCGCGACGGCCACACCTACAACATCAATGCCGACACCTTCGCCGGCGCCATTGCCGGCGCCTGCCAGGCGACGCGCCTGCTGTTCCTGACGGACGTGCCGGGCGTGCTCGACAAGAACAAGAAGCTGATCGACGAGCTGACCGTGGCCGAGGCCAAGGCGCTGATCAAGGACGGCACGGTCTCGGGCGGCATGATCCCCAAGGTCGAGACCTGCATCGAAGCGATCGAGCGCGGCGTCGAAGGTGTCGTCATCCTCAACGGCAAGACGCCGCATGCGGTGCTGCTGGAACTGTTCACCGAACACGGCGCCGGCACGCTGATCGTGCCCTGAGGGGCTCGTCAGCCGGCTAACTTTTTCGCCTCGGAATCTTCAATGCTGCCTATGGCGGGAATGGCGGGCTTTCTTGCCGGGCGTCGAACGGACATTGATTCCTCCTCGGCGTCCTGCGGCGCGCCCCAGAATTCGGCCAGCGTCGGGCCGTCTTTCACCCTGATTTCGCGGACCAGAAAGCCCCAGACCTCGCGGAACCAGACGCGGCGGCCTATCTGTGTGTACCAGCGCATCGAATGGCGCTGCTCGGGATCCTCGTGGAACAGGATACGGGCCAGCGCCTTCGGCCGTGATTGAACCGCCAGCTCGATCAGCTTGACGCTGAAGAACAGCATCCAGGGTTTCAGCCGCGTCATCTGCAGCACCTGGTGCTTGTAGTCCCACAGGCGCGCATCCTGCTGGATCACCTTACGATCCCGCGCGATGCGGAAGAACGGCGTCCAGCGATGCGGCGTAACATAAAGCGCCTGGATCTGGTCCGGGTCGTAGGCGATCAGCTGACGAAAGCCGCGCCACAGGTCGCGAAATCCTTCGTCCTCGAAGCCGGCGACCCAGGTTGTCATGGACAGGATGCCGTTGAGGCGCAGCAGCCTTATCGCCTCGCGGTCGGATGAGGTGCTGCCGCCCTTGCGGATCAATTGAAGCGTCTGCTCGTCGGTGTTTTCCATGCCGAGCAGCCAGCGGATGACACCGGCCTTGCGGTAGAGATGCAGGATGTCGGCATCGCGCACGATGTCGTCGGCGCGGGTCGAACCGACGATCAGCACCGGCACGTTCTCGGCGATCAGGGCGTCGAGGAAGGCGCGCCAGGCCTTCTTCGAGACCGTCGGATTCTCGTCGGCGAGATTGATCAGCTCGACGCCGTGCTCGCGATGCAGCCAGGCGATTTCTTGCGCGAATTTCACGGGATCGCGATGGCGCCAGCGGGTCCAGAAGCCGCGCTGGCCGCAATAGTTGCACAGATGCGGACAGCCGCGCGAAAACTGCATGACCACGGCCCGCTTGCCGCCCCAGTAACCGTATCGCGAGTGCTCAATCAGCTCCCAACCGACGCGGTAGGCGTCGAGGTCGGCAATGGTCATCGCCGGCTGCGTGGCGAAGGGGCGGCTGAGATCGTCGCGACAGGCGATGCCGGCCACGCTCGCCGGCGGCTGGCGCATTTCCAGCGCCTCGACCAGCGCAACAGCGGTCGCCTCGCCCTCGCCGCGCACGATGAAGTCGAAGGCATCCGTGGCAGTCAGGATGTCGCGCCAATGATAGGTCGGGAAAACGCCGCCATAGATGATGATGGTCGCCGGCTCCCGCTGCTTGATCATGCGTGAGATCAGCAAGGCGGTCGGGTGCGCCGAGGTCGAGCCGGAATGGCCGATCAGGACGAAGTCGGGGTGGTCCTCAAGTGCGTTGCGCACGACGTCATCGAGCGGCATCGGCCCGAACTCGGCGTCGACGAGCCGTACTTCGTGCCCGGCATCGATCAGCGGCCCGCCGATCGCCAGCAGGCCGAGCGGCGGCAGGTGATCGTCGGGCACGCGGCTGCCGATTGCGGTGTGCGGCGGATTGATCAGGACGATTTTCATGGCGGACCTCTTGGGCAGTTGGTCCGCGCAAGCTGGCCGACGATATCGACGCGCGCTTGGCCCGTTTCAGCAGTTTGCGTGCAGCTTTTCCCCAAGGAGTGCGAAGGGAGGCATTGTCATCGCCTGAGATGCCCGAGCGGCACATGGCCTGGCCCCTTGATGTTCTGCAGCACCAACTGCGTGTGGACGTCGCGCACGCCGTCGAGCCGCATCAGCCGGTGCATGACGAAGGCGTTGAGCTCGTCGACCGACGGCACCATGACATGCAGCAGGAAATCATGGTCGCCGGTCATCGTCCAGCACGAGGACACCTCGTCCATGCGCTGCACGGCGGCGATGAAGCTTTCCGGCGAGCCGTCGCTGTGGCTGACGAGGCGCACCTGGATGAACACCTCGACCATCAGGCCGACCGCGCGACGGCTGATCACCGCGGCAAAACCCTTGATGATGCCGGTCTCCTGCAGCGCCTCGAAGCGCCGCGCGCACGGCGTTGTCGACAGGCCGATCTCTTGCGCCAACTCGGACACCGGCTTGCGCCCGTCGCGCTGCAGGACATCGAGCATCTTGATCTCGAAATCGTCAAACTGAGGCATTTTCACTCCTTCCTGGGAATTTCTGAGTGAATACTATCTCGATTTCCGAATTCGAGCCATCATGAAACCGATTTGCCTCCGCAAATCCGCTTAGTCTTCAGCATGTCAGCCATTCATGATTTGCGAGGAGAAAAACCATGACGACGATGAGTGTTGCCGAATATGCCCGCGACTGCGCGGCGCAAGGATTGCGCGGCGACTACTCGGTCTGCCGTGCCGATTTCACCGTGTCGCAGGGTTACGATTACAGCGAAGAAGAGCAGGCGGTGTGGCGCACGCTGTGCGACCGCCAGACCAAGCTGACGCGCAAGCTCGCCCATCATTCCTATCTCGACGGCGTCGAAAAACTCGGCCTGCTCGACCGTATTCCCGATTTCGACGAGGTCAGCGCCAAGCTGCGCAAACTGACCGGTTGGCAGATCGTCGCGGTGCCGGGGCTCATTCCCGCGGCCCCGTTTTTCGATCATCTCGCCGATCGCCGCTTCCCGGTCACCAACTGGCTGCGGACCAGGCAGGAACTCGACTACATTGTCGAGCCCGACATGTTCCATGACTTCTTCGGCCACGTGCCGGCGCTGTCGCAACCGGTGTTCGCCGATTTCATGCAGATGTATGGCGAGAAGGCCGGCAACATCATCGCGCTGGGCGGCGACGAGATGATTTCCCGGCTTTACTGGTACACGGCCGAATACGGCCTGATGCAGGAGGCCGGCCAGCCGCTAAAGGCCTTTGGCGCCGGCCTGATGTCGTCGTTTACCGAGCTGCAGTTCGCGGTCGAAGGCAAGGACGCCCACCACGTGCCCTTCGACCTGGAAACGGTGATGCGCACCGGCTACGAGATCGACAAATTCCAGCGCGCCTATTTCGTGCTGCCGTCCTTCGACGCCTTGCGCGATGCCTTCCGGACCGCCGATTTCGAGGCGATCGTCGCCCGCCGCAAGGACCAGCCGGCGCTTGACCCGGCGACGCTCTAGGCAGCACGTTGCCCTGCAGCCGTCAGGCGATGACCACTTTGCTCAGATGCTCGCCCAGCCGGCAGGCCAGCGCGGTGATTGTCGTCGTCGGGTTGCATTGGCCCGACGTGCAGAACACCGAGGAGCCGCCGACATAGAGATTGTCCATGCCGTGCACCTTGCAGTTGGCGTCGACCACGCTCTTGCTGATGTCGGTGCCCATGCGCGTGCCGCCCATATGGTGATGGCCCGCCGTCTCGTCATCGGTCGGATAGTCCTGGCCATTGCTGATCCAGTCGGCAATGCGCACGCGGCCGAGATCCTTCTCGATCAGCGTCTTGCCGAACAGTCTGAGCCCTTCGAGCAGGGTGCGGCGCTCCATTTCCGATTTCTTCCAGTGCAGCTCGATGCGCGGCACGCCGGCGTGGTCGACATCGGTCTTCGACAGCTCGATCTGGTTGGAGGCCAGCGGCGCCTGTTCCCAGGCGACGTAGAGCTGGGCCGCGCAGCGCAGTCTCTGGCTGAGCTTGGAGGACATCCACTCGGCCATGTCGGGCGCCGTGCAGGCGAGGTCGGCGATAAGGCTCTTGACGCCGGGATACGGCGTCTCGATCAATCTGATGCCGAAATTCATGATCTGCAGCCGCTCCATGGCGGCAAGTGTCGGCGAGAAGAAGGCCTCGTTGACGGCGTCGACCTCGAACGCGTTGTAGTCGGCCAGGATGACGTTGCCGCCCTCGAAGGTCGGATGTTCCATCCAGTAGCGGCCAAGCGCCGCCGCATTCGGCACGACGCCGCCGTTCGAGCGCTGGTTCGACCATAGAAGCAGCCGCGAATTCTCCAGCCCGCCGGTGCAGACGATGAAATAGTCGGCGCTGAAGGAGCCCGCATCTTGTCCGTTCGACCACAATCTGGCGCCCGTCACGCGTTTGCCGTCTCCGGTAATCTCGGTGGCACAAGTGTTGAGCACCACCGCAATGTTCGTGGCTTTGTCGAGTTCGTCGCCGAATCTCTCCGCGAAGCGCACGGCCGGGCTCTTGATCAGCTGCACCCAGCGAATATCGTCCGAGATCGGCATATCGGGCCGGAGGGCCGGAAGGTCGAGA
Organism: Mesorhizobium sp. CO1-1-8; assembly: GCF_020164875.1. Taxonomy (NCBI): domain Bacteria; kingdom Pseudomonadati; phylum Pseudomonadota; class Alphaproteobacteria; order Hyphomicrobiales; family Phyllobacteriaceae; genus Mesorhizobium; species Mesorhizobium sp. CO1-1-8. Next base: position 93,512 of record NZ_JAIUGZ010000004.1, on the reverse strand, counting down.
ATGTCGCGCACTTCCGGCAGATAGGGTTCGATGTCGGTGCGGCGGATCGGCCAGCCCGTATCGGGTACCCAGGCCTTCGGCTCGAAATCCTGCTTGTCGAGCACGCGGCACCAGCCTGCCCAGTGGTTGGAACTGCCCCCCATGAACCGCAGCCGGGTAATGTCGAGATCGAAATAGAAATCCCCGACCGTGCTGCCCCGGTAAAAGTCCTGCGACTCATCGCTGAATTCGCGCGGACCCGCCTCCATCACCACCACCGGAATGCCGGCTGCGCCAAGCTTGCGGGCAATGGTCGTGCCGGCCGGACCGGAGCCGAGGATGCAGACCTTCGGGGTGAAGTTCGCGGCGCGATACGCCTCGTAGCTGTCGAAGATCATGCCAGGTCGCTCCGCTTCAGGATCCAGCCATTGACCTCGACGATCTCGTTCGGGTCGGGCTTTGGACCGGCGGCATCGGTATCAGGCAGCTTGCGGAACAAAGACAGGGCAGGCAATGCGATCAGCGCCTGCACGAGCGCGCGGCGTGACATTTTCTTGATGATGAAACTCATGGCTGGTCTCTCGGCTGGGCTTCGGCACTGCTTGGCGTTCCCAGAACGGCAATTCCCGGAACGACACATGCATCAGCGTGGAAGCCAGTATCGTGCCAAGTCTGGCCGCAAAGCGGTGAAAACCCGGCTGAGCGGTACAATCGAGTGCAAACAGGGTTAGAGTTTTCTTAACAGGTCGGTTGCGGCAGGTCGGATCACGCCGCCGCGGAGATATCCGTATCGAGGATCGTCAGGTTTCGGCCCTGATGCTTGGCCTGGTAGAGGCGCCGGTCGGCGGCGCGCATCAGCTCCGACACACTGGCTTCCTCGCCGCAGATGGTGCCGCCGATGCTGACCGTGAGCGGAATGGTCCGCTCGTCGACGGGCCGGAAGCGGATCAGTTCGACTTCGCGGCGAATGCGCTCGGCGACGCGCTTGGCCTCCTGCTCGGTGGCGCCGATCAGAAAGGCACCGAACTCCTCGCCGCCGATGCGGCCGAGCACATCGCCGCTGCGCACGCCGCGCTGGATCGCGCTGGCGATCAGAAGCAGTGCGTCATCGCCGGTCGGGTGGCCAAAATTATCGTTGATCTTCTTGAAGTGGTCGGCGTCGATGATCAGCAGCGCGCCGCGATCGGACTTGCGGCGCGAACCGTCGAGCGCGGCAAAGAAGCTTTCCCGGTTGAGCATGCCGGTCATGTCGTCGCGGCTCGCCTTTTCCGCCAGGCGGCGATGCGCGGCAGCGAGCTGGGCATGGGCGCGGGCGAGGTCGCGATGCGCGTTTTTCAGCCTGTCGCTTTGCCAGAAAGTGCTTGCGCTGGCGGCCCATGCCAGCACCAGCGGACAGAGCGTGGAGGTCAGCCAGATGGTGCGGTTGACCGGAAATCCCATCGCCGGAACGATGATCAGGGTCAGCAGGAGAGAGGCCGCGACAGAGGCGAAAGCAACGGCGGCGGATCTCAGTATTATGCTGTTCATCGCTTGCTCCCACAAGACTGCCTCTCTGCCAGCAAGCCCTGAAGGCCACCTTTCCCGGATGCATAAAGTTTTAATCGTGACGCGATTTACGCAACCTCAGCGAGCAGAAGTTGTGGATAAAGTCTCTTTCAGGCGGCCCGTTTCATGCCATAAGGATCGCATGACCACGCTCCCTGACCCCGCCCGCTTCGCCCATGTCACCGATTGGGTGTTCGACCTCGACAACACGCTTTATCCGCATCATTCGAACCTGTTCTCGCAGATCGACGTCAAGATGACCGCCTATGTCGGCGAACTGCTGGCGCTGCCGCGCGACGACGCGCGCAAGCTGCAGAAGGAACTCTACCGCGAATATGGCACGACACTGAACGGCCTGATGACACGCCACGGCATCGACCCCGACGATTTCCTCGAGAAGGTCCACGATATCGACTATTCATGGCTGGTGCCTGATCCCGTTCTCGGCACCGCCATCCGGCAGCTGCCGGGCCGCAAATTCATCTTCACCAATGGCGACCGCAGGCACGCCGAGCGCACCGCGCGCCAGCTCGGCATCCTCGACCATTTCGACGACATCTTCGACATCGTCGCCGCCGGGCTCAATCCCAAGCCGGCGCGCCAGACCTACGAGAAGTTCGCCGAACTCCACGCCGTCACCGGCCAGAATGCGGTGATGTTCGAAGACCTTGCCCGTAACCTTTCGGTGCCGAAGTCGCTCGGCATGACCACGGTGCTTATCGTGCCGCGCAATTTCGAGCCGACCTTTTCCGAGATATGGGAGCGCGACCCGGCCAATGAGGATGATGTCGATTTCGTCACCGACGATCTGGCGGGGTTTCTGACGGCGATTGTGGAGGAGGGGGGAGGGGAATTGAAGAATTGAAGAACTGACGAATTGGGGATCGATCATTCCTCAATTCGTCAGTTCTTCAGTTCCTCGATTCCCAACCCTACTCCCCTAACTTGTAGAACCGGCTGATGATCTCCCAGGCTTCGTCGGCGGTGTCGACGAAGTCGATGATGTCCTGGTCACCGGGGCTGATCGTGCCTTGCTCGGCGAGGAAATTGAGATCGATCGCCCGCTTCCAGAAGGATTTGCCGAACAGGATCACCGGCACGCGCTCCATGCGCCCTGTCTGGATCAGGGTCAGCGTCTCGAAGAATTCGTCCATCGTGCCGAAGCCGCCCGGAAACACCGCGACCGCCTTGGCGCGCATGACGAAATGCATCTTGCGGATCGCGAAATAATGGAAGTTGAAGCAGAGCTCCGGCGTCACATAGATGTTCGGCGCCTGCTCGTGCGGCAGGACGATGTTGAGGCCGATCGACGGCGCGCCGACATCGTCGGCGCCGCGGTTTCCCGCTTCCATCACGCCGGGCCCGCCGCCGGTCACCACGACATATTCGCGGTAATAGGAGGTAGCCGACTGCTGCGAGCAGAGGCGGGCGAATTTGCGGGCTTCCTCGTAGTATTTGCTGTTCTCCTCGAGGTTCTTCTTCTGCGTCTCGTTCTTGGCCGCCCAGGCCTCGCCGCCGGGTTCCGGCAGGCGCGCGCCGCCGAACAGGATCACCGTCGAGCGAATGCCGCGTTCGGCCAGGATCATTTCCGGTTTCAGGAGTTCGAGCTGCAGCCTGACCGCGCGCAATTCGCGCCGCGTCATGAAGTCGGGATCGTTCCAGGCGAGCCGGTAGGTTTCGGCACGCGTCTGCGGCGTGTCCGGTACGCTCTTCGACCGCTCCAGATCCTCGTCCGAATGCGGCAGCGGCGTCCACCCCGCCTTTTCCATAGGAGTCATCAGATTACCCGTCCAAATTCCCTTGACTGCGTCGTCCCATGACGCAGGCGCGATTGACCCCCCTTGAGCCTTAACATAAGCAGGTTCCGCAAAAGTGTCCGGCGGTTTTGCGACAAGAACCTGCTACATGCAAAGACCCAGGCAGGCAAAGCCTGCCAAGGGGTCCGCGCGACTTTCAAAACAGGTTAAGGCGCAGCCCCTTAACAGCTTGGTAATGGAGCGAATTCATGTCGAAGCCCGATCTGGCGAGCCTCGAAAAGACCATCGAGAAGGCCTTCGAGGAACGCGACGCGATTTCGACTGCGACGCGCGGCGAAACGCGCGATGCCATCCAGTCGGCGCTTGACCTGCTCGACCGCGGCGCCGCCCGTGTCGCCGAGCGGCAGGCCGACGGCAAGTGGCATGTCAACCAGTGGCTGAAGAAGGCCGTGCTGTTGTCCTTCCGGCTCAACCCGATGGAGATCATCAAGGGTGGTCCCGGCGAAGCGGTGTGGTGGGACAAGGTGCCGTCGAAGTTCGACGGCTGGAGTGCTGTCGACTTCGAGAAGGCAGGCTTCCGCGCAGTGCCGTCGTCGATCGTGCGCCGTTCGGCCTATGTTGCGCCTGGCGCCGTGCTGATGCCGTCCTTCGTCAATGTCGGCGCCTATGTCGATACCGGCACCATGGTCGACACCTGGGCCTCGGTCGGCTCCTGCGCCCAGATTGGCAAGAACGTGCATCTGTCCGGCGGCGTCGGCATCGGCGGCGTGCTGGAGCCGATGCAGGCCGGCCCGACCATCATCGAGGACAATTGCTTCATCGGCGCGCGCTCGGAAGTGGTCGAGGGCTGCATCGTGCGCGAAGGCTCGGTGCTCGGCATGGGTGTCTTCATCGGCCAGTCTACCAAGATCGTCGACCGTGCCACCGGCGAGATTTTCTACGGCGAAGTGCCGCCGAATTCGGTGGTCGTCGCCGGTTCACTGCCTGGCAAGCCGTTTCCCAACAACGAGCCTGGCCCCAATCTCTACTGCGCCGTCATCGTCAAGCGCGTCGATGCCAGGACCAGGTCCAAGACCTCGATCAACGAATTGCTGCGCGATTGATCTTTGCGCAAAGCGAGCGCACCTTCCGCCGGCGCGACAATCGGTCGCGCTGGTTCAATATGGAGGGGTGACATGGACTGGAAGTATCTGCTCACAAGCTTTGATGGCCGCATCAACCGTGGCAAGTTCTGGGCCGCGATTGGCGTTTTCATCGTCATTGGCATCGTTGCCTTCATTCTCGATGCGATCCTAGGTACACGCATCACCACCGCCAGTGGCGCCCAGATCGGCATCATCGGCATTCTCATCGCTCTGGCCTCGATCTATTTCGCACTCGCAGTCTACGCCAAGCGCTGGCATGATCGCGGCAAGTCGGGCTGGTGGAGCCTGATCATGCTGGTGCCATTGATCGGCCCGATCTGGTTTCTGGTGGAATGCGGCATTCTCGAAGGCGCCAGGGGCGCCAATCAATATGGACCGGACCCGCTTGCCTGACAGATCAGATCTCACCTGGCTTTTCTTCAAAACCTCGGGCCGCGTCAGTCGCGCGGCCTATTTTCTTGGCGGGTTGCTCGTCGCCATCATCCAGGCCTTTCCGCTCTACCGCTTCACGCTGGTGCCGGAAGGTTCGGCCGAGAGCAACATGTGGTCGTTCATCTTCTTCGTCGCCTTCATCGCCTCGCTGTGGTCGAACATCGCCCTGGCGGTAAAGCGGCTGCACGATTTGGACAAGCCGGGCATTGCCGCGCTGATCCTGTTCGTGCCGGTGGTCTCGATCGTCGCCTTCCTTGTCTTGTGCCTGTTTCCGGGGCAGCCTGGACCCAACCGCTATGGCCGGCGCACCAACGAGCCGGCACAACCCTGAGGTTCGATCGGACATGCGCTACCGTACGCTTGATCCGAAGCTGATCATCGAGACTGCGGAACGGCTGGAGACGCGCGTTGCGGAGCGCTTCCCCGATGCCGGCCTGCGCGGCGTAGCCGCCGAACTGGTCTCGCTGTCGCGCGATCTGGCACAGGGCGCCAAGGCCCTGGAAGCGCCGATCTGGTGGCTGCGCGGCCTCATCGTCGCCGCTGTCGTTGCCGGCGCATTGATGTTCATCTTCGTCGGCACCGTCCTGCCATTCGACCGCATTTCCAAACCCGGTGATGCCGTCCAGTCGGTGCAAGGCATCGAAGCTTCGCTCAACATGTTCATCCTCGCCATTGTCGGATTTCTCGCCTTGATCCGCTCCGAGGAGCGCATCAAGCGCAAGCAGGTCTTTCGCCAACTGCATGGCCTGCGCTCGCTGATCCACGTCATCGACATGCACCAGCTGACCAAGGATCCGGCGGCGCTGTCGGCCGATTTCAAGCCGACGTCGCATTCGCCCGCCCGCATCACCAATGCCGCCGACCTGGCCCGTTACCTCGACTATTGCTCCGAAATGCTATCGATCACCGGCAAGATCGCCGCATTGTTCGCACAGTCGGTCAATGACGACGTGGTCATCGACGGCGTCAACGACATCGAGAACCTGGCGTCCAACCTGTCGCGGAAAATCTGGCAGAAGATCACGTTGATCGACGGCCGACCGGTGCAACAATCTGCTCCGGCGCCAGGCCCGGCGAGCCAAGCCGCTCCGCTTCCGCCGCGCGCACCAAGGCGGTGATCCGCTGAACCGTGGGCACCGGCGTGCCGGCTTTTTCCGCCAGCCGCAGGATGGCGCCCTGCAAGTCGTCGATCTCCGTCGGCCGGCCGCGCTGAAGATCGTCCCACATTGATGAGCGCGCCTGCGGGTCGATCGCCAGCATGCGCTGTGCCAGCAGTCTGAACAGCCAGTCCGGCAGCCCGAGCGCTTTCGGCAGCAGCGCCGGCCGCAGGCCGGCGATCCGCGCCGGCTCGATGCCGGTCGCTTTCATCGCTCTCAGCGCCTCGTCGATCTGGCTGGCCAGGATCAGCCGCCAGCGCCGATCGGCCAGTTCGGTCGCCAGCGGCAGGTCGGAAAGCGCCACCAGCGCGTTGTTCAAATTCATCAGCAGCTTGCCCCACAGCACAGCCTTCATGTCGCGATGGGTTTCGATCGCAAACCCTTGGACGCCAAGCAGGTCGACCAGGCCGGCGACGCCATCTTCGACCACTACCGTGCCGGCGCTGGCGCGGTGCACGCGCGGCGGCAGCTCGCCATCCGGGGACTGCACCACATTGAACGGCACCATGCCGGCCAGCACCGTACGTCCGGCAAGTCCAGCGCGCAGCCTGTCGGCATTGTCGACACCGTTCTGCAGGCTGATCACCACGGCATCGGGCCGGGCATGGGCTTTGATAAGATCCGCCATATCCTGCGTCGCGCCGCTCTTGACCGTGACCAGAATCACGTCCGCCAGCGGCAGTGCGGCGGCCGGATCGGCAGTGACGGAAAGCGCCTCCGGCTTGATCGAGCGGTCGCGGCCCTGGAGGTCGGTGACCCGCAATCCGTCCTGCAGCAACGCCGCCTCGATGCGCGGCCGGGCCAGCAGAATGACCTCTCGGCCGGCCAGCGCCAGGCAGCCGCCGGCATAGCAGCCGATGCTACCGGCGCCGGCAATGACGATCCGCTTGTCCTTGTCTGCCATCCTGTCGCCCGCGCCGGGGCCGCAACTATACGACATGAAAACCATAATACCGGCGGTATCGCCAGCCATGAGGCTGGCCCTTATGTCTGGCCGTGACAGGCCCTGCGCTTTCGACTATCGCTTTTGCCATGACGCTGCCGACCGATCCTGCCGAAAACCTAGCCACCCTTATCCGTTGCGCTTCGGTGACGCCCGCTGAGGGCGGTGCGCTGACCGCGCTGGAGACGATGCTGAAGCCGCTCGGCTTCCTGATCGATCGGCCGGTATTTTCCGAAGACGGCACGCCCGACATCGAGAACCTCTATGCAAGGCGTTCCGGCAACGGCCCGCATCTGATGTTTGCCGGCCACACCGACGTGGTGCCGGTCGGCGACGAAGCCGCCTGGACGCATCCGCCCTTCGCCGCCGAGATCGCCAATGGCGAGATGTATGGCCGCGGCGCCGTCGACATGAAGGGCGGCATTGCCTGTTTCATCGCCGCCGTGGCGCGCCATGTCGAGGCCAATGGCGGTCCGAAAGGCTCGGTCTCGCTGCTGATCACCGGCGACGAGGAAGGCCCCGCGATCAACGGCACGGTCAAGCTGCTCGAATGGGCGGCTTCCAGGGGCGAGAAATGGGATGCATCTGTCGTCGGTGAGCCGACCAACCCGGACGCGCTCGGCGACATGATCAAGATCGGCCGCCGCGGCTCGATGTCCGGCGCCGTCACCGTCAGTGGCCGCCAGGGCCATGTCGCCTATCCGCAGTTGGCCGACAATCCGGTGCGCGGGCTGATGAGCTTGGTCGATGCCTTGCTGCATCCGGTTTTCGACAAGGGAACCAGGGATTTCCAGCCGACCAATCTGGAGATCACCTCCATCGATGTCGGCAACCCGGCCACCAATGTCATCCCGGCCAAAGCGACCGCGACCTTCAACATCCGCTTCAACGACACCTGGACGGACGAGACCTTGCAGGCCGAAATCCACAACCGGCTCGACCAGGCAGCCAGGCGCAAGAAGTACCGGCAGGGCAAGAACATGCCGGTCGACTACGAGCTCGTCTGGCGCGACCGGCCGAGCCATGTCTTCCTGACCCGTGACGACAGGCTGATCGAAACGCTGCGCGGCTCGATCAAGTCGGCGGTCGGCAAGGAGCCGACCCTGTCGACCTCCGGTGGCACGTCCGACGCACGTTTCATCAAGGACTATTGCCCGGTGGTCGAGTTCGGGCTGGTCGGCAAGACCATGCACATGGTCGACGAGCGCGTCGCCATTGCCGACCTCGAGACGCTGACGCAAATCTACCAGCGCTTCATAGACGACTGGTTCGGACAGGGCTGAACAGCATGCTTTCGGCGGACGAAACCCAAGCTTCGCTGACGGGCGCCTGGCGATTGATGCTCGGCAAGGCCGACGGCCTGCGCCTGCTCGACCTGTCGGCCGACGGCTTCTGGAATTCCTTCTTCGCCATTGTCGTTGCAGCACCGGCGCTGATCGTCGGCTGGGTCGGCATCGCCAACGAAATCGGCGATCCCGACGCCTTCGCGGGGCGCTTCAGCATGCTGGTGCGCCTGGCGACGGTCGACATCGGCGCCTGGGTGCTGCCGCTGGTTGCGCTCGCTTTGATCGCGCCGCGCGCCGGCATAGGCGGCCGCTTTGTCCACTACGTCGTTGCCAGCAACTGGGCCTCGGCCATCACCGCCTGGCTGATGCTGCCCTCGGCGCTGATCCGGCTTTTCCTGTCGTCCGCAAGCCAGGTTTCGAGCCTTGTGTCACTGTCCCTCTTTGCCCTTTCTATGGTGCTGACCTGGCGCATGACAAATGCCACCATAGGCAAGGGCGCAGCGGTCGGCACCGCCGTTTTCGTCGGCATGTTCATCGCGTCGCTGCTGGTGCTGTTCGGCCTGCAGACGCTGCTCGGCATCACGGTGCCGGACGATGTCGGAGTTCAGAGCCTTTCGGGGTTCGTCTCGACTGGATAATCGACACCGGTGAGAAACAGCCCGTCGGGCGGCGCCACTTGGCCGCAGGCTGCGCGGTCGTGCGACTCGAGCGCTGTTTTCAGGTCGGCCGCGCTCCAGCCTCCGTCGCCGACCCGCTTGAGCGAGCCAACCATCGAACGCACCTGGTTGTGCAGGAACGAGCGCGCCGAAGCCCTGACCTCGATCATGTCGCCTTGTCGGCTCACATCGAGCCGTTCAAGCGTCCTGATCGGGCTGTTGGCCTGGCACTGGGTCGAGCGGAAGGTGGTGAAGTCATGCCGGCCGAGCAGAACTTTCGCCGCTTCGTGCATGGCGCCGGCGTCGAGCCGCTTCGGCACCCACCACACCTTGCCCTTGTCGAGCGCGGCCGGCGCACGGCGGTTCAGGATGCGGTAGAGATAGTGGCGGCCGATGGCCGAGAAGCGGGCGTCGAAGCTGTCGGAGACGACCGTCGCCTCCAAGATGGCGATGCGCGCCCCCGCCGCCTGCAAATGGGCGTTGACGGCATCGCGCACCTTGTCGCCCTGCCACGCCTTGACGAGATCGACATGCGCCACCTGCGCTGTCGCATGCACGCCGGCATCGGTGCGGCCGGCGGCGCGCAGCCTGATCGCTTCGCCGCAGAATTTTTCGATCGCACGCTCGATCGCCTGTTGCACCGAAGGCTGATCCGCCTGGTGCTGCCAGCCGGCAAACAGGCTGCCGTCATATTCGATGTCGAGGCGAAAACGCGGCATTTGCGGCTAGAACTCTCGCCTCGAGCAATTCCAGGAAAAGTGCGATGCGGCTTTCCGTCCGGAATTGCGTTAAAACAAAAGACGTAGAGCAGTTCGCCGTTTCGGTGAAACGGTGGACTGCGCTACGCGGCGAGAGCGGTGAAGGCAGAGGCGTAGACCAGCCTGCCTGCTTCTGGTGCGTCACCCCAGGCCAGCGCCTGCAGCGCTTCGCCCTGGTACTCGCTTTCGAAGTTCTCGGCACGCGTGTGGCTATAGCCGAAACGCCCGTAATAGGTGGGATCGCCCAGCACCACCGCCAGCGTCTCGCCGCCATCCTTGAGGCGGATATGCGCCTCGCGGATCAGCGCACCGCCGATGCCGCTGCCATGGAACGAGGGCTCCACCGCCAGCGGCGCGAGCGCCACGGCGGCGAAGGTCTTGCCGCCATTCTGGACGAACAGCCGCGAAAACAGGATGTGGCCGACCACCTGGCCGTCCTCTTCCGCAACCAGTTCGGCAACCGCGTCGCCGCCGGTCACCAGCGCGTCGACCAGGCCGGCCTCCGCCTGCTGGCCGAAAGCGTGTTCCTCGACGAGGCGGATGGCCTCGCGATCCCGCGGCGTTGCCGCGCGTATCGACATCATGCTCATGAGAATTTCAGTCCTTTTTCGATCTTGGCCCCGCGCAGGAATTCCGACGCGGCAGCGGGCTTTCCGCCCGCCCGTTGAACTTCGACCAGCCTGATCGCGCCTGCCCCGCAGGCGACCGTCAGCCGATCATCGAGAATTCCTCCCGACTCGCCCAAATCTTCCGAAGGCAACAGGCCTTGCGACAGCGTCGAGCGAAGCAGTTTCAGCCGCTCCTGGCGGCCGCCAATTCCTATCTCCGACCAGGCGCCGGGAAAGGGCGACAGGCCGCGAATATGATTGTGGACCTCGCTTGCTGAGCGAGTCCAGTCCACGCGAGTCTCGGATTTATCGATTTTCTTGGCGTAGGTCACCCCATCCACAGCTTGTGTGGTGAATGTCAGGGTGTTCCCTTCCAACCGCGCCAGCGCTTCCACCATCAAGGCAGCACCGACACTCATCAACCGATCATGCAGATCGCCGGCTGTCATATCGGGTTCGATGGCGCATTTTTCAACCAGCCCGACCGGACCGGTGTCCAGCCCCTCTTCCATGCGCATCACCATCATGCCACTTTCCAGGTCACCGGCCATGATGGCGCGCTGGATCGGCGCGGCACCGCGCCAGCGCGGCAGCAGCGACGCATGGCCGTTGATGCAGCCGAGCCGGGTCGCCTCCAGAACCGCCTTCGGCAGCAGCAAGCCATAGGCGACGACCATGGCGACGTCGGCCTGCAAGGCGCAAAAAGCGGCCTGTTCGGCCTCGCTTTTGAGTGAAACCGGCGTCCGCACCTCGATGCCCAGTCGCTCTGCCTCGCGCTGCACTGGCGACGGTGTCAGTTCCAGCCCGCGTCGCCCTGCGGCGCGCGGCGGCTGGCTATAGACGGCGGCGATGTCATGGCCAGCCTCGGCGATGGCGCGCAAAGTCGGCACTGAAAACTCCGGCGTGCCCATGAAGATGACGCGAAGCGGCATTTTTCTTCCGGTATCCTGTCTTCTTGCTCGCGCCGTGTGCCGGCTCAAGCATCCGCTTCAAACGGAGTTATCACCTTCAGGTCAAGGCCGTCGAAGTCGCGGGGCGACCGTCGCGCTTTCTTTCCGCTTCGATCTTGTCCATGACTTCCGCGTATTCATCGCCAATTGCGCTTTCAGATATGAAAGCCGAGCGAATTGCATCCCACGCCGAGAGGCTCGGCTCCTCCCGGGCCTGCCTCTCCGCAACTATGCCTTTGCGCAGAAGGCCGATGGCCTTGTTCGACACGCTCTGGCCGACCTCGCGCGCCGCCAGTTCGATCTCGCGCTTCAAAGGCTCTGGAATGTCCCTGATCAGCATGTCGACCATCGGCATCTCCGTTTGGTGGCATCCTGCCGACATTAAGACCTGGAGGGGACTCGTGCTCTATCCCGCCAGCTTACTCGGCGCCTTGTCCCTGGCGAGCTTCTTGAATTTCTTCACCACCATGTCGCGCTTCAGCTTCGAGATGTGGTCGATGAACAGGACGCCGTTGAGGTGGTCGATCTCATGCTGCAGGCAGGTCGCCATCAGGCCCTCGGCCTCCATCTCCTGCAATTTGCCGTCGCGGTCGAGATATTTGACCCGCACGGAGGCCGGGCGTTCGACCTCGGCGTAATAGTCCGGGATCGACAGGCAGCCCTCCTCGTAGACGGAGCGCGCATCGGCGCTCTCGAGGATTTCCGGATTGATGAAGACATGCGGCGCCGGCGTCTCGTCTTCCTTGGCGAGATCGATCACCAGCAAGCGCAGCGGCTCGCCGATCTGGATTGCCGCCAATCCAATGCCCGGTGCGTCATACATGGTCGCCAGCATGTCGTCGGCTAATTTGCGCAATGGCGCGTCGACACGCTCCACCGGCTTGGAAACCTGGCGCAGGATGAGGTCGGGAAGGATGATGAGCGGCTTGATCGGCATGGCGTTCCACGTAAGACCTCCAGCGAAAAGCGTCAACCGGTTGGCATGAAGCTCGTTCACGTTTTGATCTGTGCTATCGCGACGAATCGTCTATGCTGTCCACATGAATGATTTGAGCACCATCCTTTCGGAGCCTGTCGCCCGGCTTGGCGCCACAACCATCACGCTCGGCCATGCGCTGGCCTTCGGCGCTTTGCTGTTTCTGACCCTGTTCGTGGCGCTGGTCGTTGCGTTGTGGCGGTCGGCGAAGGCGCGCGCCGTGGCGGCCGCGGAAGCCGCCGATCATGCCCGCGACGCCGAGGCGCGGATGGCCGGCATTCTGCAAAGCCAGGCCGAGATGCAGGGCCGCATGGGCGCTATCGCGGAAGTGTTCGGCGCACGGCAGGCGGAGCTGACGCAATCGATCGGCCAGCGCCTCGACGCCATGACCGGCCGGCTCGGCCAGACCATGACCGAGCAGACCAAATCCACGCATGAGAGCCTGGCCAAATTGCAGGAGCGGCTGGCCATCATCGATGTCGCGCAGGGCAACATCCAGTCGCTCGCCGGCCAGGTCGTGCAGTTGCAGGCGATCCTCTCCAACAAGCAGACGCGCGGTGCTTTCGGCCAGTCGCGCATGGAGGCGATCGTTGCCGACGGCCTGCCGCATGGCGCCTATGAATTCCAGGCGACGCTGTCGAACGGCAGCCGTCCCGACTGCCTGGTGAAGATGCCGAACGGCGCACCGTCGCTGGCCATCGACGCCAAGTTTCCGCTCGAAGCCTGGAATGCCATCCGCGCCGCCGACGGCGCCGACCTGCAGAAGGCCGCCTCGCAGGCCTTTCGCCGCGACATCGAGATCCATGTCCGCGATATCTCGGAAAAATACCTGATCCAGGGCGAGACGCAGGACACCGCCTTCATGTTCGTGCCCTCGGAATCGGTGTTCGCCGAGATCCACGAGAATTTCGAGGCGATCGTGCACAAGGCGCACCGTGCCCGCATCGTCATCGTCTCGCCGTCATTGCTGATGCTGTCGATCCAGGTCATCCAGGCGATCCTCAAGGATGCCCGCATGCGCGAACAGGCGCACCTGATCCAGGGCGAGGTCATCCGGCTGATGGAGGATGTTGCGCGTGTCGACGAGCGGGTGCGCAAGCTGCAGGTGCATTTCGGCCAGTCGGCCAAGGACATCGACGACATCCTGGTTTCGACGTCGAAGGTCACCAAGCGCGGCCAGAAGATCGAGGCGCTGGAATTCGGCGCGCAGCCCGACGGCGATGCCGCCCTGGACGCCGCGTCACGGACTCCCGCCGCGAAGGTCGACACTGGCGCGCGCGTTGCCGATTCGAAAACCGGGCAGCTCAGGCTGAGGGTCGTCGAAGGCGACGACTAAGCCGCGGTGCCGGACCGGCGCTACTGCTCCTCCAACGTGGTCATGCCCTGAAATTCGGGCAACCAGTGCAGCGCCGAGCGGTGCCATTTCTGCTGCGTCGGGATCAGATTCTGGCGCTGCCGCGCGGTCCCGACGCGAATTCCATAGACCTTCGGACCATCTCCGACAGACGTGGCGTAAAGATGCGAACCGCAGTCGGCGCAAAAGGCCTGGGTGCGCTTGGCGCCGCTCGCCACGATCTTGATATAGATTTTCGGCGTGCCCTTGGTGATGCGGTAGTTGCTTTCGGGCGCCGGAACCGTCAGGCGAAAAGCCGTGCCGGTCAGTTGCTGGCAATCCGTGCAGTGGCAGATCGTCGTCTTTTCCGGATCGACCTCCGCCTCGTAGGTGATGGCGCCACAATGACAGCCGCCGTCTATTCTCATCTTCGTTCCTCCAAGTCCCGTCAATCTAGCGGGGCGAGGCCGTGAGGCAATGGCGCGGCGCTAGTCCAGGGTAGGATCAGATGCGGAATCGATCAGCCTGCGCCGCTGCTCCCAGGTGCCTGACGTCTGCGGCTTGACGAACAGCCGCGTGATCTCCGGCATCTCCTTCCTCAGTTGCGCTTCCAGGCGCTCGACGCAAGCTTCGACTTCGGGCGCCGTCAGATGATCCTCGAACTCGATGCTCAGGCCAGCGACGATCTCTGTCGGCCCCATATGGACGGTCAGGACGCCGTTCGCCCGCTGCACCGCCGGATCCTGCTGGGCGATCGCCAGCACCTTCATCTGCACCTCGGGCGATGCCGGCTCGCCGATCAGCAGGCCCTTGCTTTCGCGGGCCAGGAAGATCGCCGTCGCGCCGAGGATCAGCGCGATGCCGATCGAGGCGGCGCCGTCGAGCTCCGGCATCTCCAGCAGTTCCGCCGCCAGGATGCCGGCGAACGCGACGATCAGGCCGAGAAGTGCTGCGCTGTCCTCGAACAGCACGGTGTAGACACTCGGGTCCTTGCTCGACTGCACGGCCCGCAACCAGCCCTGCTTGCCCTTCTGCTTGCGGAACTCCCTCAGCGCGACCAGCCAGGAGCTGCCCTCGAACAGAAAGGACAGACCAAGAACGATGTAGTTGACCTTGCCGTTGGCGACAGGCTCCGGCGCCATGATGTGGATAACACCTTCGTAGAACGACACGCCGGCGCCCAGCGCGAAAACCAGAAGCGCGACGATGAAACTCCAGAAATAGAGCTCTCGGCCGTGACCGAGCGGATGTGTCCGGTCAGCCGGGCGGGCGGCGCGATGCATGCCGTAGAGCAGCAGGCCGCCATTGCCGGTATCGACCAGCGAGTGCACGCCTTCCGACAGCATCGCCGAACTGCCGGTGAAGAAGGCGGCGGCGAACTTGGTCACCGCGATGGCCAGATTGCCGGCCAGTGCTGCGTAGATGACCGTTTTTGAGCCGCCATGCCCGGCCATGGTGAGTTGTCCCCGTTCGATGCGCACCCAGTCTAACGGCCAGACGGCAGAAGCTCCACAGGCATCACAACGCGCGAACCGTCGTTAAGTGCAGAAGACGGCGGCTAGTCGACGATCTCGCTGGTCCACACCTTGAAGCCGGCAAGCGTTCCCGGGCCGAATATGTGGGTCAGCGGCACGTCGGCGGCGTCGCGGCCGGAGGCGATCAGGATGCGGCCGATGCGCGGCGCATTGTTGCGCGGGTCGAAGACATGCCAGCGGCCGCCGAGATAGACTTCCATCCAGGCGCAGAAATCCATGCTGGCCCAAGGCTTCGGCATGCCGATGTCGCTGATGTAGCCGGTGCAGTAGCGCGTCGGGATGTTGAGCGCCCGGCAGAAGGTGACGGCGAGATGCGCGTAGTCGCGGCACACGCCGCTCTGTTCGCGATAGGCTTCCGCCGCGGTGCGCGTCGGCCGCGCATTGCCGTAGTTGAAGACGATATGATTGTGGACGAAATCGCAGACCGCCTGCACGCGGGGAATGCCTAGCGGCGTGTTGCCGAACAGCCGCCACGCCTCATCAGCCAGAAGGTCGCTTTCGCAAAACCGGCTGGGCAGCAAGAACAACAGCGTCTCCGCCGGCAGGTCGCGCACCTCGTGCTGCCAGGCCATCAGGTCGCCCATCTCGAAGGTGCCGGGATCGCGGATCACTGCATCCGTCCCGAAGGTGAAACGCCCGGGCGGCGCGACGAACCGGTTGCACCAATTGCCGAAACTGTCGCGATAGCTTTGGATCGGCACCGGCGGGTTGGAGATCAGGAAGTCCGGCCGCTCGAGATCGGAGGCTCGCGAATAGTGGACATTCAGCATGGCGATGAGCGGCGTTTCCTGAGGAAAGTCGAAGCTCATCTCGCAGCCGATGTGGATTCGCATTGTCGTCCTGACGGCCTGCCTGACGATCACCCGGCGAAGCTCGGGTCGATGCTGCAGTGCGAAAATGACCATGGCACGGACCGCCATGGTTTACGAGCAAATTAGAAACCGGTTGAAAGCGATCCACTGACGGCGGCAGCCGTCGCTAACCCCTTGCAGTCGGGCGGTTCTCTTGTTTCACTTGGCTTCCCACATCAGGAGGAACGAATCATGGCTAAAGGTGCGATGAAGGCAGGCAAGGAAGCCCGCAAGCCGAAGAAGGACGCCAAGAAGCCCGCTCCGGCTCCCGCGCTGAAGGCGCCACCGGTCAAGGCGATGAAGCTCAAGGACAAGTAGGTCCGGCGATTCACTTCGCAATAGGATTACGGCCGGCGACACTGTTGCCGGTCGCTGTTGATCGAGCGCCCGAAATTCCTATATTGCCGTGGCGGGGACGACCTCGCGCTTCCCCAAATCCGGACGGGACGACCCGCCATTGTTTGACTGATCATCGGATGCCGAAATCGCTTTTCGGTCCGATGCTCTGATGGAGCGTTGTCGATGTCGTGGATTCTTCTCTTTTTTGCCGGCCTGTTCGAGATCGGCTGGGCAATAGGCCTCAAATACACCGATGGCTTCTCGAAGCTGGTGCCGACCGTGCTGACCGTCGCCTCGATGATCGTCAGCCTCACGCTGCTCGGCCTGGCGCTGAAGGCGCTGCCCGTCGGCACCGCCTATGCGGTGTGGACCGGCATCGGCACCGTCGGTACGGCACTGCTCGGCATCTGGCTGCTCGGCGAACCAGCCACCGCGATCAGGCTGGCCTGCATCGCGCTCATCGTCTGCGGCATCATGGGGCTGAAGTTCGCCGCCTGATCATAATGCTTCTTGTTTTATGCATGTCGTCCCCCCAAAACCGGGACCACTTTCGGGCGACATGCATGGGACAAACACAATCAGGGCCGCTGTGAGGCGACCCTGATTCTCGAAGCAGATTGCTTCGCAGCCTTGAGGCTAGCGGGCGGAGAAGCCCGGCGGCGTCCTGCCGGTGCGCTGCTTGCGTGCCGCATAACGCGCGTCCCGCTTGGCCTTGCGCTCGGCTTCGTCGGCCAGAAAACGGGCGATGCGCTCGTTCTCTTCGGATTCCCGAATCTTGGCCTCAGCCTGTGCAGCTTCCTCGGCGGCGATACGTGCTGCCTCGGCTGCTGCCTCGCGCTCGGCCTTCTCGACCGCCTCGCGTGCCAGCTTCTCCTGCTTCAGCCGGGCCTTTTCGGCCTCGCGGATTTCGCGGGCCGCAAGGATCGCCTTGCGTTCAGCCTGCCGCGCCAGCACTGCGGGATCATCCGCCGCCGGCTTTGCCTTGAAGCGCTCGAGGAGCGCCTTCTTTGCCTCGTTTGCGGCGTTGCGCCGCTCGAAAACGTCTTTTTCCCTGTAGATAGCCAAGTCCACTTCCCTGAAGTCAATTCCCGACGCTTACATACGCGCGAAAACCGAGAGTTCAAGCGCCAAAACGGCATGGCAGCCATGAAATTGTTGGCTGTTGCAGCCGGGAGACGCCTTTAGAGCAATTCCAGGAAAAGTGTGAAGCGGTTTTCCGTCCGGAATTGCGACGAAGAGATAGAACCGAAACCGACATGCACTGTTCACCGTCGCCCCTCTGGCGGCGAGGTTGGCGGATGGCTACGTCTAGCGGCAAATTCCAACGTCAGGATGACATTAGATGGAACTCGGTCTCTACACCTTCGCCGACGTCAGCCCGCAACCGGGTCCCGGCGCCATTGGCCCGCATGAGCGGCTGCGCAACCTGATCGAGGAGGTCGAACTGGCCGATCAGGTCGGCCTCGACGTCTTTGGCCTCGGCGAGCATCACCGGCCCGACTATGCTGCCTCCGCACCGGTCGTGGCCTTGGCCGCGGCGGCCGAGCGTTCGAAGCGCATCAAGCTGACCAGCGCGGTCACCGTTCTGTCTTCCGATGACCCGGTGCGCGTTTTCCAGCAATTCGCCACGCTCGATCTTCTGTCGGGCGGCCGCGCCGAGATCATGGCCGGGCGCGGCTCGTTCATCGAATCCTTCCCGCTGTTCGGCTACAACCTCGAGGACTATGACGAGCTGTTCGCCGAAAAGCTCGACTTGCTGCTTGCCATCCGCGATAGTGTGAAGGTCACCTGGTCAGGCAATCTGCGGGCGCCGATCAACGATCGCGGCGTTTATCCCAGGCCCTTCCAGGACAGGCTGCCGGTCTGGATCGCCATAGGCGGCACGCCGCAATCCGCCGCCCGCGCGGGCGCGCTCGGCCTGCCGCTGGCGCTTGCCATCATCGGCGGCGAGCCGGCGCGTTTCGCGCTGCTGTTCGATCTCTATCGCGAAGCCGCCAAGCGCGCCGGTAGTGATCCGGCGGGCCTCGCCACCAGCATCAACGTGCACGGCTTCATTGCCGAGACGACCGAGCAGGCGGCCGACGATTTTTACGGCCCGCAGGCGGAGGTGATGAACCGCATTGGCCGCGAGCGCGGCTGGGGTCCGACATCGCGGGAGCATTTCGACCAGTCGCGCGGCCCCAACGGCGCGTTGTTCGTCGGCGGTCCCGAGCAGGTGGCCGAGAAGATCGTCGCCCAGCACAAGATCTTCAAAAACGACCGCTTCCTGCTGCAGATGGCGATCGGCGCCATGCCGCATGCCAAGATCATGAAGGCGATCGAACTCTACGGCACCAGGGTGGCGCCGATCGTGCGCAAGGAAACAGCCAGGGCTGAGCCGGCACCGGCAGCGCCGGTCGCCTGACCCGCGGTCCGGTGCGAGCGGCCTCAATCCCGAAGCCGGCTCATGGAACCCTCGCCCGTAACTCCGCGTTCCTTGGAGGCAGTTGCCGTGCGAAGGGGCGCCGGCTTGAGGGGTGACTATGAAAACCGAACCCACTGCCTGGGGTCAGGAGATTTCCGACGAACCGGAATCGCGTGCCGCGGCTCGCGCCGACACGCGTCTGATGCGTTCGTTGTTGATCGGCATCTTCCTTTTCATGGCTATCTATGCGCTCTACTTCGCCCGCGCCTTCTTCATGCCGGTCATTCTGGCATTCCTGCTTGCGCTGACGCTGACGCCGATCGTTCGGCTCCTGCGCAAGCACGGCATCCCCGAAGTGATCTCGGCAACACTCCTGGTGGTGTTGTCCATCTGTGTGTTCGCCACGGCCGGCTATCTGCTCAGCAGCCCGATCATCGATCTGATCAACAACACCTCGTCGATCGGCCAGAAGCTCACCGAACGGCTGGCGCAATTGCGCCAGCCGTTCGAGAAGATCATGCAGATTTCGCATCAGATCGAACAGCTGACCGAGACCTCGCAGGAGTCGGGTATTCAGAAGGTGGCGGTGGCGCAGTCCGGCATCCTGTCGGCGGCCGCCAGCAACATCCTGTCGGCGGGAACAGGTCTCACCATCATCTTCGTGCTGTCGCTGTTCCTGCTCGCCTCCGGCACGATGTTCTATGAAAAGATCATCCAGTCCT
Source organism: Mesorhizobium sp. CO1-1-8 (assembly GCF_020164875.1). Taxonomy (NCBI): domain Bacteria; kingdom Pseudomonadati; phylum Pseudomonadota; class Alphaproteobacteria; order Hyphomicrobiales; family Phyllobacteriaceae; genus Mesorhizobium; species Mesorhizobium sp. CO1-1-8. The sequence goes on along the minus strand of NZ_JAIUGZ010000004.1, from coordinate 74,136 downwards.
TCGCCAGCCTCAGCGAAAAGAAGCGGGCGCTGCGCGTCGTCTATGACGTCGAGCGCGAAATCTCCCACTATCTGCTCACCGTCACCATCATCAATGCCGGCCTCGGCACGGTCATCGCTCTTGGTCTGTGGGCGCTCGGCATGCCAAATCCGCTGGTCTGGGGCGTCGCTGCCGCCCTGCTCAACTTCCTGCCCTATGTCGGAGCGCTGATCACCATCGTGCTGGTCACGATCATGGCGCTGATCAGCTTCGATACCATCTTCTACGCGCTTTTGGCGCCGGCCTTCGTGATCTTGTGCGACATCGTCGAGGGCCAGTTCGTCACACCGATGGTGGTCGGCAGGCGCCTCGAGATCAACGCCGTGGCGATTTTCATCGCCATCGCCTTCTGGTCATGGTTGTGGGGCTTCGTCGGCGCTCTGATGGCGGTGCCGCTGCTGGTCGTCATCAAAGTGTTCTGCGATCATTTCGACGGGCTCAGCCATGTCGGCAATTTTCTCGCCGCGCAGCACACGGCCGCCCTCGAGGAGGACGACACTGTCGACATCGAAGCTTCCAAAGGCTGATCAAATTTTTGAATTTGCGGCATCGCCGGGCGCTTCCTACATGCGGTCCTGACACAGGACACCCCGTTCATGACCGACCTTTCCGTTCTCGACCTGTCGCCGATCGTCGAAGGCAGCGATGCCTCGCAGTCGCTGGCCAACTCGCTCGATCTTGCCCGCCATGCCGAGCGCCTGGGCTACAAGCGTTTCTGGCTGGCCGAGCATCACAACATGCCGGGTATTGCCAGCGCCGCCACGGCAGTCGTTATCGCCCATGTCGCTGGCGGCACCAAGACCATTCGAGTCGGCGCCGGCGGCATCATGCTGCCCAACCATTCGCCGCTGGTGATTGCCGAGCAGTTCGGCACGCTGGCCGCCTTGCATCCGGGCCGCATCGATCTCGGCATCGGTCGGGCGCCCGGCACGGATATGGGCACCGCCCGCGCCTTGCGCCGCAATCTCGAGGCCGGGGTCGACAATTTCCCGCAGGATGTCGTCGAGTTGATGGGCTATTTCCAGCCGGCCGAGGAAGGCCAACGCATCCGCGCCGTACCCGGCGAAGGCCAGGACGTGCCGGTCTGGATTCTTGGCTCCAGCCTCTACGGCGCGCAGCTCGCCGCCATGCTCGGCCTGCCCTACGCCTTCGCCTCGCATTTCGCGCCGGCGGAGCTGGATCACGCGCTGGATGTCTACCGCTCGCGCTTCCAGCCATCCGAGCAGCTCGACAAGCCGCATGTCATGCTTGGCCTCAATGTCTTTGCCGCGCCCACCGATGCGGAGGCCCGTTTGTTGTTCACCTCGCTGCAACAGGCTTTCGTCAATCTGCGCACCGGCCGGGCCGGCCGGCTGCCGCCACCTGTCGAGAACTATGACCGCGATCTCGATCCGATGGCAAAGACAATGCTCGGCCAGGCATTGTCCTGCGCCGTCGTCGGCTCCCCGGAAACGGTCCGGCAAGGCATCGATGCCTTCGTGCGCCGCACCGGCGCCGACGAACTGATGGTCACCGCGCAAATTTTTGATCATGCGGCGCGGGTGCGGTCGTTCGAGATCCTGGCCGAGGCGCACAAATCCCTGTCGCAAGCGGCCTGACAAGTCCTCGTACGAGTATACGCTGGCGAAAGACTACGCGCTTACGCTCTGCGCCATCGCCCCGAGCGGGCGGCATGAATTGCGGATCATCAATCGGCCCTTGAGCAAAAGCTTGCGCGGCGGCGCTTCCCTGTTGCCGGCGAGACGGTCGAGAAGCAGATTAGCCGCCTGTTCGCCGATCGCCTGCACCGGTTGGGCGACCGTGGTCAGCTGCGGCTGGAATACGTCGGACCATGGAAAGTCGTCGAAGCAGGCGACCGAAATGTCTTCCGGGCAGGACAGGCCGATGTCGCGGATCGCCTTCATGGTGCCGATCACCATCGGGTTGTTGGCCGAGAAGATCGCGCTTGGCCGATCATGCGAGGAAAGCATCTGCATGGTCGCGTTGTAGCCGTCGATTTCATGGAAATTGCCGAAGCGGATCAGCTCCTCGGCGATCGGCAGGCCGGCGGCGTGAAGCGCCTCGCGATATCCCGCCATGCGGTCATGCATCGGCGAAATATCCGACGTGCCGGTGATGTAGCCGATGCGCCGGTGGCCGAGATTGATCAGATAGGTGATGGCGTCGAACACCGCGCGCTGGTTGTCCAGCACCACGGCATCGGTGTCGACGCCTTTGCAGATACGATCGAGCAGCACGACCGGCACGTTGGCGTCGTCGACGATCCGCTTGAGAATCGCGCCGTCGCCGACGCGCGCCACGATCAGCCCGTCGACCATGCGGTCGAGCAGCAACTTGATCTGATCGTCCTGGGTGTTCAAATCCTCGTCCGTGCAGCACAGCATGACGGCATAGCCGGCCCGGTCGAAGGCCTGCTGGATGACCGAGACGACATCGGTAAAGAATGGGTTGGTGATGTGCGGCACGGTCAGTCCGATCGTGCGGGTCGTGCCCATCTTCAGGCTGCGGGCGATCGCGTTGCGCTTGTAGCCGATATCGCGGATCGCCTGTTCGATGCGCTGGCTAAGCTCCGGGCTGACCGTCGCCGTGCCATTGATCAGCGCCGAAACGGTGGCGACAGAAACACGCGCCGCTTCAGCCACATGAAGCATGGTGGGGGCGGTGGATTTCCGGTGTTTTTTTTGCCTTGATGCTGTCATTTTCGAAACGTTTCGCCACCCTTGCCGGCCAATACGTACGGAATCCTGTCCTTTTAAGCAAGAATCGAAATGCATCAAACTTACTGCACCCTATATCGGCTTGACATGATCGAAACGTTTAGATTAGCGTTTGCGGGAAGTTGACGACGACGGAAGGGAGGCCGCCATTGTCATGCAAGAGAGCAGTTCCCTTTCCCCGCAGCACGATGCTGCCGATCGGTCGGACACAGTTCTGAGCGCCGAGCGCATCTCCAAGAGCTTCGGCGGCATCGCCGCCCTGGTCGATGTCGGCTTCGAACTGCGGCGCGGCGAGATTCATGCCTTGATGGGCGAGAACGGCGCCGGGAAGTCGACGCTGATGAAGATCCTTTCCGGCGTCTACACCGGCTATGAAGGCACGATCAGCGTCGATGGCCGCCCCGTCAGCTTCGCTGGGGTGCGCGAAGCCGAGGATGCCGGCATAGCCATCATCCACCAGGAGCTCAACCTGGTGCCCGAACTCAGCGTCGCCGACAACATCTTCCTCGGCCGCGAGAAGCTGATCGCCGGGCTGATCGTCGACCGCAAGGCGAGCAGCCGCGCGGCGGGTGCTTTGTTGCAGCGGCTCGGCATCGAACTCGATCCGCAAGCCCGCGTCGGCGCCCTGCGTGTCGGCGAGCAGCAGCTGGTCGAGATCGCCAAGGCATTGTCGATGTCGGCGCGCATCCTGATCATGGACGAACCGACCTCGGCGCTGTCGCCGGCCGAATGCCAGCGGCTGTTCCGAATCATCCGCCAGCTTGCCGACAGCGGTGTCGCCATCGTCTACATCTCGCACCGCATCGACGAGGTCATGCATCTGGCCAGCCGCGTTACCGTGTTTCGCGACGGCCGCCATGTGCTGACCGAGCCGATGGCCAGGCTCGAGGAAGATGCGATCATTTCGGCGATGGTCGGCCGAAACCTGCTCGCTTCCTCCCAGGAAGAGCGCAACAGCAGTGGCGAGATCGTGCTTTCGGTCGAAAACCTGTCGCTGTCGAAGCCCGATGCCCATGGCTGGCGCACGGTGATCGACGGCGTCGGTTTCGATCTTGCCGCCGGAGAAATCCTCGGCATTGGCGGGCTGCTGGGTTCGGGCCGCACCGAGATCCTGGAAGCGATCTTCGGCTCGAGCGATGGCCGCACCGGCGGCGAAATCCGTGTCGACGGCCAGCCCGTGGATATCCGTTCGCCGCGCGATGCAAGGCGGCTGGGCATTGCGCTGGTGACCGAGGACCGCAAGACGCAAGGCCTGCATCTGCAGGCATCGATCACGGACAATGTCGCGCTGCCGCTGGTCGGGTCGCTGGCCCGCTTCGGCATCCGCTCGCTGGCCGGCGAGCAGGGGCTGGCGCGGCAGGCGGTCAAGGCTCTCGGCATCCGCTGCCGGGACATCGATCAAACTGCCGGCACGCTGTCGGGCGGCAACCAGCAGAAGGTCGTCATCGGCAAGTGGCTGGCGACCAGGCCAAGGGTGCTGCTGCTGGACGAGCCGACGCGCGGCATCGATGTCGGCGCCAAGCGCGAGATCTACGACCTCGTCTTCAGGCTGGCGCGTGACGGGCTCGCCATTGCCGTCATCAGCTCCGAACTGCCGGAGCTTTTGCACCTCTCCGACCGCATCCTGGTGATGGCCGATGGCCGCCAGACAGGCATTCTTTCCCGCGATGCGGCCAGCGAGGAGGCCATCATGCGTCTCGCCGCCCCGCGCCGGACCATATCGAGACCAGCCGCATGACTGCCCTGAAACTCCTATCCCGGACCAAGCTCTATTGGGGCCTGATCGCCATCTTCCTGATCGGCGTGCTGGGCTCGCCGATGAGTTCGAAGGGCAACAACATCTTCCTCTCCTACGGCAATCTGCTCGACGTGCTGCGCCAGGTCTCGACCACCGGCCTGATCGCCACCGGCATGACGGCTGTCATCATCACCGGCGGCATCGACCTTTCGGTCGGCTCGCTGATGGCCATCTGCTCGGTGGTCTGCGCCATGCTGCTGACGGTCCCAGGCGTGACGCCGGGCGTCGTGCTGGGCGTGCCGACCGTCGCCCTGGTGGCGCTTTGCCTCGGTTTCGTTGTCACCCGTTTCATTTTCCAGAACCTGGCAAAGTCCCGAGCTGGCGCCGACCTCCTCCGTGAGATCAAGCTGGACGGGATTCGCGGCGTGGTCACGCCGGCCGTCGTCGGCGTGGTCCTGTGCTGCCTGTCGCTGTGGTTTCTGCTGCCGCAGATCGAGCCGAAATTCGGCGTGCTCGGCGTGCTGCTGGTGGCGCCATGCGTCGGCTTGCTGTTCGGCGCGCTCAACGGCTTCATCATCGTTGCCGGGCGGCTGCAGCCCTTCATCGTCACCCTGGCGATGATGGTGACGGCGCTCGGCATCGCACGGCTGACCGCCGGCCAGAACAATGCGGTGCTGCCTGTCTATACCGGCTCCAACGCGACCGCCGATTTCGAGATCCTGCGCTCGCTGGTGTTCGGCATCATCCCGATGCCGGGCCTGTTCTTCCTCGGCGCCATCGTGATCTATGGCGCGGTGCTGCGCTTCACGCCGTTCGGCCGCTATGTCTATGCCATCGGCGGCAACGAAGAGGCGGCGCGCCTCTCCGGCATCGCCGCCGGCCGCGTCAAGATCGCCACCTATGCCGTCTCCGGGCTGCTCGCCGGCATCGCCGCCGTGCTTTATGTCGCACAGTATCGGCAAGGCAAGCCGGATGCCGGCGCCGGGCTGGAGCTCGACGCCATCGCCGCCGTGGTCATCGGCGGCACCAGCCTGATGGGCGGGCGCGGCAGCCTCATCGGCACGTTCTGCGGCGTGCTGATCTTCGGCCTGCTCTCCAACATATTGCAGCTCCACAACATCAATTCGAACCTTCAGCTGGTGCTGAAGGGGATGATCATCATCGGCACCGTGCTCGTGCAGGAGCGCAATGCCGGTGATCTCCTGGCCTATCTGCGCCTGCCCGGCGGGCTATCGGCGCACAAGGAAACGGCCGCGGCAAAGCGGCCGTCGCAAGAGACACCGTCTCTCAATCTCGGAGGAAACAAAAAATGAAACGACGTGACATGCTGAAGCTGGCCGCAATAACCGCGGCACTGCTGACCACCACCGCGCTTCTGACCACCGGCAATGCCTTCGCGCAGGACAAGAAGTGGAAGATCGGCTTCTCGCAGGTGACGACCATCGAGCCCTGGCGCGCGCAGTTCAACAAGGACATCCTGGCCGAAGCCGCCAAGCATCCCGAGGTCGAGCTGATCATCACCGACGGCGAGGACAAGACCGAAAAGCAGGTCGCCGATGTCGAGAACCTGATCCGTCAGGAGGTCGATGCGCTGTTGGTGTCACCGAAGGAATCGGCCGGCCTGACCGGCGTCGTGCAGCAGGCGATCGACGCCAAGATCCCGGTCTTCGTGCTCGACCGCAATGTCGACACCAAGGACTACACGCAGTTCGTCGGCGGCGACAACGCGCTGATCGGCCGCGCGGCCGGCGAATATGCCGTCGAACTGCTTGGCGGCAAGGGCAAGGCTTCAGGCAACGTCGTCGAGATCTGGGGCGGCATGGGCACACAGCCGGCGCATGACCGCCATGACGGCTTCCACGAGTTCACCGACAAGGAACCGGGCATCAAATATCTGCTCGACCAGCAGTCGGGCGACTGGAAGCAGGACCAAGCCTATAATCTGATGGCCAACGCGCTGAAGAGCAACGAGAAGATCGATCTCGTGTACGGCCACAACGACCCGATGGCCTATGGCGCCTATCTCGCCGCCAAGGATGTCGGCCGCGAGAAGGACATCAAGTTCATCGGCATCGACGGTCTGCCCAACGAAGGCGTGCAGATGGTCAACAAGGGCGAGCTGACGGCGACCTTCACCTATGTGACCCCGGGCGCCGAAGGCCTGCGGCAGGCGATCAAGTTCCTCAACGGCGAGAAGGTCGAAAAGACCATCACTCTGCCGACAGAGAAGATCACCAAGGAAAATGCAGCCAAGGTGCTGAAGGACAACGGTCTCTGAGCCAAGCTTCCTGCCGGGTGCCTTTTTGGCGCCCGGCGGTCTAAGCCAGCTTCACCAGCAGCTTCATGAAGGTGGCGATCTCCTTGGCCGAGAGCGGCGCCAGCGTTTCCTGGGTTATCTCGCGGGCCAGCGGGATCAGGCGCTCGATCGCATCGCGGCCCTCCGCGGTCAGATTGACCAGCAGCCGCCTTTTGTCGACCTCATGCTTGGAGAGCTCGACCAGGCCGCGCGCCTTCAGCCGGTCGATGACACCCTTCACCGTCGCCGCATCCATGGCGATCAGCGTGCCGAGTTGGTTCTGCGAGGTCTCGCCGACGTCACGCAGCTTGGCAAGTGCAGCAAATTGTGGCGGCGTCAGGTCGCCGATATGCGCGGCAAAGATCGCGACATGGCGCTGATGCGCCTTGCGCAGGATGAAGCCGACCTGTTCCTGCAGGAGGTAATCCTGGTCGTCCGGCGCCTCGACCTCGACCAGCTTGAGCAGATTATCCTCGCCGCTCACCGCAAGCCATCCCAGGCTTTGATGTCCTCGGCCGCGAGACCACCCATGCGATTGTGGATGCGCGGGCCACAGGTCATGGCGAGGCAGAACAGGATTTCGTCGGGGCGCGGACCATCGGAGATGCCGACCTCCATGGCGTCGAAATGGCTGCGCACATAGGCGGCATTGATGTGGCCGAGCGGCACGTCGAGCTTCGAACCGAAAGCGCCGACCTTCTTCGCCGACGGCACGATCGCCTTGGCGTCGCCGAGCCGCTCGCGCATCGCGTAGCCGCCGGGCACATGCCAAAGCGCGCCATGTTCCAGCTCACCCGCCGTGCCGACAATGGCGCCCTTGCCGTAGCCGTCGATCTGCTTGACGTCGCCGCCGAGCGCCGCGATCAGCCGGTCGGCGAGCAGCAGGCCGAGCGGCTTCAGATCGTCCATGGCGCTCTGCAAGTCTTCGACATAGCGCCCGGCGAATGGGTTCTTGACCAGCGCCATGGCGGCGACGCGGCGGCGCGGCACTTTGGCCACTGGGCCGCCCTCGTGAAAGATCTCTTCGGTCAGCACCGCGATCTTGCGGATCGGAAACTCAGGCATGGGCAACTTCCTCCCTCGAACTTTTGTTGGGCGCGGCAAGCGCAACCGAGCCGCTGATGCGGATCTCACCGCCAAGAAACAGCGCCGATCCGGCGATCAGGCCGCGCCGGCGAAAATCTTCGGCGACGGCAAGGCCATTGTCCAGCGCCCGCGCCACCTCGCCAAGTGCAAGCGTGCCGACGCCTTGTGTTACCAGGCGCACGCCTAGATCGCTGTCGGGCGACAGTTCGTGTGCGGCAATGCGCTTGATGGCCGGATTGCCGGGCAGGTCCACCGCGTTGGCAATGAGCGTCGCCGCCGCATCGGCTTCGGCGCCAGTCCGCGCCAGCACGGTGACGGCGTCGGCAATGCCAAGCGAGAAGGAGCGGCCACGCCAGCCGCTGGTGGCAACGCCGCGAACGTCATTTTCCGCGCGGATCGTGATCCGGTCGGCCATGCCGTTGCCGGTGCCGGCGACCGCCAGACCCATCGACTGGCCCTTGCCGATATGGAGCGCGCAGTCGCCGCCATTGTTGACATAGGCGCGCTCGAGCTTGCGACCGGCAAGCAATGCGGCAAGCATTTCGTCGGCTACCGATCCTGCGACGGCGGCCATAGGTGTTATGAAGCATTCTGCCAGGGGCATGACGGCTGCTTCCATGCGGCGCGCCGTGGGGCCGGCGAAGGTGCGCGGCGCCAGGAAAAACGCCGGGAGCCGCAATTCGGGGAGTTCCTCGACCAACTCCATCAGGATCGTCTGGAAGCGCGTGACAGCTTGCGCGTAAGCGGCACGACACTCATCCGCGTCGCCAAAGGCCTCGACGATCAGATCGATCGGCCCGTGGTTGAGATGCAGTCGCTTGCCGTCCTGCAGCCAATGGGCTTGCGGGCCTTGCATCACCCGGCCCCGTTCGAACCGGCACGACGTAGCTGCGCCAGTGGCGGCCATGGATTGTTGGCTTCGGCGCCTGTGCCGCGGCGCGGATTCAGGTACTCACCGCCTTTTGCGACAATATCCTCGACGCTGCGGATTTCGGCCTCGTACCCGCCGAGCCTGACATAGTCGTCGCGGCGCAGCGTGAATTCGATAGGCGCCACCAGCGCTGGCGTCGGCACATAGCCGAAGGCACCTTCAGGCACTCTGGTGACATCGACCATCAGCGTGATGCCGCCGCCCGGCCAGACATAGACCGGGGCGCCGCCGACCGTGACATAGGTGGTCAGGCCCTGAACCGAGCGGGTGAGATTGACAGGGTTTTCGGTGACGCCGGCGCGCAGCGAACCGCCGGCGCCGCCAATGAACAGCACAGTGCACAAAGCCGGCTCGCAATTGTCCTCGATCAGGCCGACAGACTTTTGCAGCCGTTCGGGGAAAGGTTTTTGCACCGCTTTCAGCTCGTCATCGAGCTCGTAATAGGCGAACTGCTCGCCGGTGGTCGAAACCATCAGCAATGACAGGCCCGGACGCGCGCCCTTCTTGGCATTCCACTCGCCGAGGATCGACAGCGGGTCGGAAATGCTGGTGCCGCCCCAGCCGAGGCCGGGCTCGGAGACCTTGAAATAGCGGCCCGGCGTCGAACGACGGCCGATGATCTTTATCCCGGTATCCTGCCAGCCCAGCACCTTGCCGGCCTGGTGCTCCGAGACGACGCCGGTGATGTGGTCGTCGACCACCACCACTTCGTCGACTAGGCCGCGCCATTGCGTGGCGAACATGCCGATGGTGGCCGAGCCGCAGCCGACACGCATGCGGTGTTCCTGCTTGCCGTCGATGACTGGCGGTTTGCCGGCTTCAACGATGATGGTGGCGCCACCGTCGATGGCCAGTTCCACCGGCTTGCGGTTGCACAGATTGAGCAGCGCGTCGCAGGTCGCCCGGCCTTCGGCCTTGGAGCCGCCGGTCAAGTGATGCACGCCGCCCAGCGACAGCATCTGCGAGCCATACTCGCCTGTCGTGACATGGCCGATCGGCTCGCCTTGCGATCGCACAATAGCCGTCTCGGGTCCTATATGCCGGTCGGTGTCGATCTTCACCTTAACGCCGCAATAGGAGAAAATGCCCTCGGTGACGACGGTGACGAGATCGACGCCTTCGACCTCCTGGCTGACAATGAACGGGGCCGGCTTGTAGTCGGGGTAAGTCGTGCCGGCGCCTATTGCGGTGACGAAGCGGCGGCCGGTGTTGACCAGTTCGCCGTCCCACGCCTCGCCCTCGGCAACGAATGGCACGATTGCCGCGCCGGCCTCGGCCGCATGGTCGAGGATGGTCAGCGGGTCCATCCGCACGATCCTGCCGCCGACATTGCCGTAGCGGTCGCAGGCGCCGGTGCGCCCATCTGATATGTAACACATCACCGGACAGGCATCGCAGCGGATCTTCTCCGCCACCAGCTTCTCGCCGGGATCATGGGTCTCGAAGCGTTCGGCAAGCTCGCTCATCGGCGTGCCTCCTTTTCGCGGATGCCATCTTTTTCGCGGATGCCAGCGCGGATACGCGTCGGCGTCGCCGGGACTTTGGTGACCAGAACACCGGTGGCATGGCGGATGGCGTTGAGGATCGCCGGCGCCGTGGGGATCAGCACATGCTCGCCAAGTCCCTTGGCGCCGAAGGGTCCTTCCGGATCCGGAACTTCTATCAGAATGGTCTCGATCGGCGGCACGTCGCCAATGGTCGGGATCAAATAGTCGTGCAAATTCTCGGTGCGGCCGGGGATGTACTCCTCCATCAGCGCCATACCGATGCCTTGCGCGATACCGCCTTCGATCTGGCCTTCGACCAGCAGCGGGTTGATCGCCTTGCCGACATCGTGCGCGGCGGTGATCTTGATCAGCTTCACCGTGCCGAGCTTGAGGTCGACCTCCAGTTCGGCGATCTGCGCGCCATAGCCGTAAACGGCGTAGGGTTTGCCCTGGCCCTTGGCGTCGAGGGGCAGCGTCGGCGGGTCATAGGTCTCCTCGGCGCGGAAGACGAGGCCTTCGGCATCCACGTCCAATGTGGCGAGGTCGATGCGGCGCGTGGCTTCGCCCTCGCGGATGACGATCGCCTCGCCTTCGAGTTGCAGGGCTGCGTTTTCGGAAACATTGGCGAAACGCAGGATCTTTTCGCGCAAGGCGCGGCCGGCCTTTTCGGCGGCCTTGCCGGTCACAAAAGTCTGGCGCGAGGCCGAGGTCTTGCCGGCATCGGGGCTGATCTCCGTATCGGCGCTTTTCAGCCGGAATCTCTCAAGCGGCAAGCCGAGCGCGTCGGCACAGATCTGGGCGATGACGGTGTTTGAACCCTGGCCGATATCGACGGCGCCCTGGTGCAGGATGACCGTGCCATCAGCCGCGATGCCGACCCGGATTGTCGACGGGTTGGGCAGCGAGGTGTTGCCGCAGCCATACCAGCAGGACGCGACGCCGACGCCGCGCTTTCTATCCCTGTTGGCACTGTTGAATGCCTCCGCGTCAGCTGTCGCGCGCACCCAATGCGGCCGCAGCGATTCGAGGCATTCGGCAATGCCGACGCCGGACTCCAGAAGCTGCCCGGTTACCGTTTCGGAGCCGTTCCGAAGGCAGTTCTTCAAGCGAAAATCGAGCCGGTCGATGCCGAGCTTGCCGGCCAGCTCGTCATAGAGCGTCTCCTGCATGATAGTCGCCTGCGGTACGCCGAAGCCGCGGAAGGCACCGGAGATCGGCCCATGGGTGTGGATGGCGCGGCCTTCGGCGCGGTAATTCGGCGTCGCGTAGGGTCCGGAGGCGTGCACCGGCACGCGGTTGGCCACGGTAGGGCCCCAGCTTGCATAGGCGCCGGTGTTGAAGTCACCTTCGAAGATCATGCCGGTGACAAGGCCATCGGCATCGGCGCCGATGGTCGCTTTCATTTCGGCCGGATGGCGCTTGGTGGTCGACATCATCGATTCGGTGCGGGTGTAGGCAAGTGCCGCCGGCCGCCCCGTCTTCATCGCCACAAGTCCGATCAGCGGCTGCAGCGAAACGTCGAGTTTGGAGCCGAAACCGCCGCCGGTCGCCGTCGGCACGATACGCACCTTGTCGACGGCAAGGCCAAGCACTTTTGCTGTCTCGTCGCGGTCCATGTAAGGCGCTTGCGTGCAGGCGACGACCACCAGCGTGTCGCCGTCCACATAGGCGTGGCCGGCCTCCGGCTCGATATAGGCGTGCTCGACATAAGAGGTGTCGATGGCGCCGGACACGGTGAAAGCTGAACCGGCAAGGGCAGCTTCCGGATCGCCGCGTTCGACGAAGCCGGAAGTCAGCAGGTTTGCCGGCCGGTTCTCATGAATGAGCTTGGCACCGCCAGCGCGCGCTTCGCAGGATTGGAGAACATGCGGCAATTCGGTCCAGCGGATCGGAAAATCCGAGAGGTCGATATCGAGCATCGCCTCACGCTCGCCAGCGACCAGCGCCACCGCCTCACCGCGAAGGCGAGCAAACCCCTCAGCCAGAGCCGGCTGGTCGGCAAACGGGCCGATGACGCCGAAACAGTTTTTTCCCGGAATGTCGGCTGCTGTGAAGACATCGGCGATGCCGGGATGCGCCTTCGCCCAGCCGTCGAGGTCACCGAAAGCGAAGCTGGCGTGATGATGCGGCGAGCGGACCACCAGCACGGCCAGCGCATCAGCGGGGAAGGAATCGCCGCCGAATTTCTCAGCCCCGGTAACCTTCGGCACGCCGTCGAGCCTGATCGGCGAGAAGCCAATCGCATGGCCGGATCGAGGCAAGCGGAAATCCAGGCTTGCTGCTTGCAGCGAGGCATCCATCACTGCGGCAATGATCTTCCGGTAGCCCGTGCAGCGGCACAGAATTCCGCCGAGCGCGTCCTGTACCTCGACCTCGGTGGGGCTCGCCTTCTTCTCCAGCAACGCCGTCGCCGCAACCAACAGGGCGGGCGTGCAGATCCCGCACTGCGCGGCGCCGTGGGCGAGGAAAGAGGCCTGCAACGCCGACAGCCGACCGTTGGCAAGCCCTTCGACTGTCGTCACCGATGCGCCGGCGACGGACGCAGCCGGCATCAGGCAGGCGCAGACGGGATCGCCGTCGACCAGCACCGTACAGGCGCCGCAGTCGCCGGCGTCGCAGCCTACCTTGGTGCCGGTCAGCAGCAATTCATCGCGCAGCACCAGGGACAGCCGGCGCAGCGGCGGCACATTGACCGAGACGGCGGTGCCATTGACGTCGAAGGCGATATCGGCGCGCTCAGCGCCAAGGCCAGGCCGGATGGCGCCCAGATCCGGCAGGGGTTCGCTCGCTTCAGGTTGAACTTGGCTCATGCCGCGGCCACCTCGTCGCCAGTCGTCCGCCCCACAGCCGCAAGCACGGCGCGGGCAACAATCTCGCGCACCGCGTCGAGCCGGTATTCGGCGCTGCCGCGCACATCGGCGATGGGCGACAGTTCAGCCATTGGCGCGGCCAGGACCGCGTCGGCAAGTCCGCCGTCCACCGGCAGCCCGCACAACGCGGCTTCGACGCCGGCCAGCCGCCTGGCCACCACCGAACAGGAGCCGGCGGCGACAGCGGCGTCACTGACGATGCCATCCTCGACGACCAGACGCGCCGCCACCATGGCGATGGAAATGACGAGATAGCGCCGGGCGCCGAGCTTGACGAAAGCCGACGTGCCGCTGGGCTTCGGCACGCGGATGGCCGTCACCATCTCATGGGGCAGCAGAGCCGTGCGGCGGTTGCCGAGAATGAAGTCCTGCAGCGGCAGGTGCCGCGTGGCCGCCACCGAGCGCAACTCGACCTCTGCATCGAGGACCAGCAGGGCCGGCGCCCCGTCGGCGGCAGGCGAGGCGTTGCAGAGATTGCCGGCGACCGAGGCGACATTCTGGATCTGCGCCGAGCCGACCTCGCGCGCCGCCTGTTTCAAGGCATCGAAGGCCGGCGGCAAGGGGTGGCGGACGATGTCGGTCCAGGTCGTGCGCGCGCCGATGACGAAATGGTCGCTCGTCTCGGCAACGCCGCGCAGCGCCGCCAGGCCGTTGATATCGAGAACATTGTCCCGGACGGGTTTGCTGCCCTGTGCCGGATAAAAATCGGTGCCGCCGGCGAGGATGCGCCAGGCGTCCTCGCCAAGCAAAGCGAGCGCTTCGTCGACCGAGGTGGGTTTCGCGTAACGGATCACGCTTTGCCTTCCAAAAGAGGTCTTCCAGAAACGGGTGTTTCGAAAGGCCCTGCCGGCATCGACGCCGGGAAAAATCATTCGTATGCAAATGATATCAAGACGGCAGGATTTGTCAAAGCCCGAGTTTGCAGCGGCCCGACCGGCACGCATTTGTTATGTCGCGAGAGGTTGACGCCGCCGGCCATCTGGTCAAGTTTCTGCGTCCGGTCGCGTCAGCGGCATTTTCCACTGGAGCCTGCATACGGAAGAGGAAGCCCATGGCCGACGAAGCGCTTGTCGTCATCGACCTGCAGAACGACTTTTGTCCCGGCGGCGCGCTGGCGGTTGCCGGCGGCGACGAGATCGTGCCGCTGGTCAACGACCTGATCCGGCGAACCGACCATGTCGTGCTGACGCAGGACTGGCATCCCGCCGGTCACTCCAGCTTCGCTTCCAGCCATCCGGGCGCGCAGCCCTTCACCATGATCGAGATGCCGTACGGCCAGCAGACGCTGTGGCCGGACCACTGCATCCAGGGCAGCCTGGGCTCGGATTTCCATTCCGGCCTCGCCTGGACCAAGGCCGAGCTCGTCATCCGCAAGGGATTTCGGCCTGATATCGACAGCTACTCGGCCTTCTTCGAAAACGATCGCACGACGCAGACCGGCCTTGCCGGTTACCTCCGGGAGCGCGGCATCGACGCGCTGACCCTGGTCGGGCTGGCGACCGATTTCTGCGTCGGCTTTTCGGCGCTGGACGCCGTCAGCCAGGGCTTCAAAACCACAGTGCGGCTCGATGCCTGCCGCGGCATCGATCTCAACGGTTCGCTCAATGCCATGCTGCAGCGCATGCGCGACGCCGGCGTGACTCTCGAAGACCCTTTGTCGGATTGAACGGATCGTGGGGCAACAGGTAAAGATCCGATGTTTAAAGGCAGGATTGTTGCCTTCGGCGAAGGTCCCCCTCACCCGGATTGCCAACCGAATTTCGAAGAGCAACTCGGGTCAATCCGACCTCTCCCCGAGGGAGAGGAGGCTGCCGGCGCCGAAGCTCGTCTCTTCTCCCCAACGGGGAGAAGGTGGCCGCGTAGCGGCCGGATGAGGGGGCCTTTTTCATATCCGATCCCCCTGTTGGCTGCATGCGGTGCGATAATTGCCGCCGTGCTGTTCCCGGCACAGGCTTTCGCGGCGGAGGAACACGGCCTGCCCGGCGCTTCGATGCTGCTGTGGTGGGCACTGCCCTTTGCCGGGCTGCTGTTGTCGATCGCCACCGGTCCGCTGCTGTTTCCTCATGTCTGGGAGCATCACTACGGCAAGATCACGGCCCTTTGGGGCGCTCTGGTGGTCCTGCCGCTGGCGGCTGCCTTCGGTGTACCCACAGCGACCGAAGCGGTGCTGCATGCGTTGCTCACCGAATACATGTCGTTCATCATCCTGCTGTTTGCGCTGTTCACCATTTCGGGCGGCATTCTCATTGCCGGCAACATTCACGGCACGCCGCTGGTGAATGCCGGCCTGCTGCTGGTCGGCGCGCTGCTGGCATCGGTGATAGGCACGACCGGTGCCTCGATGATCCTGATCCGGCCGATCATCCGCGCCAACGATAACAGGCCGTTCAACGCCCATGTCGTGATCTTCTTCATCTTCCTGGTGTCCAACATCGGCGGCTCGCTGACGCCGCTTGGGGATCCGCCGCTGTTCGTCGGCTTCCTGCGCGGTGTCGACTTCTTCTGGACAACCGCCAATCTCTGGCGCGAGACGCTGTTCGTCGGCGGTGCCGTGCTGGCCGTCTTCCTGGGCATCGACATCGTCCTGCATCAGCGCGAAAACGGTGCGCCGAAGATCAAGGATCCGACGCCGGATACCAAGGTGCGTCTGCGCGGCCTGGCCAACCTTCCACTGCTGGCGGGCGTGATCGGCGCCATCCTGCTGTCGGCAACTTGGAAGCCGGGCGTCAGCTTCTCCGTGTTCGGGGTCCGCCTGGAACTGCAGAACCTGGTGCGCGACGCCATGATCCTGGCGCTCGCCTTCCTTTCGCTCGCCGTCTCGCGCAAGAGCCACCGGGAGGCGAACGGCTTCAACTGGGGACCGATCGCGGAGGTGGCGAAATTGTTTGCCGGCATCTTCATCTGCATCGTGCCGGTCATCGCCATCCTGAGGGCCGGCGATGAGGGCGCGCTCGCGCCGCTGGTCGCGCTCGTCACCTCCGCGCAAGGCACGCCCAACGACCTCGCCTATTTCTGGCTGACAGGGGCGCTGTCGTCCTTCCTCGACAATGCGCCGACCTATCTGGTGTTCTTCGAGCTTGCCGGAGGCGACCCACGGCACCTGATGACGGAGTTCGCCTCGACGCTTGCCGCGATTTCGGCCGGCGCCGTGTTCATGGGCGCCAACACCTACATCGGCAATGCGCCGAACTTCATGGTCTACGCCATCGCCCGACATCGCGGCGTGAAGATGCCGGGCTTTTTCGGCTATATGGCATGGTCGGGCCTGGTGCTGATCCCGATCTTCCTGATCGCGGGCTTTCTGTTCTTTGGGTGATCAGCCCACGCCGACATAGCGCCTGACCGCCGAAGGGTCGGCGCGCAGTTCCTCGACATCGACCGTCTCGCGGTTGCGGCCATTTTCGATGAAGGCAACGCGGTCGGCGACCGAAAGCACTGCATCGACACGCTGCTCGACGAGGATGGTCGAAACGCCCATATCGCGCAGCTTCGACACGGTCTCGCGGATCTTGGCGATCATCGACGGCATCAGCCCTTCGGTCGGTTCATCCAGCAGCAGCACGTGCGGTTCCAGGCACAGCGCGCGCGCCATTGCCAGCATCTGCTGTTCGCCACCCGACAGCGTGCCGGAACGTTGCCGCAGCCGCTGGCGCAGCAGCGGAAAGAGGTCGAGGACATTTTCCCGCGCGGCCTTGCCCTTGCCGCGCGCCATCAGCCCGATCTCGATGTTTTCCGCCACCGTCATCTCGGCGAATAGCCGTCTGCCCTGCGGCACATAGGCGACGCCCGCCTTGGGCACTTCATGCGCGGGCAGGCCGGTCAATTCCTGGCCGTCGAGCCTGATCGAGCCGGCGCGGGTCGGAACCAGCCCCATGATCGCCTTCAGCGTCGTCGTCTTGCCGGCACCATTGCGGCCAAACAGGCACAGCACCTCGCCCTTGTTCAGCACCAGGTCGAGGCCATAGAGCACCTGGACCTCGCCATAGAAGCAGTCGAGCCCCGAAATAGTGAGTGCTTGAGACTTCTCTTCGGCCTTGTTTGTTTCGGTCATGGGGCGGTCCCCAGATAGGCTTCCTGCACCGCCGCGTTCTCGCGGATTGCCTCCGGCGCGCCTTCGGCCAGGATCTTGCCGGCATTGAAGACGGTGATGCGGTCGGCCAGCTGCATGACCACAGGCATGTTGTGCTCGATCAAAAGCACGGTGGCGTTCTTGGCGATCTCGCGCACCAGGGTGATGAAATTGTCGATCTCGCTGTCGGCCAGGCCTTGCGTCGGCTCGTCGAGGATCAAAAGGCGCGGCTTCAGCGCCAGGCCCATCGCCACTTCCAGCAGGCGCTGATGGCCGTAAGACAATTGCCCGGCCGGCATGTGGGCGCGATCGGCCAGTCCGGTGGGTTCGAGTGCGGCCATGACAGCGGCCTGTATCGCGCTCCTGGAATGGCTGCCATGCCGCAGCGTCAGCTGCGCGGGCAGCGCGACGTTGGCGTAAACGGACAGGTTGGCATAGACGCTGGTGAGCTGGAAGGTGTAGGCGATGCCCCTCCGGACCCTGACATAGGCAGGCAGACTGGTGATGTCGGCGCCGTCGAAGACGATCGCGCCCGAAGATGGCTGGATGCGGCCGCTGACCAGGCTGACAAAGGTGGTCTTCCCCGCCCCGTTGGGGCCAATGACGGCGCGGATCTCGCCCGGCATCAGCGCGAAATCGACATTGTCGACGGCGCGCAGACCACCGAAATTGCGCGACAGGCCCTTGGTCGTCAAAAGCGGCATCATGGCAGCCACCCGAGCCAGCGCTGGCGGATGCTGCCCAGAATGCCTTTCGGGAAAAACAGCACCAGCAGGATCAGCGCAATGCCGACGATCAGCAGATAGGCGGAGGTGTAGCCGCTGGTGATATCAATGACATAGTACATGAACAGCGTGCCGATCAGCGGCCCGAGCGTCGTCGCGGCACCCCCCAGCAGCACCCACAGCAGCGGCAGGATCGAATACTGCACCGACGCGAAGCTCGATCCGACATAGCCGAACAGCAGCGCATAGGCGGCACCCGAGGCCGCGCAGATGATGCCGGAGATGACGACGGCGGCGAGCTTGTTCGAAAACGTATCGTAGCCGAGCATCTTCGTGCGCTCCTCATTCTCGCGGATGGCGACCAGCACGCGGCCATAGCGGGAGCGGACGATGGCCAATGTGACGAGCAGCACGATGGAATACAGCGCCAGCGCTGTCATGTAACGCACCGTCGGATTGGTGAGTTCGAGCGATGTCGCGCCAAAGCTGAGCACCCGCTCCGGCTGCGGCACGACCATGCCCTGGTCGCCGCCGGTCCAAGTCGCGAAGTAGAGGATGAGGAGGTAGAACACTTGAGCGAACATCATGGTGACGATCATGAAGGCGACGCCCGTGGTGCGCAACGCCAGCAGGCCGATTACGAGTGAAACAACAACACCACAGCCGAGGCCCGCGGCGAATGCCGCTGGTACGCTCCAGCCGAGCTGGATGACGGCAAGGCCGGCGCCATAGAGCCCGGCGGCAAAGAACATCGCATGGCCGAGGCTGAGCAGGCCGACATAGCCGAACAGCATGTTGTAGCCCATGGCAAAGACCGCCAGCACCATGATGCGGGCAAGCAGGCCGTGATAGTAGTCCGGCAGCAGGAAGCTCAGCACGAACAGCAGGGCGACGACGCCGAGATGCAGGGCATAGGCTTTTACCGGCGAAGCTTCGCTCATCGCGACGTCGTCCCGAACAAGCCTTGCGGGCGGAACACCAGCACCATGGCGACCAGGAGCGTGGCGATGATCTTGGCCAGCGTCGGCGAGAAGAACATCGAGATGATGCCGTCGGAAAGACCGATCAGCACGGCGGCGACGACCGTGCCGCGTAGCGAGCCGAGGCCGCCGATGATGACGACAATGAAGGAGAGCAGCAGCGGATCCTGCCCCATCAGGTAATGCGCCTGGCTGATCGGCACGATCAGCACCGCGGCAATGGCCGCCAGCATGGCGCCGAGCGCGAAGACGCCGCCATAGACGCGGCCGACGGGGATGCCGAAGGCCTGAGCTGTCTCGCTGTCATACTGCGTGGCGCGCATGATGAGGCCAATCCTGGTGCGCGTCAGCACCAGCCATGTCCCAAGCAGCAGCAGGGCGGAGGCGGCGATGACAGACAGTTTGTAGCCGGAGTAGCCGAACCACGGCAAAAGGATGCGGTAGCTGAAAGGCGGCTCCACCGGTCGCGCCTCCGGACCGTAAAAGGTCAAAGCCAGCTGCTGGATGATGTAGAGCATGCCGATGGTGGCGACGATGGTGGCTTCCGGATTGTAGTTGAGCCGGCGCAACACCAGCCTCTCGGCAACCAGCGCAATGGCGCCGACGATCAGCGGCGCGATCACCAATGCCGCCAGGAAGCCGAGCGCCGGGTGGCCACCGATCGCCGTGGTGATCGCCCAGGCGAGCACGGCGCCCAGCATGAAGAACTCGCCATGCGCGACATTGACCACCCGCATGACGCCGAACACCAGCGACAGCCCAAGCGCCGTCAGCGCCAGCACCGCCGATGTGACGAGGCCTTCGAGGGCAGCGAGGAGAAGATGGGGACCAAAGTGCATCGGTTACACGCCCAAGGCAGGCGCGAGGCGCACCCCCCTCTGTCCTGCCGGGCATCTCCCCCTCACGGGGGGAGATTGGCTGTCCCCACTGCCTTCGCCAATAGCCAAGGGTGATAAATGGCCGCCTTCGCAAGAACTGCCGATCTCCCCCCTTGAGGGGGAGATGTCCGGCAGGACAGAGGGGGGTGGCTTGGAGCCCACGCTTACAGACGAAGCTATGTCTAAAGCGCCTGCGTCGTGTAATCCCCTTCGGCCTCGTAAAGCCCGTCCTCGATCTTGGTCTTGTGCACGACCTTCAGCTTGCCGCCTTCGACCTTGGAGATGTTCTGGATGCCAAAGCACTGGTGGATCTTGCCGTTGAAGGTTTTCGGCCCCTGCGGATGCTCCGGACCTTCGGCGAATTCGGTCAGCGCTTCGGTCGCCTCGACCAGCTTGGCACGGTCTTCCGGTCCCTTGTAGCCGGCGTCTTCCATCGCCTTCTTGACGACATAGAGCGTTTCCCAGCAGCCGAACATGTGGGCTGCCGTGGAGACATCCTTGGGGTCGCCGACGGCAGCACCATTGTCGTCGATGCCGACAGCGGCGCGATAGGCCTTCTGCGCCTCGGAATCGTCGGCCTGCGCATAGCGTGGCGAGCCTTCCCAGAAATGGCTGCCGTCCAAAAATTCGAGGCCGGGGCTGTTGATGTCGGTGGCTTCGAGCGAATCGATGAAGCCGAACAGTTGCGGTCGGTTGGAGCCGTAGAACTCGCCGAGTTCCTTGACGAAGGTGAGCACGGCCGGGCCGACCATGACGTGGTAGATCACCTCGGTCTCGGCCGGGATCTGCGGGAAGTACTTGGTGAAGGACGACTCCGTCGGCGGGATGGCGATCTGCGCGATGACCTCGGCGCCTTGCGCCTTCAGTGCCGGCGGCAGGTAGTCGCGATGGTCGTAGCCGAAGGCGAAATCGGGGAAGATCTGCGTCACCTTCTTGCCGGCATTGGCCGCGATCCACGGCGCCATCGACTGGATCTGGCTCTTCACGTCGGTGATGCCGGGCTGGAAGACATAACGGTTCAGCTTGGTCGAGGCGACGTGGTGACCTTCGCTGACGACGAAATAGGGCATCTTGTTTTCGCCGGCGGCGGGCGCGGAGCCGATGACGACATGCGAAAACAGCGTGCCGAAGACGATGTCGGTCTTGTGCTGGGTGGCGAACTTGCCGACCACCTCGGCGCCACGGCCGGGATCGGTACCGTCATCCTCGATGATCACCTCGACCTGACGGCCATTGATGCCGCCGGCGGCGTTGATTGCCTTGACCGCGGCAGCGGTGGTCTTTTCGTACCAGCGGCCATAGGCGGCGCCGATGCCGGTGCGGTGCGACTGGAAGCCGATCTTGATCGGCGCCGAACTCTGCGCCTGGGAATAGCGGACGAAGCCCGGTGCTACGGCGAGGCCGGCGCCCGCGGCCAGACCCTTCAGCGCCGTGCGGCGGGTGAGGCCAGTCTTGGAGGTGAGGCCAGTCTTGGAGGTGAGGCCAGTCTTGGAGAGGTCAAAAAATCCGTTCTTGTCAGCCATGTTCGTTCCCCTGTTTTTCAGTTTTGACCAACGATAAGGCGGCTTCGGCATCCTCGCTCAGAGGACGCAAAAAATTGCATGTGTACAAACTAAATCACCAAAGCCTTGATGTGGCAAGCGAGCTTTCCCCAACGACATCGGGGCCGCCCTTTTCTCATCCGGCGGTCGGCGTGGCAAGCAACCAGAGGCCGAACACCGTATAGGCAATCATCAGCAGAGTGAGCGGAAACTGGCTGAGCGCGGCACGGGCAGGCTGCGGATGCAGCCGCCAGGCGAAGCCGTGGGCAACGAGGACGGCGAGCACATGGCCAAGGATGATGGCGCCGGCCTGGACATTCCACAGCCACCACGCCGAGTCCGCCCCGGCAACGATGCCGGCCTCGATCTGCATGTCGGCGGTGCCGAACAGGTTCCAGCCCAGCGCGAACGGGTCGGAAAGGGCTGCAAGCGCATACTGGCCGTCGACGAGCAGCGCCGCCAGATAATGCGCGACGTGATAGGCAAGCGCGATTGGCACGATCGACCACACCAGCAGGCCGGCCGCCTGGGCAAGGGTGTGATCGCCCTTTGCGAGACGCCGGCCGAGCCAGACGGCAAGCAAGAACACCGCCGCCAGCAGCACGAATGTCAGCACGATCCCGAGAGTGCCGCTGCCGGTCAGCGCGGTGCGGCCGGGAAATTCAAGCGGATTGATGCCGAACAGGCCGAGCCAGAAGAACGTTTTCGACAGGCCGTCGAAGGATACAGATGAGAGGGCCAGCAGCAGGAAGGCGATGCCGCTGGTCGGCAGCGGCTCTGCGGCGAGCAGTTTGGCGCCCGGCCAGCAAAGCGCAAGCCGGCCATGTTCGTTCCGTTCCACGATTGCGAAGCGCGCCACCATCGAAAGGAAGACCGTCAGGAATTCACCGCTGCGGCTCCAGGCGCGATAGCCGAACGCCAGCATGGCCAGGAAAGTGAACAGCCAGTAGAGGCCCGCGGCCAAGGCCAGTCGAGCCGGATCGTCGGGCGCCGGATCGATGAGTTCGAACCAGGCAAAGGCGAAGAACAAGATGACAGCCGGCCAGCAGCCCAGCCAGCGGGGCAGGCGCCATCTTCCTTCCTTGTTTCTGCCTGACAGGCGAGAGACGAGACGCCATGGCCCATACCAGGGGTTGAGCCACGACCAGAGATCGCCGAAGACACCTTGCAGCAAGGTGACGCCAGCCCATAGCAAGGTCCAGATCACCAGAGGCAGCGGGTTGGAGAGCGGGTCGCGACTGCCGAAAAAGCCGGCGGTGATGAGGATTGCAAAGCCGGCGAAGGATATCAGGCTGATGGTGGTGTGGGCGGCGTCGCCGAGCGCGAATAACGGCAGGCGGCGGCGCCAGAAGCGATCGAGCGAATCCGCCGGCAACAGCGCCAGGACGAGGAAGCTGACGGCAACGGCGAAGGCGCCGCCGATCAGATAGTAGCCGGTCGGCAGGAGCAGGACGTGGCCTCGGTCGGAGGCGTGGGCGAAGGCGGGGATGGGGAGGGAAGCGAATAAGCAAGTGAAGCTTGTCTTTAAGAGGCAACAACCTTCGCCGCCGCGATCCTTCACACCCCCCTCCGGCCTGCCGGCCATCTCCCCCGCAAGGGGGGAGATCGGATGTCGTCCAGGCTTTCGCCAATTTTCAACGTCGGAGAAAAAGGCGGGCCGGTCGAAGCGGCCAATCTCCCCCCTTGCGGGGGAGATGTCCGGCAGGACAGAGGGGGGTGTGAACGAATGCGACTTGGCGGTCATGTCACTTGCGACCACACTACCCTCACACCTTGACCAGTTGCTCCACGCGATCCTTCTCGCCAAAAATCCTGAGATAGCGCTCGATCTCTTCCTCGTCGCCCGTCGCCTTGGCCGGGTTGTCCGACAGCTTCACCGCTGGCTTGCCATTGGCCTCGGTGACCTTGCAGACCAACGATATGGCATCGAGGCTGTTGGTTTCCGTCGGCGCACAGCCCTCGAAATCATTGGTCAAATTGGTGCCCCAGCCGAACGACATGCGCACCTTGCCCTTGAAGTGGCGGTAGGTTTCCTCGATCGTCTCGACCTCGAGCCCGTCGGAGAAGATCAACAGCTTCTGCTTGGGATCCTTGCCCTTCTCGCGCCACCAGGACAGGATTTTTTCGCCGCCCTCGATCGGCGGCGCGCTGTCGGGGCGAAAGCCCGTCCAGTCGGCCACCCAGTCCGGCGCGTCGCGCAGGAAGGAGGCGGTGCCGAAGGCGTCGGGCAGCACGATCAGCAGATTGCCGCCATAGTAACGCTGCCAGTCCTGCAGCACCTTGTAGGGCGACTGTCTCAGCTCTTTTTCCGAATTGGCGAGGGCGGCGAACACCATCGGCAGCTCATGTGCGTTGGTGCCGAGCGCTTCGAGGTCGTTGTCCATGGCCAGAAGCACGTTGGAGGTGCCGGTGAACGCCTCGCCGATGCCTTCCTTCAGCGCCTCGACACACCAGCGCTGCCACAGGAAGGAATGGCGCCGGCGCGTGCCGAAGTCCGAGATGCGGATGCCGGGCAGCGCCTTCAGCCGCTCGGTCTTGGCCCACATCTTGGCCTTGGCGCGGGCATAGAGCACATCGAGCGCGAAGGGGCCGAAGGCCCGCATGGCCGCGCGAGATCGGAGTTCATTGATGATGGCGAGCGCAGGGATCTCCCACAACGTGGTGTACATCCACGGCCCGCTGAAGGTCAGCTCATACTGTCCGTCGCGCTTCGACAGCTCATATTCGGGGAGCCGGAAGCCTTCCAGCCAGGCGAGGAATTCCGGCTCGAAGATCTGCTTGCGGCCGTAGAAATTGTTACCGCCGAGCCAGATCATCTCCTTCTTGGAGAAGCGCAGCGTGCGGGCATGGTCTAGCTGTTCGCGCAGTTCGCCTTCATCGATCTCGTCGGCAAGCCGCACCGAAGTCGTGCGGTTGATCAGCGAGAAGGTGGTGTCGACCTTGGGATACATGCCCCAGATCATCTGCAGCATCAAAAGCTTGTAGAAATCCGTATCGAGCAGGCTGCGCACGATCGGATCGAGCTTCCAGGTGTGGTTGTAGACGCGCCGCGCAATATCGGTCTTAGCCATGTTTCAACACCGCCTTCGCTGCCTGCCGTCCACAATCGCGACAGGCCTCATAGCATCGAATCGGCCGGAACGCTGCCCGCTTTCAGGCTGGCCTGACAAAAAGAGCTGCCTGCATGCGGCGGCGCGCAGCTTGGCATCAGCTTGCGGATTTGCCGCCCATCACCCTGAGCGCCGGACGTTTGCGGCGGCTGACGATGCGGCCGGCCACCGGGGCATCGGCGCGGCCGTCATCCCCGGCCTTCTCGGCAAACAGCCAGTCGATGAACACCTGCACGATCGGCGTCGCCCGCATCTCGTTGCGGCAGACGACATAGAAATCGTCGACCGCCGGCACCGACAGGCTGAATGGCGCGACCAGCATGCCCCTGGCCAGCAGCGCGCTTGCCGTCACGGAGTCGCCCAACGCCACGCCATGGCCATGCACCGCCGCCTCGGTCGCCATACGCGCATCGCCGAGATGGTGGCGGCGACCCCGCTCCAGGTCCAGCGCATCGGCGGTCGCCAGCCAGGTGTGCCATTCGCGGCCGTCATCGCCATGCAGGAAGACATGGTCGGCGAGATCCCTGACGCTGCGGATCGGCCGGTTGTTGATCAAGGTCGGGCTGACCACGGGAAACAGTTCGAGGCCCGACCATTTGCGCATCCAGCAATCGGTCCAGCTGCCGTCGCCATAATGCACGCAGACATCGATGTTCGGCGCCCGCAAATCCTTGGGATCGTTGGAAGGAATAAGCGTCAGCCTTATGTCGGGATATTGCGCCATGAAACTGCCGAGCCGCGGTGTCATCCACAACAACAGAAGCGCCGGCACGCAGGAGACCGAAAGTGTGCCGCTGCTCGCCGGCCTTGTCATGCGCTGGGTGGCGGCGGCGATGCCGTCGAAGGCGGTCGACACCGCCGGCAGAAGCTCCGCGCCATGCGGTGTCAGTTTGACCCGCTGGCCGACCCGCTCGAACAGCTTGACATTGAGCGACTGCTCGAGCGCCTTGATCTGGTGGCTGACGGCGCCATGCGTGACGTTCAGCTCACTGGCCGCCTTGGTCAACGAGCCATGCCGGGCCGTTGCCTCGAAGGCGCGCAACGGGTTGAGGGGCGGCAGGCGATTGGTCATGAACATCCATCGAAGCGCGATCCCGAAAAATGGAGGCCGGATGAGATCGTGCTCTGGGTTGATTGTGAGATTTTCTCACAGAAAACACCCTAACAATATCAATTGATTTTTCAATGCCGCTGCCAGACACTGAGCCCGGAACAGCATCAAGACGTGAAATCTGCAGGCAGCCAGCGGGACAGCGGCCCGGCCGGATGACGGTCGGTCGCAGGCGTCACCCGCGCCGGCACTGTATCAGCCCAGGAGGAGCGGACATGGGATACGATCGCGGCAAGCTCGACGCGTTGCGTCGCAAATATGGTGAAAGCCATGGCGGCGAGATGTTCGACCCGAAATTCCGCAAGGTCGCCGACAAGATATTCTCCAAGAGCGGCACGCGGCTGGCACCCTACTCAGGCATCCCGACCTTCCTCGCCGCGCCCTACCGCGAAATATCGGCCGAGAATCCGGATTTCGGCGACCTCCAGGTGGCGATGATCGGCGTGCCGATGGATCTCGGCGTCACCAACCGGCCAGGTTCGCGCTTCGGGCCAAGGGCGTTGCGCGCCATCGAGCGCATCGGCCCCTACAATCACGTGCTGGAATGCGCGCCGACGCACGAACTCAGGGTCGCCGACATCGGCGACACGCCGTTCCGCAGCCGCTACCGGCTGGAGATCAGCCATGAGGATATCGAGCGCCGCACCAACCAGATCGTCGATGCCGGCGTCATCCCGCTGTCGATCGGCGGCGACCATTCGATCAGCCATCCGATCCTGAAGGCCGTCTGCAAGAAAGCTCCGGTCGGGTTGATCCATATCGACGCCCACTGCGACACCAGCGGCCTGTTCGACATGACCAAGTTCCACCATGGCGGCCCGTTCCGCAACGCGGTGCTTGACGGCGTGCTCGACCCGACGCGCACGATCCAGATCGGCATCCGCGGCTCGGCCGAATATCTGTGGGAGTTCACCTACGAGTCCGGCATGACCGTGGTGCATGCCGAGGAGGTGACCGGTCTCGGCATTCCGGCCATCATCGAGAAGGCGCGCAGAATAGTCGGCGACGGGCCGACCTATGTCTCCTTCGACATCGACAGCGTCGATCCGGCCTTCGCGCCCGGCACCGGCACGCCGGAAGTCGGCGGTCTGACGACGCGCGAAGTGCTTGAGCTGCTGCGCGGCCTCAAAGGCCTCAACATCGTCGGCGGCGACGTCGTCGAGGTGGCGCCGCAATATGACGCGACCACCAACACGGCCCATGCCGCCGCACAGGTGCTGTTCGAGATATTGAGCCTGATGGTGTTCAGCCCGGCAATCACAGGCAAGGGCGTCTGAATTTCAGAAAAGCAAGGCGGCCGCCGCGCTGGAGCCGGCGACCGTATCCAACAAACAAGCTTCCAGACAGGGGAATAACAATGACAATCCGAAAGACATTTTCATCCATCGCCGCCGTGCTGATGCTCGGCACCGCCGGTTTCGGCCTTGCAGTTCAGGCCGCCAGCGCCGATGCGCTGGCGGACATCACCAAGGCCGGCACCATCAGTGTCGGCGTCTTCGCCGACTTTCCGCCCTTCTCCTCGGCCAGCGCCGACATGAGCCTCAAGGGCTATGACATGGATGTCGCGCAATACATTGCCGATACGCTCAAGGTGAAGCTCAACCCCATCGCCGTTACCGGCCAGAACCGCATCCCGTATCTGAACGACAAGCGCGTCGACATCCTGATGAGCGTCGGCTACTCGAAGGAACGCGAGCAGGTCATCGATTTCGCCGCCGCCTACGCGCCCTACTACATCGCGGTGATCGGTCCGGCGGCACTTGCGGTCAAGGGCAAGGAAGACCTCGCCGACAAGTCGATCGCCGTCAATCGTGGCACGCTGGAGGACACGTCGCTCACCGAAGCAGCACCGGCGTCGGCCGACATCAAGCGCTTCGACAACTACAATTCGGTGATCCAGGCCTTCATCTCCGGCCAGACGCAGCTGATGGTCGTCGGCAACGATGTCGGCGCGCAGGTGCTTGCCAAGCAGGACGCGCTGAAGCCGGAGCAGAAGTTCCAGCTTCTGACCTCGCCTTCGCACATCGGCCTCAACAAAAACGAGGACAGCCTGAAGAAGGCCGTCAACGATGCGGTCGCCAAGATGCTGGCCGACGGCAAGCTGGACGAAAGCTCGAAAGCCTGGCTGAAGACGCCGCTCAATCCCGACAACCTCAAGGATTGAGTTTCCGTGGCCTTTGCCTGGCTCCCGGGTGCCCTGGGCGACATCGCGCACGGCGCGGCCACGACGATCCTGTTGATCGCCGTGACCACGCTGGCCGGAACGCTGCTCAGCATCCTGGGTGCCGCGGGGCGACGAAACGGCCCGGTGCTGCTCAAGCGGGCAATCGCCTGTTACGTCGAGGTGATGCGCAACACGCCGTTCCTGGTGCAGCTGTTCTTCATCTTCTTCGGACTGCCCAGCCTGGGCATCCGGCTCGACCCGATCCTGGCCGCCATGCTGGCGATGACGCTCAACATGGCGGCCTACACGATCGAGATCGTCGGCGCCGGGCTTGACGCCGTGCCCGGCGGGCAGACGGAAGCAGCGCTTGCGCTTGGCCTGCGGCCCCGCCAGGTCTTCATCAAGATCGTGCTGCCGCAGGCGCTCAAGATTATCTATCCCGCGCTCACCAGCCAGATCGTCATCATGATGCTGGAATCGGCTGTCGTATCGCAGATCGCCGTGCGCGAGCTGACCTACGAGGCCGACATGCTGCAGGCGCGCACCTTCCGTTCCTTCGAGACGTATTTCGTCGTGACGCTGGTCTATCTTGCTCTGTCGATGGCCTTGCGCCGACTGCTGGTGTCAGGCGGACGCCGTGCGCTCGGAGCCGGCGTGTCATGATCGAGTTCACCTTCTGGGACATCGTGCGCAACCTGCTGCTCGCCGCCCGTTGGACGGTGCTGCTATCGCTGGCCGCCTTCATCGGCGGCGGCATCGTCGGCATGATCGTGCTGTTCTTCAGGATCGCCAAGAACAAGTGGAGCAGGCGTGTTGCTTCCGGCTACATCGCCCTGTTCCAGGGCACGCCACTCTTGATGCAGCTGTTCCTGATGTTCTTCGGCCTGCCGATGCTGGGTCTGCGCATCGAACCCTGGACGGCGGCGGCGCTCGGCCTGACCTTCTTCGCCAGCGCCTATCTCGCCGAGATCTGGCGCTCTGGCGTCGCGGCGCTACCCCTCGGCCAATGGGACGCTGGCGCCAGCCTTGGCCTGCACTATCTGCAGGAGCTGAGGCTGATCATCCTGCCGCAGGCCTTTTCGATCACCCGCGCACCCACCGTCGGCTTCCTGGTGCAGCTGATCAAATCGACGGCGCTGACCTCGATCATCGGCTTCGAGGAGTTGGTGCGAACCTCCAACGCCATCAACAATGCGACCTTCGAACCGTTCAAGGTCTACGGGCTGGTGGCGCTGATCTTCTTCGTCATGTGTTTTCCGCTGACGCAATACGCCCGCAGGCTCGAGAAACAGGCGGCTGCTCGCTGACGCGCCAAGGCAGCGCTCGATTTCAGGCCGGCAGCCCAAGCTGTTTGCGCAGGCTCTTGTCGAATGCGGACGCTGGGACGAAACGGCGCAGGAAACTGACCTGGCGCGCCATTTTTCCCGCCGCATAGCGCTTCTTCGGAGCGGGATCGGTTGCTGCTGCCAAAACGGTCTTGGCTACCACTTCGGGCGCATCGCCTTTTTCCATCGCCTTCCGCACTGATGTGGTCATCCCGGCACGCGCGGAGTCGTAGATTTCGAGCGACCGGTCGGGAGCGGCGAGATTGTCCTCGAATGATGTGCGGGTATAGGCGGGCTCCACCAATGAAACGCGAATGCCGAACGGGCGCAGTTCGTGATCGAGCGACTCGGAATACCCCTCGATGGCATGTTTGGTCGCCGAGTAAAGCGCAAAATAGGGAGCGGGGATGAACCCCTGTACCGAACTCAGATTCACGATTCTGCCCTTCCCTTGGCGCCGCATTGCCGGCAGCACCGCGTTGGTCACGCGCAAGACGCCGAAGACGTTCACGTCGAACAGCGCCTTGGCCTGCGCGGTCGAGGACTCCTCCGCGCCGCCAAACAGGCCCATGCCGGCATTGTTGACAAGCAGGTCGATGCGTCCGGCCTTGGCCAGAACGTCCTCGACCATTGTCACGACGGACGCGTCGTCGGTCACGTCGCAGGTCAGCATGGTCACGCCGGTGGATTGCTGGGAGGCCGTGCGACGGCTGGTTCCGAAGACGCGAAAGCCGGCGCCTAGCAAGGCGTCGGCGGTAGCGCGGCCGATGCCGGAAGATGCCCCTGTGACCAGGGCGACGCCAGGATTGGTCTTGTTCATGGAAATCATATCCTTGTTTGCGTTGGATCGGATTGGGAAAAGCATGGGAAGCCGGGGCAAGGGCGTTGGTCTGACTGCGTCTGGCCGCCGTTTAGTTCCAGCGTCTGAACAGGGCGCTGGCATTCACGCCGCCAAAGCCGAAGCCATTGGAGATCGCGTACTCCATCTCCATGGGCCGGGGCGTGTTGGCGACGAAGTCGATTCCGTCGCCGGCCGGATCGGCTTCGCCCAGGTTGAGGGTTGGCGGGGCGACCTGATGCCTGAGCGCCAGGATTGCGAAGATCGCACCAAGCCCGCCGGCCGCTCCGAGCAGGTGTCCGGTCGCCGATTTCGTCGCACTGACAGCTATCGCGAAATCGCGCCCGAACACGCTCTTGATCGCTTCGATCTCACCCAGGTCGCCTACTGACGTGGAGGTCGCATGCGCATTGAGATGACGGACCTGGCGTGGTGAAATCCCTGCCTGGGCAATCGCGATCTGCATGGCCCGGCGCGCGCCATCGCCGTCCTCTGGCCCGGAGGTGACGTGGTGGGCATCCGCGGTCGTCCCGTAGCCGACGAGCTCAGCCAGCGGCTTTGCGCCGCGCGCCAACGCGTGGTCCAACGCCTCGATGACCAGCACGCCGGCTCCTTCGCCCATGACGAAGCCGTCCCGCGATGTGTCGAAAGGGCGCGAGGCTTGAGCCGGCGCCCAATTGAAGCCGGTTGAAAGAGAACGAGCCGCGGCGAAGCCGCCGAGACTGACGGTGTTGATGCACGCTTCCGTTCCGCCGCATACGGCGATGTCGGCTTCGTTGGCGCGGATCAGGCGGGCGGCGTCGCCGATCGCCTGGATGCCCGCCGCGCATGCCGTCACCGGTGCGCCGAGTGGACCTTTGAAACCATGACGGATCGAGATGTGGCCCGCCGCGAGGTTCACCAGGAAGGACGGCACCGTGAAGGGAGACAGGCGGCGGGCGCCACGCAGGTCCACCGTGCGCACCGCCTCGGTGATGGCGGGGAACCCGCCGACCCCTGAAGCGATGATCGTGGCCGTGCGCAGGCGATCCGTCTCCAGGGCAGGCTTCCATTGCGCCTGCGCAAGCGCCTCTTCCGCCGCCGCCAGCGCGAAGAGAATGAACCGGTCTACCTTGCGCTGATCCTTCGCGGACAGGACGGCATCGGCATCGAAACCAGCCTCCGGATCTTCGCCC
The DNA here is from genome assembly GCF_020164875.1 of Mesorhizobium sp. CO1-1-8. NCBI lineage: Bacteria > Pseudomonadati > Pseudomonadota > Alphaproteobacteria > Hyphomicrobiales > Phyllobacteriaceae > Mesorhizobium > Mesorhizobium sp. CO1-1-8. Next base: position 43,056 of record NZ_JAIUGZ010000004.1, on the reverse strand, counting down.
AGGGAGGGAACCACGCCGCCAATCTTAGCCGGCAGCTCTCCCACCATATCGTCGCGAAGCCTGCGAACGCCCGACCGGCCGGCAAGCAGGCGTGACCAGGACGCTTCGACATTGGCGGCCAGGGGCGTGACCGCTCCCATGCCCGTGATGACAATCCGTTGCATCTGCTCTCCTATCCTTGGTGTGCCGGCGGCGCTGCTCGCGCCGTTCAAGCGGCGACTGCTTCGCGAACCTGATCGGCCGCCGCATCCAGAAAAGCCTGCGCAAGGTCGGAGTCGTTGACGACCCGCGAGAGCACGACCGCGCCGACCATCGTCGAGAGAACGGCCATTGCCTTCTTCCCGGTCTTTTCGCTGTCGCCCTCGCCAACCCAACCGCCGAGCATCTCAAGGTACGCCTTGATGCCGGCTTCGAATGACTCCTTCACCTCGGCACCTTGCCTGGCTGCATCCGAGCCGAGAGCAACGACCGGGCAGCCGTCCATCTTTTCCCCGCGATGATCCATGCTGAGATAGAATGAGATCACTCCGTCGAGCGGGTTCCCGGGATTTGCCGCGGTCGCGGCCGACCATTTGTGGGTGGCGCTTTCCATCGCCCGCCTGGACGCCAGCGCCGCCAGGTCGTCCTTCGACTCGAATTGCTTGTAAAAGGCGCCCTGGGTCAGCCCGGCACCCTTCATCAGGTCCTTGAGGCCGATGCCGTCAAAGCCGCGCTCCCGAAAAAGCCGGCTTGCCACATTGATCACGGTCTCGCGGTTTTCCGCGGCCTGAGTGCGACTTACACGCATCGTCATCTCCTTTTTTAGATTGCATTCGTAATCTATACCCTATATAGAGGGTGAGCGCAATCTAAAAAAGGAGAAATGAGATGATCCGCAAAACCCTGAGCGCCTCGCTGCTGGCGGCGCTGTTTCTTGCAACCCCGGCTCTTGCCGAGGAAGCCACCATCGGACGCCCGATCCAAGGTGGCAGCCTGCACCAGGGACACCTGGACATGGTGGCCTACTACGTTCCGGACGGCGACCTGCTTGAGGTCACCGCCACTTTCGCACCGAAGACCGGGGGTGATCCGTTGCGGGTTGTCATGGGCCTCGCCAACAGTGACTCCGTGGCGTTTTCCATACCGGGCTACCCGGGCTCGCTCTACGCATTCTCAAGGTCCGGCAAGGAAGTGACGGTCTCGACCGACACATCCCTGCGAGCCGACGCGACAATGCCCTGACCTGACGCCCAGGCTGCGGCCGCGCGATGCTGGCTGGGGCTCCCGCGTCGGAACGGCGCGCCACCAACAAGTTTGGAGAGAGGTCACATGCTTTACAGCTATTTTGTCGAGAAATCGATCCGGCAGAGCTTCGACGACGTCAACAACCATCGCTGGGATGCGGCGGTGAAGGCCATTGCGCCGCATGTCCATCACCGGGTTGGTGGCGCACACGCGCTTGGTGGGGAGCGCCACGACAAGCAAGCCCTGCGCCGGTGGTTCGAGCGCCTCGGCCGTGTTCTGCCCACTCTCCATCTCACGGTCAACCACGTCTGGGTGAAGGGCTGGCCGTGGCATACCACCGTGTTTGCCCAGTGGGATGGCACCGCAACCCTGCTCAACGGCGATACGTCCTACATCAACCGTGGTCTCCACGTGTTCACGCTGCGGTGGGGCAGGGTTCATGCGCTCGAGGAATTTTACGATTCACAGGCGGCGGCGCGCGGTCTCGCCGCCCAAGCGGCATCCGGCCTCGAAGAAGCTGTCGCCGAACAGATAACAAGCTAGCAGAAGCACGGTCCGGGGACGCCAAGGCTTACGGGGCTGGTCGCGCTGGCCTTCTTCGTCACGTGCCTTCCGCCCGCGCAGTATGCGCGGAGGCTTGAGAAGTGAGCGCGGGCACTGGACTGCAAGCCAGGAAACCCAGTTCGGTAGCGCAGCGCTGCATCGATGCCGGTGCTGTCGCGGCAACGGTCGAGCCGAGGCAGGCATATAGCTTTCCTAGTGGGAATAGGCCTTGACATCCTGCCGTTCGAATTGTCCATTTGACGCTTGACCGGGCCGAACGGGGCGGCGAGGGCGGATAGGGGCAAACCGGCGCGTGGATAGACAGTCGAGTCGAGTGCTGTTGAAGACGGTTGGGCTGACAAAAGCCTTTCGAGGGCTGGTTGCCCTGCGGGATCATTCCATCGAACTCCACGAAGGTGAAATCGTTGGGGTAATCGGGCCGAATGGCTCGGGCAAGAGCACGCTTTTCAACCTGATCACCGGCTTCTCCCAGCCGAATTCAGGCAGCATCGAGATGGAGGGCCGTTCGATCGTCGGCCTGCGCACATCGCAGATCGTGGCGATGGGCATCGCCCGCACCTTTCAGGGTTCTCGCCTATTCGGCAGCCTCAGCGTCGCACAGAACGTGCTGACGGCGGCGCAGTTGCGCCATCCTGTCGGGCCCGCCGATACCGTGCTGCGCGGTCGGCGCTATCGCGAGCGGGTGGCCGCGACGCGGCAGAAGGCCGACGAACTCCTCGACCTCATGGGCCTGACAGGGCAGGCCGGCAGGGTCGCCGCGGATCTTCCCTACGGCGATCAGCGGCGGCTGGAGATTGCGCGTGCGTTGGCAACCGGTCCGCAGCTGCTGCTGCTCGATGAGCCCGCGGCCGGGCTTGATTCCAACGAGACCAAGGTGTTGGCAGCGCTGATCCGGACGATCCGTGACCGCTACGGCGTAACGGTGGTCGTTGTCGAGCACGACATGGACCTGATCATGGCGTTGTGCGAACGCATCCAGGTGCTGGCGACCGGCGAGGTGATCTGCGTCGGAACACCGGAGCAGGTACGCGAACACCCGAAAGTGCGGGAGGCGTATCTTGGCCACGCCTAGCCCCGTTCTGCTCAGCGTCGAGAACCTCGAGGTCAATTTCGGCGCGGTGCGTGCGCTGAAGGGCATTTCGCTCGACGTCCATACCGGCGAGGTGGTGGCGTTGGTAGGGGCCAACGGCGCCGGCAAGAGCACGACCTTGCGCACCATTTCCGGCCTGTCGCGGCCGCGCGGCGGCAAGATCATCTTCGATGGCAAGCCGATTGGAGGTATCGCTCCGTCGCGCATCGTAAGTCTGGGCATCGCGCAGAGCCCGGAGGGCAGGCGCCTGTTCGGCGGCCTGACGGTGGCCGACAATCTGCGGCTCGGCGCCTGCACCCGTACCGACAAGGAGGCCGTCGGCAGAGACAGCGAGCGCATGTTCATGCTGTTCCCGATTCTCAAGCAGCGGCTGAAGCAGCTGGCCGGCACGCTGTCGGGTGGCGAACAGCAGCAGCTTGCTCTGGCGCGTGCGCTGATGGCGGCGCCGCGCCTGCTGCTGCTCGACGAGCCTTCGCTCGGCGTTGCGCCGCTGCTGGTGCGCCACATCTTCAGCGCGCTTGCCGAACTGAAGCGCCAGGGCATGACGATGCTGCTGGTGGAACAGAACATCACGCTCGCGCTGGACCTCGCCGACCGTGCCTATGTGTTGCGCACGGGTCAGGTGGCGCTGTCGGGCCGGTCCGCGGAACTGCGCGACAGCGAACGCGTGGCGCAGGCATATCTCGGGGCGGCAACATGACCCAGCTCGACTATATCCTGCAGCAGATCGTCAATGCGGTGAGCCTCGGCAGCCTCTACGCACTGGTGGCGGTCGGCCTGTCGATCGTCTTCGGCGTCCTCAAGCTCACCAATTTCGCGCATGGCGACGTCATGATGGTAGGCGCATTCGGGGTAGCTCTGCTGGCAGGAGCCGGCGTTCCGTTCCCGGTCGCCGTGATCTGCGGCATCGCCGCGGCGGCCGTCGCGGGCTTCCTCATCGAACGCATCGCCTATCGTCCGATCCGCGACGCGCCCGACGTTGCGCGGCTGCTGACAAGCCTCGCCGTCACCTACATCATCGAGAACGTCGGCATCCTGGTGTTCACCTCCTCGCCGCGCAATTTTCCACTCCCCGATATTCTCAACACCTCCTGGGAAGTGTCGAATGGCGCCATCACCTTCACCAGCATCAATCTCCTGACCATCGCGCTGACCTTCGTGTCGCTGCTGCTCCTCGGCTGGTTCATCACGCGCACCACGACCGGGCTCGGCATGCGCGCCGCGGCCGAGGACATGTCGGCGGCACACCTTGTCGGTCTGAACGTCAACCGGCTGATCATCGTCGCCTTCATCGTCGCATCCGCCTATGCCGGCCTCGCCGGCATTTTGTGGGCGGCACAGGCCGGCGTGGTGCAGCCGCAGATGGGCTTCACGCCGCTCCTGAAGGCTTTCGTGGCGGCAATCATCGGCGGCTTCGGGTCGATCGCGGGCGCTCTGGTCGGCGGCTACATATTAGGCGCGCTGGAGATATTCATCGTCGCATTCCTGCCGAGCAGCGTCTCGTCTTATCGCGACGCAATCGTCTTCGCCGTGCTGATTGCCTTTCTGCTGGTGCGCCCGGGCGGGCTGCTCCAGCCAAACCGGGAGATAAAGCTGTGAGCCGGGAAGCGCGGATCACACTCCTCGTCCTCGTCGCCCTGGTGGCGGGAGCAGCTGTCGCTTTCGGTGCACCGCACGTGCTGAGCGATTATTTCGTCCGGATTATCCTGCTGATCGCGCTGAATGCAATCCTGGTGCTGGCGCTGTCGCTGAGCAACGGTTTTACGGGCGTGTTTTCGCTCGGTCATGTCGGCTTCATCGGCGCTGGCGCGTATATTTCGGGAATCCTGTCGATTCCGGTACAGCAGAAGATGGCACTGCTGCCGCATCTGCCGACGTTTCTGCATGCTTTCAGCCTCCCCTTCCTGCCGGCGACTCTGGTGGCAGGTCTTCTGACGGCACTGCTTGCGGTGGTCGTCGGTTATCCCTTGATGCGCCTGTCGGGCTATTTCGTTTCGGTGGCGACGATGGGATTCTTGATTATCGTCAACGTAGTGCTGATCAATGCCTCGGATTTCACCCGAGGCGCCCGCACTTTCACCGGCGTGCCGCTGGAGACGACGTTGCCCTGGGTGATGGGTTGGCTCGCCATCACAGTGTTCGTTCTGGCGCGCCTGGTTTATTCGCCTTTCGGGCGCGCCATGAAGGCGGTGCGCGACGACACAATCGCGGCCAGCGCTGTCGGAATCGGCGTGTTGCGGACCAGACTGATCGCCTTCGTCATCGGCGCGTTCTTCTCAGGCGTCGGCGGGTCGCTCTACGCCCATTATCTCGGCTCGTTTTCGCCGAACACCTTTTACTTCGCGCTGACGATGAGTCTGATCACAATGCTGGTGCTAGGCGGCATGGGATCCCTGACAGGCGCGGTGGTCGGCGTCATCTGCGTTTCGCTGTTGTCGGAGGTCCTGCGCTCGGTCGAACGCGGCTTCACGATCGGCGATTTCGCGGTGCCGGCCCTGTTTGGCGCCAGCCAGATCGTGCTCGGCTTCATCTTCATTCTAGTCATGATCTTCCGGCCGAAGGGGATCATGGGGGACCGGGAACTTACGTTCGGATTAACCCAAAGATCGGCAACGGTGAACCAGACAGAGGAACGAAAACGATGATCAAACTCACTCGACGCGGCACCATCGGCCTGGGACTGGGCGCATTCTTCGCGCTTGCCTCGGCCAGCACGGCACTTGCTGCCGACACGATCAAGATAGGCTATCCGGCAAACCTGACCGGCATTCAGGCCTCACTCGACGGTCCGATGCTGAATGGCGCCAAGCTGGCGGCGAGCGAAATCAACGCCGCCGGCGGCGTGCTCGGCCAGCAGATAGAACTGGTGGTCTACGACTCCAAGAGCGATTCGACGACGATCTCGACCGTCGCCAGCCAGTTGATCGACAGCGACAAGGTCGTCGGCATCATCGGCTTCGCCGATTCCGACTCGGTGCTGGCCATCGGACCGCAGGTCCAGAAGGCGCAGATCCCGTTTATCACGCCCGGCGCGACCTCGCCGAAATTGCCGAGCCAGCTCGGCAACGAGATCTTCCTCGCCGCCTTCGGCGACAACGTTCAGGCTGCGGTTGGCGCGGAATTTGCGCTGAACAAGCTGAACGGCAAGACCGCCTACCTGCTGACCGACATCGGCACCGAATACACAACGCTGCTGTCGGACTACTTCGTCACCGCCTACGAGCATGGCGGGGGCAAGATTTTGGAGCGCGACACCTACAAGATCGGCGACAAGACCTTTACCGCGCAGATCGCCAAACTGAAGGCGCTGTCGCCGCAGCCCGACTTCGTCTACGCCTCGTCGAATGCCGAGGAAATCGGCCTGATCTTGAAGCAGATGCGCCAGGCCGGCATCAACCTGCCGGTGGTCGGCGGCGACGGCTACGACACGCCTTTGCTGATCCAGGTCGGCGGCGACGCGGCCAAGGACACCTACTTCACCACCCACGCCTATATCGGTGAGGGCGCCACCCCGAAGGTGCAGGCCTTCATCGACGCCTACACCAAGTCGGCCGGCAATGCCCCGGAGAACGCGTTCGCTGCGCTCGGCTACGACTCGGTCAAGCTGATGGCCGACGCGATCAAGCGTGCCGGTGCGCCCGATCCGGCCAAGATCCGCGACGCGCTGGCCGCTACGTCCGGGCTCGACGGCGTGACCGGAACGATCACCTACCGCCCGGGCATTTCGGTGCCGGACAAATCGGTTTCGGTCATAGGGGTCAAGGACGGCAAGCTTGTCCTGGCAAGTGAAGCGGCACCGACCTTCGTCGCGGAGCCGTGATCTTGTCCACTCCGGGTACCCTTTGGGACATCTACAGGTCGCGGCTCTCCGCCGCGACCTTCACTGACCTGACGCATGCGTTTCATCCGGGCCAGCCGCATTTCCCGGCCTTCCCGGACGAGGAGCGCCGTGCGTTGCTCGATTTTTCGAAGGGCGACGCCTTCCAGGTCCACCACTACGCCTTTGTCGGACAGTGGGGCACCCATGTCGATCCGCCGGTGCACTTCATCGATGGCGGCCGCTCGATCGACCAACTGCCGGTGGCGGAGATGCTTCTGCCGTTGGTCATACTCGACATCAGCGACAGGGTCGCCGCCGATCCCGACGCGACGCCGACGCTCGACGACATTTGCGCCTGGGAGACGCGGAATGGCCGTATCCCTGAAAAGTGTTTTGTCGCACTTCGCACCGGGTGGTGGCCGCGCTGGCCAGACCCCGTGGCGTTTCAGAACAAGTCGGCCGACGGTATCTCACATGCGCCGGGCTGGTCGAAGCCGGTGCTGGAGGAACTTTTGGAACGCCGTGGTGTCGCTGCGATCGGGCACGAGGGCATGGACACCGATCCCGGCCGCGCCACTTCCGCGGGTGACGCAAGCCTGGAATACTATGTGCTGTCCCGCGACTGCTGGCAGATCGAACTCCTGGCCAATCTCGACAAGGTGCCCGAAGCCGGCGCGTTGATAATGGCAAGCTGGCCAAAGCCAAAGGCCGGATCTGGCTTCCCGGCTCGCGCTGTCGCCATCCATGAAGCGGCCGGCTGAACGCGTGAAACCGCAGCTGGCGGCGGCCTAAGGGCCGTCGCACAACGTTCATCAGACACGGAATTCAGACATGGATATAGACACAGTCCGCGATGCTTTTCCGGCGATGGCGAGAGGTGCCGAGCCGAAGAAGCGGATTTTCTTCGACAATCCCGCGGGAACCCAGATGGCGAGCCGTTCGATCGAGCGTATGACGCGTGCCATGATCGAGACCAACGCCAATCTTGGTGGCTATTTCGAAACCTCACTCGCGGCCCAGGCGATGGTCGACGACGCGCATCAGGCGATGGCCGATTTCTTCAATGCCGCGGACCGGCGTGAGGTGGTGTTCGGCCAGAACATGACGACTCTGACTTTCGCCGTCTCGCGCGCCATCGGCCGCGATCTGAACGCCGGCGATGCCATCGTGTTGACGCGCATGGATCATGACGCCAACGTCGCACCCTGGCTGATGCTGGCGGAGGATCGCGGGCTTGAAGTGCGCTGGATCGACCTCGATCCAAAAACCTTCGAACTCGACCTGTCGACGCTGGAGGCCACTATCGACGAGCAGGTCAAGCTGGTCGCCGTTGGGTATGCCAGCAACGTTACCGGCACGATCAACGACGTCAAGCGGATCGCGCAGCGCGCACGCGCGGTCGGGGCGCTGAGCTATATCGACGCGGTGCAGTTCGCGCCGCATGGGGTGATCGACGTCCAGGAGATCGGCTGTGATTTCCTGGTTTGTTCGGCCTACAAATTTTTCGGACCGCATCACGGGGTGTTGTGGGGCCGGTTCGATCTGCTGCAGGCGCTGACCGCCTATAAGGTGCGCGCGGCTTCGAACGCGCCACCTGGAAAATTCGAGACGGGGACGACAAGCCGCGAGGCGCTTGCCGGGGTGCTTGGCGCCGTCGAGCACTATGCCTGGCTCGGACAGTCCTTCGGCAACGTCCACCCGCAGGCGACGCGGCGCGAGCGCATCGTCGCCGGCATTGAAGTCGCCGACCGTTATGAGCGTGTCCTGACAGCACGGCTGATTGCCGGATTGTCCAGAATTGATGGCGTCTTGATCCAGGGTATAACCGATGTGGCGGCGCTGGCGCGCCGTGTGCCTACCGTGTCGATCACCGTTGACGGAACCGATCCCGCCGATATCGCCAAGGCGATGGCAAAGGAAGGCATCTATCTCTGGCACGGCCACAATTACGGTTTGGAGCCAATCAAGCGGCTGGGGCTTGCGGACCGCAACGGCGTCGTCCGCATCGGGCTGGCCCATTATAACACCGAGGCGGAAGTCGATTTTCTGCTGGCGAAGCTGGCGGACTGGATGAAGACGCGGACCTGACATGCGCGACAGAAACGGAACCCCGAGGATCGGCGTCAAGCTGCGCCATGCCAGACAGGTGCTTGGCCTCAGCCTGGAAGAGCTCGGCGCCCGCATCGGGCTGACCGAGGGTTATCTCTCGAAGATCGAAAACGACCGCGCGACGCCCTCGATGGCGGCTCTGCACCGGCTGGTGCAGGCGCTGGGCATCAACATGAACGCGATGTTCGGCACGCTGCAGCACAATGCCTCGGAAGTGTTCGTCTTGCGGCAAAACGAGCGTCCGCACATGGAGACGGGACATCGGCGTTCGGGCAACCATGTCGTGCTCGAGCAATTGGTGCCATCAGGTCCGGAATATCTGCTGCAGATCAACGTCCACGTGATCGAGGCCGGCGGCGGCAGCCTTGAGTTGATCAGCCATAAGGGACAGGAATTCGGCTACGTGCTCGAAGGTTCGGTCGAGTTGCTGGTCGAGGCGAACGTGGTGGCGCTCGAGGCAGGCGACGCGTTCTATTTCAACTCGGAACTCGGCCACGGCTACCGCAATATCGGTTCGACCACGGTCCGCATCCTTTGGGTCAACACGCCGCCGACATTCTGACCGCCTCCATCGCGGAGTTGTGAAGGCGTTGTTCAATGAGCCAATGTCCGCAGGACAATAATGGACGGCCCACCGGCCGTCCTGTTTCAATGCCCGAACGCGAGCGGCGGCGCCAGTCGGTCGCGCCGCAGCCAGCGCGCCAGCAGCAGCGCGGCCACCACGGCCAGCCCCGACGACAGGCCGATCCAGATACCGACGCCATGCAGGCCGAAATGGAAGGCGAGCAGCACGCCGAGCGGCAGGCCGACGCCCCAATAGCCGATCGCGGCATAGATCATCGGCACCTTGGTGTCGTGCAGGCCGCGCAGCATTCCGGCGGCCACCGCCTGGGCGCCGTCGAAGACCTGGAACAGCGCGGCAAAGGCCAGGAACGACACGGCAAGCGCGATCACCCTGGCATTGGCTGGATTGCCCAGATCGATGAAGGCGCTGATCAGCGGATGCGGCCACAGGATCATCACCAGTCCCATCAGCGCCATGAACGAGACACCGATGACAAAGGCGGTCCAGCCGGCGCGCGAAACGCCTTCCGGATTGCCGGCGCCGTGCGCAAGCCCGACGCGCACCGTCACCGCCTGGTTGAGGCCAAGCGGCACCATGAAGGAGATCGAGGCGATCTGGATGGCGATCGCGTGCGCGGCCAGCGAATCCGCGTCGATCAGGCCCATCAGCAGGGCGGCCGCATTGAAGATCGTCACCTCGAAGGCGAGGATGCCGGCAATCGGCAGGCCGAGCCGCAACAGCCCCTTGAAGCGCGGCCAGTCGGCGCGCCAGAAGCGCCCGAACAGACGGTAGCGGCGGAACTTCTTTTCCAGCATCACCACGACAGCCAGGCCGATGAACATCAGCATTGAGGACAGCGAGGTGGCAAGGCCCGACCCGGCAATGCCCATCGGGGTGACGCCGAGATTGCCGAACATGAACACCCAGTTGAAGAAGACGTTGCAGGCGACGGCGACGAAGACGATGACCAGCGCCCAGCCCGGCCGTTCCAGCGCCGAGATGAACGAGCGCAGCACGATATAGCCGTAGAAGGGCAGCACCGCCCATTCGAGCCAGCGCAGATAGGTGCCGGCCTGATGGGCCAGCACCGGGTCCTGGCCCATGGCCAATAGGATGCCCTCGCCGTGCCAAAGCACGAGCCAGATCGGGATCGAGATCAGGATCGCCAGCCACAGGCCCTGGCGCACGGTGCGGCGCAGGTCGCGCACCGAATAGCGGCGGCGGCCAAGCTCGGTGGCGATCATCGGCGAGGTCGCCAGCATCAGGCCGAGGCCGAAGATCAGGGGCATGAAATAAAGGTTGGCGCCAAGCGCGCCGCTGGCCAGCGTATCCGAACCCAGACGACCCATCATCATGACGTCGGTGGCCGTCATCGCGGTCTGGCCGAGATTGGTCAGCACCATCGGCCAGGCGAGCGCCAGCGTCGCCCTGATTTCCTGACGCCAAAGATTTTCCGGCGCGCGAGCGCCGGCTTCGATCGCAGACATTGTTCCGCTCTTTCCAGCTACGGCACGTCGGCCAGAGCCGGAAGCCGCATGTCAAACGGCAAAACCTTCGGTTTCGCGGCGTTTGCGTCAGCTTCTGGACGAAACGCGACATGAAGGCAAGAGAGGAGGGACGGGAACGGATTGAGCCAGGGACCGGCCCCGATGCGCTAGCGGATCGCGTCCAGCATCTGCCGTTGGCGGTGCATCTCGAGGAAGACCCTGTAGTCGCGGTCGAAACGTCCGGACGATTTCGGGTTCGACGCGCGCGTCCTGCCGCCTTGCTGCATGGCAAGACAGGCCGCGTTGAGGTCGGGAAACAGCCCGGCCGCGGTGGCGGCGATCATGCCGGTGCCGAGCAGCACCGCCTCGTCTGCCAGCGGCTCGATCACCGTGCAGCCGGTGGCGTCGGCATAGAGCTCCATCAGCAGCGGGTTCTTGGTGTGGCCGCCGGTGACGTGCAGCGTGTCGATCAGGTAGCCGTTCTCGTTCAGCGCCTCCAGCACATGCCGCACGCCGAGCGCGATGCCGACGGCGGTGCGCCAGTAGAGCTTGCACAGACTGTCGAAGGAGGAGTCCAGCGTCAGCCCGCTGACGACGCCGACGGCATGCGGATCGGCGAGCGGTGAGCGGTTGCCGTGAAAGTCGGGCAGCACATGCAGCCTTGCAGCGAGGCTGTCGCCCTCGGTGGCGCGCAGTTCGGCGACACGCTTGGCGATCTTCGCATGCATGGCGGCATCCGGCTCGCCGCCGGCGCCGTGCCAGCGGATGATGTGGTCGAGCAGGGCGCCGGTCGCCGACTGGCCGCCTTCCGACAGCCACAGCCTGGGCAGCGCCGCGCCGTAATACGGCCCCCAGACGCCGGCGAAGGGCTGCGGATCCGGTGACATCGCCATGACGCAGCTCGACGTGCCGGCGATCAGCGCCAAATGCCGGCCGATGTCCTGTTCATAGTCGGCAAAGCCGCCGAGCACGCCAAGCGCGCCAGCATAGGCATCGATGACCCCGGCGCCGACCCGGCATTTCTCGCTCAGCCCAAGCTCGGCCGCCGCTTGCGCCGTCAATCGGCCGATATCGGTGCCGACCGGGCTGGCCCTCTCCGGCAGGTTGCCGTGCTCGAAAAGATCGCCGAGGCCGACGAGTTCGAAGAAATCGCGCCGCCAGCCTGTGTTCTCATGCGCCAGATAGGTCCATTTGGCGGTCAGCGTGCATTGCGAGCGGGCCAGAGAGCCCGTCGCTTGCCAGGTCAGGAAATCGGTCAGGTCGAATAAAGTGCCGGCCTGCGACCACGTCTCCGGCAAATTGCGCTTCAGCCACATCAGCTTCGGCGTCGCCATTTCCGGCGACATGACGCCGCCGATGTAATTCAGCACGGCGTGGCCGCTTGCCGTGCATTCGTCGGCCTCGGCGATGGCGCGGTGGTCGAGCCAGACGACGGTGTCCCAGCGTCTGTCGCCGGTGGTCGAGACGCTGAGCTGGCTGCCTTGCCGGTCGCGCACCACCAGCGAACAGGTAGCATCGAAGGAAATGCCTACAATGTCCTCAGGCTCGACACCGGCTTTTTCGCGGGCAGCGCGCACTGCGGTGCAGACGGCCGACCAGATATCGCGCGAATCATGCTCGGCGTGATCGGGCTTCGGCTGGTTCATGGCGATCGGCCGCTCGGCGCGGCCGAGCAAGGTGCCACTGGTGTCGAGAATGCCCGCGCGAGCGCTCCCGGTGCCGACATCGACCGCGCAGACAAACTGTTTCGTCAAGATGCTCTGTCTCTCGCTCCCAGGCCTGCAATCAGATCGGGCAATTGCAGCATGTCAGCGAATATAAAGTCCGGCTCACTCGACGCAAGCCGCGCTTTCAAGATGGGATTGCCGGCATGCGAGCCGCCGGTGAAGGCGAGCACGCGCATCCCCGCCGCCCGCGCAGCAGCGATGCCGGCCGGGCTGTCCTCGACGACGAGGCATTTGCGCGGATGGGCCCGCATGCTGGCGGCGGCATGCAGGAACAGATCCGGCGCCGGCTTTCCCTTGGCCACCATGGTGGCACTGAACAGATGCGGCTCCATCAGCCCGAGCAATCCGGTGACGTCGAGCGCGTAGCGGATGCGGTCGAGCGTGCCCGAGGACGCGACACAGAACGGCAGCCCAAGCCTCGGCAGCATCTCCTTGACGCCGGCGATCGGCTTCAGCTCCTCACGGAATTTGCGCATCAATTCAACGCGCATCTCGGTCAGGTGCAGGTCGGTGATATCGAGCCCGAAGTCGCGGCCGAGGATCTCGCGCACGCTTTTCATGCTCTTGCCGAGGAAATGCTCGTAGGCGGCATCCTCACCGACACTGCCGCCGGCAAGTTTGACCATGCCGAGCAGCGCCGAGACGGAGAGCGCCTCGCTGTCGACCAGCACGCCATCGCAGTCGAAAATGACCAGTTCAGGCGTCATGACGGAGAATGGCTCTCAGAGCTTGCCGGCGAGGTAGCGCGTCAGCGTGGCGCGCGCGCCATTCGCCCACAGCACGTTGAGCGCATGGGCGAAGGCCTCAACAAACGCCGTCGCGCGGCCGACATTGCCATAGATGTCCTCCATGGCAAGCCAGGCGGCGGGCGCATCTTTTGCCGCTTTTGCCGTTGCCTGCAACCGGTCCCAGCTAGGGTCGTTGGGCTCGATGACGGCGCCGCTGTCCGTCGTGCCGAAGCAATAGCGGCACCACAATGCCGATTCCAGCGCCAGGCCGGCGACGCCTTTCCCGGCCTTCAGCCGGTCGGCGATGGTCGGGATGATGAATTTCGGCTGGCGGTTGGAGCCATCGAGGCAGAGCCGGCGCACCGTGTCGCCGATCTTGGGATTGGAAAAGCGGCTCTCGATGAGCTGGTAATAGTCTTCCAGAACCGTGTCCGGCACCGGCGGCACCGTCGGAATGATTTCGTCCCGTTCGAGCTTGGCCAGAAAACCGCTCACCAGCGGCTCCTGCATCGCCTCATGGACGAAATGAATATCCATCAGGCCGGCCGGATAGGCGATCGTCGCGTGGCCGCCATTGAGGATACGGATCTTCATCAGTTCATAGGGCGCAACGTCTTTGACGAACTGCACGCCAACCTTTTCCAACGGCGGCCGGCCATCGGTGAAATGGTCCTCCAGCACCCACTGCCGGAACGGCTCGCAAAACACCGGCCAGTTGTCCTCAAGGCCAAAATCCTTGGCCAGAATGCCGCGCTCGCGGTCCGTGGTGGCCGGCGTGATGCGATCGACCATGCCGTTCGGAAAGGCGACATGCTCGCTGACCCAGTTCGCCAGGTCCTCGTCGATCAAACGGGCCAGACCGATGACGCCGTCGGAGGTGACATGGCCATTGTGAGGAATGTTGTCGCACGACATGACCGTGAACGGTACGGTGCCCTCGTCGCGCCGCCGCACCAGACCGGCGAGGATGATGCCAAACACCGTCTTCGGCGTGGCGCCGGCCTGCGCGTCGGCGACGATGTCGGGATGGGTCGGGTTGAACACGCCGGAGGCCGGGTCGATGAAATAGCCGCCTTCGGTGATGGTCAGCGAAACGATCCTGATCGCCGGGTCGGCAAGCCGTTCGATGACGCCGGCCGCGTCGCCCGGCATCAGGAAGTCGATCATGGCGCCGGTGACGCGGGCGCTCATATGGCCGCTATCCTGCTCGACCACCGTGGTCAGCCAGTCCTGCTCTTCCAGTTTGCCGCGACCGATCTTTTCACCGTCGAACACGCCGGTGCCGATCAGTGCCCAGTCATGGCCGATGCCCGCATTGAACAGATCGTCGAGATAGACAGCTTGATGCGAGCGATGGAAATTGCCGACGCCGAAATGCACGATGCCGGCCTTCAATGTCGCGCGGTCATATTTCGGCCCGGCGACCTCGGTAGGCAGCTTGGAGAGGTTTGAGGACGAGAGTTTCACGGTCATCTGTTTTACCCTTTGGCCGGGCTTCGGCCTTCGTTACGCCCTCTCCCCGTCTTCACGCGGAGAGGCTAAGGGGTGGCACTTCCTGAGGTCGATACAGCCTCTGATGTCGGCCTCTGCTCCCCGCGGAGGGACGGGGAGCAAAGGCCGTCCCCGCCCTCAACTCATCCACTGGCCGCCATCGACATTGTAGGTCTGGGCGACGATGTATTCGGCGTCGCCGCTGGCGAGAAACACCGCCATGCCGGTGAGATCCTGCGCCGTGCCCATGCGGCCATAGGGCACCGCCTCGCCGACCAGTTTCTTCTTCTCGCCCTTCGGCCGGTTTTCATATTTGGCGAACAGCGAATCGACGTGATCCCAGTGCTCGCCGTCGACGACGCCGGGGGCAATCGCGTTGACGTTGATGCGGTGCTTGATCAGGTCGAGCCCCGCCGACTGGGTCAGCGAGATGACGGCGGCCTTGGTGGCGCAATAGACGCCGACCAGCGCCTCGCCGCGTCGCCCGGCCTGGCTTGCCATGTTGATGATCCTGCCGCCCCGGCCAGCGGCGATCATCGAGCGGGCGGCCGCCTGCAGCATGAACAGCGTGCCGGCGACATTGACGGAAAACAATTTGTCGTAGCTTGCCTTGGTGATCTCGACGATCGGCGCCAGATCGAACAGAGCGGCGTTGTTGATCAGGATATCCAGGCCGCCGGTCTTCGTCTCGACGGCTTTCACCGCCGCCTCGATCGAGGCGAGGTCAGTGACGTCGAGCTTGACCGCATAGGCCTTGCCGCCGATCTCGGCGGCCGTCTTCTGCGCAGCCTCGAGATTGATGTCGGCGATGGCGACGGTTGCGCCTTCGCCGGCATAGGCTTCGGCGAAAGCTCTGCCGATGCCGCGGGCCGAACCCGTGATCAGCGCGGATTTGCCGGCCAGTCGCATGTTCACATCGCCTTTCCGTCGGCGCCGAAGCGATGCAGCTTGGCCTTGTCTGCTGTCAGGTAGATGGTGTCGCCATGATGGACGGCGAGTTCGCCGTCGGCGCGCACCGTCAGCGGACCGACGCCATCGGCCTGAACATGCAGGAAGGTGTCGGAGCCGAGATGCTCGGCGACGCCGACGACCGCCTTCCATTCGCCCGCCGTGGTCGAGATCTCCAGGTGCTCGGGACGGATGCCGATGGTCTTGGCGCCGTTTTTGGCAGCCGGCGCGCCTTCTATCAGGTTCATCTTCGGCGAGCCGATGAAGCCGGCGACGAACAGGTTCTTCGGCGTCTTATAGAGCTCCATCGGCGAGCCGACCTGCTCGATGTTGCCGGCGTTCAGCACGACGATCTTGTCGGCCATGGTCATGGCTTCGACCTGGTCGTGGGTAACGTAGATCATGGTGGTCTTGAGCTGATGGTGCAGCTCGCTGATCTCCAGCCGCATGGTACCGCGCAGTGCCGCATCGAGGTTGGACAGCGGTTCGTCGAACAGGAAGGCGGTCGGCTGACGGACGATGGCGCGGCCGATGGCGACGCGCTGGCGCTGCCCGCCGGAAAGCTGGCCGGGCCGGCGTTCGAGATAGTTGGTCAGGTTGAGCACGCGCGCCGCGTCTCCCACCTTCCTGTCGATGGTCGCCTTGTCCTCACCGGCCATCTTCAGCGGGAAGCCGATGTTCTTGGCCACCGTCATGTGCGGATAGAGTGCGTAGGACTGGAACACCATGGCGAGCTTGCGCTTGGCCGGTGCCTCGCCGGTGACGTCGCGGCCGTCGATGTTGATGGAGCCGCCGCTGGTGTCCTCGAGCCCGGCGATCAGGCGCAGCAGCGTTGACTTGCCGCAACCCGACGGGCCGACGAAGACGACGAACTCGCCATTCTCGATCACCAGGTCGAGACCGGGGATGATGGACGTCGCTCCGAAGGATTTGGAGACGTTCTTGAGCGTGATGTTTCCCATGATTTCCTCCCCGAGGGGTTATTTCTGCCGATTGCTTCGGGCAATTCCGTTACTTCACCGCACCAAATGTCAGGCCGCGCACCAGTTGCTTCTGGCTGAACCAGCCCATGATCAGGATCGGCGCGATGGCCAGTGTCGAGGCGGCCGAGAGCTTGGCCCAGAACAGGCCTTGCGGGCTGGAAAACGAGCTGATGAAGGCGGTCAGGGGTGCGGCTTCCGTCGTCGTCAGCCGGATCGTCCAGAACGCCTCGTTCCAGGCCAGGATGATGTTGAGCAGCATCGTCGAGGCGATGCCCGGCACCGCCATGGGTGTGAGCACATAGACGATCTCGTTCCACAGCGATGCGCCGTCCATGCGCGCCGCTTCCAGGATCTCGCCCGGTATTTCGCGGAAATAGGTGTAGAGCATCCACACCACGATCGGCAGGTTGATCAGCATCAGCATGATCATCAGGCCGATGCGGCTGTCGAGCAGTCCTGTGTCGCGGAAGATCAGGTAGATCGGGAACAGCACCGCGACCGCGGGCATCATCTTGGTGGACAGCATCCACATCAAGATGTCCTTGGTCCGCTTGGTCGGCGAGAAGGCCATCGACCATGCCGCCGGTATGGCGACCAGCAGGGCCAGGATGGTCGAGCCGACCGAGAGCAGCACCGAGTTGAAGAAGAACTTGAAGTAGCCGCTTTGCGCCTGAACCTCGGCATAGCTCTCGAACGTTCCCGACGGGATGATGCTGAAGCCCTGGATGGCTTCCTGCTCCGACTTGAACGAGGTGATGATCGTGTAGAGGATCGGGAAGAAGATCAGCAGGGCGACGATCCAGGCGGCAACTGTCGCAATCGTCTTGTGCTGGGTGGTGACAGAGCGTGCCATCGTAGCCTCCCTTACTTGTCCAGGTTCTTGCCGACGGCGCGCATGGCGAAGAAGGCAACGATGTTGGCGAGAATGACGGCGATCACACCGCCGGCGGATGCCTGGCCGATTTTGAATTCCAGCAACGCCTTCTGGTAGACGAGGAAGGGCAGGTTGGTGGAGGCGTATCCCGGGCCGCCATTGGTGGTGACGAGGATCTCGGCATAGACGGAGAGGAGGAAGATCGTCTGGATCAGGATGACGACCGTGATGGCGCGCGACATGTGCGGCAGCGTCAGATAGATGAAGCGGCTGATGAAGCCGGCGCCGTCCATCTCGGCGGCTTCCTTCTGCTCACCGTCGAGCGACTGAAGCGCGGTCAAGAGGATGAGCGTGGCGAAGGGCAGCCACTGCCAGGCGACGATGATGATGATCGCCAGCATCGGATGTTGCCCGAACCAGTCGATCGGCTGGGCCCCGAAGAAGCGGGCTATATCGGCGAACACCCCGTATTGCGGGTGCATGATCATGTTCTTCCAGACCAATGCGGCCACCGGCGGCATGACGAAGAACGGTGAGATGACGAGGATGCGCACGATGCCCTGGCCCCACATCGGCTGATCGATTAGCAGCGCCAGCAGGATACCGCCGATCACCGTGATCAGGAGCACGCTGACCACCAAAGTGAGCGTGTTGAGGATCGATTGCAGGAAGGCCGGGTTGGAATAGAACAGCGCGTAGTTCGAGAAGCCGACAAAGCCGTCGCGGATCGGATTGAGCGGATTGTATTGCTGGAAGGAGAACCAGATGGTGATGACCAGCGGCACAATCATCCAGACGAACAGCAGCACCACGGATGGCGCCATCATGAAACGGGCAAGCGAACGGGTCTGCTGAGTAGCCATGACGGTCACCCTTCACTGGTCAGACGGAATTTTCAAAAGACGTTAAAGGCGGCCGCCCGAACTGGGAATTCGGGCGGCCGTTGCCGGTCAAGGAGGCGACCGGCACTCGGCACCGGGAGGAGCCTTACTTGATGTATCCGCCCTCGGTCATTGCCGCGGTGGCAGCGTCCTGGGCCTGCTTCAGGGCATCGTCGACGCTCGACTGGCCGGCAAGCGCCGCCGAGAAGAGCTGGCCGACCGTGGTGCCAAGCCCCTGGAACTCAGGGATGGCGACGAACTGGACGCCGACATAGGGCACCGGCTTGACGGTCGGATGCGTCGGATCGGCGGCGTTGATGGAGTCCAGCGTCATCTTGGCGAACGGAGCCGCCTTCTGGTACTCGGCATTGGCATAGAGCGAGGAGCGCGTGCCCGGAGGAACGTTGGCCCAGCCTTCCTTCGAAGCGACGAGCTCCGCATAGTGCTTGCTGGTCGCCCAGGAGACGAACTTCTCGGCGGCATCGGCCTTCTGCGTGCCGGCGGGAATGGCCAGCGACCAGGCCCACAGCCAGTTGCCGCGCTTGCCCAGGCCATTATCGGGCGCCAGCGCATAGCCGACCTTGTCGGCGACGGTGGAGTTCTTCGGATCGGAAACGAAGGACGCGGCGACCGTGGCGTCGATCCACATACCGCATTTGCCCTGCTGGAACAGCGCCAGGTTTTCGTTGAAGCCGTTGGAGGAAGCCCCCTCGGGGCCGTCGGCCTTCATCAGATCGACATAGAACTGCAACGTGTTCTTCCATTCCGGCTGGTCGAACTGCGGCTTCCAGTTCTCGTCGAACCAGCGGGCGCCGAAGGAGTTCGACATGGCGGTCAGGAAAGCCATGTTCTCGCCCCAGCCGGCCTTGCCGCGCAGGCACACGCCGTTCACGCCATTGGCGCGATCGGTCATCTTGTCGGCGGCCTGCTTGATGAAGTCCCAGGTCGGCGCGTCGGGCATCTTCAGCCCGGCCTTGTCCATCAGGTCCTTGCGGTACATGACGAAGGAGCTTTCGCCATAGAAGGGCGCGGCATAGAGCTTGCCGTCGACCGAAAGGCCGCCGGCGATGGCGGGGATGATGTCCTTGGCGTCATAGTCGTCGCCGAGCTTGTCGAGCGGCAGCAGCCAGCTCTGCTTGGCCCAGATCGGAACCTCATAGGTGCCGATGGTCATCACGTCGTACTGGCCGCCCTTGGTGGCGATGTCGGTGGTGACGCGCTCGCGCAGCACATTCTCTTCGAGCGTAACCCAGTTGAGCTGGATGTCGGGGCTCGCCTTGGTGAAGTCCTCGGTCAGCTTTTGCATGCGGACCATATCGCCATTGTTGACGGTGGCGATGGTGATGGATTCGGCGTGTGCGGCGAACGCAAGCGTGCTGGCCGACAACAAGCCCAGGGTGAGCGTGCGAAGTTTCATCAAATTCCTCCCTTGAACCAAGATGAGCATTTGCCTTGGCTTTGGGCAATTACTCACTTGGCGTGAATTATGTCAAGTCGGATTCGATGTTGCAGCGCAGCACCCGGCGACACCGCAGGCCGGGACGAGCGGAAATTGCCAGGGCGAGGATCGTCCCGGCGGCATACAGTGAGGCAACAGCGGGTAGATCTGCGAGAACCAGGGTGCAGCCCGGAAGCTTGCCGGTCAGCAGGCGATCTCGGCCAGCAGCCAGTCGCGGAAGGCACGGATCTTCGGCACGTTGCGGCGCGCCTCGGGGTAGACCAGCCAATAGGCATGGCCGTCGTCGCCAACCAGATCGAAAGGCTGGATCAGGCGCCCGTCGGCGAGTTCCGCCTTGAACAGCGCCCTGGTCAGGACCGCCACGCCATGACCCGCGATCGCCGCATTGGCTTCGTAGGCCTGCGCGCCCATGCTGCTGCCGGGCCGCTTGGCGAGATCATGCGAGTGCACGCCGGCAGCCTCGAACCATTGCGTCCACCAGACATCGCCGGGATCGAGGATCGGCAGCCGCAACAGGTCCGCCGGTTCCCTGATGCCGCCGATGCTTGCCGCGAGCTTCGGGCTCAGCATCGGCGTGAAATCGGCATCGAGCAGCTTGTAGGCTTCCAGCCCCGGCCATTTGCCGCCGCCCGACCGGATGGCGAGGTCGACATCCTCGCGAGCGAAATCCGTCAGCCGGCTTGACGTTTCGAGCCGCACGGCAAGGGAGGGATGAGCGATCTGGAACGAGCCCAGATGGTGCGCCAGCCAGTTCGAGGCAAAGGTCAGCACCGTCGTGACGCACAGCAATCCGTCGGCGCCGCCACGCGCCGCCGCATAGGCCTGGCCGAGAATGGCAAAGGCCTCGCTGACCGCCGGCGCGAGGCGCTGTCCGGCCTCGGTGAGTGCGATCTGACGCGGTCGTCGCAGGAACAGCGGCGCGCCGACCCGTTCCTCCAGCACCTTAATCTGATAGCTGACAGCCGCTTGCGTCATGGCAAGTTCCTCGGCTGCCTTGGTGAAGGAAAGATGCCGCGCCACCGCTTCGAACACCCGGATCGCCTGCAGCGGCGGAAGCTGTGAAACCTGCCGAGAGCTGAGATCCGGCATAAAGCCTCCTTATGGGTCCTTATCGACGTTCGATTGGCAAAGGCGGCTGTCAAGACCGACATTCCCAGTCAACCCGTCATTCGGGTTCAGGATAGCGAAGGTTGACGATCATGACCATGGCGCAGCAAAAATGCACTCACGCACCGGATCACCGCTGGTTTTCGTGGCTGACGGATGGATTCGGCTGGTTCGCGGCCAAAAGACGGGCGCATCTCGACATCAGGGACCTGTCGCCGCATCTGCAGCGCGATCTCGGTTTTCTCGATGGCAACGATCCTTTCGGCCGGCACGGCTAGTGCGGTTGGTTTTATCGCAAACCAGTTGCTTCCGGTCAGATGCTGGCCAGCAGGGCGGCGGCGGTCCGTTCATCGGTGATAAGGCCGTTGATCAGCCGCCGGTTGGCGGCGGCCAGGATGCCCGGCAGCTTTCGTTCGCCCATGGCCAGTGCGATGACCAGCGATTTCTCGCGTGACGGCAGCGACGCCGACGACACACGATCGTTGGTGATGCCCTCGATCATGCGGCCCTCCCTATCGAACACCCAGCCGACGATCTCTGCGATGCCGCCGGCCTTCTGCAGCGCCTTCAATTCGCTCTCCGAAATGAAGCCGTCCTCGTAGAGCGGCGCCTTGGCGCCGAGGTCGCCGATGCCGATGAAGGTGACGTCGGCCTCGGCGGCGAGCGCAAGCGTCGGCTGGATCATCGGCTGGTTGAGCAGCATCTCGCGCTCCTCCGGTGACGAGGCGATGACCGGCAAGGGCATCGGGAAGGAGCGCGCCTTGACCCTGTCGGCCATGGTGAAGATGACGTTGTAGAAGGCGGCCGAACCGTCCGGCGAGATGTTGCCGGTCAACGACACCACCTTGTGCTGCGGGCATTCCATCGGCGGCAACTGCTCGATCGCCGCCTTCAGCGTGCGCCCGGTGCCGATCGCCATGACGATCGGGGTTGGTGAACGCAACCGCCGCTCGATCTCGGCGGCAGCCGCTTCGGCGATGCCGATCGTGGTCGACGACGAGTTGGGGTCGCTCGGCACCACTTCGACCAGATCAAGCGCAAAGCGCGATCTCAGCCGTGCCGCGAGATCGAGGCAGTTGGCGATCGGATGGTCGACGCGAACCTTGATCAAGCCCTCCGACACCGCCAGCGACACCAACCGCTGCGCCGTTTGCCGCGAGATGCCAAGCGTCGAAGCGATCTGGTCCTGTGTGTTGCCGGCAACATAATAAAGCCAGCCGGCGCGCGCCGCATCGTCCAGCCTGTTGCTGCCACCATCCTGCCGGCTATTCAAGTTCCTGCCTCCCGAGACCGCCGGTCATGAGAGCGGCCCATGCCCACTTTCGCAGGGAACGGCCTGCTGCGCAATTGTCAATCTCGGGGGCAATTGCTTGCTGCCCATCGGCGTAGGCACGGCCCAGTTTTTCGTCTCCGACGATGTCTGTGTCGCCAAAGAGACTTGCCCCCGGTCGGGCAGGCGGCACGTTCTTCGGTCCCGAAGGTTTATCTCCCGGCTCAAACCCTTTAAGGGATGGCAAAAAGGAGCCTCGCATGACGCCGAAAGCGGTTTTCTGGGACATGGACGGCACGCTGGTCGACAGCGAACCGCTGCACGAGGCCGCCCTGATGGCGGCGATGCGCAATGTCGGCCTTGTCCCACCGGACGATCTGCATGAGCGCGTGCTCGGTGTCGCCGCCTGGCCGGTCTACGAGATGATGCGTGACGAGTTCGGCCTGGACCTGCCTTTCGACGACTGGATCGTGCGCAAATACGAACACTACCTGCCGCTGGTGGAGAGCCTGAAGCCGCGCCCGGGCGCGATCGAGATATTCAACGAACTGCGTGCAAGAGGCATCCAGCAGGCCGTGGTCTCGAATTCGGACCGGATGATCGTCGACGCCAATCTGAGCATGGTCGGCCTGATCTACCCCGGCATGAAGACGATCAGCCGCAACGATGTGCGCGAAGGCAAGCCGCATGCCGAGCCGTTCCTGCGGGCCGCCTATCTGGCCGATGTCGACCCCGCGCAGGCGATAGCGATCGACGACAGCTGGCCGGGCGCCATGGCGGGGCTGGCGGCGGGAATGAAGACGATCTTCTGGCCGGAAAAGCCCATGGAGGGCCCGCCCGGCGCCGTCGTTATCAACAGCGCCGAGGAATTGCGCGCCGAACTTGGGCTTTAAAGCGATTCCAGGAAAAGTGTGAAGCGGTTTTCCGTCCGGAATTGCGTCAAACTAAGAGCCCTCAGTTCCGGTAGGCCGGTTCCTGCTCGTCGAGGATCGCCTTCAACTCGCTGAGATGGCGTTCGGCCTGGCCGGGATAGTCGTCCATCTCGCTCGCCGCCTTTTCGGCGATCGCATCTGACAGCGTGCGCAGCGGGCGGCCGGTCCACAGCGCCTTGATGTAGGTCTCGGCGGCGCGTTCGAAATAGAACATGCGGTTGAAGGCGTCGGCGACCGTGTCGCCGATGACCAGCACGCCGTGATTGCCCATCACCATCACCTTGACCTTGGGATCGACGAGAAGCTGCGAGCAGCGCTCGCCCTCCTCCTCGAAGGCCAGCCCGCCATAATGCGCGTCGACGACATGGCGGTTGAAGAACATCGCCGAATTCTGGTCTATCGGCGGCAATGTCGAGTCGGCGAGCGATGCCAGCACCGTGGCGTGGATCGAATGCACATGCATGACACAGCGCGCGTGGCGCACATTGCGATGGATGGCGCCATGCAGCCCCCACGCCGTCGGGTCGGGCGCATTGGGGCTGGAGAGCGTTTCTGGATCGTTGGCATCGATCATCAGAAGGTCGCTCGCCTTGATGCGCGAGAAATGCACCTGGTTGGGGTTCATCAGGAACTGTGTGCCGCCATCATTGACGGCCAGCGAGAAATGATTGGCCACCGCCTCGTGCATGTTGAGCCGCGCCGTCCAGCGGAAGGCGCAGGCGAGATCGACGCGCTCCTCATAGTAGGGCAAATTGGTCAGCGGTTCCTTTTGCAGACGGGCAAGGCTCATCGAAAAATCCTCCGGTTTCGGCAAGAATGCCGTGGCCAGCCCATTCCCGCAACCGGTTTTGGTTGGTGCAGGGATGGCGTGTCTCACGCCGCCGTGCTGGCAGCGGCAGTGTCGGCTCGCAGGCCGCCATGCTCGATGATGAAATCGATCACCTCCTGCAATCCCTTGCCGCGCGACAGGTCGGTGAAGCCGAACGGCCGCTTGCCGCGCATGCGGCCGGCGTCGCTCTCCATGACATCGAGGTTGACGTTCACATAAGGAGCAAGATCGCTCTTGTTGATCACCAGGAAATCGGAGCGGGTGATCGCCGGCCCGCCCTTGCGCGGAATCTCCTCGCCCTGGCAAACCGAGATGACGTAAAGCGTCAGGTCGGCGAGGTCGGGCGAGAAGGTGGCGGCAAGGTTGTCGCCGCCGGATTCAATGAAGACGATGTCGAGGTCCGGGAATTTCCTGTTCATCTGCGCGATCGCCTGCAGATTGATCGACGCGTCCTCGCGGATGGCGGTGTGCGGGCAGCCGCCGGTCTCGACACCCATGATGCGGTCCTCGGGCAGTGCCTGCAGCCGCGCCAGCATCATGGCGTCTTCCTTGGTGTAGATGTCGTTGGTGACGACGGCGATGGAAAACTCGTCGCGCAGCGCCTTGCAAAGCTTTTCGGTCAGCGTCGTCTTGCCCGAACCGACCGGGCCGCCAATGCCGACGCGCAGCGGACCATTTGTCTGTGTCATGCGGGAAACTCCGTGATGGCGAGGATGGCAAAGCCGAGCCCGATCAACAGGCACAGCGGCGAATAATAGCGGACATCGAGCCGCGCGAAAGGCTGTTCCGGGGTCAGCCGCCGCCACCATGGCGTGAAGCCGGCAATGCCGCGGCCCAGGAACACCAGACCGATGAGCAGCGAGGTGGCGGCGAGGCCCTCCCGGGGAAAGGGCGAGGCAAAGACGCGTTCGAGCGCCAGCGGCCACAATGTCGCCAGGCAGAGGCACGCGGCAACGGCGAAACTGGCGAACGGCGTCGGCATCTCATCGACGCCGTGAAAGCCGACCACGGCACGAGCGCAGGAGGCCGCATCCTGGCCCGGCCAGATGCCGCCAAGGCCCCAATAGACATGCAGCGCGGTGATCAGCAGCAGGACAAAGGAGAGCGCGAAGGCGAGAAAAATCATGATCGAAACAATCGCGAATACTGGGTTTCATGCTTCATCGCCATGACATCGGAGACGAAGGCGCAGCCACCGAGATCGTCCAATGCCGACCGCGCGGCGCGGCTTGCGGTCGCCAGGGCCAGCGGCTCGAAGCCGGCCAACAACGCGGTCGCGCCGTTTTGGCCGACGATGCCAAGCCGGATCGCTGCCTGCACGAGGTTGGAGAAGAAAGTTTGCAGGAAAGCCGACAGCGCATCCTGAAGCGCGATGCCGTTGCCGCCGGCGATCGCGCCGACAGCGACGCAATAGGCGCATTCGGCCGGCAAGCGCTCCAGCACCGGATTAGGCCAGGCTGCCGCCGCTTTTAGGAAGGCCGCACCCTGCAGCATGGTTTCTGTATGGCGTTCGCGCGAGCCGGCCAGCGCCTCGGCGAGTGCCGCCACTTCATCGAAATCACCGGTGCCGCGCGCCCGGCGCCAGCTCTCGGCGAACAGCACGGCGTCGTTCCAGCCCGAACCGATCTCGACCAGCGTTTCCAGCCAGTTGGCCAGGCTCCCGGCATCGGCAACCAGCCCGTCATGCACCGCACGCTCGAGACCATGGCTGTAGGAGAAGCCGCCGACCGGAAAGGCAGGCGACAGCCACGCCATCAGCCGCAGCAGGGCGATGTTCGAAGGCTGGTCAGTCATGATCGTGGTGATGGCCGGCATGACTGTGCGAATGGGAATGCGATTCGCCATGAGAATGGCTGTGCGCTTCCGCGTGGCTGTGCGCATGCGCATGGCCGTGATCGTGGCTTTGCCCACCATGGCCGGAATAGGCGCCGCGCACCGGCTTGAACGGTTCGGACGCGTCGGTCACGGTGGCGCCCAGCCCCTCCAGCATCGCCTTGATGACATGGTCGCGCAGGATGAGGATGCGCCCGGCCTCGATGCTCGCCGCGAGATGGCGGTTGCCGATATGCCAGGCGAGTTCGGCCAGGTGCACGCCGTCGCGGGCGCGGATGTCATAGACCTCTTCCGGCGCCGCGGCGATCTCGACATGGCCGCCATCCTCCAGCACCAGCCGGTCCCCATCGTTCAGGGCGACGGGTTCGGGCAGGTCGACCAGCACCTTGCTGCCGTCGGCAAGTTCGATGGCCCGGCGGCGCAGATGCCGCTCGTCATGGGCGAGAATGGCCCGGCCGGACGGTAGGGTGGTTCCGGCATGGCCGGCGGACAGCACCGAGACGGCGCGCGGGAATTTGGTGAAGTCGGTGTTCAGGTTGAGTTTCATTTCATCGATCCCCCATTTGCTTGTGCCCGCACACGCGCAGGCCGCACCAGCACGCGGTCGAAATAGGCGTTGATGCGTTCGGACTCGATCGCAAACCGGCCGGCACGCGCCCACCCACCCATGTCGCCGAGCAGCACGTCGACGGCTGAAAACCGCTCGCCGAGAGCAAACGGCTTGTCGCCCAGACGCCGCTCCAGCGCGTTCAGTTCCAAGGCAAAATCGTAAGCCGCCGCAGGACCGACATCGACGCGCACATCTCTAGGCAGCAGGAAGCGATGGCGCAATTTGTTCCACAGCGGCGCCTCGAACTCGCTCTGGGCGAAATGCATCCAGGAATCCATCTCGGCACGGCCCGCGACGCCCGGATTGGCGCCCATGCCCTTGTCCGCGTGCTTGTCGGCGAGACAAACGCAGATCGCCGCCGAATCCGTCACCGTCAGTTCGCCGTCGATGAGGATCGGCACCTTGCCCGATGGGTTGAGCGCATAGGCTTCCGGTGAGCGCAGATGAACCTCGACGAATTCATAAGGCTGCCCGAGTTCCTCGAGCATCCAGAGAACGCGGCTGACCCGGGATCCACGCGATCCAACGGCCTTGTACATGTCGAACCTTGCCTTTCCCCAACAAGCTAGACCATCGCGTTCGTTCAGACGATGGTGTCGAAGAGCCGCAGGATGAACGATATCTGGTAGATAAGCGCCGCCGTGACGAAGGCGATGTGGAAGCGGCGGTCGCGCACCAGGATCGCGACGATGCAGAGCGCGACGAAGACCGGCGTGCGGAACAGATACTCGCTGCCGAAGCGGGCGAAATGCTCCGGCCCCTTCAGCAGCGTGTCGATCACGTCGAGCAGATAGGTCGCCGCCAACAGGCCGAAGAACCACGCCCGGCGCGAATAGAAGAAATCCTCGTAGCTGGTGTAGTCCAGCATCGAATCGGGAAACAAAAGCGCGCACAGCAGGAACAGCGTGATCGCGTAGAAGATGATGAACAAATATTTGCCGAAGGTCCAGGTTTCGATGGCGTAGAGGCCGAACTCCCACCACCAGAAATGCACCAGCATCAGGAGCACCGAGACGACCCAGGCCAGATGCACGGTATAGAGCTTGTACTGGCCGGGATGCTGGACGATGCGCGCCACCCCCGACAGCAGACGGGCAACGCCAAGCCCGATCACCATGCCCATGACGATCCGGATATGCGGGAAGATGTCGTGGGCGGAAGCGATTTCGGTGGCCATGCTCGATCACAATGCAGCTGGTGGTCGGCCGCATATTGCTGCCTCCCACCAAGGGCTGCAACGGATAATGCTCGCCCGTTGAATCGCCGCTATCGCTTCAAAACAGAAAATACCGCTGCGCCATCGGCAGCACCGTCGCCGGCTCGCAGGTCAACAATTCCCCGTCGGCGCGAACCTCGTAGGTTTCGGGGTCGACCTCGACATGCGGCGTGGCGTCGTTGAGCACCATCGAGTGCTTGCCGATGCCGCTGCGGGTGTTTTCGACGGCGACGAACTGCTTGTCGACACCGAGCCTGCCGTGCAGGCCTGATTCGAGCGCTGCCTTCGAAACAAAGGTTACCGACGAGTTGGTCCTGGCCTTGCCATAGGCGCCGAACATCGGCCGGTAGTGCATCGGCTGCGGCGTCGGGATCGAGGCGTTGGGATCGCCCATCGGGGCGGCGGCGATCATGCCGCCGATCAGCACCATGTCCGGCTTGACGCCGAAGAAGGCCGGGTTCCATAGCACCAGGTCGGCGCGTTTGCCCACCGCGATCGAGCCGATGTCTTTCGACAGCCCATGCGCGATGGCCGGGTTGATCGTGTATTTGGCGATGTAGCGGCGGACGCGGAAATTGTCGTTGTTGCCGGTTTCCTGCGGCAGTGAGCCGCGCTGGCGTTTCATCTTGTCGGCGGTCTGCCAGGTGCGGATCGCGACTTCGCCGACGCGGCCCATGGCCTGCGAATCCGACGAGATGATCGAGAAGGCACCGATGTCGTGCAAAATGTCTTCCGCCGCGATGGTCTCCTTGCGGATGCGGCTTTCGGCAAAGGCGATATCCTCGGGGATCGACGGCGACAGATGATGGCAGACCATCAGCATATCGAGATGCTCGGCCAGCGTGTTGACCGTGTAGGGCCGCGTCGGGTTGGTCGAGGACGGGATGACGTTGGGCAGGCCGCAGACCTTGATGATGTCGGGTGCGTGGCCGCCGCCGGCACCCTCGGTGTGGAAGGCATGGATGGTGCGGCCCTTGATGGCGGCGACGGTGTTTTCGACAAAGCCGGATTCATTCAGCGTGTCGGTGTGGATCATCACCTGCACGTCATAGTCGTCGGCGACCGACAGACAGCAGTCTATCGCCGCCGGCGTCGTGCCCCAGT
Source organism: Mesorhizobium sp. CO1-1-8 (assembly GCF_020164875.1). Lineage (NCBI taxonomy): Bacteria > Pseudomonadati > Pseudomonadota > Alphaproteobacteria > Hyphomicrobiales > Phyllobacteriaceae > Mesorhizobium > Mesorhizobium sp. CO1-1-8. The sequence continues at coordinate 14,205 of NZ_JAIUGZ010000004.1, read as the reverse complement.
CCTCGTGCAGCTTCAGCGAACAGGCGCCGCCCAGCACCATTTCCTCGAGCGCTGCGGGCAGGGAGGCATTGCCCTTGCCCGACAGGCCGATGTTCATCGGAAAGGCGTCGAAGGACTGGATCATGCGCGCCATGTGCCATGGCCCCGGCGTACAGGTGGTGGCCAGCGTGCCGTGCGCCGGACCGGTGCCGCCGCCGAGCATGGTGGTGATGCCGCTCATCAGCGCTTCCTCGATCTGCTGCGGGCAGATGAAGTGGATATGCGCGTCGAAGCCGCCTGATGTCAGGATCTTGCCTTCGCCGGCGATGATCTCGGTGCCGGGGCCGATGATGATGGTGACGCCATCCTGCGTGTCGGGATTGCCGGCCTTGCCGATGGCCGCGATGCGCCCGTCGCGAAGCCCGATATCGGCCTTGAAGATGCCGGCGCTGGCGTCCACCACCAGCGCGTTGGTGATCACCGTGTCGACAGCGCCCTGGGCCCCCGAAACCTGGCTCTGGCCCATGCCGTCGCGGATCACCTTGCCGCCGCCGAATTTCACCTCTTCGCCATGGATGGTGAGATCCTTCTCGACCTCGATGAACAGTTCGGTGTCGGCAAGCCGCACCCTGTCGCCGACCGTCGGACCATACATCTGCGCATAGGCGGCGCGGGTAATTCTGGCCATCAGCGATTGCTCCTGAAATGCGGTTAGCCGAAATGCGGTGGGATTGAAGCGCGGCGGCACATTGCTGCCATCCTATGGTCACGCAATGACCTGCTGGGCGACGCCTTCTGATCCCATTTGGCGGTTGAGGTTAGGGGGTCACCCCAGACCGACCGTTTGCCAATCGATGGAAAGGAAAATCCATGCGCAAAACGATAGTTCTCGCCGCCGCAGCCAGCCTCATGCTGGCGGGCGCCGCCAGTGCCCAGCAGCAACACGCGCCACAGCCCACTCCGGCGCCGGCAACGCCTGCTCCAGCCACGCCCCAGGCTCAGCCGGCGGTGCCGACGATCCAGAGCGTCAACATCGTCGACATCACCGAGCTGCCAAAGGACACGCAGACGCAGGTAAACCAGGTTATCGCCCAGCGTGGCGACGACGGCTTGAAGAAACTGCGCAGCTCGATCGACGCCACACCCAAGGTCAAGTCCGCGCTGGAGGCCAAGGGGCTCAGTTCGGCGCAAGTCGTGGCCGCCAGCATGGAACCCAATGGCGCACTGACCCTGATCACCAAGAAGGCGAGCTGACGCCACGGCGCGGCGGGCCGGTATCCGGCCGGCCGGCCGCATCGGGAAAGGAACCTCCGCCGGGTGGGATTCGTTTTGTTCTTTTCGCGCTAACCCGCGCCCCGAAACAATCCCTCTCAGGAGCGAGCGATGGCGACCACTTCCATTTCTCCCAAAAGACGGCTGCAGGCGGCCACCGTCATGGCGTTCCTGGCGGTGGCAGGTTCTGCTGCCGGACTGAAGGCGCAAGGGCTGGAAAGCACGGAGACCGTCAACCGCATCGTCGGCTCGCAGGTCAAGCAGGAAGAGACCAACGCCACCGCCGAAGCCGCGAACGTCAACACGGCAATCGACCGGACGCGTGAAAACATCGGTACGGTGCGCAAGACGTCCAAGCTCGATAAGGTTGACATCGTGTTCCTCACCGATGCCGCGCGCAGCGAAGGCGGCCCGCCGCCGGAGATCGAAAGCAAGGTCAAGCAGCATCAAGACGACATCGCGGAGCTGCGCAAGGAGATCGAGGCCAACGCGCTGCTGTTCAACGCCATCGAATCGCGGCGCGTGCAGGCGCAGGATGTCCTCGCCGTCGAATTCGACGATCCCGGAAAGATCGTCATCTACGCCGCGGCCAAGCCGTCGAACTGAGCTGAGCGCGCCGGAAGATCTCACAGCTTGCCCATCACCTTCTGCTGAAATCCGTAGACCTCGCGCTTGCCGCCGAGCGGCACCAGCATGACGTCGCGCTCCTGGCCCGGCTCGAAACGCATGGCCGTGCCCGCGGCAATGTCGAGGCGCATGCCCCTGGCGCGCTCCCGGTCGAATTTCAGCCCCTCATTGGTCTCGAAGAAATGGTAGTGGCTGCCGACCTGGATCGGCCGGTCGCCGCTGTTGGCGACTTTCAGGGTGACGATCGGCAGGCCCTTGTTGAGCTCGATGTCGCCGCCCACCGTGATAATTTCACCGGGGATCATGGTCGCCCTCACACGATGCCAAAGGCGAGACCGATGCCGATCGCCGCGCCGGCGGCACCGGCAGCGCGGGCCAGGCCACGGAACCGGAAGCCGAGACTGAGACCGGCGGCGATGCCGGTGGCATGCAGCAACAGCGTGGCGACGGCAAAGCCGGCCATGTATTCAAGTCCGCCGGCACTCTCCGGCACCTCGGTGCCATGCGCGTGGCCGTGGAAAAGTGCGAACAGGCCGATGATGGCGACGCCGGCCGAGACCGGCAGATCGATCGCCAGCGCCACCAGCAGCCCGAGCGTCACGACCGATGCCAGTATGCCCGGTTCGACGAAGGGCAGCGGCATATGCAGCATGCCCAGCGCGCCGCCGACCAGCATGACACCGACAAAAGCCGCCGGCCAGGCAAGAACCGCCTTGCCGCCCTTGAGCGCCGCCCACAGTCCGACCGCGATCATCACCGTCATGTGATCGAGCCCGGAAAGCGGGTGCATGAAGCCGGCCGTGAAGGAGGAGGCCGTGCCGATGCCGACATGGGCATAGGCCGGCATGGCAGCGGCCAGCAGCAGGATCGCCGACAGGCAGAGGCGTTTGGCAGGGATCATTTTATTTGCCTTTCGTTTGCTGTGCTGTTCACGCGGCCTTGCGAGGGCCGCAGCCTTCGGCCTTGAGAACGCGTTTGCTCGATGCCGGATATTTCTTCAGCATTGCCGCCGGCCGGATCGGACGCGCCGAAAAACCACCGCCGCAATTGGGGCAGATGCCACCCAACACCTGTTCCACGCATCCGGCGCAAAAGGTGCACTCGAAGGTGCAGATCAGCGCATCCGTCGCCTCAGGCGGCAGGTCCTTGTCGCAGCATTCGCAGTTTGGACGCAGCTCCAGCATCCTGTCCTCCTCAACGGATCGGTTCGTGCACGGTCACCAGCTTGGTGCCGTCGGGAAAAGTCGCCTCGACCTGCACGTCATGGATCATCTCGGCGATGCCTTCCATGACTTGCGCGCGGCTGACGACATGAGCGCCGGCTTCCATCAGTTCGGCGACCGGGCGGCCGTCGCGGGCACCCTCGACGACGAAGTCGGTGATCAGCGCGATCGCTTCCGGATGGTTGAGCTTGACGCCGCGTTCGAGCCGCTTGCGCGCCACGATCGCCGCCATGGCGATCAGCAGCTTGTCCTTTTCCCTCGGCGTCAGGTTCATGCGTTTCCCTGGATTGGTAGAGACAGGCCTATAGTGACCATAATTTGGGCAACCCCGCCCTTCCGTTGAGCAATTCGACGAGGGGAACCAGCCGCTGGCGCAGCCGGTAGCCGTCCCCGGCGTAAAGCCTCGCAAGAAGCTTGCCAGATTTCTTCACGCTCCAGGCGCTGGCGCTGCCGTGGTCGCCGACGATCTCCAGGACCGGATCGAGCAGGGTTTCGGCGCGCGGCGACACCAGAAGCAGCGTCGCCACCGCGATCGCGCCGCCGGCAACCGCCGGGCGGTCGAGCGTGGCGGCGATATCTGGTCCGATGCGGAAATCCTCGGCATGAATGAGGGCGCCCTCCTGGCGCACACGCCAGCGGTCATGGAAGTTGCCCTGCGTGGCGCGTTCGCCCATTGCCAGGCGGCCGAAGACGGCGGCTTCCAGCACCAGCGCCTCGGCGCCGACGGCAAGCTCGACGTCGAGCGTGCGGGCAAAGGCCGCCCGGTCGAAGACGATGGTTTCCTGCGGCAGCCAGGCGATGCGGCCGTTTTCCCCGACCGACAAATTGACCCGCACTTCGGCACGGTCGGACGCGGCCCGGTAGATCTTCTCGCAGGCCTGCGTGGTGATCGATGCCGAAGCGGCCGCGCCGACATCCACGTCCCAGGCGATACGGTCGCCACCCGTCATTCCGCCGGCGGTGTTGATCAGCACCGCTTCGAGCGGATCGGCCGAGACGGCCGGCATTCTTATCTTAGCGGCGCCGTCCTGATAGAGGCGCCGCAGGCGCGTGCGGCCCTCACTGAGCGCGCAGGAAAGCCGCGCGACGCCCGCAACGCGCTGCGTCGAAATCCCGCCATGTTCGCCCATATCCATGCCTGCACGTTAAGCACTCCGGCGGCTTTGTCGATACGGAGTTCGATATAGCTTGTTGCTTGACAACGTTTCGGTTTCTATAGAGGGAACCACCTTGGTACGGTCATGCTGCGCTTGGCGGGGGTATTAATCGACGACGGCGGCTTGATACCAGGAGAAAAGGGGCGCTGCTCAGTTGGCGTCGGGAAACGCGAGATAGTGGGAAGGAACCGAATGGCCGACCAGCTGGCAACGGATATCATCGCGAAGATCAAGGCTCATGCCGAGCCGGGCGGCGAAGAAATCACCACCACCACCGAATTGACCTCGCTTGGCATCCATTCGCTCGAGCTGACGGAGATTATCTTCGATCTTGAGGAAGAGTATGGCATCGAGATCGAGATGAACACGGTCGACGCCTGGAGCAATCTGAAGAATGTCGGCGACATGGTCGAAGCTGTGCGCGCGCTGATCGCGAAAAAAGCCTGAACTGAATGCGGCAGCGCGTTGTCATCACCGGCATGGGCGGCATTTGCGGGCTCGGCACCAGCGCGCCCGCGATCTGGAACGAGATGCGCGCCGGCCGCTCGGCCATCGGCCAGATCACAAGTCCCCAACTGCATGATTTGAAGGTCAAGGTCGGCTGCGAAATCAAGACGCTTCCCGATCACGGCATCGACCGCAAGCAGACCGTGTCGATGGACCGCTTCAGCCTGCTGGCGACGATCGCAGCCAGGGAAGCCATGCAGCAGGCCGGCCTGGTTTCGAATGAGGCCACCACCTATCGGATGGGCACTGTCGTCGGTGTCGGCGTCTGCGGCTGGGAGGCGATCGAGGAGAGCTATCGCGCCATCCTGGTCGAGGGCAAGAACCGCGCCGGTATCTTCACTGTGCCAAAGGTTATGCCAAGCGCGGCCTCCGGCCACGTCAGCATGAATCTGGGCCTGCGCGGCCCGGTCTTCGGCGTCACCTCGGCCTGCTCCTCATCCAACCACGCCATCGCCTCGGCCGTCGACCAGATCAGGCTTGGACGCGCCGACGTGATGGTCGCCGGCGGCACCGATGCGCCGCTGGTCTGGGGCATCCTGAAGGGCTGGGAAGCATTGCGCGTGCTGGCGCCCGACACCTGCCGGCCATTCTCGGCCGACCGCCAGGGGCTGTCGCTCGGCGAGGGCGCCGGCATGGCGGTCCTGGAGACGTACGAGCACGCCATGGCGCGCGGCGCCACCATCCTTGCCGAGGTCGCCGGCGCCGGCCTCTCCGCCGACGCCTCCGACATTGTCGCTCCGACCATCGAAGGGCCGACAGCGGCCATGCGCGCCTGCCTGGCCGATGCCGGCTTCAATCCCGAGGATGTCGACTACCTCAACGCCCATGGCACCGGCACCAAGGCCAACGACCAGATCGAGACGGCAGCGATCAAGCGCGTTTTCGGCGACCATGCCTACAAGCTTTCGGTGTCGTCGACCAAGTCGATGCACGCCCATTGCCTCGGCGCATCGGGTGCGCTGGAGATGATCGCCTGCGTGATGGCGATCCGCGAAGGCATCGTGCCGCCGACGGCCAATTTTCGTGAGGCCGATCCCGATTGCGACCTGGACGTCACGCCGAATGTGCCGCGCGAGCGCAAGGTGCGCGCCGCGATCAGCAACGGCTTCGCGTTCGGCGGCACCAATGCCGTGCTGGCCTTCAAGGCCGTCTGAACCCAAGGTCGTCTGATCCCCATTCAGGAGTTTCCATGGCAGACCTGTCCGCCTTTCCGATCGCAACGCGTTGGCCGGCCAAGCATCCGGACCAGCTCCAGCTCTATTCGGCGACAACGCCGAACGGGGTGAAGATATCGATCGCCCTGGAGGAACTCGGCCTGCCTTACGAGCCGCATTGGGTCAACATCGGCCAAAACGAAAGCTGGACACCGGAATTCTTGTCGCTCAACCCCAACGGCAAGATACCGGCGATCATCGATCCGAACGGTCCTGACGGCAAGCCGATCGGGCTATTCGAATCCGGCGCCATCCTGCTCTATCTCGCCGAAAAGACCGGCCTGCTCATGCCCATTGATGCCACGCGCCGCTATGAGACCATCCAGTGGGTGTTCTTCCAGATGGCATCGGTCGGGCCGATGTTCGGCCAGGTCGGCTTCTTCCACAAATTCGCCGGCCGCGAGATCGCCGACAAGCGCCCGCTGGAGCGCTACCGCCACGAATCAAAGCGGCTGCTCGGCGTGCTCGACGGCAGGCTGAAGGGGCGCAAGTGGATCATGGGCAATGACTACACCATCGCCGACATCTCGCTGCTCGGCTGGGTGCGCAACCTGATCGGCTTCTACGAAGCGCGCGAACTCGTCGGCTTTGACGATTTCGCCAATGTGGGAACATGGCTGGAGCGCGGCCTGGCGCGGCCAGCGGTGCAGAAAGGCCTGGCCATCCCGGCCAAGGGATAGCCGAACCAGCCTCCGAAGCGCGGCTATTTCGCCTTCGCTTTGGCCTTCGAACCGCCTTTGCCCATGACGGAAGCAGCGAGCGACGCAGCCCCTCGGGCGGCGACCATGACCGCGCCGGCAGCGACGTTGGCCGTGGCCTTGGCCGTGCGCATCGCACCGCCGCTCAGGGAGTCGCTGGAACTCGCGGGCTTCTTCGGCTTTGCGGCTTTTGGCGCGGCTTTCGCTGCAGCCGGCACCACTTTCTTCGGCTCAGCCTTGCCGAAGGCCGGCTTGGCGTCTTTCGAACGGGCTGTCATCGCCGGGCCTGCGCCGGCCTTGGATTGGGTCGCCTTGCCCTTGGCGGGCGCGGGCTTTCTTGCCTTGGTTGCCATTGGGCCGAATCCCTCTTTTGGCAGAATTGCCGTGTTCGGAATAACGGCCTGAAAGTCTTAAGGTTCCCCTTGCGCAATTCGCCCAATCAAGCGGAAAGGCCGATCACCAGATCGGCGGCACTGCGGCGGGCGAGCACGCGCTCGATGTTGGGCAGGTCGTTGGACGCGATCCAGGCGCGCGCGTCTTCATCGGAGCGGCCATGTCCGTGCCAGCGCTCCATCAGGCGGCGCTCGAGCTCGTTGCGCGGCACGTCGACGAAGATCGAGAAATCGAACAGCGGCGCCAGCCGCGACCACGGCTCCTCGTCGAGCAGCAGGTAGTTGCCCTCGACCAGAATGAATTTGGTTTCGGTGGCGACGATCGAGGCTGCGGCGCGCGACAGTTCCATGCTGCGGTCGAAGACCGGGATCGCGATATCGGCTTCACCGGCCCGGATACGCTTCAGCAGGGCCTCAAAACCGGCAAAGTCGAAGGTTTCCGGCGCCCCCTTGCGCGCGCGCAGGCCGCGCCGCTCGAGCACGGCGTCGTCATAGTGGAAGCCATCCATCGGCACGACTTCCGCTGCCCCTTCGGGCAGCAGTTCATGCAGCCTTGCCGACAGCGTCGACTTGCCGGAGCCCGGCGGGCCGGCAATGGCGACGATGAAGCGGCTTGCCTTGCCGGCGCGTTTGAAGATGGTGGCGGCGAGATGGGCGATTTCGGACATGAGAGCCTCCCTGGCAGAGCTTCAGATCCACCATGTTCCGCATGATGATTTCGGCCACATCTTGGCGGCAGTTCGCGGAAATTTCAAACCTGCGGTCGCGCAATCCCGCCTCAGGCGGCTACCGGCTGGCCAATGCGCAGGAAATCGCTGTCGAAGGGAACCTCCCGCGCCGCGCCGCCCGTCACCAGCCGCATGCGGCCATCCGCCGTCGTGACCGCTTGCGGCGGCTCGCCGCCGGACAGCGGTATGGCGCCAATGACATGGCGAAAGGACACGCTTTGGCCTTCGCCCAGTGCAAAAGCGGTCGCCACCCCTTCGCGCTTCAGCCAGTTGTCGCCGATCGAGGCGGCATGGCCGACGGCGGCGCGGCCGTCCTCGATGCCGAGCACGCCAAGGTGGCGGCCGCTCCAGGGCGCGTAGTCGCGCCCGCCATTGCTGAACCACAGCATGGTGATCGGCAGCTCGGCCGGGTTCTTCAGCACCAGCACCAGATCATCCTCGGCCTGGCGCGCCAGCGCGGTCCAGCCCGGCCCGCCGTGATCGGCTTCGACGAGGGTGATGAAATCCTCGCGGCGGTCATCCATGCGGTATTCCGTCAGGTCGAGCGCACCGCCGCCGGCCGCGGGGAAATGGCGGAGATCCGAAGACCGCGCCGGATAGGCCAGCATGAAGCGGCCGCGTGCGGGATCGGGCTCCAGCGGATCGTCCAGCGTCGCGGCAAAACGTTTGGGCGAAAAGGCCAGCCTGCCGCCGCCGGTCATTGCCGTCATCGGATGATGCGCGACCGAAATCGCACCATGGCCGCCGGAAAACACATGCTCCTGGTAGACGAAGGGATGGCCGTCGCGCAGCGTCAGGATCTTGTCGACGCTGGCGCCCATCACCTTGTGCCGCAGGCGGTAGACCGCGCGCCAGCCGTCGTCTGTCGCGGCACTCTCGACGACATCCCAGGGGCTGTTGGCCGGCCAGCCATGCAGAGGCGCTTCCTCGACATCGCTGCGCGAAAACGGCGCGCAGAGAAAATCGCCGGACAGCCGAACCGTGCCTTCCGGCAAATTGTCCGGCAGCGTCTCGTTCGCATCGACCCAGGGCGCGCGGTGCAGCGGCTTCAACTGCCGCCCGCCGCCCTCGACGGCCATGTCGGCGATGTGGCCGACCGTGAGGTCGAGCGAAACCGAAATACCCCTGGCCTTGATCGTATGGATGGTCATCGCGCACCTGTTGATTCTGTCTGCGCCAGCAAAACCCGCTGGGTTGCGAATACGCAAGCATAGCGACCGGCAATTTGCATCGGCGCCCCCCTTCACCCTGCCCCTTGTGGGGAGGGTAAGCTACTGCCGTTTGTATTCCCGCACCGGCGACTTGGTGTCGTCGGTGTAGGTGACCTGCACCGACATCGATTTCACGCTGTCGGCGACCTTGAAATAGGGCTGGTAGTCGTAGGGGATGGCGTAGGGATCCTTCTTGTCGCAAGGCGGCATCTTGATCTCCTTGTCGAGCGCCGCGCCGTTCAGGCTGTAATGCACCTGCTTGATGGCGCAGCGGTAGGACAGCATCTGGGTGAAATAGACCAGCCCGTGATTGCCGCTGACATCGAAGGCGATCCATGACGTCCAGAACTGGTCGAGGATCTGCTTGTTGCCCTGCTGAAGGGCGGTCTCGGGGTCGAAGTGGATGTCGAACGGGCCGGTCTCGCGGCCCCTGATGTCGAGATATTTGATGGCGATGCTCCCAGCCGCCGTGCTGTCGGGCATCTCGAAGCTCGGATTGGCCATCGGCTTGCCGGTGGTCGGGTCGTTCATGGCCAGAAAACCGGTGTCGGTGAACGGGCCGCTGTCGCCCATGCGCCAGGAAATGGCGGTTGCCGGTTCCGGCAGCGAGATGGTCATCGACCAGCCCTGGTTGGAGCGCATCGGCGTCAGCGAAGGCACGAAGCGGGCGGGGTCGAGCACGTCGCCAAGCGCCGCCATCCGGCTGCGGCTGCGGTCCAGCCATTCGGCCAACTGCGTCTGGTCGACGAAATATGTGAGCAGCCCGCCATCCTTTTCGTAGGACGTGAACTTGGTCAGCGCCTTGGCCTCGTTGCGCTTGTCGGCCAGCGTCTGGGTGCCGAGGCGGTCTTCGGAAAACTCCTGCGCCAACAGGAAATAGGCCGGCGCGAAATCTGGATTGGCGGCGATGAAGGCGTTGAGCTTGTCGAGGCGCTGGGCGTCGTCGAACTGCTGGATATGCACCACCTTGATCGACAGCGCCTTGCCCCTGTCGGCAAGCGCGCCGAACACTTCGCGCGCGCCGGCCTTGCCGTCCTGCACCCGAAGCAGCGTGGCAAAGCGCGTGTAGGGGTCGATGGCGTCGACATCGAAGCCGGCAAAGGCGAGGTAGGAGCGCCGCGCATTGAGCATGTCGCCGGACAGCTCGTAGACGCGGGCATTGTGGTAGAATTCGTCCGGGCGCTTCGGCTCGGCAATCGTCCCGCCCTGCGCGGCCAAGGCGGCAAAGCCCTTGGCGATGGTGTCGATCGAGGCGGCGATCTGCTGCGTTGTCGCCTGCAGCTTCTCGGTCTGGGCCTGTTGCTGTGCTTGGCCGGCGGCCAGCGTCTCGGTCTGCTTCTTCACCTCTTCGGTGGTCTTTTGCACTTCCGCCGTCTGCTGGGTCTGCTGCTGCTGGACGGAGGCGATCTCGTCGGTCGTCTTCGCCACCGTGTCGGTGGTCTGCTTGACCGCCTCGACCGTCTTTTGCGTCTGCGTAACCGTCTGCTCGATCCTGGCCACTTTTTCGGAAACGATGCCAATCGACTGCTGCAGCCCGGCAATGGCCGGCACCAAGCTGGCGATCACCCCGTTCTGTGCGTTGGTCTGCTGTTGCAGCCCGTAGACGCCGCCGGCGACGGCGGCAGCACTTGTGGCGAAGATCAAGGCCGGCAGCGCCTTGGCCGCCAGCACCAGCCTGAGCACGATGGCAATGGCGATGATGATTGCGGCCACCGCGGCGACCAGTGCGATATAGGCGGCGAACGGCGCCAGCGGATTGAGCACGTCGCCAACGGCGCCGCTGATGAAAGCGACGCTGCCGGCCCATTTGCCGGTGCGGCTGAGCGATGCCCTGATAAGCGAGGGCGCCGCGCCCCCGGCCCCGATGTCAGTCATGCCAAGCCCCCGCCCTCAGATACCACGCCCCTTCCCACGGGAACGCGGCCTTGGCAAGGAAAGACACCGGAAACGGGCGTTTTCGGGGCGAACCCCGGCCCTCGACAATCCTGGGCCTGTCAGCCATTAACCAAATGGACGCATCACTTGCGTTACGTTAGCTTCGCTTCATCTCAGCAACAGCTTCGCCAGAACAGTCCTGCCCTTGTCCAACCTGCGTCCCCTTCCGATCATCCAGAGAGTTTTTGCGGCACTCGCCCTGCTGGTGCTGCTTGCCGGCTGCACGACCGTGGCGCCGCCCGACAGCGTGCTGGCCGTGCCGGCGCCTGCGCAGAAATATGCGGCAATCGTCGTCGACGCCAGGACCGGCAAGCAGCTGTTCGAGGTCAGCTCGACGGCGCAGCGCTACCCGGCCTCACTGACCAAGATGATGACGCTCTATTTGCTGTTCGAGGCGCTGGACTCCGGCCGCATCAGCAAGGAAACGCAGATCCCGGTGTCGGACCACGCCGCCTCGCAGCCGCCGACCAAGATGCGCTTCCGGCGCGGCGAGAGCATCGACGTCGATTCGGCGATCCGCGCCATCGTCGTCAAATCGGCCAATGACGTGGCGGTGGCGGTCGGCGAATATCTCGGCGGCTCGGAGGATCAGTTCGCCGCCATGATGACATCCAAGGCGCGCCAGCTCGGCATGACCAGCACCACCTTCCGCAACGCATCGGGCCTGCCCGACGACAGCCAGATGACCACCGCGCGCGACATGGCGGTGCTCGGCATGGCGCTGCATCAGCGCTTTCCCCAGCAGTTCCACTATTTCTCCGAAAGCGACTTCATGTTCCGCGGCCGGCTGGTGCGCGGCCACAACGACATGCTCGGCCGCGTGCGCGGCGTCGACGGCATCAAGACCGGCTACATCAGGGCCTCGGGCTTCAACATCGTCACCTCCTACAACGCCGACGGCCGCAATTTGATCGTCGTGGTGATGGGCGCGGACTCAGCCCGCCAGCGCAACGACCATGTCGAAGCGCTGATCCAGCGCAGCCTGTCGCCGACGATGGACGGCGCCAAGACAAGGCTGATGTTCGCCGAACAATAGCGGCCGCCGCACATTTGCACCTGGCTGCGCGGTGATGGATTGCCCGGTGAGGGCAGTTATGCTACTGTTTTGGGTATGGTGCCGAGTCGCGCCAATTGATCCACTGGAAACGTGACCCGCCGGCAAGGCGGGTTTTTTGTTGCCGTCGCCGTGCAGAACCTTGTGCACGTTAGCGGGCTTGGCGCTAACATCGGGCAAGTTCTTCCTGCTCCGCCCGTGGATGACAAAGCGATGGAGGCTTCGGCCAATCTCGAATGTCAACGCCCTAGCCCGCAAGCGCCGCCGACGCACGAGCTCGCAGCCCCGATCAAAAACACTTGTCCCACCGCGAAATCCGTCGCGAAGCCGGCGATGTTGCGGCATAGGCATAGCGTCGCCCAGCACTACCAGGAGCCCACCATGAGCACCGTCCCCAAAACGCCCGAGCAACCGGCAGACAATCAGAACGATGACGGCGGCGAATATTTCGAGGCGCCGATCGTCGGTGAGCTCGAGGCCGATCCGGTATCGGACGAGCAATTCGACACACCCGAAGTGCCGGACTCCGAACCCGCGGGCCCAGGCGCCCACCGTGGCAAGCCGAAGAAAAAACCGTCGGCGATATCGGGCCGCAAATTCCGCAAGCGCGATCTGGTGCGCATCGACACGCTGCGCCCGAGCCTCGCCGACCGCATCCGCTCGGACCATCCCGACCTGCCAACCGGCGCCCGCATCAGCCGCGCCGAGCTCGGCCGCTACCGCATGCGCTACATGGAGGAGCTGCTGCAGCAGGAGCACGGCGAATTCTCCGAGCTCGACCGCCAGGTGGTCGAATCGATCGCCAGGCAGGACACGATTTCCGAAAACTCGGAGGAGGAGTTCGAGGAGCACCGCACCTTCGCCGACCGCGTCTCCGACAGTATGGCTTCCTTCGGCGGCAGCTGGTGGTTCCTGATCTCGTTCGGCAGCGTGCTGCTGGTCTGGATCGGCATCAACCTGATCGCCGGCATGAGCGCCGCCTTCGATCCCTACCCCTTCATCCTGCTCAACCTGCTGCTCTCCTGCATCGCCGCCATCCAGGCGCCGATCATCATGATGAGCCAGAGGCGGCAGGAGTCCAAGGACCGCCTGCGCTCCTTCAACGACTACCGCGTCAACCTCAAGGCCGAGCTCGAAGTGCGCCACCTGCACGAAAAACTCGACTACCTCATCTCGCGCCAATGGACGCGGCTGGCCGAAATGCAGCAGATGCAGCTGGATGCGATGCACGAGCTGGCCGGCGCGAAGAAGCCGAAGCGCGCGGTGCGCGGACGGCGGACGGTGAAGGCGGGGGTGGAAACCTCATAGGCGGTAGCCTGGACGCACCCGAGGCAAGTCGCTGCGCCAATCTCCAATTGCCCGTTGAAGCCCGCGCCGGCTTCCGCTAAGAAGCCGTGACTTGCCGGTTCACCGGCTGGTTCGTTTTCCGGATTCCGGGAAGCACCCGTAGCTCAGCTGGATAGAGCGCTGCCCTCCGAAGGCAGAGGTCACAGGTTCGAATCCTGTCGGGTGCGCCAGATTCCCTAATGAAATCGGCACCTTGCCCAGGACCCAATTTGTTCTCGCTTGCGCTTACGTGCAGCTGGGGTGGGTCCAAGGGGATGGGGGCTTGGGGGTTTGGACCCACGGGAACGATGCGCCCGCCAGGTGAGCGACATAGACGCTGCCGGTCTCTTCCTCGATTTCGGCGCTGCTGATCCCGACCGTCTTCGCGTCAACGAACAGCTTCTGGATAGCCTCCGCCACCGAGATCACGTCTGAACTGGCTAGGCCAGACACATTGCTGCTCAGCCACTTGTCAAGAAAGTTGACGCCGCGCGTGCTCATCCCGACACAAGTCGCTGAGGGATATTAGGTTCCTCTTAAATCCGCTGCTCAATTGGAGGCCCCCAGCCTGAAAATCTCCAGCTTGGCGCTGTAGGTGAGCCGCACCTTCTCACCGCACCGGTTGCATGTGAATGTGGTTACAGACTTGACCCATGAGCCCTTCCTGACCATCGGGTTTTTGCAGCTCGGACAATGAAACGTCAGGTTTTTGTCGAGCAGCTGATTGGATAAAGGCATTCCATCTTCTCCCAAGATGGAAAGGCTTTGCAAGCCGCGTGCCAAGACGTGCGCATTGATACGGCACAATGCGGAGGCGTATGGGAGTTCTTGTCAGCGTCAATGCGAGGTTGGACCCTCTCGCCGATCGAAGCTGACTGCCAT
>NZ_JAIUGZ010000037.1:0-1097 GCF_020164875.1 Mesorhizobium sp. CO1-1-8 | reverse complement strand
GCAGGGTTGGTCGACCGGCGTTTGGGCAAGCTTTCGACGCGCCGGGTGCCTGCGGAAGCGATTGAGGAGATGCTGGAGCTTTATCGTCATCGCTACCTTGGCTGGAATGTGAAGCATTTCCACGAGCACCTGCTGCGCGATCACGATTTCAGCTGGGGTTACACCTTCATCAAGACGCAGCTTCATGCGGCGGGCCTGGTGGAACGGGCCAAGCGGCGCGGTGCTCATCGGCGCAAGCGGGAAAGGAAGCCGTGCGAGGGGATGATGCTGCATCAGGATGGCAGCCGTCATCAATGGCTGACGAGCGGGCCGATGCTGGATCTGATCGTGACGATGGACGATGCGACGAGCACGATCTATTCAGCCTTCCTGATCGAGGAGGAAGGCACGGCGTCGAGCTTTCAGGGACTTCTTGAGACGTTCGTCGCCAAGGGATTGCCATCGAGCCTCTACAGCGACCGCGGCAGCCACTATTTCGTGACGCTCAAGGCCGGCGGGGCTGTCGACAAGATCCGGCTGACTCAGGTCGGCCGGGCGCTCGGACGGTTGGGTATCGAACATATCCCAGCCTATTCGCCTGAAGCCAGGGGCCGCTCGGAGCGGATGTTCTCCACCTTGCAGGACCGACTGCCGCGGGAGCTGGCACTAGCCGGCATTGCTGATATCGAGGCCGCCAATCGCTTCATCGCACGGACCTATCTGCCGGCTCACAATGCCCGCTTCGCCAGGCCGGCCGCGGTCGAAGACAGCGCTTTTGTCGCCGCCGACCCGCAACAACTGGCCCAGATCCTGTGCATCGAGGAGGAGCGCGTCGTCGCCCGCGACAACACGATCGCCTTCGCGCGCCTTCGATTGCAGCTGCCGCAGAGCCCGATCCGGCATCACTTCGTCAAAGCCACGGTCAAGATCAGGCAGTACCCGGACGGCACGCTTGCAATCTTCCATGGGCCGCGCCGCATTGCTCGATACATGCCTGACGGCGCCGAAATCCAAGACACTTGCCCCACAAGGCAAGCCGCGTGAACCGCTTCGACGTTAAATCAGAAGCGGACAGATCATGTGCTACCAAAACCGGACAACTTGATTAGCTACCGACA
>NZ_JAIUGZ010000036.1:0-1173 GCF_020164875.1 Mesorhizobium sp. CO1-1-8 | reverse complement strand
GCTTGTCTTATGACTTTTCATCGTTTCGGGGCCAAAGTGGGTTGCCGCCTGCGGGCCTTCACCACCCGCAGGCGGCGGGAGGGGTGGGATCGATGAATCGCCGGTCGTGAAGGACCGAGCTAGAGTATGATCGCCCCTCTCTTTTCCATGAGGCCTGAACGGATAGCCGGGCTTAAAGGCCCGGATGACAAGCACGGGACACGGAAAAGATGACCGCAACCATAGCACGAACGCTCGGTATCGACATCTCGAAAGATCGCCTCGACGTCCATCTCCTGCCGGAAGGGACGGAGCGGCAATACACCAATGACGCCGGCGGTATAGGCGAACTGATGCTCTGGCTGGTGCCGCTCATGCCCGAACGCATCGTCTACGAAGCAACCGGCGCCTACCATCGACAGCTCGAGCGCATGCTGGGCGCCAAGGGCCTGCCGCTGGTCAAGATGAACCCGCAGCATACACACGCCTTCGCCAGGGCCGCCGGGCGCCTGTCGAAGACCGACCGTATCGACGCCGCCATGCTCGCCCGCTTCGGAGCGCTTATGGTGCCGGACATCCGGCCGCTCAGGAGCCAAGCCCTTGATGTACTTTGTGAACTGGTTGCCGCCCGCAGGGCTCTGGTCAAGGATCGCACCGCTGCGCTCAATCGGCGGAAGAACCTCACCATCGGACTGCTCAAGCGCCAAGTCGACCAGCGGCTGAAGCAGATCTCAGCCCAGATCGAGGCGGTGGATACCGAATGCCGCAACCTCGTCGCGGCCGAGGTCGACCTTGCCCGCCGCCTCGACATCCTCACCAGCATTCCCGGCCTCGGCGAGGTAACCGCCTTCGCCCTCATCGCCGACATGCCCGAAATCGGAAGCCTTGCCAACAAGCAGGCAGCTTCCCTTGCCGGGCTCGCACCGGTTGATCGTCAGTCCGGCCAGTGGAAGGGCAAGAGCTTCATCCGGGGAGGAAGGTCGTGGTGCAGACAGGCGCTCTATATGCCCGCACTCGTTGCCATCCGATTCAACCAACCCCTCAAGATCAAATACGAGGCTCTGCGCGAAGCTGGAAAACCCGCAAAGCTCGCCATTACCGCAATCATGCGAAAACTCCTCATTCTCGCAAACGCTCTCATCAGGGACGACCGCAAATGGTCACCTCAGATGCCTTGACCAAGACGGATACTCT
>NZ_JAIUGZ010000035.1:0-1403 GCF_020164875.1 Mesorhizobium sp. CO1-1-8 | reverse complement strand
CAGAGCCGCCAGACAGAAAACTCAAATCCTCTCCCCCCAAACCAAATCAAAAACAGCCCGCCACGCACAAAGCCCGCGGGCCGTTCCCGTTCAAGGGGACTGGCCAAGTGAAGCGCCCAGCCACCGCCATGACCGGATCAACCGAATCGGAGGCAGAAAAGAGCCATCCGATCCTCGTGCCAGGCATCGGTGATGCCGGTAATGACTGCACTCAAATACGAAATGAATTTGGCCGGGGTGGTGTTCTATTCAGCCGGCTTTTTGTGACCACCCTCCGCCGTGACAATGACCGATGACCGCGAATATCGACCTGCATGTGGATCCTCGATCGCGCCGGCGGTCGGGTGTGTCACGCCGCAATGGCCGCAAGTGCCGCTGGTCGAGCGGCCTGGGGCGTTGAAGCGACGCCTCCATCCGTGCCGAATCTAAGTGAAGGGCGATCCTCTGCGGGATGAGTGGCGCAAGGCGTGGCATGGTCGAATCGGTCATTTTTGCTAATAGTTGACATCTATTGCTGAATTCGGAATCACTCCCATATTTCCCGCAGGAGGTTACCAATGCCAAATTACGCTTTGAATGACCACTACGAGAGCTTCATCAGGAAGCAGCTTGAATCAGGCCGCTACAACAATGCCAGCGAGGTTGTCCGCGCGGGCCTGCGCATGCTTGAGGATTTCGAGGCGGAGCGGGAGAAATGGCTGCGCGAGGAGATACCGGGGCGCCTGGCTGAGCTCCGGCAGGATCCAACGAACGGTATCCCTGCCGAAACGGTCTTCTCCCGGCTTGAGGCGCGTCATCGCGCCAGGCAGGCGAAAGCCAAGTAGGGGTGGAGTATCGGATTGTCTTCCACCCCAAGGCAGAAGCCGAGCTGGAGCAACTCTACGATGACATAGCCGGACGTGCATCGCCGGCGATCGCCTGGAATTTCATTACGGGTATCCGCGACCATTGTCTCGGCCTGTCGACTTTTCCACAGCGGGGCACCGAGCGGGTCGAGATCATGCCTGGGCTACGGATTGTTGGCTACCGGCGTGCCGTCAGCATTGCCTTTGCCGTCGAGGGCGAGCGGGTGCTGATCCTGGGCATTTTTTACGCTGGCCGGAACATCACGCCAGAATTGCTCGAGGGCCGGCTCTAAATGACGCCCCGGTAGGGAATTGCTCTGCGGCCATCGAGGCGCAACAGTTGTTTTTCAGGCCGATGATGCACGCTCGGCGCCGAGACCTCGGGGCGCATCACGGGAATGGTGGCGGCAGAACACCGCTCACAACTCAGCCAAGCCAGCTCACGAATTTCGGCCCCGTGGATAACTCCACGAGAAATCGAAAAAACATTGTCGATCGGTGTTGACAGTTCTCGTTGGTGGCGACTATATACGCCTCACGAACGAGGGCGGCTCGCCG
>NZ_JAIUGZ010000034.1:0-1416 GCF_020164875.1 Mesorhizobium sp. CO1-1-8 | reverse complement strand
CCCGGCTGGAGATCGCATATCAGCCGATCGAGCACGTATATTTCCCCGAGACCGGTATCGCGTCCGTGGTCGCCGCCATGACCGGAGGGCGGCAAAGTGAAGTCGGCATCATCGGCCACGACGGCATGACGGGGATAGCGGTCGTTCTCGGCCAGGACCGATCTCCCAATGAAACCTACATCCAACTCGCCAGCAACGGCTGGTGCCTGCCAGTTGAATATCTTCGCATCGCAATTGCCAGAAGTCGGAGCCTTCAGCCGTCACTGCTTCGCTACGCTCACGCGTTCCTGATCCAGTCGTCGCGAACGGCGCTGGTCAACAGCCAATCGACAATTGAGGAACGGCTGGCCCGCTGGTTGCTCATGGTCGACGACCGCGCCGAAGGAAACATCATCTATCTGACGCATGAATTTCTGGCGACCATGCTTGGTTCCCGACGGCCCGGCGTTACCACCGCTCTCCAAATGCTAGAATACCGGGGGCTGGTTCATGCCAAGCGTGGCGAGATCACCATCGTGGACCGTCCCGGAATGATCGAACTCACGCATGGCGCATATGGGAAGAGGAGCAAAGTCACTTCGACATCACCACCGGCTGATTGTCGGAATCGGACATGCCCTTGAAGGCCATTAGATGTTGGCGGTAAATCATCTTGGTCAGTATTCAGGGAGGAATTCTCGATGACCAACGCTTTTCATTCCATCGCGGTTGAAAGAGCTACCGAGGCCTATGTTCTCTCCAGAGGCAAAGCGCGCTTCCTCTCCATTGCAAAAGCAATCCGCGCCATTCGAACACTCATGCCGACCTGTAAGGCCTCTGACCGCCAATTAGAGGAGATGTTGGCGGCGGCATCCATCGTTCACGGTGTGGCTGTGGCGTTCGATAAAACGACAGCCGACAGCGTAGCACCCCAGCTCCATTCCTAGGTGGCCGGATGCTTGCGTCCGTCCAGAAGCCTTTTTCTTCGGACGTTCGCCAAGCGATCATCCGCCAGCTGATCGAGGACATCGGGAGGCCGTGCATCTCCATAGCAGAGGTTATTCAGGCAACCAGACGAGCTTTTCCGCTTGCGAACTGACGGATTGGGAGCTCGGCAACTTCGTCGCGCGTAGCGCGATTGTTGCGGGATTTGCAATTGAGTTCGACGCGGCCGTTCCTTGAGCGTGTGCTCTGCCGTTGAGAGCACCACGTCACGGAGATAGCTGCAAAGCCAAGTCGGTCAACCTGCTATGGACCAAACTGAACGGTCAAGAACTGCAATCTGAAGTCACCAGCAGCATCCCGTATTTGGCCCAAAGTTGCTCGCAGTGCTGCGTCCTCAAGCTTGGTGCTCCCGCGGCTCCATAGAAAATCATCGCGGCGCGAACGTCGTAGCCCAACACCGACGCATTTGCGATAAACTGAACTGCCTCCCCT
>NZ_JAIUGZ010000033.1:0-2720 GCF_020164875.1 Mesorhizobium sp. CO1-1-8 | reverse complement strand
CTCCATAGAAAATCATCGCGGCGCGAACGTCGTAGCCCAACACCGACGCATTTGCGATAAACTGAACTGCCTCCCCTCGTCACTCATTACGCCCATGACCGGATACGCAATTGCTGCTGAAGAACCCGAACGGTAGCCCCTGCGTTGACGCTCGATTCACACCGGCAACTGCTTCTCCTTTCGTCCTCGTTTGCTCTGGCGGCGAGCCAAAAAGCGGCAGGCTTTGTGAGACCAATGAGGCACTCACCTGCATACTCGGCCGGTTCGTCTGTCGCGGTGTCGAATACCGCCCACGCGTCGCATGGTTCCTGAATGGGCAAGAATCTCACATTAGGCTCCGCTAAATTTTACCCCGAACATAAGCGGAGGTAAATTGTTCCGGCGGAGCACACCCTAGCGCCGATACGACCACCGCTCTTGAAGTTACACATCCGTCGATTATCCAATGCAGAATTGGACGAGGGAGCCCGGCCCTGGAAACGCCGGGGCGGGTATCAGCCCGGTGGCAGGATCATGCCGCTTCAGCCATGCATGAGGTCGCAGGGACAGCAAGCACGGAACATGCGCCGTCACCAAGACGATCCCCTCGACAGGATCCGCTTCATCCTGCTTCAACGCGGCAGCTGTCATTGATCCGATCAGCCCGCCAGCAATGCTGGCGCAAGCGAGCCCCGCCAGTGCTGTCGGCGAGAATCCCGCACCGTGAGGGTCCATCAGAAAAGCCATAAGCGCGCTTCCGCTGAACACTGCGGCAAGAATGGCAGTTGGAGCGATCCCGAAGCCAGCCAATTCGTCGCGGTAGGGTCCGATAACGGCGATCCGTACGCGGGCAATTCCCGCTGACACAAGATCGCCTGCGGCTTTAGCTGCTTCGGCACGGGAGTCAAAAAGTCTGCTGAGTGTCGGCATGGTCGGCCACGTTGTCCGGCGATAGATCGTTGACGAAGGAGGCCGCGATAAGATCGTCACCATAGATACGACCCAGGTCGTCCCCCATGATCGCGACGACCTTCTGGAAGGTCATCAATTCACCTTCGGTGATCTCGGTCGCCTGCATTCTGGCTAGAAGGCTGGCCACGCGCATCCCCAAGGCAGGGGATGTGACTGTTCCATTTAGCATTGTTCCATAATCCTTTTGGATTGGCAGGTCAGTGTGGGAGGGTAGAGTGTGATCTGGACGCCCTGACCTGATCGAGACCATTATGCCGGTATCTAGGACGAACGCTGCGGAGCCTGTTCAAGTGCTGGCAGATGCTCATGCTTGGCGAAGAGTCTGAGTTTGTCGGGATAGGTGATCCGAAACTGGCGTTGGCACCCCTCGCATCGATGCGAGGAAACGACCTGAAACCAACTGCCTGCCCTCTTCAAAGCGAAACCGCAATGGGGACATTCGAGCGTCATTTTGCAGATTAGCAAACGTGGGGAGAGTGCCATTTTCACCAGCATCACATGTGGCAAGGTTCCAGGCCGACCCAACTCCACCCAAAGTCGAAGGTTCCGGATGCTGGGCTTCGGTCGGAAGCAACGGGACCAAAGTCCCAATTAACGAAGCGACGGGCTACGGCCTGAGGCCCTTTCAACGCACCCCATGATCTAATCGGAAAGGCTTTTATCGCTCAACACTAAGGAACCAGCGTCCTCTACTCTCCGCCTTTGATGACGGCCTCTAGCAAGCAGTTCCCTTGAACGTCGTAGATTGCGATACTGGCCTCCTACGTGAGCACCGCCACCGTGCGTGACGGAAAGCTCCCTTCCGGACGTGTTGCCTATGCAGCTCCGGCAGGCCTTAAGCAGAACTCGAATCATGGTCTCGTCTGCCCCGGTGCCGGAGAAAATTCTCACGAGATTGCGAGCTTGTTGATCCCATTCGGATTCGGGTACGCCGCCCTCAACAACTATGGCTTTGAGCGCGTTTTTGACCACATCAAAATCAAAGGCGGACATCACCGGCGGATTGTGTCTCATTGGCTTCTTCCTCTGGGTCCGACCTATAGCCAAAGAGTTGCGTCGGAGGCACCAGCGCTACCTTCTAACGCGTCGCCCGTTCGGCGCATTAACCTGCGTTAATGGCAATTAGCACTCCGTCACCTTCTGCTCGCGACTAGGAGCAGCGAGTTCGAAACTTAGCTACAGTTGCACCTGCCGGAGAGTGGGGCGACCGACGCCGGCTGGGGGGCGGGGGAAACGCCGGTCGCCTTCAAGAAAGGGAACCATGGATTGAGCAAACTGCGTTGCGATTGGTCCTCGGACAAGAAGAGGCGATTCGCACAGGAATATCAATTAGCCCGAAGTGCCTCCGTCCCGTCCTAGAGCGGCAGAGCATCACAAATCTGAGTTATTCAGCCACGAGGTTTACGATTGAGCGCGTTGGCCCCGCCTTGGGGTTGGGTCATCCAGGAACTCGAGCGAGGAACAAACGCTAATCCTTTTGGTTCGGTTACGATGGCACTCTATTACTTCGATCTAGATGATAACGGGACAATCTTCCCTGACGACGAGGGAACAGAATGCGCCGATCTCGGCGCGGTCAAATATGAAGCAATCAAAGCCTTGGCAGAGATGACTAAAGACGCTCTTCCGGATGGCGACCATCACAGAATGGTGATTGTCGTGCGAGATGAGGGCGGCGACTTGGTGTTTCGGGGGAGCATTGTTTTCAATGTTGAGGCGCAACGTTCGTCGTCTGCTTCGCGATCCTCGCCGGACAGCCACATCTAGGG
>NZ_JAIUGZ010000032.1:0-2500 GCF_020164875.1 Mesorhizobium sp. CO1-1-8 | reverse complement strand
GGACCGAACCCATAACTGTTGCAATAGTTCGGGATGACTTGTGGCTAGGGGTGAAAGGCCAATCAAACTCGGAAATAGCTGGTTCTCCGCGAAATCTATTTAGGTAGAGCGTCGACCGAATACCCCAGGGGGTAGAGCACTGGATGGGCTAGGGGTCCTCACCGGATTACCAAACCTAACCAAACTCCGAATACCTGGGAGTACTAGTCGGCAGACACACGGCGGGTGCTAACGTCCGTCGTGAAAAGGGAAACAACCCTGACCTACAGCTAAGGTCCCCAAGTTATGGCTAAGTGGGAAAGGATGTGAGGATCCCAAAACAACCAGGATGTTGGCTTAGAAGCAGCCATCATTTAAAGAAAGCGTAACAGCTCACTGGTCTAAATAAGGGTCTTTGCGCCGAAAATGTAACGGGGCTAAAGCCATACACCGAAGCTTAGGGTTTGGTCCGCAAGGGCCAAGCGGTAGCGGAGCGTTCTGTAAGCTGATGAAGCCATACCCGTGAGGGGTGGTGGAGGTATCAGAAGTGCGAATGCTGACATGAGTAACGTAAGGGGAGTGAGAGACTCCCCCGCCGAAAGACCAAGGGTTCCTGCTTAAAGCTAATCTGAGCAGGGTTAGCCGGCCCCTAAGACGAGGCGGAAACGCGTAGTCGATGGGAACCACGTTAATATTCGTGGGCTTGGAGGTAGTGACGGATCATTGAGGTAGTCCAATCTTATCGGATTGAACGGGCTGCTGCGTGGTTCCAGGAAATAGCTCCTCCTTATAAACCGTACCCGAAACCGACACTGGTGGTCTGGTAGAGTATACCAAGGCGCTTGAGAGAACTATGCTGAAGGAACTCGGCAAATTGCACGCGTAACTTCGGAAGAAGCGTGACCCTTTTCTACGCAAGTAGAGGAGGGTGGCACAGACCAGGGGGTAGCGACTGTTTATCAAAAACACAGGGCTCTGCGAAGTCGCAAGACGACGTATAGGGTCTGACGCCTGCCCGGTGCTGGAAGGTTAAGAGGAGGGGTGCAAGCTCTGAATCGAAGCCCCAGTAAACGGCGGCCGTAACTATAACGGTCCTAAGGTAGCGAAATTCCTTGTCGGGTAAGTTCCGACCTGCACGAATGGCGTAACGACTTCCCCGCTGTCTCCAGCATAGACTCAGTGAAATTGAATTCCCCGTGAAGATGCGGGGTTCCTGCGGTTAGACGGAAAGACCCCGTGCACCTTTACTATAGCTTTACATTGGCATTCGTAGTGGCATGTGTAGGATAGGTGGTAGGCTTTGAAACCTGGGCGCCAGCTCAGGTGGAGCCACCCTTGAAATACCACCCTTATTACTATGGATGTCTAACCGCGGCCCGTTATCCGGGTCCGGGACAATGTATGGTGGGTAGTTTGACTGGGGCGGTCGCCTCCTAAAGAGTAACGGAGGCGCGCGATGGTGGGCTCAGAACGGTCGGAAATCGTTCGCTGAGTGCAATGGCATAAGCCTGCCTGACTGCGAGACTGACAAGTCGAGCAGAGACGAAAGTCGGTCATAGTGATCCGGTGGTCCCGCGTGGAAGGGCCATCGCTCAACGGATAAAAGGTACGCCGGGGATAACAGGCTGATGACCCCCAAGAGTCCATATCGACGGGGTTGTTTGGCACCTCGATGTCGACTCATCGCATCCTGGGGCTGGAGCAGGTCCCAAGGGTATGGCTGTTCGCCATTTAAAGCGGTACGTGAGTTGGGTTCAGAACGTCGTGAGACAGTTCGGTCCCTATCTGCCGTGGGTGTAGGAATATTGAAAGGATCTGTCCCTAGTACGAGAGGACCGGGATGGACGGATCTCTGGTGGACCTGTTGTGGCGCCAGCCGCATAGCAGGGTAGCTATATCCGGACGGGATAACCGCTGAAGGCATCTAAGCGGGAAACCCACCTTAAAACGAGTATTCCCTGAGAACCGTGGAAGACGACCACGTTGATAGGCCGGGTGTGGAAGAGCGGCAACGCTTGAAGCTTACCGGTACTAATAGTTCGATCGGCTTGATCGTTCTCATTCCTTATGCTCATCGCTCCAAATCGGAGGGTGACAGGCACAAAAAAGACCAGCGAAACAGCTCCGACAGAGCCCCAGGCCTTGCGCCTGATGCTATGTTGCGGCCAATCGCTCAAAAAGCTTCTCGAACAACGTGCGTTTTGCCGACCTGGTGGTTATGGCGGAGCGGCTGCACCCGATCCCATTCCGAACTCGGCCGTGAAACGCTCCAGCGCTGATGGTACTTCGTCTCAAGACGCGGGAGAGTAGGTCGCTGCCAGGTCTGCCAAACGCACGTTGATCTCACATCCAAATCGGATGGAGAGAAATCTTCTCTTTATGAACAAGGCCCGCCAAGGGACAACGGGCCGCGTAAGCGGCCCTTTCAGTTGGTGAGCCATCTACCTATTTGTAGGCCTCGGCTTACGTCCAATAAAGCAAGCAAACGCTTGCCTAGGAACACAAGCAAACGCTTGTCTAG
>NZ_JAIUGZ010000031.1:0-26103 GCF_020164875.1 Mesorhizobium sp. CO1-1-8 | reverse complement strand
ACCGCTTCGACGTTAAATCAGAAGCGGACAGATCATGTGCTACCAAAACCGGACAACTTGATTAGCTACCGACAGCCAAAGGCAATCGGCAGAAGTGCACCTGAAATTTCGGCCTTGTCATTTCCGGGCGTCCGAATGCCGGATCAAGACCCATTGGTTAAACCTTAATTTAAATATTCAGCATAATTTAAGTTTCTGTAGGCGGTGCCTGTGGGCCAAAAAAGGGGATGCTGCATGGCGCGAAACGTGGACGCGAAGCTCGACGAGCACAGTCTGATAACGTCGAAACTGGTCAAAAGGCATCGCGAGGCTTCGCCCGATATTGTTGATGCGGGCGAATTGAAGGAGCGATCCGCAGAACTCGCACTTGTGCTGGATCTTGCTTACCAGGGATTCGAGAGGGGGGCGGGGGCCGGATTGATAGTCGATCGCTTGGCGGGCCGGCTCCACGAGCTTCGCAGGCATACCGCTACCGCGATCTGGCAGGAACTCATTCCCTTGGCCCAGCAACACCGCGTTGCAGACTATCTGATGCAGGACCCGTTCACGCGCTGGTCGTTCGAAAAGCCGCGTGGGTATTCGGGCGACGCAAGCCTGCTGGACATTTACTACAAGCACCCCAGTGCAAACCAGGAGGTGGCGTCTTCGACCCAGCTTGGCCGGGAGATTTACGCCTACACCAGCGAGGCACCGAGTTCCGCGGCTGGACGCGAGCGTCGCGACATACTCGCCAAAACGGTGGACGAAACGGCCCGCCGGACCGAGAACGCCGAAGTGCTTGCGATTGCCTGTGGACATCTTCGCGAAGCGGAACTCTCCGAGGCGCTCGCCGGGGGCAAATTGAAGCGCTGGATCGGACTGGATCAGGACCCGATCAGCGTAGCCATCGTCAACCGCGATCTGGCCGGTACCGCGATCGAGGCGGTGGATGGCTCGGTGCGTGGCATTCTGCGCCGCGCCTACAAACTTGGCACGTTTGATCTCGTTTATGCGTCGGGACTCTACGATTACCTGCCCGCTGCCATTGGCATTCGCCTGTTTCAGCGCGCCATGGAAATGGTCAAGCCCGGTGGCGAATTCCTTTTTGCCAATTTCAGCGATGAGATCACGACGGACGGCTACATGGAAACCTTCATGGATTGGCCGCTGATCCTGCGTTCGGCTGACGATATGTGGGACATCGTCAAAGGGGCCGTCGACATGAATCATGTCGAAGCTGAAGTCTTCTATGGATCGAACCGAAACATCGTTTACGGCAAAGTTCGGAAGGTGTGACCCCTTTGGGGTTCGGACTTCGGTGCCTGCTTGGCGGCGGGTCGACGAGGATATTGTGTTGTCGAAGCTCACAGCCTGTCGTTAGGCCGTGCCTTCTGGGAAGTCGGGGCAAACGGTCGTCATTGAACAGTCAATCATAATTTAGGAAAATTGTATGTATCGTGCGAAACATTCCGTAAGCGCGATGCACTATCGTGGTGATCTCTGGGAGGCTTGGCGCGGCTTCGATGCTGAAAGCGGGGCTGTCGATTGAAGACGGGGCGGTGAATTCCTGTTGGCCGGGCAAAACTAGGATCGGTACATGACCCAAACGATGGCCGATATGGTTGAGGACGAAGTCCTTCAGCAATTTGAAGAGACCTCGTTGGAAGTGCGCGAGCTCTACCGAGAGGAAGGTGAGCAGGCCCGCAGAAAGGCTGCCCGGCAGGGGCTTTGGCTCGCGATCGCGGTCTATCTGCAGTTCTCCGTCATCGACATACTGCTGATTCCGGACGTTGCTGCTTACACGATCGCCGCTCGCTTTGCAGTCAGCGTGACAGCCCTTGCCGTCGTCGAAATACAGCATCGGATGAATTTCAGGACGGAGTCAGTCGAGCTGGCCTGCGCGGCGGCCCTGGTCTCGGGCTATGTAGGCTGGCTGGTTCCGGCAATCATGACGGGATATGCCCAGAATTTCTCCTATTTCATGATTTTTGGCGCCATCTTCATGATGGGTGCCAACCTGTTCTTCCGGTTCCAGTTTCTCCTTTCGATTGTGTCCTCCGGCATAGTCCTGATGGCCTTCTTCGTCGCTCTTTACCTGTTTCCGGCGACCGGTTCCTATCAGATCGCAATGGGCACGTTTTACGTTTCTTGTTTCACCTTCACCTCATATGTGAACTGGAAGCTGAATGAGGAACGCTACAACGTCTTCCTGAACGCCCTGGAAGCCAAGATTCAGCACAACGAGGCGACCGAACGCGGCAAGGCCCTGCTGAGGTTGTCGCGAACCGATCCGCTGACGGGTCTGGAAAACCGGCGCGCGATCGACGAGAAGCTGCGGGACTACTGGAGTGATTGGCAAAAGGTCGGCACCAGCTTTGGGGCGATCCTCATCGACGTGGATTTTTTCAAGAAGTTCAACGACTGCTACGGCCATCAGGAAGGCGACCGCTGCCTGATCCATGTCGCCAATGCGCTTAGCGAGATGATCAAACAATACAATGGCTCCATAGGCCGCTACGGCGGCGAAGAGTTCATCGTCCTGGCGCGCATGGAGACAAAAGAGCAGATCCTGAATATCGCGGAAGCCATTTGCAGCACGGTGGAGAACCTGGCGCTTACCCACGAGCTGCGGCGCGACGGCGTCTCGATCGTAACGGTAAGCGTTGGCGCCGCATTCACCAGGACACAGACCGGGGCCAAGCTGGAGAAGATCATCCACGAGGCCGATCGCGCTCTCTATCTGGCAAAAGCCGGCGGCCGAAACTGTGCCCGGTTGTTCGATCCAACCGACCCGCAAAGCAGCGACGAGAGTGAGAACATTGCGGCCTTGCTGAAGATCGCGATCGGCCAGAATCTCGTTTCACTCGTTTACCAGCCCATTCAGGATGTTAAATCGGACCGGGTTGAAGCGGTAGAGGCTCTGATGCGCCTCAAGATGCTGGACGGCACATCGGTTCCGCCGAGCCTGTTCATTCCAGTCGCCGAACGAACCGGCGCGATCCTGGAACTCGGGCGCTGGGCGATAAGGACGGTGTGCGCCGAGCTCCTGGCGGACGACCACGTCCGTGTGGTCAGTGTCAACGTCTCTCCAATCCAGCTCAAGACACCGGGCTTCGCAACGTCCGTCGCGACCATTCTGGGCGAGACCGGCGTCGCCGGCAGCAGGCTGGCCTTCGAGATCACCGAAGGGCTGGAGATGGAGATGCATTCGGACATCCTGCGCTGCATCAGCGACCTGAAGCTGCTCGGGATCAAGATATGGCTTGATGACTTCGGGACCGGCTTTGCGGGCCTTTCGTGGCTTCGCCTGATCGATTTCGATACGGTGAAGATCGACCGCTCGTTTCTGCACGACTGCAGCTCCCCGAGCGGCAAGGCGATGCTGCAGGACATTATCACCCTGGTCCGAAATCGCGGCCACAAGATCCTGGTCGAAGGGGTGGAAACCGACGAGCAGATGGCCCTCATGCGCGAATTCGGCATAGACAAGATCCAGGGCTTCCATGTCGGCCGTCCCGCTCCCGCCGTCAGTTTCCAGGCAAAGCGGGCCATGCGCAAACGGTCATTCGCCGTGCTTAAGTCCGCATGATTGCTGCCTCTTTCCGACGTTTGGCTTAGCCGCCGTCAAAAGCCGCGCTGATTGCCAACCCACGAAAGGGCCAAGCTGCTACGCAGGGGCTAGCGGTCGCCGGTCAACGCGTCGCGTAGCGCCTGGATCTGCCGGTTCAAGGCATCGAGCTCGGCCAGCTTCATGCCCGAGCGCTCGATCAAGGTTTCGTTCAGGCAGTTGCATTGCACCAGCAGCCCGCGCCCGGCTGATGTCAGATCGACCTGCACCTGGCGTTCGTCGGTTTGGCTGCGCTGGCGCGTCACCAGCCCGGCCTGCTCCATTCGCTTCACCAGCGGCGTCACGGTGCTCGATTCCAGAGCGAGCCTGTGGGCGATGGTGCCGACCGACATGCCGTCAGCCTCTCCAAGTGCGTTCAGCACCAGGTACTGCGGATAGGTGATGCCCATCTCGTCCAGCATTGGCTTGTAGGTGCGGTTGATGGCCATGCTGGTGGCATAGAGCGTGAAACAGAGCTGATTGTCCAACGGGAGAGGCACGGCGCATTCCTTTTGCCGATATGGGCATTAATTCGATACCACGAAAAATGGTATCGCGATACATATTTTTATGGACAAGGGTTTTGGGCCGCGTTAGCTATGTCGTTATCGCGATATTGTTTATCGCGAAAATAACCAGAAGGAGATTGAGATGACATCGCAAACCAAGCCCAGCTCCGGCAGCGGTACGATCACCACCAAGGACGGAACGCAGATTTACTACAAGGACTGGGGGAGCGGGCAGCCTGTCGTCTTTCATCACGGCTGGCCGTTGAGCAGCGACGACTGGGACGCCCAGATGCTGTTCTTCCTGTCACAGGGCTACCGTGTCATTGCCCATGATCGCCGTGGACACGGCCGCTCCACCCAGACCGATATCGGCAACGAGATGGATACCTATGCCGCCGACGTCGCGGAACTCGCAGCCCATCTGGACCTCAAGAACGCCATCCATGTCGGCCACTCGACCGGCGGCGGCGAAGTGGCGCGTTATGTCGCCCAATATGGGGCCGGCGGCCGTGTCGCCAAGGCGGTGCTGATCGGCGCGGTGCCGCCGATCATGCTCAAGACCGCGGCCAATCCCGGTGGCTTGCCGATCGAGGTTTTCGATGGCTTCCGCTCCGCCCAGGCGGCAAACCGCGCCCAGTTCTTCCGCGACGTTCCATCAGGCCCGTTCTACGGCTTCAATCGTCCGGGTGCAGAGGTGTCGCAAGGAACCATCGACAATTGGTGGCGCCAGGGCATGATGGGCGGCACCAAGGCACATTATGATTGCATCAAGGCTTTCTCGGAAACCGACTTCACCGAGGATCTGAAGGCGATCGACGTGCCGGTGCTGGTCATGCACGGCGACGACGATCAGATCGTTCCGATCGCCGATTCGGCGCTGCTGACGATCAAGTTGCTCAAGAAGGGCGAGCTCAAGGTCTACAAGGGCTTCCCGCACGGCATGGCCACGACCCATGCAGACATCATCAACGCCGACCTGCTGGCCTTCTTCAAGGCTTAAGGCCTTTCCGAATGGCCCACAAAAATGCACCCGTCATCCGGCGGGTGCATTTTTGTGACAGCGGCGGACCCGCCTGATCTAAGCGGCCGCCTGCGCCTTGCGCGCTTCCTTCATGTTCGGAAGGAACACGGTGAGCAGTCCAAGGAACGGCAAATAAGAGCAGATCTGGAAGACGAAATCGATGCCCTTCATGTCGGCGACGACACCGAGCACGGCCGCCGCAATGCCGCCCATGCCGAAGGCGAAGCCGAAGAAGATGCCGGCGATCATGCCGACGCGGCCCGGCACGAGTTCCTGCGCAAAGACGACGATGTTGGAGAAGGCCGAGGACAGGATCAGCCCGATCAGCACCGTCAGCACCATCGTCCATTCCAGATTGGCGTAGGGCAGGGCGAGCGTGAAGGGCAGCACGCCGACGATGGAGAACCAGATCATCGCCTTCTGCCCATAGCGGTCGCCGAACGGGCCGCCGAGCAGGATGCCCAGCGCCGAGGCACCGAGGAACAGGAACAGCATGACTTGGCTCATCTGCACCGAAACGCCGAACTTATGCATGGAATAGAAGGTGTAGTAGCTGGCGAGGCTGGCGATGTAGGCATTCTTGCTCAGCACCAGCAATGTCAGCACGATCAATGCATTCATCACCTTGCGGCGCGGGAAGGGCGAAACGAAGCTCGCCGCCTTGCGGGTGCCCTGCGCGGCACGCAGCCGGCTGTACCAGCCGCCGACCTGCCACAAGATGATAATGCCGATCAGCGAGCCGACGGCGAACCAGGAAATGCTGGTCTGGCCGAACGGCACGACGATGAAGGCCGCC
The DNA here is from genome assembly GCF_020164875.1 of Mesorhizobium sp. CO1-1-8. Taxonomy (NCBI): domain Bacteria; kingdom Pseudomonadati; phylum Pseudomonadota; class Alphaproteobacteria; order Hyphomicrobiales; family Phyllobacteriaceae; genus Mesorhizobium; species Mesorhizobium sp. CO1-1-8. Next base: position 20,191 of record NZ_JAIUGZ010000031.1, on the reverse strand, counting down.
AGCAGCGGCCCCATGGACTGGCCGAAATTGCCGCCCACCTGGAACAGCGACTGCGCCAGGCCGAAGCGGCCGCCGGAGGCGAAGCGGGCGATGCGCGAGGATTCCGGATGGAAGATCGCCGAGCCGATGCCGATCAGCGAGGCGCCGATCAGCAGCAGCGAATAGTGCCCGGCATAGGCGAGCACGATCAGGCCGATCAGTGACGACGCCATGCCGTAGGGCAGCGAATAGGGCATCGGCCGCTTGTCGGTGATCATGCCGATCACAGGCTGCAGCAGCGATGCCGTCACCTGGAAGGTGAAGGTCAACAAGCCGATCTGCCAGAAATCGAGGCCATAATTCTCTTTCAGGAGCGGGTAGATGGCCGACAGCAGCGACTGCATGATGTCGTTGATGCAGTGGCAGAAGCTCACCGCCAGGATGACGGTGAAGGCCGTCGCCTGGGCTGAGGCGTGACTGGCGCTCGCCGGTGGGGCGACGCTGGCGGCTGTCGTATCGGTCAAGGTAGGCTCCGTGGTCTTTTTGGCGGGCACACCCGCAGGCAGTTGACGGACGCTCCTGCGGCCGCCTTGTCGGACGCTCCTGTGGAGCGTCTGGGGACGGTGCCTTATAAGCCGCTTGCGACACGACTTCTTTCGTGGTTTGGTCCAATAGTTTCGCAAGTGGGCCATATCGGATGCCGCACGGCAAAGAAGTCTTTCACGCTGGCAATGCCAATCTCGGCCAGTTGCACGAGAGCCGCTGGCAGTGGCTTGAGCAAGTGGCCGGGCCGGCGGTGGCATTGCCGACCGAATATCCGGACGGCTACCGCGTGCCACAGCACCGCCACAGCCGCAGCCAGCTCTTGCATGCGCTTGTCGGCGTGGTGCTGGTGACGACGCGCTACGGGCGCTGGATGGTGCCGCCCGACCACGCGATGTGGATTCCAGCCGGCACCGAGCATGCCGTCGAGATGCTGGGCGATGTCTCGATGCGTTCGGTCTATGTCATGCCACAAGCGATCCCCGGGCTGCCCGAAGGCTTGCGCGTCGTCGGCGTCACCGACCTGATGCACAGCCTGATCGTGGAATCGGAAAAGCTGCCGCAAGGCGGCGTTCTGGAAGGACGCGGTGGGCTGATCATGAACCTTTTGCTGCACGAAATCCCGACCTTGCCGGAACGGCCTCTCGGGCTGCCATTCCCGTCCGATCCAAGGCTGTCGGCGCTGTGCCGGGGCTTCGTCGCAGCACCATCGCCGCACGCGACGATCGACGAGTGGGCCGATGCAGCCGGCATGAGCCGGCGTTCGTTCACGCGCGCCTTCCAGCGCCAGACCGGCCTGTCGCTGTCGACATGGCGCCAGCAGGCTTGCCTGTTCGCGGCGCTGCCCAGGCTGGCGGACGGCGAGCCGATCACCAGGGTGGCGCTTGATCTCGGCTATGACAGCGTGCCGGCCTTCATCACCATGTTCAAGCGCATGCTGGGAACCTCCCCGCGCGGCTATATGCGCGGCGCACGCGAGAGCGTCGAGGTCGCTCGTCGCCTGATCGGCCCGGTTCGGTTGGAAAGCTCTGCGCCGTAACGCAGGTGCTGTTCTAGAGCATTTCACCGTTTCACGGAAACGGCGATCTGCTCTAACTCTTTGTTTTAATGCAATTCTCTAGGGAAAGCGCTACGCGCTTTTCCGGGGAAAACCGCTTCACACTTTTCCTGGAATTGCCCTAGTCGAACAGGCTCGACACCGATTCCTCGGTCGCGGTGCGCGAAATGGCTTCGCCCATCAGGTCGGCGATCGAGATGACGCGGATGTTGGCCGCGTCGAGCACGCCCTGGGTCGGCTGGATGGAATCGGTGATCACCAGTTCCTGCAGCTTCGAGCCGCTGATGCGGGCAACCGCACCGCCCGACAGCACACCGTGGGTGATGTAGGCGGTGACGCTGGTGGCGCCGTTGGCCAGCAGCGCATCGGCGGCGTTGCATAGCGTGCCGCCGGAATCGACGATGTCGTCGATCAACAGGCAATCCTTGCCGGCGACCGCGCCGATGATGTTCATGACTTCCGATTCACCGGGCCGTTCGCGGCGCTTGTCGACGATGGCCAGTTGCGCATCGAAGCGCTTGGCCAGCGCACGGGCGCGGACCACGCCGCCAATGTCGGGCGAGACCACCACGACGTTGCCGAGTTGCTTGTATTTGGCCTTCACATCGCGGGCCATCACCGGCACGGAGAACAGATTGTCGGTCGGGATGTCGAAGAAGCCCTGGATCTGGCCGGCATGCAGGTCAAGCGTCAGAACGCGGTCGACGCCGGCGCGGGTGATCATGTTGGCGACCAGCTTGGCCGAGATCGGCGTGCGGCCGGAGGCGCGGCGATCCTGCCTGGCGTAGCCGAAATAGGGGATGACCGCCGTGATGCGCTTGGCCGAGGAGCGCATGAAGGCATCGATCATGATGAGCAGTTCCATCAAATGATCGTTGGTCGGAAACGAGGTCGACTGCAGGATGAAGACATCCTCGCCGCGCACATTTTCCTGGATTTCGACGAAGATTTCCTGGTCGGCGAAGCGCCTGACCGTGGCTTTGCCCAGCGGGACGTTGAGGTACCGGGCGACCGCTTCGGCCAGCACCCTGTTGGAATTGCCCGCGAAGAGTTTCATGCACGGTTCCTGGTGGAGGATGATGAGACCTGACGGACTCGCTTGCGCCCTTTAACCGGGCTTTTAGCGGCCCGCGCGGGTATTGCAAGCGCCGAGATCGGGAATCCGCCGGCTAACCTCAAGAAAGCTCCGCGCCATCGCCGGACAGCAACAGGGAGCAGCGGACTTGCGCTGCTCCTTCTTCTCGTTGGGCATCGGATTTTCCCAAAACCGTCTCCACTTTTGGGCCCGATACCTCTAGCCCGCCTTGCCGCCGAGCCAGGCCGCGAACTGGTCGATGGTCTGATCGGCGATCGCCTGCATGGTGGCCGGCGAGACCCCCTTCCAGTTGTCGCCGCCCCCGCTGTCGCCGGATTTCACCGACGGCGCCTTCTGCTGGCCGTTGATGCGGTGCAGGCGGTTGCCGGCGGGGTCATAGACGTCCCAGACATAAATCACGGTGGTGTCGGCGCCTTCCGACATCGTCGAGAAATAGCCCTTCAGCACATGGGTCACGGTCTGGTCGGCGCTGCCGGCGAGCGTGATGCCACGCTGCCTGGCGCGGGTCTGCAACTCCGCCGTCAGAGGTGTCGCGGCTTCCACCGAAGCGCCGACGATCGGCGCGATCTGCAGGCGGGTCTTCGACAGGATGGCGGCGCTTTGGGCTGATGTGACCGGTGCGGCGGTGGTTGCGGGAGCACCCGCCGTGCTGGTGGCGGGCCCGGCTGGAACCGTTGCTGCCGTGTTGCCTGACGTTGCGGGCAGCGTCTGGGTCGACGACGCCGGCGGGGTGATCGCCGACGGTTCGAGCACGTCCTTTGCGTTGGTGCAGGCGGCAAGAGCCAATGCCACAAGCAATGACACGGTCGTCACATGCGATCGTCTCATTTGCCTTCTAACTCCTTGGCGAAGAACGCCTCCCATTGTGGATTCACTTTACGATCAAGTCGAGATCATGGCGGGACAGCGGCTTGGGCTGGGCTTCCGTGGTCAGGTAGGTGCGGCCAAGCGTCATCGCCGTCTCGGTGTCGGAGTCCATGATGATCATATGGGCGAACAGCGTCATGTTGGGCGCGATCGGTTCGGGATTGCCCTGGTAGAACATCGGCATGTCCATCCAGGACGGGGTGAAGCGGGCGCCGACCGAATAGCCGCAGGCGTTCAGCCGGTGCTTGGTGAGGCCGTGCGCCTCCATGGTGCGGGCATGCGCATCGAAGACGTCGCCGAAGCTGTTGCCCGGCATCATTGCCTTCTCGACAGCCAGGAGTGCTGCGCGGGCGGCGTCGAACAGTTCCTGATGGCGCTTCGACACCTTGCCGGTCAGCACCGTGCGCATCATCGGCGCATGGTAGTGGTTGAAGACGCCGGCCCATTCGAGCGTCAACTGGTCATTCTTGGTGAGCTTGCGGCGGCCGGCCTTGTAGCGGCACAGCAGCGCATCGACGCCGGAGCCGATGATGAACTCGTTGGCCGGGTAGTCGCCGCCGCCGGCGAAAATCGCGCCCTGCATGGCGGCCAGGATCAGGGCTTCGTCGCCGCCCTGCTTGATCAGCGGCAGCGCCGCGTCGAGCGCATCGTCGGAGAGATTGGCGGCCTTCTCGGCCTTGGCGATCTCGGCCGGACTCTTGAACAGACGCAGCCGGCCGACAATGCCGGACGCATCGGCGATCTGGCCGAAGGTCTGCAACTGCTCGTCCAGGCGGCGGCCATTGAAGGCGGTCAGGCCGTGAGTGTCGTATTCGACACCGATGCGGGCACCGAGCAGGTCGAGTTCGTTGAGCAGATTGCGCAGATCGACCGCCGGATTGGCGGTGTTGCGGTCGGTCCACAAGACGATGTTGTCGATGATCGAGGTCTGGCGCGCCTGGCGCAGGTCGGCCGAGCGGGTCAGAAGCACCATCGAACCGTCGGCCTTCACCACCAGGCACTGGAAGAAGCAGAAGCCGAACGTGTCGTAGCCGGTCAGCCAGTACATGCTTTCCTGCGCAAACAGCAGGATGGCGTCGAGCTTCTTTTCGGCCATCTCGATGATCAGCCGGTCGCGCCGCGCGTCAAATTCAGATCGTTCAAAATGCAGCGTCATTATTCCCTCTCCAAGACAATTGCCGAAACCTGCCGGCCGTAATCGGGCTCCTTGCGATGCGTGGTGCGCCGGTAGGAGTAGAACAGGCCTTCCTCGGCGTAAGTGCAGCGGTCGAGGCCCTCAGCCGTCACGCCGGCCTTCACCAGCCGGTCAACCGTGTAGCGGTTGAGGTCGAACATCGCATGGCCGGCATTGGCGGACGGCGCGAAATAGAGGATGTTTTCGGCGTCGGCGTCGACAAAGCGGGCGACGAATTCCGGGCCGACCTCGTAGTTTTGCGGGCCGATGGAGGGGCCTAGCACGGCGACGATATTTTGGCGCCGCGCGCCGAGGCTTTCCATCGCCAGGATGGTGTTTTCGAGCACGCCGGTGAACGCGCCTTTCCAGCCGGCATGCGCGGCGCCGATGATGCGTGCCTGCGCATCAGCGAACAGCACAGGACCGCAATCGGCGGTCGAGGCGCCGATGGCGATGCCCGGCCGGTCGGTGACGATGGCGTCTGCCTTGGGCCGCTCGCCGGCAAAGGGTTCGCTGACGATGATGACGTCGGGCGAATGGACCTGCCAGGCGGTCAACAGATGGCTCGCCGGCACGCCCATCCAGGCGGCGACGCGGCCGCGATTCTCGGCGACCAGCGCCTGGTCGTCATTCGATCCGGTGCCGATGTTGAGGCCCTGGTAGATGCCGCTGGAGACACCGCCGATGCGTGTGAAATAGCCGTGGCGGATGCCTTGTGCCTGCGCCTTGTCCAGCAGCGGCGACCGAACGGGATCCGGTTTGGTCTGATTCAGCATGCGGGCGTTGTTGTCCGTGTGGGCGGTTTCGTCAAGAAGAAGGAGCTTGGTCGAGAACAGGTGCTGCAAAGCGCGGACGGGAGATTGGGAGGGGCGGCGGTAAAAAGTCAATCCGCCCCGGCGAAGGGTCGAACCGCCACGCCGCGAGGCAGTACCGCAAGCACCTTGAACAGTTCGCCCATGGCTTGCGGCCCTGCGAGGCGCTCGACGTCGCTGGCGATCCTTTCGCGCGCCGCCTGGCCGGTATCGGCGCCAAGCCGGCCGGCGCGCTCGAGGATGCCCATGCCGAGCAGGAAGTCGCCCTGTGTCGTCAGATGGGCTTCGAGGCCATGTGCACGCACGATCGCGGCAAGGGCGGCGAAATCGACGTGGGAGGTGAGGTCGGCCTCACCGGGATTGGCCAGCACATCTTCGTGATCATGGCTGCGCAAGGCCTGCAGCGTGTCCCCGACACCCGACTGGAAATGGCCGTAGTCGAGAAACAGGCCGGCGCCACCATGCCTGGATATGCGCTCGGCGATTGTTGCCATGAGCGCGGTGCGGGCAGGCGCCACTTCGACGATCGCACCTTGCGGCGCGTCAGTGGCATCGGCGGGCAGCAGCGTCGGGTCGACTGAGCCGGCGCCGGCGAAGAAGCAAAGGTCATTGGTCTCGTCGAGGCCGACCATGCGCTCGCGCCAGCCGGCGCCGGCGCGGATGAACTGGCGGATGGGCACGGCGTCGAACAGTTCGTTGCCGACGATGAACAGCGATTGTTGCGGCAAGGTCTCGATGGCGTCATGCCAGCCAACCGCGAAGGGTGTGACGCCAAGCGTCTTTTTTTGCACCTCGGTCAGGCGCGGGCTGGTCTCGATCATGGCGAAAGTGGCGCCGTTGGCAAGATCGGGATCGAGCCGCGACAGCGTGCGCAGCATGTCCTTCATCAGCGTGCCGCGGCCGGGTCCGATCTCGGCGATGGTGGCCGGCAGCAGCCGGCCGCTCGCCCGCCAGGCTTGATAAAGCCACACGGCGACCAGTTCGCCGAACATCTGGCTGATCTCCGGCGCGGTGATGAAATCGCCGCCCGCACCAAAAGGCTCGCGCGTTGTGTAGTAGCCGTCCGCCGGGTCGAACAGGCACAGCGCCATGTACTCGTTGATCGGTATCGGCCCCAGTGCCTCGATCAGGTCGACGATGCGGGTCTTCAGCCGTGTCATGCCGGCTGCGGCTGTGCCACCGGCTTGGCGGTCACCATCGCCCAGATGCCGGCCAGCACCATCGGCGTCGACAGGATCATGCCCATGGTCAGCCAGTTGGTGCCGAGGAGATAGCCGAGTTGCTGGTCGGGCTCGCGGAAGAACTCCACGAAGATGCGCGACAGGCCGTAGCCGCAGATGAAGGCGCCGCCTACGAAGCGCGGCGTCTTCAGCTTGAGGCGCGAATGGGTGAGGATGCGCAGCACGAGGAACAGCACCACGCCCTCCAGAAGCGCCTCGTAGAGCTGGCTCGGATGACGGGCAAACGGTCCGCCATTGGGAAACTCGAAAGCCCAGGGCACGTCGGTTGGCCGGCCCCACAGCTCGGAATTGATGAAATTGGCGACGCGCACCAGGCCAAGGCCGACCGGCACGCCTGCCGCCACGACGTCGAACAGCGACCATGTGCGGATGCCGCGCTTGATGGAAAACAGCGTCATGGCGAGGATGACGCCGAGCAGGCCGCCATGGAACGACATGCCGCCCTGCCAGACCGCGAAGATGTCGAGCGGGTGCGCGATGTAGCGCGCCAGATCATAGAACAGCACATAGCCGGTGCGGCCGCCCAGCACGACGCCGATGGCCGCCCAGACGATGAAGTCGTCGAGATCCTCAGGCTTCATCGGCAGGACGCCGTTCGGCCACAGCCTGGCATTGGCGGCGAGCCGCTTGGCATACCACCAGGCAAACAGGATGCCGACGATATAGCCGACGCCGTACCAGTGCACCGCCAGCGGCCCGATCTGGATGAGGATCGGATTGATGTTGGGGAAGGGCAGGGAGGCAAGCGGCAGCAGGAAATATTCGTTCAACGGGGAACTCTCGGTTGCGAACGTGTTTGGCCGCGGACCATGCGGCAGGGTTTTGGCAGGGTCAAGGCAAGGCGGGCGCCGTCAATTGTCGGAGAACAGGATTGCCCCGAGGTCCATCGCGCCATGAAGGACATGCATTATCTCTACGGTTTCAGCGTTAGCGCGATAGAAAATCAGGTGGTTGCCGTGGGCGCGCCGCCGAATACCTGTGGATCGATGCCGCTCGAAGAGTGGGTACCGCTCCGGCATAGTGCGCAACTCTAGACAGTCGCGGCGCAATTCCTGGATGAATGTCACTGCACGAAACGGGTTGTCCAGCGCGATATGGTCGCCAATGCCTCAAGGTCTGCCTCGGCCTGATCGGTGAAGACCAGCCGCTTCACTTGCTCTTCTCGGCCATCGCCTTGTATTTGGATTCTAGCCGGCCAAGCACCTCGTCCGCTGGCTTTACCCTCCCGGCATCAGCATCCGAAATGCCTTTGGCGAGAGCGGCATCAAGGGCCGCAAGGCGCTTCTCTCGCTCTTCGACAAGGCGGACGCCTTCACGCAGCACTTCGCTCTTCGAATTGTAGCGCCCGGTGCTGACAAGCTGGTTGACGATACCTTCAAGACGGGTGCCCAAGTCTGCGCTGATGGCCATGACGGTGCTCCTGCAACTGCCCCGAACGATAATAGTTATTGACCGGTTTGCCAGTGTTTTAGATTGAGGTTGGATCCGACTTGATGCCGCAGCAGGCTTCAACGTTCTTGCATTCCGCGCGCAGCGCCACTACGTCATTTCAAGCAAGCGAGGATTTGCCATGTCGACCGGACCGAACCGCATTCTCGATGAATTCGCCAAGCTGATGACCGACGCCGCCGGCGCCGCCCAGGGCGTGCGCCGTGAGGTGGAGACCGCCTTCAAGGGCCAGGCCGAACGCATCCTCAACACCATGGACGTGGTGCAGCGCGAAGAGTTCGAAGCCGCGCGCGAGATGGCCGCCAAGGCGCGGGAAGAAAACACCCGCCTTGCCGCCCGCATCGAGGCGCTCGAGGCGAGGCTTGCCGAACTGGCCGGTGGCGCCGCACCGGCGGCGGCCAGGCCGCGCACAAAAAAATAATCGTTAAACTTTTCCACATAGCCCGATCCGGAAAAGCGCTTTGCCGTGAATCGCTTAACGGCATTGCATGAATCTTTGTGACAGCGGCTTTCCACATGCGAATGACGCAGTGCGAAAAATTGGGCTGTTCACGCGACTCCCGATCAATAGACTGAATTTGTTGCATGATTCGGAGCAGGGTCATGCGACCGGGCGGTGGGGTCCGGTCTGGGGTCTTTGCGTCGAGAAGTAGTCTTTGCGCGAAGAAAGTCCCGGCCGTCCGAGTTCTAGACAAGATTGTTCGTTGTGTGTGCCCTCCCGCGGAGCGTGTGGCGGCGCTCGTACAGAACGACAGGAAGCATTCCATGGAACTTCTCGAACTCGAATTCTCACGCGAAATCCATCCGGTGGATGTTATCGAGCAGGTGGCCCACAACAACGACTGGTCCTTTGAGCGGGCCGGCGACGACGAGATTTCGATCTCGGTTGCCGGAAGCTGGACCGACTATCACGTCTCCTTTTCGTGGATGGAGGATTTCGAGGCGCTGCACCTGGCCTGCGCCTTCGACATCAAGGTGCCGGAGACCCGCGCGCTGGAAGTGATGCGGCTCTTGTCGCTGATCAACGAGCAGATGCTGTTCGGCCATTTCGACCTCTGGGAGCAGGAGGGCGCGATTATGTTCCGCCAGTCGCTGCTGCTGGCCGGCGGGGTCGAGCCGTCGAGCCAGCAGGTCGAAGTGTTGCTGTCGTCGGCGCTGGAAGCTTGCGAATGCTATTTCCAGGCGTTCCAGTTCGTCGTCTGGTCGGGAACCTCGGCCAAGGACGCCCTGGCCGGCGTGCTGTTCGAGACCTACGGCAACGCCTGAGTCCCCGTAAGGCAGACAAGACCAAGATGAATTCGAACAGCGAGCGCAAGCCCGAGATTAGTTTTGCCGATTTCGATCGTGTCGACATCCGCGCCGGCACGATCGTCGAGGTCGAACCGTTTCCCGAGGCGCGCAAGCCCGCATTCAAGCTGAAGATCGATTTCGGCGCCGGCATCGGCATCAAGAAATCGTCGGCGCAGATCACCAAATACTATACACCGGAGACGCTGATCGGCCGGCAGGTGTTCGCGGTGGTCAATTTCCCGCCGCGCCAGATCGGTCCGTTCATGTCGGAAGTGCTCACTCTCGGCTTTCCCGACGAAGAGGGCGCCGTGGTGCTCGGCGCGATCGAGCGTAAGGTGCCGGATGGCGGGCGGTTGTTTTAGGGTCCCGACTGGGGATCAGAATCCCAGGGGAGCCGGGATAGATTGATAATCCTTTCGGCAGATGCTTCAGCATGGATTTTGCCGATGACGTGACAGGAGTGTCGCGCGTGGACATCACCCGCTTTTCCTGTCCACGTCGACCAATTTCCTTACAGCCCCACCACAATGCCATACAGGCCGAGGGCAGATAAGTGAGAGATTTCCGCAAGCCAAATCCAAACCGCGATGGAACCAAAGAACGATCCCGAACCCAAATTCGAAATTCACGAATCCGAAAGCGAAAGGCATGGCGTAGAGGAAGAGCGAAGCGACGAAGCCGCTGAGGATCGCACTCCCTTGTGCGGCTGCTCCGACGGCCATAGCCCCGCTGACGACCAGCATTTGCGAGACTAGATAGAAAAGCTTGATGCCAGCTCGATCCCGATCAGGCGTCCAGCGAACGGGACAACGAGATCCATGGCTAGATTAGGGTAGGGTGCCCACGCGGCTTCATAGTAGGGATGGGCCTCGGACGTACCGGCGCGCATCAGGATCGACATTCTTGCAAGATGATTTGGGTAGTCCGCCATAGCCGGTATGTCGACGAGCAGTACGGGCAAGAAAGCCACCACCAGCAGAACTATCAGCAAGATACCTTCGGGCCTGATGAAATGGCTCGTGTAAATGTTGATTTTGCTGGAGGCGGTTGCTTCGAACATGCCGCAATGTGGGCAGAAATGGTAAATTTTGAGTCGCCGACAGTGCCAGGGATTCCATGTCTTTGGGAGGGCGAGATGGCGGCGCATCTCAAGTATTGATGACTACCCAGCTCGGGGACTGCATTGTCAATTTGACTTGATCAAGGCTCCGAAGTCGCACCATACAAGTTATGACCCCAAACCATCCCTTTGAAACAAGGGTGCCGTGGCAGACTAACGGTTGATCATGCGTCGCCACGCCTTGTCATCCGTGAAGGTGCGTCGGCTTCGCCCTTGGATAACGAAAAGCACGATCAGGCCGCCAGCTTTCGCGTCGTTCCCAGTGCTTCCTCGACCGTGTCGAGGAACATTTCCGCACAGGCCTTCCAGCTGTAGCGCATGGCGCGTTCACGGGCTTCGGCACGGTCAACGGTGAGCGCGGCGAGTGAGGCCTCGCGCAGATCGTTGGAGACCGCGCCTCCAAAACCATCGCCGACAATGTCGACTGGCCCGGTCACCGGATAGGCGGCAACCGGCGTGCCGCTAGCCAGCGCCTCGATGATGACGTTGCCGAACGTGTCGGTGCGGCTCGGGAAGACGAAGACGTCGGCCGAGGCATAGATCTCGGCCAGTTCGTCGTTAGGGCGATGGCCGAGGAAATGCGCTTGCGGGTATTTCGCCTTCAGCCTTGCAAGCTCAGGACCCTCGCCGACGATCACCTTGCTGCCCGGCAGGTCGAGGTCGAGGAAAGCACTCAGGTTCTTTTCGATGGCGACGCGGCCGACACAGAGGAAGACCGGGCCCGGGAAGCCGAGATCCTTCTTCTTGTCGGGCCGGAAATGATCGGTGTCGACGCCGCGCGTCCACGGTCGCAGCTTGGTGAAGCCGCGCGCCGAGAGGTCGTCGGCGAGCGACTGGGTGGCGACCAGCGTGCCCTGGCCGGAATTGTGGAAATCGCGCAGCCAGCGATAGGCCCAGCTTTCCGGCACCGGCAGGCGGGCGCTGAGATATTCGGGAAAGCGCGTGTGATAGCTGGTGGTGAACGGACGGCCGGCATTGCGGCAATAGCGCCGCGCCATGATGCCGAGCGGTCCTTCGGTGACGATGTGGACGTGGTCGGCCTTGCCGGCGTCGATCAGGCGCGCGACATGGCCGGGCGTGGTCAGCGCCAGCCTGATGTCGGGATAGGTCGGCAAGGGCAGGGTGCGAAAGATATTCGGCGTCAGGAAATCCACCGAGACATCGAAGGATTTCAGCGTCTCGGTGAGCCGCTCCAGCGTGTGGACAACGCCGTTGACTTGCGGGCGCCAGGCGTCGGTGACCATCAATATGCGCATGGCGGCCCTTTGCTTGAAAGGTCGACGTTTGCCTTGAGACGATGCCGGAACGGCGACCAGCTTGCTGCTCTCGCTTCGCTCCAGCGCACCCGGACGGATACCGGGTCGAAAATAGGCGGTAAGGCCGAATCAATTGAGGTCGCGCGCTTCATGCGCGCTCTTGATCATGGTTTCATGACGGGCGGATGAAGCGGTTTCCACTTTTCGGAGTCGTGCCCGGTTATGCGGGGACCTTGATGATGGCGCGCAGTCCGCCGAGCGGGCTGTCTTCAAGAGTGATGTCGCCGCCATGGGAGCGGGCGATGTCGCGGGCGATCGACAGGCCGAGCCCGGTGCCGCTGGCATCGAGGTTGCGGGCCTCGTCGAGCCGCACGAAAGGCTTGAACACATCTTCGCGTCGGTCGGCGGGAATGCCCGGACCATCGTCGTCGATGGTGACCAGCAGCGAGCCGCGGCCATGGGTAGCGTTGACCTCAACCGTCTTGGCATAGCGGAAGGCGTTGCCGATGACGTTGGACATCAGCCGGGCAAAGGCGTTCGGCCGCACATGCACATCGGGGTCTCCGGCAAGCGTCGTCGACAGCTTGCGCTTGCGCAGCCTGGCTTCCTCGTCGAGCTTCTCGAAATAGGCCTCGAGATCGAACCGCCCGGCGTCTTCCGAAGCCTCGCCACGGGCAAAGGCGAGATAGCCTTCGAGCATCGACTGCATATCGTCGATGTCCTGGTCGAGCGCCGCCTTGGTCTCGGTCTTGCCGCCGGAAAGCGCCAACTGCAGCTTGAAGCGGGTGAGGATGGTTCGCAGGTCATGGCTGACGCCGGTCAGCATGGCGGTGCGTTGCTCGATCTGGCGCTCGATGCGCTCGCGCATCTGCATGAAGGCAAAGCCGGCGCGGCGAACCTCTTCGGCGCCGCGCGGCCGGAAGTCGCGCGGCATCGGCCGGCCCTTGCCGAAGCTTTCGGCGGCTTCGGCGAGCATCAGGATCGGCCGGATCTGATTGCGCAGGAAGGGAATGGCGATCATCAGGAGCACCAGCGAGGTGCCGACCATCCAGATCAGGAAGATGTGGGTGTTGGAGGCATAGGCCTGACTGCGGCGCACGAAGACGCGCAGCACCTTGCCCTCGAGTTGCACGCGCACCTCGACGATGTTGGAGTTGCCGACCGTGTCGATCCAGAACGGGCGGTTGATCTGGCGGGTGATCTCGGAAGAGAGAACATCATCCAAAATCGAGAAAAACGGCTTTGGGCCGGGCGCGGGCAGTGGGTCGGGCGGCAAGAGGTCGACCTTCAGCTGCATGCGGTCCTGGGCGATGCGGATGATGTTGGTGTAGTCGGCATCGCGCGGATAGGTCTCGATCAAGTCGATGATGGCGGCGATGTCGCGCACGGTGGCCTGCGACAGGCGCTGCGTCACGGTTGCCCAATGACGTTCCATGAAGACGAAGGCGACGACTGATTGCAGCAGGATCATCGGCGCGATGACGATGATCAGCGAGCGGGCATAGAGCCGCTTGGGCATATAGAGCGAGACAAGGCGCCAGAAGCGGTTCCAGGCGCGCGGCACCGCCTTCAGCGTCCGCGCGGCGCGTGCGCTCAAGCCGCCATTGCCCGGCTGTTCCAGTTCCGTGGTTGCCATTCGCTCTTTTCGTTTGCCCGCAGCCGTTCAGCCGGCCGCAGGCGGCATTCTATTCCACGCTGAGCCGATACCCAATACCGCGTACGGTCTGCAGCCAGACCGGATTGGACGGATCGCGCTCGATCTTGCGGCGGAGCCGGTTGATCTGGACGTCGATGGTGCGCTCGCCGACTTCCGAATCGTCGCCGACAAGCTCGTGGCGGGGTATCGTCTCGCCGGCCCGCGCGGCGAAGATCGCCAGGATCTCCTGCTCGCGGTCGGTCAGCTTCAAAGCCTCGCCGCCGCGCTTCAATTCACGCCTGGCGATCTGGAAGGTGTAGGGGCCGAAGACCAGCTGCTCGACCTTGGGCGTGGTCGCGGGGCCACCGCGGCGCAGGATGTTGTTGATGCGCAGGATCAGCTCGCGCGGATCGAACGGCTTTGGCAAGTAGTCGTCGGCGCCAGCCTCCAGCCCTGAGATGCGGCTGTCGGTCTCCGACAGCGCCGTCAGCATCAGGATCGGTACATTCTTTTCGGCCCGCAGCGACTTGGTCAGATCGACGCCCGTCTCGCCGGGCATCATGACGTCCAGCACCAGAAGGTCGAAGTCGAGGCCGGCAAGCTTGCGCCTGGCTTCGCCGGCATTGCCGGCGACGGTGACGCGAAAGCCATTTTCGGTCAGATACTGCTTGAGAAGATTGCGGATGCGGGTGTCGTCGTCGACGACGAGCAGATGCGGCGCGTCGTCGTCCGGCGCGGCCGCGTGATCGACGCGTTCAGTGCTCTCCATGGCTTTTCCCTGACATTTTTGCGGACCCAACGTCGATCTGCGCCCTCAGTTCCGGATTGACCATCGCTTCGAGGAACCGTTCCACCAAGGTCCGTTCGGTTACTCCGGAATCCCCCAATGCAGCATGGATGCGGCGCGACTGTGGCCGCGCCAGCGCCAGCGCCAGCGCACGGCCTTTGGCTGTAGGATAAAGTTCGCGCTGGCGGCGGTCGCGCGGACCTTGCAACTGCACGACATGGTCGGTGTCGATCAGTTGCTTGAGCACGCGGGCCAGGCTCTGCTTGGTGATCTTCAGCACGTCGAGCAGTTCGGCGACCGTCAGGCCCGGCCTGCGGTTGACGAAATGCAGCACCCGGTGGTGGGCCCGGCCGAAGCCGTAATCGGCTAGGATCTGGTCCGGATCGGAGGTGAAGTCACGATAGGCAAAGAAGAGCAGCTCGATGATGGCGAAGTCGATGCCGTCCTCGACCGACATCGCGGTCCTGATCGGTTTTCCGGCGGCTGGGCTTCGATCCGTCATTACTTCTCCGTGGGAAAGAGAGATTATGTCAGTACTATTGACGTAATTTCCCTGCAATGATAATTTTTGACAAGCTTTTGGGCGGATTGCGAACGAAAAGGCAAGGGAAGCCGGTTTTTCCGGAACTTCCTGAGTTTGCCAGAGCGCAATTATCCGCCTACGCTCCACCACAGAAGCCGCGTTGGGCGGCCGACGCGAACACACAACGATACAACTATCCGGGCTGCCGCCCGTGGGAGGTTAACATGGCATCCGTTCCCTTCGATCAACTCGATGGCTTCATCTGGATGAACGGCGAGTTCGTCCAATGGGGTGACGCCAAGATCCATGTGCTGACGCACGGGCTGCATTACGCCAGCGCTGTTTTCGAGGGAGAGCGCGCCTATGGTGGCGAGATCTTCAAGCTCAACGAACACACCGAGCGCCTGCATGAATCGGCACGCCTGCTCGGTTTCAAGATCCCCTATTCGGTGGCGGAGCTCAACGACGCCTCCACCACGCTTCTGAAGAAGCAGGGTTTCCAGGATGCCTATGTCCGGCCGATCGCCTGGCGCGGCAGCGAACAGATGGGCGTTTCGGCGCAGAACAACCGCATCAACTGCGCCATCGCCATCTGGCAATGGCCGAGCTATTTCGATCCTGCGCAGAAGCTGAAAGGCATCCGTCTCGATGTGGCGGAATGGCGCCGGCCCGACCCGCGCACCGCGCCTTCCAAGTCGAAGGCCGCCGGCCTCTACATGATCTGCACCATGTCCAAGCATGCCGCCGAGGCCAAGGGCTATGCCGACGCCATGATGCTCGACTGGCGCGGCCAGGTCGCGGAAGCAACCGGTGCCAATATCTTCTTCATCAAGGACGGCAAGATCCATACGCCCAAGCCCGACTGTTTCCTCGACGGCATCACCCGCCGCACGGTCATTGGGCTGGCCAAGGATCGCGGCCTGGAGGTGATTGAACGCGCCATCCTGCCGGAAGAACTGGAGGGCTTCGAACAATGCTTCCTGACCGGCACGGCAGCGGAAGTAACGCCGGTTTCGGAGATCGGACCTTACCGATTCGAGGTCGGTGAAATCGCCAAGAACCTTATGAATGACTATTCTGCCGCCGTTCAGCCCAAGCACGCGATCGCTGCAGAATAACGATAGTCACAACTTTTTTAGCAAGCAGGGGCGGTTTTAGGGCCGCCCCTTTTATTTAAGCGTTCCTGCATTTGACTTTCGTCCAATTCGGCGTCTCATGATGCTGTCGGCCCGGGAGGCTGGCAGCTATGGAGGGACTAATCATATGGACATGAACACGCTTCTTCCGATCATCATACAGGTGATTACGGGTATCATCGGTGGTCAGGCGGTCGGTGCGGCGCTCAAAACGGCGGCGATGGGTCAGCTTCCCAAAATTCTGGGCGGAGCCATTGGCGGCGTCGGCGGTGCGGCGATCCTCGGCAGCCTGCTTGGCGGCGGCGCGATCGCTCCGGACGCAGCTGCGGCGGCGACGAGTGGTCTCGGCAGCGCGCTGAACCTGCAGAACATCGTCGGCGGCGCCGGCGGCGGCGCGATCCTGACCGGCATTCTCGGCGCGGTCATGGGCGCCATGAAGAAGTAGGCAGGCCGTTTCGGTGTTTTCAAATGGGCGGCTTCGGTCGCCCATTTCCGTTCTCGGAGCTACCGATTGTTCGTCTTTCGAGGGTGGACGCCCTTTGTCCGCGCCTCTACATCACCCGTGAACATCGAAAGGACGATCATGGGTCAGCTCAATGCCGGCATCGTGCCGGTCACACCGTTCCAGCAGAACTGCACCATCCTGTTCGACATGGACGACAAGCGCGGCGTCGTCGTCGACCCGGGCGGCGATATCGACAAGGTACTGGCGGTGCTGAAGGACAATGCGATCTCAGCCGGAGCTATCTGGATAACGCATGGCCACATCGACCATGCCGGCGGCGCAATGGAGTTGAAGGAGGCGCTCGGCGTCGAGATCATCGGTCCGCATGAGGCCGACAAGTCGCTGCTCGACAATCTGGAAAACCAGGGCAAGCGCTACGGTATCGCCGGAGCGCGCAACTGCGTGCCCGACCGGTTCCTGGCCGAAGGCGAGACCGTGTCGTTCGGCGGCCATGTGTTCGAGGTGCTGCATTGCCCCGGCCATGCACCAGGTCACGTCGTTTACTACAACCGCGCGGCCAAGTTCGCCCATGTCGGCGACGTGCTGTTCCGCGGCTCGGTCGGGCGCACCGACCTGCCGGGCGGCGACCACGCAGCGCTGATCGCTTCGATCAAGGACAAGCTCCTGCCGCTCGGCGACGACATCGGCTTCATATGTGGCCACGGTCCCGGCGGACGTTTTGGCGAGGAGAGGCGGACCAATCCTTTTTTGACTTGAACCAGGCTCGGATCCGTAGCTGTTTGTCATCGGCCTCAAGCAGACCGTTGACATTGTAGAGACCACAACAAAAAAGCGCCGGCCTTATGGTCAGCGCTTTTCTGTTTTGGGGCAGGGAAGCCCTTGGTTTAATTGGCAGTGCAGAAATGCTGTTCGCCGTCATTGCCGGTGAACGTGCCGGTACGGGAATTGAAGCTGCGGTAGCGGTCCGAGCAGTATTCGTACCAGTCACGCGTCCACGGCTCGGCATAACGATCGGCGTAGACCACCCGCGGCTCCGCATAGTAGCGGCGCACCGGGGCCGGGCGTATCACTACGTCACGATCGTAGTAACCGTCATCGTAGTAGCGGTCAGCGTCGGGCGGCGGCCGGTCATTGGCCAATGCACCACCGATCAGCGCGCCGGCCGCGAGGCCGAGCACGCCGGCGGCAACGGCATCGCCGTTGCCATGATGGCCATGATGGCGGCGCCAGTCGCGCGCATTGGCGGCGGGCAAAGCCGTGAGCGTGGTAGCGACCACGGCAGCGGCCAGGACGGCGGTTTTAAAAATTCGGTTCATGTCGGTCTCCTTCGTACCGGCCCGTGCAGTTTCGGGGATGCGGTCCGGCTTTACCGAAGACTAATATGCGACCGTGGCTGAACGGGGGCTGAACGGATTTTTACGTGTTTATTCAAAACAGACGTCAAAAATCATAGGCTCTCAAGGGAGCGATCTGCCCGCGATCGCCGGTTTGAAGCCGGCTCAGCCGACCGACAGGTTGACGGCCTTGGGACCCTTGCCGCGCTTGTCCGGCTCGGTGTCGAACGACACTTTCTGGCCATCCTCGAGACCGGGAAGACCGGACGCTTGCACAGCTGAAATATGGACGAAAACATCCTTCGCGCCATCATCGGGGGTGATGAAGCCGAAGCCCTTGGCATGGTTGAAGAATTTGACGGTGCCGGTCTGCGGCATGGGAAGCTCCTTTGTCCCATAAACTCCAGTCTCGGGCCGGCAAATGCCCGAGTGGAAATTTGTCCTTTATTTTAGCGTCATCGGCAAGGGAAAGTTTTGCGGGCGTCTAAAGCACGTTGCGGCATGCTTTGGGTCTTTGTTTTTATGCAAGTCGTTGCCCATAACCGAGCCGCTGGGGCGACATGCGCTGCCCGCGCCTTCGATAAGGAAAGGCGCGACGAAGATCGCCGCGCCTTTCAAAATTCAAATCCCTCTCCAGGCCAGGTGAAGGCATGGAGCCTCCGTCGCACGTCCGAGTGACATGCGGCGCGCCGATGGCTCAGGCTGCGCGGAGGTTGACGGCCTTGGGGCCCTTGCCCATGCGGTCCGGCTCGACGTCGAAGGTGACCTTCTGGCCGTCAACGAGCGTGCGCAAGCCGGAGGCTTCGATCGCGGAGATATGGACGAACACATCCTTGGCGCCCCCATCGGGCGTGATGAAACCGAAGCCTTTGGTCGCGTTGAAGAATTTAACGGTGCCGGTCTGGGCCATTGGGGAAACTCCTTCACCCGTTCAGTCTTTGGTGGTCCCGCCCGCCGCCTGGCGCAAAGGGCAGTTCCCGGTGGTTGCTTCGGCAGTCATGCATTGGCGCATGGTCAAACCCCCCGCCGAAAACGGGGCCGTCAGAGATTCACAGTATCGGGGAAAGGTCGTCCAAAACGTTCCGCTCTCCGGGTCGCAAATGCCCGAACACGGAATTTATCGCACGGAAACGTGATGGTTGCAAGATACCGCCGCGGGCCGCCGCACTGGCGCATCCCGACGCATCAATCGACGGACCTGAGCATCGATGGGCTCGGCATAGGCTTGCTTGCCGGTCGGGTCATCGGCCAGAGCCGATCCACGAATGGGCCAGACATCGGCGGCGCGCTGACCTCCCTTGCGGTCCAGCCGCCGTTGTCGTTTGCGGGGCTCAAACGGGGTTGCATTTGGCAAGGGAATGGCGAGGATCGGTAACCGGGGACGCGATCGTGGGAGATCATCATGAAATTTCTGGCGGCGATCTTTTCGCGGCAGGGTTTTGTCATCCTGTTGCTGTCGGCAATTCTTGCCGCCTGCACCGTCGTCGTCGATGACGGACCAGGGCCACGTCCGCGTCCGCCACGGCCGGAACCGCAATATTGCAGCAAGCAGTACGAGCCGGTCTGTGCCCGGCGCGGCGGCGACCGCCAGACCTTCGCCAATGCCTGTCTTGCCGACCGGGCCGGCTACCGCATCGTGCGCGACGGTCCATGCCGCGACAGCGGCGGCGGTGGCGGTGGCGGTGGCGGTGGCGAAGAGCAGACGTTCTGCACCCGCGAATATGCGCCGGTGTGCGCTCGTCGGCATGGCGAGATGCGCACCTTCCCCAATTCCTGCGAAGCCCGTGCCGCGGACTATCGCGTCGTTGGCGACGGACCGTGCTGAGAACGCTGCGCCTTGTTGGGGACGATGGGCGTCAAGCCGTCGGCTTCACCTGGCGACAGTAGGCGATGAACTCGGACGCGGGCATGGGTCTGGCGAACAGCCAGCCCTGGCCGTCATCGACGTCGCGCGCCGCGAGGTAGTCGGCCTGCGCCTGCGTTTCCACGCCTTCGGCAACGATTCAGCTTTAGTGTTTTGGCCATGTCGATGATATGCGGGCTGACGGAACTGGTGGCGGAATTCGTGCTGATCGTATCGATGAACGATTTGTCGATCTTGAGGGTGGATTGCGCAACGCCCTTCGGTCGGTCCCAGGAAGGGCATTTGAGCAAGCCGTTTTCGAAATAGCCCATCTCGGAGCCGATCGTTATCCAGTCGCCCCGGCTGACCGTCAGGAGTGACGAGGCGGCAAAGCGAAGGATCGCCGACACCGATGGAACGGTCCGGCGTGCCAGGCACGTTGCCGAGACCAATCGCCTGATTTGATCTTTCCGCACCGGCGAAAGGACGAGACAGCAAGCGAAGCCTGTCGGTAGCTAATCAAGTTGTCCGGTTTTGGTAGCACATGATCTGTCCGCTTCTGATTTAACGTCGAAGCGGTTC
>NZ_JAIUGZ010000030.1:0-53035 GCF_020164875.1 Mesorhizobium sp. CO1-1-8 | reverse complement strand
ATCGCAGTTTCCGGTGCGCGCGCCGCCGACGCCGTCGTCGTCGCCGAGCCGGAACCCGCTGAATACGTCAAGATCTGTGACGTCTACGGCGCTGGCTACTTCTACATTCCCGGCACCGAGACCTGCCTGCGCATCGGCGGCTATATCCGTTATGACATCGGCGTCGGCGACATCGGCTCCTTCGATGGTGCTCGCAGCGCAGACCATATGGACGATGACAACAACGCTACCTACTGGAAGAGGGCCCGCTTCGCTCTGAAGACCTGGACCGGCCAGGAAACCGAACTCGGCACCTTGAAGACCTACACCGAGACCCGCTTCAACTTCCAAAATGCCCAAGCCGATACGGGCGACTACATCAATGGCGCCGGCAACACCGGTGCTTCGCTAAACTTCGCCTGGGTCCAGCTCGGTGGCCTGCGCGTCGGTAAGGACGAATCGGCCTTCGATACGTTCATCGGCTACGCCGGCAACGTCATCCAGGATACGCTTGTTCCCTATGGCGATTTCGACACCAATGTCGTTCAGTACTACTTCGATGCCGGCAACGGCTTCTCGGCAGTGGTCTCGCTGGAAGAAGGTTCTGGTTTCGACACGATCGACAGCTATGTTCCGCATGTCGTCGGCGGCGTGAAGTGGACGCAGGGCTGGGGCGCGATCACCGGCGTCGTTGCTTATGACAGCAACTACGAAGAAGTCGCCGGCAAGGTTCGTTTGGACGTGAATGCGACCAACGAACTGTCGCTGTTCTTGATGGCCGGCTACGGCACCGACGATAACCTCACCGACTTCAACGACGGCCGCGGCTTCTACAAGCAGTGGGGCGGCAATTGGGCAGTATGGGGCGGTGGCACCTACAAGTTCAACGAGAAGACCTCGTTCAACCTCCAGGTGTCGTATGACGATTGGAAGAACCTCGGCGTTGCCGCCAATGTCGCGTACGACATCGTTCCCGGCTTCACGATCACGGCCGAAGTCGACTACCTGAATGCTGGTAAGTTCGATGACCTCGACTTCTCGAACTGGACCCACGCCGACAAGAAGAGCAGCCTCGGCGGTCTCCTCCGCTTCCAGCGCTCCTTCTAAGGGCTGGTTCCTTACAGGTGAAATCCAGCCCGGGCGCACAACGCCCGGGCTGTTTTGTTTCGTGACTGGGTCAACGCAACAGAAGGATGGGGGTAACGGTAGCTGAATAGGGTCCGTGAGTGATTTCGTGGGATCCGCTGATGTGCGGATGAAATCACAATCGCGTGATTCAAATCTCTTGAAAGGACGCTTCCAAGCGGATAGGGCTGATCTATCCACTCGGGGGTGTGGCAAATGATGACGAACGAAGCGATTCAAGAGGGTGAACCCTCTGATCATTTTTCGATGTTTTCTTCTCAAAGTCCGAAGATTCGATACACCTACAACAAGATTAGAGAAGTAAAGTCGCATCGGGTCGGAGATCTTTTTTCAGCATATCGGGACATATTATGGGATGATGGGCGGCATAAGTATAATGTCAGCTCGTTCATCGGCGAAATAGACGAGATTCTCCTTGGGGAGCGTTTCAGCGCCTTTGACCAAAGTACCCTGGACAACCTTATCGGCACCTTGCGCCAGCGCGGCAACAGCAACGCAACCATCAATCGAAAGATGGCTGCCCTCAGCAAACTGCTGCGCAAGGCTCACAAGATGGGAGATATCCACAGCCTGCCCGAGTTCCGCCGCCAGAAGGAGCGGGCGGGTCGGATTCGCTTCCTCGAAAGGGACGAAGAGGCGCGCCTGTTCGCCGCCATCAAGAGCCGCAGCGAGGATGCCTACAGGCTTTCCGTCTTCCTTGTCGACACCGGATGCCGCCTCGGCGAGGCGCTTGGGCTAATCTGGAACGATATCCAGGAGCATCGCGTCAGTTTCTGGATCACCAAATCCGGCCGCAGCCGCACCATTCCAATGACCGAGCGGGTCAAGGAGGTCATCAAGCTGCCTCCCACTGAGGGTCGCCGGCCCAAAGGACCGTTCACCAAGCTCAGCCAAGCACAGTTCCGCGCCATCTGGAACGACGCGAAGGCCGAAGTCGGCCTCGGCGCCGACGACCAGGTGGTGCCGCACATACTGCGCCATACCTGCGCCTCGCGGCTTGTCCAGGGCGGCATCGACATCAGGCGCGTGCAGATGTGGCTCGGCCACCAAACGCTGTCGATGACGATGCGCTACGCGCATCTGGCCACCAACGATCTCGATGGCTGTGTCATCGTGCTGGAAACGCCTCGATCGACTCAGCCGGGCGGCAATTGCGCTGAAGGCTCCATGTTTTCTTCGCCCGTGACGACGCCTTCGTCGCCGACGGCAGAGCGGAAAAAGAGGGGCGAGGCAGCCGCCGCTGCAAAGGAGTCGCCGAAAGCGAGTCGGAAAAGTTCAAAAGCCAAGTAGGCTGAAGAATCCTGCCTATACTATCGGAGCTATCCCGTGCCTTGTTTGGTCATGGGAGTTACTTCGGGATATTCTTTCGCTCGGCCCGATCAAGAAAAACTGCGATGGCGTCCGGCAAGTCGCCAGTTTCGAGGAATGGCGCATGGCCCTGGCCCTTGATTGTGATCGCTTCCATCATGGAATGGCGCGCTCGCATCTGCTTGAGCGTGTCTATGGACAGCAATCTCGAATTGGCACCACGTATGGCGAGCAGCGGGATGGCGGCCAACGCCTCGAATTGAGGCCATAGATCAGGCAGAGGCTGCGTCAGGTCGAGGCTCGCAACGGTATCCACCAGCTTCGGATCGAAATCCGGCACCAGCCCACCATTCGTTTCGCGGTAGAGAGCCCGTACCATCCGATCCCAATCGGCGCCGGCAAGGGCGGAGAAGTCTTCGCCATGCACGCTGCGCTGGGCGGCGGTCGCCTGTGCGCGGGTTTTCGGTGCCGGGTCGCGCTCGAGATAAGACTGGATATGGGCAAGTCCGGCCATCTCGATCACCGGTCCGATGTCGTTGAAAACAATGGCTTTCAGGACGGATGGCCGCATCATCCCGAGCACATGGATGATCAGCCCGCCACGCGAGGTGCCGATGAAGGCCGCCTCTCCGATGTTCAGCGCCGTCAGCCCGGCCAGGATGTCGCCGGCCTCCACGCCGACATTGTAATTTTTGACGTCGGGGTCATAGGTTGACTGCCCCCGCCCACGGTAGTCGAAGGCGATGACCTTTCGCGGAGTTGCTGCATCCGTCGACAGATAGAGCGCCAGCTCGTGAAAATCCCTGGCGTTGCGGGTCAGGCCAGGCAGGCAGACAACCGGCCAGGGTCCGGTATTGGCCTCGCCGTAGACGCGCGCATGAAGTTTTAGCCCATCCGGTGCGCTGTAGAAGAAGTCGGAAAAGCCCTGGTCGTTTGGCATCTGGACGCGATTCCTTCTGGCCGCCTGATCGCCTTGCGACTGCTACAGGCGAAGGCAGGAGTGGTCAAACAGAGGGCGGACGCTGGAGCTGCCAATCTCCCCCCTTGCGGGGGAGATGGCCGGCAGGCCAGAGGGGGTGTAGGAATGCCGACCTTGGGCCACAACCGGTAAAGAAACAACGCTGATAGCCGAGGAACCCCCCAATGCCTTGCCAGGCATCTCCCCCGCAAGGGGGGGAGATTGGCAGCTTCGGCGAGTCGCCTCTCGAGCCCTCAACTCCGCCCGTTCACCAGATCCCCGACAATGTCGTATTTGCCGGAAATACGCATCTTGTAGACCTCGTAATTCTCCATCACGCGCTGCACGTAGCTTCTTGTTTCCGTGTAGGGAATCCGCTCGATCCAGTCGACGACCGCGTCGATGTCCTTGCCGCGCGGGTCGCCATATCTGGCCACCCACTGGCTGGCCCGGTTGGGGCCGGCATTGTAGCCGGCGAAGGTCAGCACGTAGGAGCCGTTGAAGCGGTCGAGCTGTTCGCCGAGGAAGGCCGAACCAAGCGTCGCGTTGTAGCCGGCATCGGTGGTCAGCCGTGTTTGCGAAAACTGCAGCCCGGCCTTCTTCGCCAGTTGCCTTGCGGTTCCCGGCATCAGTTGCAGCAGCCCGCGCGCGCCGGCGCTCGATACGGCGCCGATGTTGAATTCGCTTTCCTGGCGGGCGATCGCATAGGCCAGCGCCTTGCCCGAGCCGGAAATGTCAGCCGAATCGGGAATGACGCCGAGCGGATGCGACAATGCGCCGACATCGATGCCGCGCGCTCCAGCGATCTTGCCGATTTTCAGCGCCATGAAATGGTTCCCTTGCTTTTCGGCAAGGACAGCGAGCAGCGCCAGTTCCCCCGGACTGGTCAACTGCCCGGCAAGGTCGCGATAGAGCGTCTCGGCATAGCGGTCGTAGCCCGCCTCCTGCAGCCGCTTGATGGCGCTGACTGCTTCGCGGCCGGCAAAATTCTGCCGGTCGGCTACACTTGGCGAGGGATAGACGATGTTGAGCGCCTGCCGGCCGACACGTTCGGCGGCAAGCTGGCCGTAAAATGTCGTGCCGTAGGCAGCGGCGCGCGCAAAATAATCCTTGGCGTTGCCAGGGCCGCCGACTTCGGCGGCACGACCGAGCCAGTAATAAGCGCGCGACAGCGTCATCGGCCCTTGGGCAAGGTCGGCGATGCGGGCGAAATGCGTTGCGGCAAGCTTGGGGTCGTTCAGCCCACGCAGCGCGTACCAACCGGCGTGGAATTCGGCGTCCGCCGCACTGGTGGCACTTTCGGCGGCGTGTGTGGCGACGATCTTGTACGCGGTCTTCATGTCGCCCTGGTCTACCAGTTCGCGCGACAGCACCCGGCGCTCGACCCACCAGGCATCCGGATCGACCAGAGCTTCGCGATCAGTCGGCGCCTGCATCACAATGGCTGCAGCGCCGGCAAAATCCTCCTGCTTGCGCAGATATTCGGCCTGAGCGAAGAAGTAGCCGGCCGAACGTTGCATTGCCGGCACGGCCTTCAGCAGCTTGGGCGCGTTCTTGTCGCCTTTGTCGGCCGCCGCCCATGCATCGGCGAGCTGCCGGGCACCGGCAAGGCCGGCGACACGCAGGGCGGAATTCGCACGGTCGGCATAGAACATACGCTCCATGCGAAAGCGGTGGTCGGCGGCCGGGATCAGGCTGCCGAATTCCTTGATCAGCGCCGCCTCGTCCTTGGCCTCCAGGATCGCGGTGCGCCAGAAGGGCGACAGAACGGAACGCGCCGCCTTGGTATTGCCCGACCCCACATAGGCGCGGGCGAGAACCATCACGCCTTCGAATGTCTGCGGCTGGCTGCCGTCGAACGCCCTGATAACGATGTCGGGGGCAGGGTTCTCGCGATAGAGCGCGCGCTCGCTGTTCTTGCGCAGGGCGACGGTCCCCGGCCAGTTGGGCAGCATCCTGGCCGCAGCAGTGATATCGCCGCTAGGAACCTTGTCGCCGCCATAAAGCGCGATCGCCCAGGCAAGGATATGCTGGTCGAGCGACTGAGCCGGAAGGGCATCGCGCACTCCACGAGCGCGGGGACTATCGCCCGCCGCCAACGCATCCAGCCCGCTTTTCAGGGGAGCGACGTCCGGCAAGGGCGCCTGTCGCGTCCTTTCCTGCAGGTCTGGCAGCGCAATTGCCGCGCCTGGAATCGGAATGGCTGAGGTGACCCGTACGTCCACGCTACCGCTGATCGCCATGCCCGGCATCAGCGCGAGCGTGGCGCCAAGCAGCGCGAAAAGGTGAGGCCGACCGCCCGGCATGGTCCTTAAGTCTTTCCTTGTCCTGGCATTCCACAAGCTGGCGAAGATGCCTCGAAGCCTAAACTTAGGTCGTGAAGAGCCCGTAAACAAAGAGTTAGCGAGGCCGTTCGAATTGCGCTTGCTGGCACCATGGCAATGCTTGCCGCGCAACCATGTCGAGACTATGGTGCGCCGCTTCGCTTTCGGCTAGAAGGCGCGACCACAAACCCGAAACAAAACACCAGAAGTGGCAAGGAGTTGGACGATATGCTGAGAGGCTCGCTTACTGCGCTCGTGACACCGTTCGAAAAGAGCGGGCGTTTCGACGAGAAAGCCTTTCGCGCGTTCGTCGAATGGCAACTCGCGGAAGGCACTACAGGACTGGTTCCCGTGGGCACGACCGGCGAGTCGCCGACGCTGTCGCATGACGAGCATCGCCAGGTCGTCAGGGTCTGCATCGAGGTTGCCAAGGGACGCGTTCCGGTCGTCGCCGGCGCCGGTTCCAACAACACCGAGGAAGCCGTTGGCCTCGTGCAATATGCCGAGAAGGCGGGCGCTGATGCCGCCCTGGTCGTCACGCCCTATTACAACAGGCCGACGCAACGCGGCCTTTACGAGCACTTCGCTGCCGTCGCCAGGGCGACCAAGCTGCCGATCATCATCTACAACATCCCGCCGCGCTCGGTCATCGACATGATGCCGGAGACGATGGGCCGGCTGGCACACGACTTCAAGAACATCGTCGGCGTCAAGGATGCCACCGGCAAGGTCGAACGGGTCTCCGAGCAGCGCGCCACGTGCGGCAAGGATTTCATCCAGCTCTCGGGCGAGGACGCTTCGGCGCTTGGCTTCAACGCGCATGGCGGCGTCGGCTGCATTTCGGTGACATCGAATGTCGCGCCGCGGCTCTGTGCCGAATTCCAGGAAGCAACGCTGTCCGGCGACAGCGCCAAGGCCTTGGAGTTGCAGGACCGTCTGCTGCCCCTGCACAAGGCGATCTTCATCGAGCCTGGCGTCTCCGGCGCGAAATACGCGCTGTCGAAGCTGGGTAAGGTCGAAAACGTGCTGCGTTCGCCGCTTGTTACGGTCGAGGATGTGACCGCGGCAAAGATTGATGCGGCCATGAAGCACGCCGGCTTGATTAATTAGGGATGAGGCGCCACCTCTCCGCATCATGAACCAGGTCAGAAAAGCCGATCCCAACAACAAGACCGTTTCGGAAAACCGCAAGGCGCGATTTTCCTACGAGGTGCTCGACACGGTCGAGGCCGGTCTGGTGCTGACCGGTACCGAGGTCAAGTCGCTGCGCCAGGGCCAGGCCAACATCCAGGACAGCTATGCCTCGGTCGAAGGCGGCGAGATCTGGCTGATCAACTCCTATCTGCCGGAATATCTGCAGGCCAACCGCTTCAACCATGAGCCGCGGCGGCGCCGCAAGCTGCTGCTCAACAAGCGCGAAATGGCGAAACTGTCACAGAGCGTCGACCGCGAAGGCATGACGCTGGTGCCGCTGAAAATCTATTTCAACGACCAGGGCCGCGCCAAGCTGCTGCTCGCCCTCGGCCGCGGCAAGAAACTGCACGACAAGCGCGAATCGGAGAAGCAGCGCGACTGGTCGCGCGAGAAGGGTCGGCTGCTGAAGGAGCGTGGGTAGGCTGGGGCTATTCGTTTGAAGAACCGGATTGTCCTTTTCGGTCTAGCCAGCCTGGTTTTGGTGTGTTTTGTCGCTGCGGGCGGCTATCTCTATTTCAGGACATTCTCGCCGGACCGCAACAAGTATCCGGTGAGGGGCATCGATGTCTCCCATCATCAGGGTCGGATCGATTGGCGGCGTGTTGCCGCCGACGATGTCGCCTTTGCAGTCATCAAGGCGACCGAAGGCGGCGATCATGTCGACGATGCCTTCGCGAGGAATCTGGAAGAGGCCCGCGCCGCCGGTCTCGCCGTCGGCGCCTATCACTTTTTCACCTTTTGCCGGCCTGGCGCCGACCAGGCGAAGAATTTCATCTCGGTGGTGCCGCGCGACCAACCCTTGCTGCCCCCGGTGGTAGACATCGAATTCGGCGGCAACTGCCCGCAGCGGCCAACGCCCGAACAATTGAACGCCGAACTGGCCGCCTTCCTTGCCCCTGTCGAGGCGACGTTCGGCAAACCCGCGATTGTCTATCTGACTGATGAGGCAGCGCAGACCTATGCCGGGCGCATCGCTGCCCGTTCGCTCTGGCTTCGCTCATTGCTTCTGGAGCCGGACCGCGGCGACTGGGTCTACTGGCAGTACCACAACAGGGGTCGCGTCGACGGCATCAGCGGTGACGTCGATCTGAATGTGCTGCAGGGTGGGCCGGCCGTTTTGACCGCGCTGTCTGCGCCGTCACGCTGACAAGTCTGCCGGCACCCAACTCTATTCCCGCAGAAACATCCTCTATGTCCGCAGGAACGTCGCTATCTGGCTGAAAATACTCACGAACATCGCTTCGGTCAGCACGCCGGTGTTGGTGTTGTACCGCGAGCAATGATAGCTCGAAAACAAAGTCACGCCGCCGGCCGGCAACTGCCCGCCATGCTTGAACGGGTAAGCGGCGACGCGCCCGCCCAGCGCCCGCACCGTCGACTGATGCGCGATTGATCCCAGTGCCAGCACGGCGCGCAGGTTCGGGAACCTGGCGATCGTCGGCACCAGGAATGTCCGGCAGGTGGCAATCTCTGCGCCCACCGGCTTGTTCTCCGGCGGCACGCAGCGCACCGCGTTGGTGATCGCGGTGCCGACCAACTCCAATCCGTCATCTGGCCGGGCCTTGAACTCTCCGCGCGCGAAACCGTGCGAAATCATCGTCGAGTAGAGCAGGTCGCCGGCATAGTCGCCGGTGAACGGGCGGCCCGTTCGATTGGCACCGCGAAGGCCAGGCGCCAGCCCGACGATCAGCAACTGAACCGCCGCGTCGCCTTCGAGAGGCAAAAAAGTCGGCACCGGCGCATTGAACCAGGACGGCTCGCGCTGCCGCCATTCGGCGATGAAATCATGCAGCCGCGGGCAGAGCGGGCAATCGCGGCCGGGTTCGGAGGCGGAAAGGGCGGTCAAGGCGACCGGCCTCAGTAATCGTCCTCGTCGACTTCGGCCGGCTCGGGCCGGCGCACTGGGCGCTCGGACGGGTCACGGCCAACTTCGTTCTTCAGCGTCGTCAGGTCGATGAAATGATCGGCTTGGCGGCGCAGATCGTCGGAGATCATCGGCGGCTGCGAGGCCATGGTTGAGACGATCGACACCTTGCGGCCGCGCCGCTGCAGCGCCTCGACCAGCGTGCGGAAGTCGCCGTCGCCGGAAAAGATGACGTAGTGGTCGACGACGTCGGCAAGCTGCAGCGCATCGACCGCAAGCTCGATGTCCATGTTGCCCTTGATCTTGCGGCGACCGGTCGAGTCGGTGAATTCCTTGGCCGGCTTGGTGACCACCTTGAAGCCGTTATAGTCGAGCCAGTCGATCAGCGGACGGATCGAGGAGTATTCCTGATCCTCGACCAGTGCCGTGTAATAATAGGCGCGCAGCAGATAGCCGCGCTTCTGGAAGCTTGACAGAAGCTTGCGGTAGTCGATGTCGAAGCCGAGTGCGCGCGACGTCGCGTAGAGATTGGCGCCGTCGATGAATAGGGCGATTTTTTCACGAGGGTCGAACATGGAAAATATCCTTCTCGAAATAAACGGCCGTCTAAACGAAATGCGATAGCGACGTTCGGTCAGGCTCATAATAAACCGGCTGACCTCTACGCATCCGAGATAGCGCCAGATTCACGGCAATCCAAGGGCGCGTGCGGCACTGCAAGCAATTGTGATCGGGAGACCGAACACATAAGCACAGACAGGTTTTGCCGAATCGGGTGTTTGAACGAAGGATCGGGCGCCCTGCAGCCCGGCCATTGCCATGATGCTTGTATTTTGGCGGCGTTCGGGTTATGGACCGCGCCTGTTTTCCATCAAATCCATCGCATGAAAGGGGCAATCCATGGCCCGCGTAACTGTTGAAGATTGCATCGACAAGGTCGACAACCGCTTCGAGCTGGTGCTCTTGGCCGGCCACCGCGCCCGCCAGATCAGCCAGGGCGCGCCGATCACCGTGCCGCGTGACAACGACAAGAACCCGGTCGTGGCGCTGCGCGAGATCGCCGATGAGACGCTGTCGCCCGACGACCTCAAGGAAGATCTGATCCATTCGCTGCAGAAGCATGTCGAGGTCGACGAGCCCGAGGCCGACGGCGAGGCGATTGCCGATCAGACCGGCGCCGCTGTTGCTGCCACCGACGCCGATGACGCCGAGGAGAACATCACCTTCGACCGCATGACCGAGGAAGATCTCCTGGCCGGCATCGAGGGCCTGGTGCCGCCGGAAAAGAGCGACGACTACTAAGAGCCTGGATCAAGCATCCGGCCCTTCCGTCCTGGCAGTTTCGTGGCTATCTATGACATGCGCCGTACAGCAGTGCGGCGCATGATCCATTTCACCGCTGCGAGATTCCGCCCATGATGCGTCAGTATGAGCTTGTCGAGCGCGTCCAGCGCTACAAGCCTGACGTCAACGAGGCGTTGCTCAACAAGGCCTATGTCTATGCCATGCAGAAGCATGGCCACCAGAAGCGCGCTTCCGGCGATCCGTATTTCTCGCATCCACTCGAAGTCGCCGCCATCCTCACCGAAATGCATATGGACGAGGCGACGATCGCGGTCGCCCTGCTGCACGACACCATCGAGGACACGACCGCCACACGGGCCGAGATCGACGATCTGTTCGGACCCGAAATGGGCAAGCTTGTCGAGGGCCTGACCAAGCTGAAGAAGCTCGATCTCGTCTCGAAGAAGGCCGAGCAGGCGGAAAACCTGAGAAAGCTTCTGCTGGCGATTTCGGAAGATGTCCGCGTGCTGCTGGTCAAGCTCGCCGACCGTTTGCACAATATGCGCACCCTCGACCACATGCCGGAGGCCAAGCGCCTGCGCATCGCCGAGGAGACGATGGATATTTATGCGCCGCTGGCCGGGCGCATGGGCATGCAAGGCATGCGCGAGGAGCTGGAGGAGATCGCCTTCCGCTTCATCAATCCTGAAGCCTATCGCGCCGTCACCGCACGGCTTGCCGAAATCTTCGAGCGCAACAAGGGCGTGCTGACGGACATCGAAAAGGCGCTGTCCACGCTGTTCGAGAAGCATGCGATCAACGCCGGCGTGAAGAGCCGGCAGAAGAAGCCGTGGTCGGTGTTCCGCAAGATGGAGGCCAAGGCGCTGTCCTTCGAGCAGCTCTCGGATATTTTCGGCTTCCGCGTCGTCGTTGACACGGTCGAGGACTGTTACCGGGCGCTTGGCGCCATCCACACCGCGTGGTCGATGGTGCCGGGCCGCTTCAAGGACTACATCTCGACGCCGAAGCAGAACGATTATCGGTCGATCCACACCACCATTGTCGGCCCGTCGCGCCAGCGTGTCGAGCTGCAGATCCGCACCCGAGAGATGAACAAGATCGCCGAATACGGCGTCGCCGCGCATTCGATCTACAAGGACACCGGCGGCAAGACCAACGTTGCCGCCCACGCGATTTCGAAGGAGACCAACGCCTATGCCTGGCTCCGGCGCACCATCGAGCAGCTTGCCGAGGGGGACAATCCGGAGGATTTCCTCGAAAACACCAAGCTGGAGCTGTTCCAGGACCAGGTGTTCTGCTTCACCCCGAAAGGCATGCTGATTGCGCTGCCGCGTGGCGCGACCCCGATCGACTTCGCCTACGCGGTGCACACCGATGTCGGCGACACCTGCGTCGGTGCCAAGGTCAACGGCCGCATCATGCCGCTGATGACGGAACTGAAGAACGGCGACGAGGTCGAGATCATCCGCTCCAAGGCGCAGGTGCCGCCGGCGGCGTGGGAATCGGTCGTCGTCACCGGCAAGGCACGCTCGGCCATCCGCCGGGCCACCAAGAACGCCATCCGCAAGCAGTATTCGGGCCTCGGCATCCGCATCCTGGAACGCGCCTTCGAGCGCGCCGGCAAGACCTTCACCAAGGAGAGCCTGAAGCAGGTGCTGCACCGGCTGGCGCGCAAGGACATCGAGGATGTGCTGGCCTCTGTCGGGCGTGGCGAACTCGCCTCCACCGACGTCATGAAGGCGGTATTCCCCGACTACAAGGATGAGCGCGTCACCACGGCCGTCCCCAAGCCGCGCGAGGAGGGCTGGTCGAAAATCCGCAATGCCGCCGGCATGCTGTTCCAGATTCCGGGTCGCGCCGCGCGCAAGGACAAGGACCAGCCGCGCGATGGCGCCGTGCCGATCCGCGGCGTGCGCGGCGACCTGCCGGTGCGTTTCGCGCCTGAGGGGGCAGTGCCCGGCGATCGCATCGTCGGCATCGTCCAGCCGGGCACCGGCATCACCATCTATCCGATCCAGTCGCCGGCGCTGCAGGCGTTCGACGATCAGCCCGAGCGCTGGATCGACGTGCGCTGGGACATCGACGAGCGCACCAAGGAACGCTTTCCGGCGCGCGTCTCGGTCACCGCCATCAACGCGCCGGGGTCACTCGCCGATATAGCGCAGGTGGTTGCCTCGAACGACGCAAACATCCATACGCTGTCGATGGTGCGCACCGCGCCCGACTTCACCGAAATGCTGATCGATCTCGAAGTCTGGGATCTCAAGCACCTCAACCGGCTGCTGTCGCAGCTCAAGGACAATTCGAGCGTCAGCGATGCGAGGCGCGTGAACGGCTAGGCCATGATCCCGAAAAGCGGAGACCGGTTTTCTCGGACAAACGGGAACCGTTTGTCCAGAGATCATGATCAATCAAAAAGAGGCAGACATGAACACCGACGAAGTGCTGGGCATTTTCCGCGAGGCGGGTGCTGTTCTGGAAGGGCATTTCATTTTGACCTCGGGCCTGCGCAGTCCGGTCTTCCTGCAGAAGGCGCGTGTGTTCATGCATGCCGACAAGACCGAGCTTCTGTGCAAGGCGCTGGCGGAGAAGATCCGCGCAAGCGTGCCCGGCAAGATCGACTATGTCGTCGGCCCAGCGATCGGCGGGCTGATCCCGGCCTATGAGACCTCGCGC
This sequence comes from Mesorhizobium sp. CO1-1-8, assembly GCF_020164875.1. Classification (NCBI taxonomy): domain Bacteria; kingdom Pseudomonadati; phylum Pseudomonadota; class Alphaproteobacteria; order Hyphomicrobiales; family Phyllobacteriaceae; genus Mesorhizobium; species Mesorhizobium sp. CO1-1-8. Next base: position 40,281 of record NZ_JAIUGZ010000030.1, on the reverse strand, counting down.
CATCTCGGCGTGCCGGCGATCTGGGTCGAGCGGGAAGGGGGCGAGTTCCGCTTGCGCCGCTTCGAGATCGCCAGCGGTTCGCGTGTCGTCATCGTCGAGGACATCGTCACCACCGGCCTGTCGATCCGCGAGACCATCGAGTGCCTGCGCGAGCTTGGCGCCGAGGTGGTGGCCGCGGCCTGCATCATTGACCGTTCGGCCGGCAAGACTGATGTCGGCGTGCCGCTCATCGCGCTTGCCGAGTATGAGGTCCCGGCCTATCCGGCCGACCGGCTGCCGCCGGACCTTGCCGCCATCCCGGCGATCAAGCCCGGCAGCCGCAACATCTGACGGGGCATGTCGCCCAAAAGTGTGCGGCGGTTTTTGGGGAAAACGACATGCGTGAAGACAAATTGGAAATGATCGCCGGCATCGATCATTTCGTGCTGACGGTCGCTTCGCTGGAAGAGACCTGCGAGTTTTACCAGCGCGTGCTGGGCTTTGAGCGCATCGACGCGGCGGATAGGCCGACGGCGCTGGCTTTCGGTGCCCATAAGATCAATGTGCATGAGGTCGGCCGCACTTTCGAGCCAAAGGCGAAGTCACCGACATCAGGATCAGGTGATTTCTGCCTGATCACCGACCGGCCACTGGATGAGGTCCGTGCCCGACTCGCGGCCAATGGTGTGGTGGTGGAACTCGGCCCGGTTGAACGTATCGGGGCCCGCGGTCCGATGATGTCGGTTTATTTCCGTGACCCGGACGGCAATCTGGTCGAGGTCAGCGAATATCTGCCGTAGCCGCCTGCGACGCTGCGCCCTTCGCAATGCGACTGCCGGTTCCCTAAATTCGCCGCGATTGTCCAATGTTGGAAGCAAGACCTGCCGCCCCGAAGGGCGGCAACAAGCGCGGCGCACAGAAGGTGTTTGGTTGTTCTTGCGCCAGCGCGTCATTATATAAGGTGGCGATTGCCATAGGGTGATCGTCAAGCGCAAGATGTGGCTGCCACGCCCGGCTGAAGGTGCCGTTGCGGGCGCTGTGGAACGGGAACAGAGTGCTTTTTCGACGCCGCAAGCCTGATGGCCTTTATGAGCGGGTGCGTACCTACCTTTGGCCGCGCCGCTCGTTTTCGCGCTCGCTTCAGTATTTTTCCAAGCGCATCCTGCGGCTGAAGGCCACACCGCATGCGGTGGCGGCCGGCGTTGCGGCCGGTGTCTTTGCTTCATTCTTCCCCGTCGGTTTCCATTTCATCATCGCTGCCATCCTGTGCTGGGTGATCGCCGGCAATCTGGTGGCGGCGGCGCTTGGTGCGGTTTTTTTCGGCAACCCGCTGACCTTCCCATTGCTATGGGGCGCGTCGTGGGAAACGGGCAAGCTCATCCTGCATGACCGCCTGCCGACGCATGGGCCGCCGGCACATCTGGGTGAGATGCTGCATAACCTCTCCTTCGCGCAATTATGGAAACCGGTCCTTGAACCGATGCTGATAGGCGCGGTACCGCTCGGACTGGTGTTCGGGCTGTTGTTCTACGCCATCACGCGCTGGGGTATGAACGCTTTCCGGGAACAGCGGCGCAAACGTCTGGCCGAGCGCGCAAGCCGGCATGCGCAATCGTCCCATCCCGGCGCAAGCATCGGTTCCACTGCGCGATGATTATCGGCATCGGCAGCGACCTGATCGACATCAGACGCATTGAGAAATCGCTGGAGCGTCATGGTCAGCGTTTCATCCAGAGAATCTACACCGAGATCGAACAGGCCCGCTCCGAAAACCGGCGGGCGCGTGCTGCCTCCTACGCCAAGCGCTTCGCTGCCAAGGAAGCCTGCGCCAAGGCGCTGGGCACTGGTCTGGCGCAGGGCGTGTTCTGGCGCGACATGGGTGTCGTCAACCTGCCAAGTGGCGCGCCGACCATGGCGCTGACGGGAGGAGCGCAGGCCAGGCTGGACAAAATCCTGCCAAAGGGCCATCGGGCGGCAATCCACCTCACCATCACGGATGATTTCCCGCTCGCTCAAGCCTTTGTGATCATCGAGGCGCTGCCCGTCGAAGAAGCGCCACATTGATTGCCTCTGACGACCGGCATTGACGTTGCCCAGCGCGCGCCGAGACTCTATACCATCCAACGCACAATCGAGGACGACATGAGCGTGGCTGAAAAATCCGAGAAGAAATCCGGCGGGCTTGGCGAGACCGTCAGCGTCATCGTCCAGGCGCTTTTGCTCGCCCTGGTCATCCGCACGCTGCTGTTCCAGCCTTTTTCGATCCCATCAGGATCGATGCGGCCGACGCTTTTGGAAGGCGACTATCTGTTCGTTACCAAATGGTCCTATGGCTATTCGCGCTATTCGCTGCCTTTTGGACCCGATATTTTTTCGGGCCGCATCTGGGGCTCCGAGCCGAAGCGCGGCGACGTAGCGGTTTTCAAGTTCCCGCCTGATCCGTCCGTCGACTACATCAAGCGCGTTGTCGGCCTGCCGGGTGACAAGATCCAGGTCAAGGACGGTCAGCTTTTCATCAACGGCGTCGGCGTGCCGCGCGTGAAAACAGGCCAGATCGACAATCCCGACATCACCGAGGAATCGCGCCCGATCGATGTCTATCGTGAGACCTTGCCCAACGGCGTCAGCTACGACACGCTCGACCTGAATTCGAATTCAATCGGCGACAACACCCGCGAATTCGACGTGCCGCCCGGCCATTACTTCATGATGGGCGACAACCGGGACAATTCCGCCGACAGCCGTTTCACTGTCGGCTACGTTCCCGCGGAAAATCTGGTTGGCCGCGCCAATCTTGTTTTCTTCTCGATCGCCGGCAAGGCGAGCCCTCTCGAAATCTGGAAATGGCCGTCGCTGATGCGCGCTTCGCGCCTGTTCCACTTCGTCAATTGATGGCTTTGAAGCGTCCGACAGGCGAAACTCTGGCCGGTTTGGTGAAGGCCAAGACCGGCCACGTCTTCAAGGATGTCCGTTTGCTTGAGACCGCCCTGACGCATTCCAGTGCGGTCAAGGCGGCCACCAACAACCAGCGTCTTGAATTTCTTGGCGACCGCGTGCTCGGGCTTGTCGTCGCCGATATGCTTTTCGAGAAATTTCCTGATGCGCCGGAAGGTGAAATCGCCCCGCGCTTCAATGCGTTGGTCGATGCGCGGACATGCTCCGAAATCGGCATCGAAATGCAGCTGGAGGATCTGGTCCGCGCCGATTCTGCCTTGAAGATGCGGTCGCGGGGCTCGGGCGGAAACTATCTGGCGGATGCGGTAGAAGCCCTGATCGCGGCGGTTTACGTCGACGGTGGCATGGAGGCCGCGCGGCGGTTCGTCCTGCGCTACTGGGAACCGCGCTCGCATACGGTGATCGCAAAGCCGCTCAATCCGAAATCCGATCTGCAGGAATGGATTGCCAAGGCCAGCGATGCGCGCCCCGAATATGTGATCGAGAAACGCGAAGGCCCGGACCACCAGCCCGTCTTCACGGTGTCCTTGCAGGTCCGCGGCTTTGCGCCGATAAGCGGTACTGGCGGCTCCCGCAGGGTGGCCGAAGAAGCGGCGGCTTCGGCATTTCTTTTGCGCGAAGGCGTCTGGGCCACCGCATCGGCCCAAAAATCGGAGCGCGCGCGCTCAAGTGAAGGGAGTGCGGCATGACCGCCACCGAAGAGCCGGCGACCGCAGCCGCCACGCATTCCGGCTTTGTCGCGCTGATCGGCGCGCCCAATGCGGGCAAGTCGACCTTGGTCAACCAATTGGTCGGCGCCAAGGTGTCTATCGTCACCCACAAGGTGCAGACAACCCGCGCCATCGTGCGCGGCATCGCCACGCATGACAATGCGCAGATCGTTTTCGTCGACACGCCCGGCATTTTCAAGCCGAAGCGGAGGCTCGACACGGCGATGGTGACCACCGCCTGGGGCGGGGCCAAGGACGCCGATATCGTGCTGCTTTTGATCGACGCCGAACGCGGCATCAGGGGCGACGCCGACGCCATCCTCGAACGGCTGAAGGATGTGCGCCAGCCGATGGTGCTGATCCTCAACAAGGTCGACCGCGTCAAGCACGAAGCGCTGCTGGCTCTGTCGGCGGCAGCGAACGAAAGGGTGCCGTTCAAGCGCACCTTCATGGTTTCGGCGCTGACTGGTTCCGGCTGCAAGGACGTGCTCGATTATCTGGCCGAGGCTCTGCCGGTCGGTCCCTGGTACTATCCGGAAGACCAGATCTCGGACCTGCCGATGCGCCAGCTCGCGGCCGAGATCACGCGCGAGAAGCTTTATCTCAGGCTGCATCAGGAATTGCCCTATTCCTCGCACATCGAGACCGAGAAATGGGAAGAGAAGCCGGATGGTTCGGTGCGCATCGACCAGACCATCTATGTCGAGCGCGACAGCCAGAAGAAGATCGTGCTCGGCCACAAGGGCGAGACCATCCGCGCCATCGGCCAGGCGGCGCGCATGGAGATAGCAGGCATCCTCGAACAGAAGGTGCACCTGTTCCTGTTCGTCAAGGTGCGCGAGAACTGGGGCGACGACCCCGAGCGCTACCGCGAAATGGGGCTCGAGTTTCCGCGCTAGATCGAAGGTCCGCGTAGCGACAGCGGCAAGCGGTTTTCGGAGAGTTCAAATAAATCGCTCCAGGTCCATGGTCAGCAATCTGAACATCGGCACGGCGCTTGTCAGCCGACTGGTCGCCACACAGGAGTGATCTTGCGGTCAGGCCGGTCGAGATTGGCGGCTGAGGCCTTCTATCTTGGTGACGAGATGAGATGGAAAAGGGCGATCCCGCCTGTGATCTGGCAATTGCCTGGACGCTTTTCGAGGGCAAAAGCCGGGAAGCGTTCTGCGCCGACCCTCCCGCCGACGAAGCGATGATGTGCAAAGCGCTGATCACGGTCGGCGGACACATCGGCATCAACCTCGTCGAGTTTGAAAAATCCTGGCACGTAGTCGATGAAGTGCTTGCCGATCGCGCGCGCGGGCGTGAAGCACCGAACGACAAGCCGCTCTAGCCAACCAGAACCCAGTCCTGTCGCCGAACATCCGCCATCGCACGGCGCGACCAGCGACTTTCCAACCGACGCGACGCTTTCCCGGGCTTATGGAGTGCCGTTCGCCTGATCGAGGCGGGCGACCACGTCGCCTGCCTCGCCAAGGCCGACTGAGAGGCGTCACGGAGGAATCGTTTTCCGGTTGGCTGCTGTCACAATCAGCGACGCGACGGCGCTCCAGGGAATTTCGATCGTTTTGGAAGAGGCAGACAGGCTTGGAAACGTCATCCCGCTTTTCGCCTCGGTGTCAGAGTGGGTTGGGCGATGTGCCTCATCTGACGATAGAGGGGGCGGCAAGAATCAGGTTGATTTCGGCGGAATCAGGTAGATATTCCGCATTATGCGGAAATTTTAGAAATATATAACGTAAGAAGTGTATTTAGCCGCGAAAGTATCCGCATATATATTTAATATATGACGTCGTGCCAGTTGTGCCATCCGTTGTCATGGGAAGTGTTATTTGTGCAACACATCGTTAAACTGTTCACGGAATTGGCATTATTTCGGAAATCGTCATTGAAGGCAGATGATCGATGGGTATGTTCGCCGCTGAAAAGGGCGAGCGGTGTGAGCCTTTTTCGTTGTGGGGGTGAGGCGGGAAAACATTGCCGCCAGCCACAAATCCGAAGCCATTTATAACTATGACTGGAGAGGTCAGAAAATGAACATCAAGAGCCTCCTTCTCGGCTCAGCCGCGGCCCTGATCGCGGTCAGCGGCGCGCGCGCCGCCGACGCTGTCGTCGTCGCCGAACCGGAACCGGCCGAATACGTCAAGATCTGCGACGTCTACGGCGCCGGCTACTTCTATATTCCGGGCACCGAGACCTGCCTGCGCATCGGCGGCTATCTCCGCTACGACATGGGCGTCGGCGATTCCGGCTCGCTCGATGGCGCCAACAACGTGGCCGATCACATGGACGGCGATAGGCACGACACCTATTACAAGAACATGCGCTTCACGCTGAGGACTTATACCGGCCAGGAAACCGAACTTGGCACGTTGAAGACCTTTACCGAGACCCGCTTCCAGTTCGGCAACTCTTCCGGCGACTATACCGGTGACGGCACCGGCTGGCAGGCCGGCAACAAGGCCACCACCCTCAACTTCGCCTGGATCCAGCTCGGCGGCCTGCGCGTCGGTAAGGACGAAACGGTATACGACCAATTCATCGGTTATGCCGGCAATGTCATCCAGGACACGCTCATCCCCTATGGTGTCAAGGATACCAATCTCATCAGCTACTACTTCGACGCAGGCAGCGGCTTCACGGGCGTGGTCTCGCTCGAGGAAGGCACCGGCGTCAACACGATCGACAGCTATGTTCCGCATGTCGTCGGCGGTTTGAAGTACAAGGGCGACTGGGGTGCGATCACCGGCGTCGTGGCCTATGACAGCAACTATGAAGAAGTGTCCGGCAAGGTCCGTTTGGACGTCAACGTCAGCAAGGAACTGACGCTGTTCGTCATGGGCGGCTACGGCACCAACGACAACATCAACGACTTCGGCACAGGCCGTACCCAATACAAGCCATGGGGCGGAAACTGGGCGATCTGGGGCGGCGGCACCTACAAGTTCAACGACAAGACCGCGTTCAACGCCCAGGTCTCCTATGACGACTGGAAGAACCTCGGCGTCGCGGCCAACGTTGCCTACACCATCGTCCCCGGCTACACGATCACGGCTGAAGTCGATTACCTCAATGCAGGAAAATTCGACGACTTCGACTTCAACAACTGGACCAAGGCCGACAAGAAGAGCAGCGTCGGCGGCATCGTTCGCTTCCAGCGCAATTTCTAACGGATCGACTGACCTCACCAGCCCGCCCGCAGCACATCGCTGCGGGCGGTTTTTTATGCATTGTTATGAGAGTTACCGGAGGCCCAAGCCCATACCTTGATTTCGCCACCCGACCGGTGAAAAGCTCCTGAAATGGAATGGCGCGACGAGGGAATCATTCTCGGCACCCGCAAGCATGGCGAAACCAGCGCCATCCTCGAGGTGATGACGCGCGCGCATGGCCGTCATCTTGGCCTTGTTCGCGGAGGCCGTTCGCGCAAGCAGCAGCCCGTGCTCCAGCCCGGCAATCGCGTCGACCTGTTGTGGCGTGCGCGCCTTGATGAACATCTCGGCACCTTCCAGGCTGAACCGATCGAGATGAACGCGGCCCGGTTGATGGACAGCGCCGTCGCCGTCTACGGCTTGCAGACCATGGCCGCGCATCTGCGCCTGCTGCCCGAGCGCGACGCCCATGGCGGCCTCTACGAGGCGCTATCGGTGATGATCGTCCATCTCGACGATGCCGATGCCGCCGGCGAACTGGTAGCGCGTTTCGAACTCCTGATTCTCGATGAACTCGGCTTCGGCCTCGATCTCAGCCAGTGCGCCGCCACCGGCACGCGACAGGACCTGGCCTATGTCTCGCCGAAGTCGGGACGCGCGGTATCGCGCGAAGCCGGTTTGCCATGGCGCGACAAGATGCTGGCTCTGCCGGCCTTCCTGCAGCGCAGCTCCGGCCTGCGCGCCGATGCGGCTGATGTCGGCGACGCCTTCCGGCTGACCGGCTTCTTTTTCACCCGCCACGTCTATGAGCCGCGCGGCATCGAGCCGCCGGACGCTCGTACCGGCTTCCTCGCCGCCTTGCGCAAGCATCAGGCGCGCGGCAAGGCCATAGCTGGCGAGGCCGCAGCCAGAGAAATCATCACATGAGCGAGGTCGAACTTTATCCTGGCCGGGTCTCACCGCTCGGACTCGGCACCATTCCGCACGCCGACATCCTGAAATACACCGGTTTGGAATTGCTGCAGCGCATCGTCGACGGCAAGTATCCGGCGCCGCCGATTTCCTTTCAGCTGAATTTCACTCTCACCGAAGTCTCGGACGGGCGCGCTGTCTTTCGTGGCATGCCGAGCGAGCGCCATCTCAATCCGCTGGGCAGCGTACATGGCGGCTGGGCGGCGACGCTGCTCGATTCGGCACTGGCCTGTGCCGTGCAGACGCTGCTCGACAAGGGCGAGGCCTATACGACGGCGGAGTTCAAGGTGAATTTGACGCGGCCCATCACGCCGAAGACCGGCGAGGTGGTCTGCGAGGGCAGGGTTGTTCACAAGGGCCGCACGTTGGCGGTGTCGGAAGCGACGCTGAAGGATGCTGGCGGCAAGCTGCTGGCTTTCGGCACCGAAACATGCTCGATCTTTCCGGCCGCCAATCTGGCGGCGCGTTGAGTTTTGTGGCCGTTTGGCCGCCGCATTTGAAATGTCAGTACGACGAAAGTCAGTGAAAACTGGCCTGGTTTGGGGGAACCGCCATGTTTGAAAGCCTGATCGGCCTTGTCGCCATCATCGCCTTGTTCGTCATCATTTCGCGCCAGCAGAGCCGCATACGCCTTGTCGAGCGCGAGCTTGGCGCGCTGCGCAGCCTGGTCCTTTCCGGTGCCGTGCCGCCTGCGGCCAAGCCCTCCGAACAAGCCACGCCCGACGACGCGCCCACCGCTGTGATTCCGGCCGTTGCGGCAGCGGCCGACATTCCCTCGCCAGCAATAAGCGAGCCGGTCGCCGCACAGGCGCCAGCCATGGAAGCGGGAGCCCCAATCGGTGAGTTCGTGTCCGGGCCATGGGCGCCAAGCGAGCCGAAGGCAGCGGAACCTGCCGCGCCTGCCGCAGCGGCGAAAGCCACCCGCCAGTCCGATGTCGAAACGGCGCTCGGCACCCGTTGGGCGGTCTGGGTCGGCGGCATCGCACTGGCGCTGGGCGGCCTGTTCCTGATCCGCTACACCATCGAAGCCGGCATTTTCGGTCCCGGCGTGCGGCTGGCCATGGCCGGAGTGCTCGGCCTGGTGCTGGTGGCCGGCGGCGAGTTCATCCGCCGCACCGGCTTCAAAGTGCCGGTGCAAGGCGCCGCCGGCGCCTATATTCCGGCGATCCTGACCGCAGCCGGTGCCTTCATCCTGTTCGGCACCGTCTATGCCGCGCATGGCATTTACGGCTTCATTGGCCCGGCACTCGCATTCACTCTGCTCGGCATCATCGGCGTGGCGACGATCGCAGCAGCCCTTGTCCATGGCCAGGCGCTGGCCGGCATCGGCCTTGTCGGCGCCATGGTGACGCCGGTGCTGGTCGCCTCGCAGGCACCGAATCCCTGGGCGCTGTTCGGCTATCTCGCGATCGTGCTCGCCGCGACCGGCGTCATCGCCCGCATGCGCGACTGGAAATTACTGATGGCGGCCGCCTTTTTCGGCACCGGTGTCTGGACGATCCTCTATATGACCGATGCGCCGGGGGCGAACCTCTCGGCCATCCTGTTCGTCGACGCCGTCACGCTGGCTGTGCTCGCCCTTGTCTGGCTCGCTCGCCGTGGCGACGAAACCGCGCCAGCCAGGGCTTTCGACTGGCCGTCCATCATGCCTGGCCTGTTCGTCGCATTCTCGGCGCTGGGCCTGTCAGTCGATCCGGCCTTCGCTGCCGCCGGCTACGCCTTGCCGGGCGCCGTGGTGATCGCCGCGATGGTGGCGGTCGCGCTTTATCGTCCGCTGGCGCTGCCGCTCGTCTACGCGGCCGGCCTGGTCACGGTGCTGATCTACCTCGGCATCATCCCGCCAACCTCGATCGCTTCCGATTTTCCGGGCGGTGCCCTGGGCGTCGACGGACTGCCGGTGGCCACGTCCAACGCGCTGACCTTGCGCATCGGGATTGGCCTCGGCCTGGTCTTCATCGGCGCCGGCTTTTGGGCGGCGCGCAGGTTTGCCGCCGGGATGCAAATCCGCGCGGCCTCATGGGCGGCGTGGGGCGTCATCGTCCCGCTGGTCATCCTGCTGGCACTCTGGTTCACCTTCGGCAATCTCGACCGTGACCTTGTCTACGCTGCCGCAGCGGCACTGCTGGTCGTCATTTTCGCCGCCGGCGGCGAGTGGATCGCGCGCGCCGAGGAGCCGCCGCTCAAGGGCGGTCTCGCGGTGTCGTTTGCCCTGGGCGGCGCGGCCATCGCCGGGCTCCTGCTCATGCATATGGCTTTCGATTCCGGCTGGACCACCATCCTGCTCGGTGCGGCGGCCATCGTGCCGGCGCTGGCCACGCGCTGGCGCGTCTATCCGGTGCTCGGCTGGATTTCGGTCGGCGCGGTGATCGCGGTGCTTGGCCGCGTCGCCTTCGACCCGACCATTGTCGGCGCCGGTTTCCTGTCGACGACGCCGGTGTTCAACTGGCTGCTGCCGGGCTACGGCGTGCCGGCACTGGCCTTCGGCTTTGCCGCCCGGCAGCTCGCCCGCACCACCCCCGCACTGCCAGTAGCTGGCAATGGCCGGCCGCGCCTTGCCATGGAAGCGGCTGCGGCTCTGTTTGCGCTGCTCACGCTCGCCATGCTGGTGCGCCACGCCATGCACGGCGGCGTCATCGACATGGGTGCCATGACGCTCGCCGAACAGTCGATCTACACGCTGATCGCCATCGGCGCCGGCGCCATCCTGGTCGCCATCGACATGCGCTCGCCAAGCGCGGTGATGCGCTATGGTTCGATGGCCGCCGGCGTGGCCTCGGTCGCCTTCATCGTTGTCAGGCATTTCGTGGTGCTGAATCCTTTGCTTACCGACGAATCGACCGGCCAGATCCCGGTGTTCAACCTGTTGTTCCTCGCCTATCTCCTGCCGGCGGTCGCCGCCGGCGGGCTGGCGCTCTACGCTAGGGACAAGCGGCCGAAATGGTATGCGCAGATGCTGGCCGTGGTGGCTGCCGTGCTTGCCTTCGCCTATGCCACGCTGTCGGTGAGGCGCCTGTTCAAGGGCGAGTTCATCGGCCTGTGGAGCGGGCTTGGCCAGTTGGAAACCTACACCTACTCGGCACTCTGGCTGGTCATCGGCGTGGCGTTGCTCACCGCCGGCGTCTGGCTGAAATCCCAGGTGCTGCGCATTGCCTCCGCCGCGCTGATCGCGGTCGCCGTGCTGAAGGTCTTCATCTTCGATATGTCGGAGCTGGAAGGCGTTCTCAGGGCGCTTTCCTTCATCGGCCTCGGCGCCGTGCTGATCGGCATCGGCCTGTTCTACCAACGGCTGCTGACACGGGCTGCGAGGGAGGCGTGACGTTCGCTATCTCCGGACGCCACGCAGGCGGCGTTGCGTAGCCGCCTCTTGATGAGGGCCGCAATATTGCGGACGAAGGCTGGGCTGAAAGAACCGATCGGCTTCGTCGAGACGAGATCGTAAGCTTCGTCAAGCTGAACGTGGTTGTACTCGTCGAGGATCAGCCATGACGGGAAGTCGAGACCGCCCCTGCGGCATTCCATTTCGCTAATAGCCATATGTACGCGGGACTGGTCGGACTTTTGCGAGGTGACCGGGAATAGGAACAATGCGGCAGGGTGCGGTCGGCGTTCTGACTACGATGCAGACGGGCCGCGCCTTGCGGCCGGATTCCTCGCCGTCGTCAGCCGGGCGCGCCCACAGATAGTAGTATCGAGCAAATCGCCGGGCCTAAGCATCCGGCTTGTCGCCGTCTATGATGGACTCCAATCCGGACATCAGTTCATCGTGAACTTCATCCGGCGCGTCCTCCAGCGTGTAAGCGGGGGCACGAGGCGAACCGATGAGTTGCCGGTATTGGCTGGCTGACAGAATGACCAGTTTCTCTTTCCCGCGCTTTGTAAGAGCGACAGGTTCGATCAGCGCCGTTTCAAGGATTTCCCCGGACACGCGGTTCATGTCGGAGAAAGTGAATTGCTTCATCCCGTGGCCTTTCTACGTGATTCACCTATTATACCTATTTTACGTAGTTAGACAATCGAGTTGCCGCTGCCTTCGGTTCGGGAATAAACCAACTTTTCATATCGTTATCTCATCGCTTGGGTGACCGGGGCGGCGGACCGCTTCGCGCTGGCCGCTTGCGCCGCACCCGGAAGGCGCGTTCAATCGGGATCAACAAGGGCGACCTCGAAACCAGCGGTCATGGACGAAAAGAAGGCAGCAATCCTTGGCGAAATACCGCGCCTGCGCCGTTACGCACGCTCGCTTTTGCGCGACCGCGACGCTGCCGACGACCTTGTCCAGGATTGCCTCGAGCGGGCACTTGTGCGGCTCGACAACTGGCAGACGGGAGAAAGCCCCAGGAGGTGGCTGTTTACGATCATGCATCATTTGTTTATCGATCAGATGCGCAAGGTGAACCGCCGCGGCGAGGCGGCGATGCTGCCGCTGGAGGCGGGCGAGGCCGTGGCCCAACCTGCGGAGCAGGTGGAGAGCATAGCCTCGCGCGAGATCATCGATGCGTTGCAGGCGATCAGCCCTGACCGCCGCGCGGCCCTTGTCATGGTCGCCATCGAAGGTTTTTCCTATGCCGAAGCTGCCAACATTCTGGGTGTCCCGGCCGGCACGCTGATGTCGCGAATTGCGCGCGGGCGTGAGGAATTGCGCGGATTGCTGGACGACACGGCGCGCCGCCGCGCGATAAGGATCGTGGAGAAATGATCCGCCGCGACTTTTCCGAACGTGACATCCACATGGCGCTCGATGGCGAGCTGCCCAGCGATGAGCACTCGGCTTACGATGCCTGGCTCGACGCCAATCCCGAGATGAAGGCCAAGAGCGCCCGTTTCACCGCCGACCGGGCGGCGCTGCGTGCCGCCTTCGCCGACGTGCTGGATGAAGCCGTGCCTGCGCGGTTGCGCAAGGTCGTGCTTGGCGAGGTGCCGGTCAAGGCAGTTGTGCCACGCTCACGCTGGTGGTTTGCCGCTGCTGCCGCCGTGCTTCTGGTCGTAGGCGGACTTGGTGGCTATTTTGCCGGCATCGACGGCATCGGCCTGGAGGATCCGGCGGAAGATCGGCTGGCTGAGCAGGCAATCGCGGCCCATGTCATCTATGCCGCCGAAAAGCGGCATGCCGTCGAGGTGCCGGCCAGCGACAAGGACCATCTGCAGACCTGGCTGTCCAACCGGGTAGGGTTGAAGCTGGTGGCGCCCGACCTGACCGCCGACGGATTCCAGTTGGTCGGCGGCCGGCTGTTGCCGGCAGGCGAGAGCAAGGCCGCCATGCTGCTTTACGAGGACGGCAATGGGCAGCGTATATCGCTGTTCGTCACCACGGAATCGACGGAGAACGCCAAGGGGACCTATGCGTCGGCACAAGACGGTCCCCAGGCCGTCTACTGGCTGGACAAGGGCTATGGCTGCGCCGTGGTCGGCTCCTTGCCGCGCGAGCGGCTGGCCGAGGTCGCCAGGAGCGCCTACACGCAACTTGTGAACGGGCTGGCAAGCTGAACGGCATCGCTTTTGCCGGTGCAGTCGATCCGCGAATGCTGGTCCGGCCGAAGGACCTTTTGCGCCCGTCGGGCCGGCGTCGGATTTGTCACAATTCGGCCCTAATCGAGGTGCGATAGCGCTTGATGAATGCCGTCGCATCGCCCCGAAAATTGGAAACGGTTTTTGGAAACACGAGGCGAAGATTCAAGGTGGTGGAGCGGACTTTGTGCGCCCAGGTGGACGCCGGTTTTCCCAACGCCCTGGTTGGCGTCAAGGACGTGTTCGAGTAGGGCCATTTCCACCATCAATCGAGGTTTTCTGAAGCCGCATGCCTGCCGAGATCCGCACGGCCCGCGCGTCTGACGTCGATGATCTCGCCGCCATTGAGAAAGCTGTTTTCTCAAGCGACCGTATTTCCCGCCGCTCCTTCCGCCTGTTCATCGAGCGTGAAACCGCCGAGACGCTGGTCGCCGAGGTCGATGGCCGCCTTGCCGGCTACGCGATCGTGCTGTTTCGCAAGGGCAGTGGCGTGGCGCGCCTCTACTCGATTGCGACCAGTCCGTTTTTCGGCGGGCTGGGTGTCGGCCGCATGCTGCTCGAATCCGCCGAAGATGCCGCCTTCGAGCACGACCGCATGATGCTGCGTCTTGAAGTTCGCGAGGACAACAGCCGCGCGATCCGCATCTACGAACAGGCCGGTTATCGCAAGATCGGGCGCGAGCCCGGCTACTATGAGGATGGCGAAACGGCACTTCGCTACGAAAAGACCTTGCGGGGCGACATTCCGATCGCCACCAAGGTGCCGTTCTATCCGCAGACCTGCGAGTTCACCTGCGGCCCGTGCTGCCTGATGATGGCGATGGCCAATTTCGATCGCGGCTTCGTGCCGGATTCGGTCATGGAAATCCGCCTGTGGCGTGAAGCGACGACCGTCTTCATGATGTCGGGTCCCGGTGGTTGCGAGCCGTTCGGCCTCGCTGTCTCGGGCTACGAGAGCGGGCTCGCGGTGGAGATCTACGTTTCCTTCTATGGCGCGTTGTTCCTGCAATCGGTGCGCAGTGAGGACAAGCGCAGGGTGATGGAACTGGCCCAGGTCGACTTTCGCCGACGCGCGGAACTTTACGGCATCCCGGTGAATTACCGTGCATTCACAATCGACGATATCCGCGCTGCGATCGCTGGGGGAAAGCTGGTGCTGGTGCTGATCAGCGGCTTTCTGATGTTCGGCAAGAAGGTGCCGCACTGGGTGCTGGCGATCGGCGATGACGGCGACCATATCCTGATCCACGACCCTTGGGTCGAGGATGAAAGGCAGGAGACCATCCTTGATGCAGCCAACATTCCCGTGCCTTACGGCATCTTCATGAACATGGCGCAGTTCGGTCGCGATGGATTGCGTGCCGCCATCACTCTGGGAAAGCGTGACAGATAATGACCTGGGTCATCCTTACCGGCAGGCAGAGCGATCTCGATCAGGTGGCGACACCGCACAAGATCATCACCAATCGCGACTATCTCGCGCACCCGTCATTGTTTCGCGGCCAGCGGCCGAAGGTCATCAACCTGTCGAACAATTACGCCTACCAGAGCCGCGGCTACTATGCGTCGCTGCTGGCAAGCTCGCGCGGCCACAAGGTGATCCCGACGGTCGAGACGATGATCGACCTGTCGGAGCGCAAGCTTTATGAGCACGCGCTGCCGGAACTGGAGCTGGCGCTCAACAAATGCCGCAAGGATCTCGGCGGCGCCTTTCCGCAAAAGGTCTGCATCTTCTTCGGCATCGGCCCGTCGAAAATCTGGGACCGCTTCGCCAAACTTCTGTTCGACTGGTTCCGCGCGCCGGCGCTCGAAGTCCACATCAAGGACAACGCCGAATGGGCCTCGATCCGCAAGATCGGTTTCCATCCGCTGGCGCGCATGACCGAGGACGAGGAAAAAAGCTTCATCCAGTGCCTGGAGACCTACACCAACCGGGAATGGCGCGACACCAAGGGCCGCACGCCGGCGCGCTACACCTTCGCCACGCTGGTCGACCCGCATGAGGAATTGCCGCCCTCGGAGATCTCGTCGCTGCGCTATTGGGCCAAGATCGCCGAGAAGATGGGCGTCGAAATCGAGCCGATCACCAAACGGGACCTCGCCAAGCTCGCCAATTACGACGCGCTGTTCATCCGCGAGACGACTTCCATCTCCAACCACACCTATCGTTTCGCCCGCCGCGCCCAGCAGGAAGGCATGCCGGTGATCGACGATCCGCTGTCGATGATCCGCTGCACCAACAAGGTCTATCTCAACGAGCTGATGGCCTACAACAAGGTGCCGGTGCCGCCGACGGTGATGATCGCCGGCACCTCGGATCTCGAACTGGCGGCGCAGACACTGGGCTTTCCGCTGGTGCTGAAGATCCCGGATTCGTCATTCTCGCGCGGCGTCAAGAAATGCGCCAACTTCGAGGATCTGAAGACGCTCGCCACCGAATGGCTGGAGGATTCCGACCTTCTGATCGCGCAGAAATTCATTCCGACCGAATATGACTGGCGTGTCGGCGTGCTCGGCGGCCAGCCGCTGTTTGCCGTGCACTATCTGATGGCCAAGAAGCACTGGCAGATCGTCAACCACAAGGCCACCGGCAAGCCCGACCAGGGCGGTATCAAGACCTTCACGCTGAAGGAAACGCCGGCGCATGTCGTCGAGACGGCAGTGAAGGCGGCGCGCTGCATCGGTGATGGGCTCTATGGCGTCGACCTCAAGGAAACTAAGGACGGCGTCTTCGTCATCGAGGTCAATGACAACCCCAACCTCGACCATGGCTGGGAGGATTCCGGCGAGAAGGACGATGTCTGGGTGCGGCTGACGCAGTGGTTCCTGGAGCGGCTGGACCGGCCGGGGCGGTAATTTGATCGGGGAAAAGATGCTGTTCATCGTGATCGAGGATTTCACCGGCTGCGATCGCAAGGAGATCTACCGTCGCTTTCGCGACCGGGGTCGCTTGAAGCCGGACGAGCTTCTCGTGCACCACAGCTGGATCGCGGCGGACATGAGCCGCTGCTTCCTGCTGGTGGAGACCGATGACGTCACGCTGCTGCAGCGTTGGGTCATCGAATGGGCGGATCTGGTGGAATTCGAGATCATCCCCGTGGCGACAAACAAGGACATGGCAGAGGCATTGAGCGGGCACCTCTGATCATCGCCGCGTGTCACGTCAACGCAGTGCCGGCGAGCCGACTGCGCGCCTGCACTCGTCGATCAGCCACTGGCGAAACGCCCCCACGACATCGCGCCTGGCGCTGCGCTCCGGGATCGTCAGGCAATACGGCTGGCGCAGCTCCAGTGCCTGGGCGAGGGGCCTGACAAGCCGGCCCTCTTCCAGCGCCTCGGCACAGTAGATCCCTTGCGCCAGCGCCACGCCCAGTCCCGAAATGGCAAGATCGAGTGCGGCGCGCGATGAGTTGGCCGAGAGGCCGCGCTGCGCTGCCCGGCCGGGTTCGATGCCGGCCGCCTCGAACCAGTTGTGCCAGGACGGAAAGGACGCACCGGTCGGTCCCCAGCCAGTGTGGATGAGCGGCAGGCTGGCGAGCCCTTCGGGTTTGATCGTGCCGGTCAGCCCGGGCACACACACGGGATAGGCCGCGTCCTGGACGATATCCTCGGTCGGGTGCTCGCGATAATGCGGCCCATAGGAGAGCCTGATGTCGATCAACTCACGGTCGAACGGCACCGGGTCGTCGTCGCCTCTGAGCGATATGTCGACGGCGCCATGGCTTGCGACAAAACCCGCCAGACGCCTCGAAAGCCAACCCATGGCCATGGATGGCGGCACCGACACCACAAGGCGCGGGCGGAACGCATCGCCGCCCAGCTGGCGCGCGACGCTGCCGATCTCCTGGAAGGCCATGGTCAGCCTAGGCAGCATTTCGACGCCGGCCTCGGTGAGGACGACGCGCCGGTTGACGCGATGGAACAGCTTGCGGTCCATCTGCTCCTCGACGGTGCGGATGAGCTGGCTCACGGCGGCGGCTGATACAGAAAGCTCTTCCGCCGCCCCCGCAAAGCTGCCTGTACGGGCCGCGGCCTCGAAGGCCTGAAGTCCTTTGAGAGAGGGAAGTGCGACCATGATCACCGAATAGATAAGCTCAACTTGTCTAAATGGCAGAAATCGTCATTTTTGGAAAGATTTTTCATGCGCTACAGTGGATTTCATCAAATCCCAGCCTGGATCGAAGCCCGTGGATCATCGCGACGTAATTTCATCGTTGACGCAGGAAGAGCGCAACCGGCTGACCGCCAAGTCTGATGCCGCAGGCGTCGTTCAGCTTGCCGCTCATTGGGGTGCGATCGCGATCTTCGGATCGCTGATCGCCGCCAAGGCGCCGTTCTGGCCGCTGCTGATGCTGCCGCAGGGTATCCTCATCGTGTTCCTGTTCACGCTGCTGCACGAGACGGTTCATCGTACGGCTTTCGAAACGCAATGGCTGAACGATGCCGTGGCGCGGGTGTGCAGCCTGGCGATCGCACTGCCGGCGGACTGGTTCCGCTACTTCCACTTTGCCCACCATCGATACACGCAAGATCCCGACAATGACCCGGAACTGGCGTTCCCCAAGCCGGAGACATGGCGGCAATACCTCGTCCACATATCCGGCATTCCGTTATGGTGGGGGCACCTCAAGACGCTTTATACCAACGCGGCGGACCGTGGTCGCGAAAGCTACGTTCCGTCAAAGGGCTATGATAAGGTGCGCATCGAGGCGCGCGCCATGATTGCCTTTTATGCCGTAGTCATTCTGCTGGCCGTTTATTTCCGGCTCACCGTGCTTCTCTATGTCTGGATACTGCCGGCCTTGCTCGGCCAGCCGTGTCTGCGCCTCTATCTCTTGGCCGAGCACGGCCGTTGTCCGTTCGTCGCCAACATGCTGGAGAACACCAGGACCACGCTCACCAATTGGCTGGTTCGCAAGCTGGCGTGGAACATGCCGTTCCATGCCGAGCATCACGCCTATCCCGGCGTGCCGTTTCATCAACTGCCGCAGTTTCATGCGCTGATCGAGCGGCATTTGAAGGTGGTCGAGCCGGGCTATGTCAGCTTCCACGGCAAATATATCGACACGCTGCGTTGATGGTGGCCGACTTCAGCCGGTCTGGCTGTGCAACGCACGGGATTTCAACAGACGCTGAATATCGGCCGCATTTGACGGCACGCCGATCAGATAGCCCTGCGCCTCGGTACAGCCATTGCCGCGCAGGATGTCGAGCTGCGCCTCGGTCTCGACACCCTCGGCGGTGACAGTGATGCCAAGCTCGGCACCCAGCCCGATGACGGTGCGCACGATCGCCGCGGTGTCGCGATTGCCCAGGTCGTGGATGAACGAACGGTCGACCTTGATCTTGTCGACAGGAAAACGCCTGAGATAGCCGAGCGACGAATAGCCGGTACCGAAATCGTCCAGCGCGATGCGGATGCCGAGTTCGCGCAACTGCCGCAGCGTCCTTAGCACCGCCTCGCTTTCATCCATCAGCACGGTTTCGGTGATCTCCAGTTCCAATCGACCGGCTGGCACGCCGGAGAAAGCCAGCGCCGAGATGACGCTGCGGGCGAAGCTGCCGCTTTTAAGTTGCACGGCCGAGACATTTACCGCGACGCGCAGGCCGGCGGGCCAGCGTGCCGCCGCCGTGCAGGCTTTCCTCAGCGCCCATTCGCCAAGCGGCACGATCAATCCGGTTTCTTCGGCGACCGGAATGAAGCTATCTGGCGCCACGGTGCCGCGTGTCGGCGAATGCCAGCGCATCAAGGCTTCCGCGCCGACGATCTCGCCGGAGGCGATGTTCATGATGGGTTGGAAATCGAGGTCGAACTCCTGGCGTGGCAGCGCGGTCTCAAGGTCGACCTCCAGCGCACGCCGTGCCTGTACCATTGCGTCCATTCCAGGTTCGAAGAAGCGATACAGATTGCGCCCTTCGCTCTTCGCCCGGTAAAGCGCTGTATCGGCGTTCCTCAGCAGCGTGTCGGCATCTCCGCCGTCGTCGGGGAAAACCGCGATGCCCAGGCTGATGCCGATATGCATCTCGCGGCTCTTGTCGCGGAACGGTTTTCCGATTGTCTCGACGATGCGCTTCGCGAGTTTTTCAGCATTGGCAATGCCCTTGAAATTGAACTGGATGATGACGAATTCGTCGCCGCCGAAGCGGGCAACGACGTCGTTTTCATTATGAAGGCAGCGCTGCAGCCGCTCGGCCACGCTCTTCAGCAGCCAGTCGCCGGCCGGATGTCCCCAAGTGTCGTTGACCGCCTTGAAGCGATCGAGATCGAGCGAGAAGATCGCCAGCGGCGTGGCCGCCATGTCCTCCAGCGCAAGGTCGAGCCGCTCGCGAAACATCGAGCGGTTGGGCAGTCCGGTCAGCATATCGTGATGCGCAAGATGGGTCATGCGCTCTTCGGTACGGCGACGTTCGGTGACGTCGTCAAAGGTCGCCACCCAGCCGCCGCCGCGCATCGGCTGGCGGGTGACCAGAATCGTCCTGCCGTCGGTAAGATGCCGATAGGCTGAATGCATTTTTTTCGCCACCAGGCAGGCCTCGGTCTTGGCGACTTCGCTGTCGACATCGATCTTCGTATAGATGCCGAGTTCCAGCAATCGTTCGAGCGCGTCGCGGTGGGTCGTTCCAAGCGGGAAGTCCGCCGCGGTGACGTTGTAGAGTTCTAGGAAACGCCCGTTGCGCACGATCATCTTGCCGTCGGCGTCATACATCAGCAGGCCTTGCGACATGTTGGCGAGCGCTGCGTCGAAGCGGCGGTGCTGCTCCTTGAGATCCTCTTGCGCGCGGCGCTGCTCGGTGATGTCTTCATAGATCGACACCCAGCCGCCCAGAGCCAGTGGGCGGTGCGAGATGCTGACGATGCGGCCATCCGACAGCATCTCCTCGTAAGTCGAGGGTTTGGCCTGGTCGATATAGGGCTTGCGGATGGCGTAGAGTTCGTCGGCGGTTTGCGAGGCGACGCCGATGTCGACGCTGTGGCGCAGGATGTCGAGGAACCGGATGCCGGGGCGTATCACCTTGGCGTCGAGGCAAAAGATGTTTAGGTAGTTGCCGTTGCAGATGATCATCCGCTCGTCGGCGTCGAACATGCACAGGCCATGCGACATGTTCTCGACCGCGGCCGAAAAACGTTCATTCTGTTCGCGCAGTTCGTCTTCCATGTGGCGGGAGCGGTCCATGCCTTCGGCCTCCCGTTTCGGGACGGCCGAACCATCTTTGGCATCAGCGACGGGCATGAGCGCGCCTGCGAACCGTGATCGAACGCGCTACTGTGGCCCCGGCCGGTTAATTTAGCGTTTTTAGCCGATTGCGGGCACCGAAACCTGATGCCGCGACGTCTCGATCGCCGAAAACCGTTTCAGGAACGCGTTCTGGGCCCAGGTCACCGAGCGTGGCGTGAAATCGAAGCGGTCGGCATTGAAACCGCGCGGACGGCCGAAGAACTCGGTCGCCTCGGCGGTCGAAAAGCCGGCGAGCAGCGTTGCCTCGAAATATGCGGCGATCTGGTCGGCGCGCTTGATCTCCTTGCGCAGCGCAGCACTTGGTTCCGGCGGCAGCGAGAAGCGCAGATGGATGGCGCGCTGCAACCGCAATTCACAGTCCTTATAGCTGCCGCCCATCACCGATTTGAACGGCGAGATCATGTCGCCGATGACATATTCGGGGGCGTCGTGCAGCAACGCCGCCAGCCGGGCGTCGGCCGAAGCCTCGGGCACCAGGTCGCAGAACAGCGCCTCGACCAGCAGCGAGTGCTGGGCGACCGAAAAGGCATGTTCGCCGCGGGTCTGACCGTTCCAGCGGGCAACGCGGGCGAGCCCATGCGCAATGTCCGAAATCTCGATGTCGAGCGGCGAGGGGTCGAGCAGGTCGAGCCGGCGGCCCGACAGCATGCGCTGCCAGGCGCGTGCCGGCGCGCCGACGCGGTCGGCCGCCATCAGGCCTCCTCCGCGCTGACGGCTTCCTGCGGGAAGGCGAATTTTGCCCAGACCGGGATGGCAAGTGAAACGGTGGCGTCCCCGGCCATGATCGGCTGGCCGGCGTCGAGCGCCGCCTTGACCCGGTCGATGCGCGCAATGGCCAGACCGGTGGTTTCGACGGTCGAGCCGAGCGTGCCAACCGGCCGGCCTGCGACGATCAGCTCGGTGCCGGGCGCGGGTAGGGGCCTGTCGGCCGATGCAATCAGAACGCGCCGCCTGGCCGTGCCGCGATGCTGCATACGCGAGACGACCTCCTGGCCGACATAGCAGCCCTTCTTGAAGCCGACGCCGCCGGTTTCGTCCAGCAGCACATCGTGAGGGAAGGCGTCTCCGAGTTGGTAGTCGCTGCCGCTTTCGGCAATGCCGCCGGCAATGCGGAAGGCTTGCCACGCGGCAAGATCGCCGCGCTCAGCTGTTTCGCCGTAGGAGCGCTCGACGGCGTCGTTGCGAAAGCGCGTGTCGGCCACCGTTGAATCGGATTGTGAGGGTGTTGATTCATGTCCCCATGCG
The DNA here is from genome assembly GCF_020164875.1 of Mesorhizobium sp. CO1-1-8. NCBI lineage: Bacteria > Pseudomonadati > Pseudomonadota > Alphaproteobacteria > Hyphomicrobiales > Phyllobacteriaceae > Mesorhizobium > Mesorhizobium sp. CO1-1-8. The sequence continues at coordinate 18,525 of NZ_JAIUGZ010000030.1, read as the reverse complement.
ACGGTGACAAACGCCTGATCGGATTTGGCAATCTCGACCTTGGCGCGCAGTTTGTAGAGGGTCAGCCGGCGTAAAAAATCGTCCGCTATGTCGGCCCGGCATTCGAGCCGGAATGCATTTGCACCGTCGCGCGATATCAGGAAATCGAACAGGATCTTGCCTTGCGGCGTCAGCAGCGCGCCGGGTTTGGCTTCGCCGGGAGCCAGGATGTCGAGATCGGTGGTCAGGATGTTCTGCAAAAAATGCTCGGCATCCGGACCTGATACGGAAATGAGGGCGCGGTCTTTGAGCTGGGCAAAGGGCATGGGCGGAAAAGCAACCTGATCTTGCAAAACGGTCGGCCTTTACGTAAGCCGCTGGCACTCCCCCCGCAAGAGAGCATGGCCATGATCTACGACCTCATCCTGACAGGCGGCACAGTGGTCAACCATGACGGCGAAGGGGCTCGCGACATCGGCGTGAAGGACGGGCGCATCGCTGCCATCGGCGATCTCCGCCAGGCCTCGGCCGATAAGACGATCGACTGCCGCGGCCTGCATATCCTGCCAGGTGTCATCGACAGCCAGGTGCACTTTCGCGAGCCGGGACTGGAGCACAAGGAAGATTTGGAGACGGGTTCGCGCGCGGCCGTGCTTGGCGGCGTCACCGCCGTGTTCGAGATGCCCAACACCAATCCTTTGACCACCAGCGAGGCAGCGCTTGCCGACAAGATCCGGCGCGGCACGGATCGCATGCATTGCGATTTCGCCTTCTGGGTCGGCGGTACGCGTGAGAACGCGAAAGATGTCGGCGAGCTTGAGCGGTTGCCGGGCGCGGCCGGGATCAAGGTTTTCATGGGCTCGTCCACCGGCGATCTGCTGGTCGAGGATGACCAGGGCGTGGCATCGATCCTCCGGAACACGCGCCGCCGCGCCGCCTTTCATTCGGAAGACGAATTTCGGCTGCGCGAGCGTCTTGGCGAACGTATCGAGGGCGATCCGTCATCGCACCCGGTATGGCGCGACGAAATCGCTGCCTTGCGCTGCACCGAACGCCTTGTGCGCATCGCTCAGCAAGCGCGCGCCCGCATCCATGTCCTGCACATCTCGACCGCCGAAGAGATTTTGTTCCTCGAACAGCACAAGGATGTCGCGACCTGCGAGGCGACGCCGCATCATTTGACGCTGAGCGCCGACGACTATGCGCGGTTTGGCACGCTGATCCAGATGAACCCGCCGGTGCGCGCTGCGCGCCATCGCGACGGCGTCTGGCACGGCATTGCGCAAGGCATCGTCGATGTGCTCGGCTCCGACCACGCGCCGCACACGCTGGCCGAGAAGGCAAAGCCCTATCCGGCCTCACCGTCGGGAATGACCGGCGTTCAGACGCTGGTGCCGATCATGCTCGACCACGTCAATGCCGGCCGGCTGACCTTGCAGCGCTTTGTCGACCTGTCGAGCCACGGCCCGCAACGCATCTTCGGCATGGCGAGAAAGGGCCGCATCGCTGCCGGCTACGACGCCGACTTCACCATCGTCGATATGAAGCGGCGCCAGACCATCACCAATGCGCAGGCCGGTTCGAAAGCCGGCTGGACGCCTTATGACGGGAGAGAAGTGATCGGCTGGCCGGTCGGCACCGTCATTCGCGGCCGCCGCGTGATGTGGGAAGGCGAGATCGCCACGCCAAGCCAGGGTAGGGCGGTGGAGTTTTCTGAGGCTTTGCCCCGCTAGGCTCCCTACCCCCGCAGGTGGGAAGAGCCGCACTCAATCCCCCGCGACGAAGAACGACCACTGTCCGCTAGGGGTGATACCGACGCGATAGAAAATATAAGCGCCGAACTGCTTCATGTCGTCGAAATCGCCAGCGGTGACGATCTTGAACAGTTCGACCCGCTGCTTGGCGTCCAGCTTGTCCAGCGGCAGGGCGAAGAAATACGGCCATACATAAAGCTCTTGTGGCGTGCCGGCATCGAGGTGGACGTAGCCGGCATCGAGCACCTCCTCCAGGATGGCCAGGATCTCCTGGCCGTCCGGGTCGCCGGAGAGCCCCTTGAGGAAGGCGATGGCGTCGCCGTCTATGTCGGTCAGCGATATCTGCGTGGCGCTGTCGCCCTTGCCGATCAAGGGCCGCAGCTTTTCGATGTCGCCGCCCTTGCAGGCTTCGACGATCAGGTCGTGCATGCGCCGTACCGGCTCCGGCAGCTTGGCGAGATCGTAGACAACCTCGGGTACCGGCGTGTCCGGATCGACGCGCGGTCTGGTCACGCCGCCATCCGCCGGGCTGTCCGGCTCGGCTTCATTCGGAGCAGCCGGTTCAGTGGTCGGCGGCGGCGTTCCGACCGGGTTGGGCATTGGCACGGTGCTTCCCGGAGGCGACATGTCATCGTCCGCCGACGGCGTGGCTGTTGGCGGGAGCTCTTCGCGCTTGATCTCGCTCAGCGCGTAGGCGGGGCCGCTCGCGAGACACACAATCAGGGGAATCGCGGCACAGCAAGCGGCGAAGGAGATGCAGAGGACAAAGCCACGCGGCTTGCCTGACATCGAAAAACTCACTGCCCGTTTCTCCCTGCTTCCGGGCATGACGCCCGAGCGGCATTTTGCCGTCAAAGAACCGGATTTCGGTTCAGTGCCGCAGCCGTTCAGGTTCGAAGGCGCCAGCAATCACCTTTTCACGCATACGGTCGAGCAGGGCAAGGGCCGAGGTCTCGCCATTGGCACGCAACATCTCGCCGAAGGCTGTTTCGAGCGCTGCTTCGGCAATGATCTCGGGCTCTATCCCGGCGGAGAGACCTTCCGCCCAGGCCTCGCTGTGGCTTTCCACGGCGGTCAGGCGTTTTTCTTCCCTGACCAGCGCGTCGATGTCGTTGACACCATGTTCCATAAGCGAATGTCCACCCTTTCAAGCTGCGATCCATCGATGTGGATCAGGCCTGATCTGTTCATTTCACACACAGGGACAATTAAGTATTTGTAAATACGACATTTTTTTGATCGTCTTTTACAAAGCCCAATTGCCTTGTGCGAAGCTGCGTTCAGCTCGAGTCAAACTTAGCCGATTGGGGCGGCCTGCGGGGCGAAAACCTTCAGTTTGAGTTAATTCCGCTTTCGCGCGGTAAGGTTTCGTTAATACTGTTGCAGAAGTGCAACATGAGGATTGCACCAAGATGTCGCCTGGCACAAGCCGATATATCGGCTGTGCCCAGCAATGATCCGGATAGTTGTTGACGGGGCGGGTGCCTAGTTGCCGTAACGCGAGGCGATATCGCGCGACAGCGTCTCGCCTTCCTTCATGTAGCGGCTGATGGCTTCGGTCGCCGAGGGCGTGCACCGCGTATAGGTGCCGCCGAAGGAGCGGTAGCCGCGATTGAAACTGGCGATGAAGCGGGCGCGCCGCTCGGCGTCCGGATTTTCCGAATCGAGCAGTTTTGTCATCTCGACACGCCACTGGTCGCCCTTCTCGCCGCACAAATTGCGCAGGAAATGCAGCGACCCCAGAACCTCCGCCAGCCGCATCAGCCCCGGCTCGAACGGTGACTCGGCGCTGAACGCCGGCCGTGCCGAGACGGCTGCACTGACGGCAAGACATATGGCGAGGAGCATGGATGAACGGTTCATAGGCGCTCTTTGCAAAATAGCATAAGCCTTTGTGGCGAAACAATTTGTCGCCCGCAAGGCGATTTCAGGACCGCGCCCCGGGGGTTCCGCCGGCGCCCAACAAGTCTTCGGCGACCGCGAACACCGAGCCGGCGAGCGGCAGTGCCGCCATCTCGCCGAGCGTATAGAAGGCGGCCGTCTCGGCGTCGTCGTTGGCCACCGCCTCGCCGCCGGCATAGGCGGCGCCGAAGACCGTGAGGAGATAATCGACCGGGTGGCTGTCGTCCTTGCCGTCGATGTGGATTTCCCGCAGCGGGCGATAATTTGTGGCGCGTAAACCGGTTTCTTCCAGAAGTTCGCGCTCTGCCGCTGCCTCCAGCGTCTCGCCGGGTTCGACCTTGCCACCGGGGAAGGCATAGAGCCCTTGCGAGGGTTGCCGGGCTCGCTTGACCAGAAGCACGGTGTCTGCCCGCACGACTGCGACCGATACTGCCGGAAGTGTCTTGCGCGCTTCGTTCATGGATTCCCGATCAAGCGTGTAGGCAGGTCTGTTGTGGACCGCCCAGCATGGGCAAGCTTTAGCGGTTGCGCAACGTCGGTTGCATCGCCACTTTCAAGCTGAACCATTCGAAAGGCGCCAGTCGACCATGTGCGGACGTTTTGCCTTGACCGCGACGCCGGACCAGACTGCCGCCTTGCTAGGCTTGGCCGAACTGGAAGATTTCCCGGCGCGCTACAACATCGCCCCGACGCAGCCGATCCTGATGGCGATCGCCGGCCCTCCGCGGTCGCCGGGCTCGAATCTGCCGGACCGGCAGCCGATGCTGGTGCGCTGGGGACTGATCCCGACTTGGGTGAAGGACACCAGGGAGTTTCCATTGCTGTTCAACGCGCGTTCTGAGGGCGCTGCCGAAAAGGCCTCGTTCACAGCGGCGATGCGTCATCGCCGCGCTTTGGTGCCGGCGTCCGGCTTTTATGAATGGCGGCAAACCGGTGGCAAGAAGGGGCAGCCCTATTGGATACGCCCAAGGCATGGCGGGTTGGTCGCTTTCGCCGGCCTGATCGAGACCTATGCCGAGCCGGGCGGTTCGGAAATGGACACCGGCGCCATCCTGACCATCAACGCCAATGCGGACATCGCCCAAATCCACGACCGCATGCCGGTGGTGATCGATCCCAGGGATTTCGCTCGTTGGCTGGATTGCCGCACGCTCGAGCCGCGCGATGTCGCCGACCTGTTGCGGCCGGCACAGTTGGATTTCTTCGAGGCAATTCCTGTCTCCGACCTCGTCAACAAGGTCGCCAACACCGGATCGGAGATTCAGGAGCGAGGCGAGATCGGGCCGGAGCCCGAGAAGGTCAAGCGCCAGAAGCCCGGCGCCGACGACAGTCAGATGACGTTGTTCTAGCGCCCTCATGCCAGGCGCCTTTTGCGCCGGCAGTGCACCGCTTCAGGCGGCGCGGGGCGATACGATCTTCTGCGCCGGCTTCTTCTTCTTCGCGGTGTGGAGAAGAGCGGCGACGATCGCGGCCGGACCGATTGCGCGATAGTGGTTGGCGAGCGCCGGCTGCTTGGCGCGGTTGGCTTCCTGCTTGCTTCGGGGCATGTCTCTCTTCCCAGGTAACATTTTCGTGTCTGCGTTTGATGGCCGATTCTGACCAAATCGTGACGCCTGCTGATCTAGCCGACGAATGTTTCATGACTGTGCCGACATGTTTAATAAAATGTTTCACTGGGTCATTACCTGTGACCCAGCGACGTTTTTGCTGAAACTTGCGACTTGACGGCAACACAAGCCAAGGCGATAAAGCCGCCCATGAAAACGTCTTTCGCCATTTGTGGCATTTGCATTATTGGCTAGCCTCGCGCTGGTCCGGACGTTTTCGCCTCATCTTTCCCCAGATTGGACAAACGCCCCGGCCAGCAGGCTGGAGCTTGGCTTGCGTCTCGCGCAGGCTGGCTCCATCCAGATTGAGTTCTGAACCGGGAAGGCACGAATGTCTGACGTATCGCAGGGCCTGCGCCTCTACAACACGCTGACGCGGACGAAAGAGGATTTCGTCCCGATCGATCCAGTCAATGTGCGCATGTATGTCTGCGGCCCGACCGTCTACGACTTTGCCCATATCGGCAACGCCAGGCCGGTGATCGTGTTCGACGTGCTGTTCCGCTTGCTGCGTCATCTGTATGGCGAGACGCACGTCACCTATGTGCGCAACATCACGGACGTCGACGACAAGATCAACGCCCGCGCTTTGCGCGATTTCGGCGGCGAGATCGCTTCCGGCACGCTTTCGCTCAACGAGGCGATCAGGCGGGTCACCGAAAAGACCGCCGATCAGTTCCACAGGGATGTCGCGGTTCTCGGCTGCCTAGAGCCGACGGTCGAACCGCGCGCCACCGAATTCGTCGAGCCTCGCGCCGACGGCAAGGTCGACATGATCACCTTGATTCAAAGCCTGATCGAACGCGGCCATGCCTATGTTGCCGCAGGTGAAGTCCTGTTCGACACCGCGTCGATGCCAGACTACGGCCAGTTGTCGAAGCGCAATCTCGACGAGCAGCAGGCGGGCGCTCGCGTCGCTGTCGACGCGCACAAGAAAAATCCCGGCGATTTTGTCCTCTGGAAGCTGTCGTCGCCGGAGGAGCCGGGCTGGAATTCGCCCTGGGGCAGGGGCCGCCCGGGCTGGCACATCGAATGCTCGGCAATGGCGGCCGCCTTTCTCGGCGAGGTCTTCGACATCCATGGCGGCGGCCTCGACCTGATCTTCCCGCATCATGAAAACGAGATCGCCCAGTCGCGCTGCGCCCATGGCACTGACGTGATGGCCAACATCTGGATGCACAACGGCTTCCTGCAGGTCGAAGGGCAGAAAATGTCGAAGAGCCTCGGCAATTTCTATTCGATCAACGAGCTCTTGGAGACCGAGACCTTTGGCGGCCGCAAATGGCCGGGCGAGGTGCTGCGGCTGGCAATGCTGATGACGCACTATCGCGAGCCGATCGACTTTTCCGTGCGCAAGCTGGAAGAAGCCGAGAACATGCTGCGCAAATGGAAGCGGGCGGCCGACCTCGCGCCGGCGGCGGCAGGGCAGGTGCCCGTGGAGATCATCGATGCCTTGTCCGACGATCTCGCCACCTATGCCGCCTTCCAGGTCCTGACCCAGTTGGCCGGCGAGGCAGCGGACGGCAACGATGCGGCGGCTTCGCTGAAGGCGTCGCTGCTGTTCCTCGGCTTCGATGTCGCGACGGCGAAGGTTGATGAAGACCACGTCGCCAAGGCCATCGCCAAACGTCTCGCATTCATCGCCGCCAAGAACTGGGCCGAGGCCGACCGCATCCGCGACGACCTGCTGGCACAAGGTGTACAGTTGAAGGACGGCAAGGACCCCGCCACCGGCGAACGCATCACCACCTGGGAGGTAAAAAGATGATCGACCATCTCGGCATCACCGTTGCCGATTTCGACGCTTCGAAGGCTTTCTACGACAAGGCGATGGCGCCGCTGGGTGCCGCGCTGCTTTACATGGTGCCGCTGGAATATACCGGCGGCGCCAAGGTCGGTGGCTATGGCCGTGACCGGCCGGTGTTTTGGCTGAGCACCGGCAAGGACAAGCCCAGGGATCACCAGCATGTCGCCTTCACCGCGCGCCGCCGCGCCGAGGTCGAAGCCTTTTATGCCGCGGCACTTGCCGCCGGCGGCAGGGACAATGGCGGGCCGGGCCTGCGCCCGCACTATCACCCGGACTACTACGCCGCCTTCGTCTTCGATCCCGACGGCAATAATGTCGAGGCCGTCTGCCATGCCCCGGAGTGAACAGCGATGAGCCTCGACAACCGGCCGATCTACACCGGCGGCTGCCAATGCGGCGCGGTGCGCTTTCGCGTCGAGGGCACGCTTGGTGACGCCTCGATCTGTCATTGCCGCATGTGCCAGAAGGCGTTCGGCGCGTTTTACGCGCCGCTGGTGTCGGTGCGCGGCGCCAGGCTCGACTGGACGCGTGGCGAGCCGAAATACTTCCGCTCCTCCAACCATGTCGATCGCGGCTTCTGCGCCAATTGCGGCACGCCATTGACCTTCACCGCCCCCGACGGCGTTGGCCTCGCCATCGGTGCGTTCGACAATCCGGCGGAGATTGTGCCGCTGATCCAGTGGGGCACCGAGGCAAAACTGCCCTATGTCGATAAAATCCCGCAATTGCCGGGCGAGGAGACCATGGCCGACATGTCGTCGGCCCCCTATCTGGCCGATCTCGTCTCCTACCAGCACCCGGACCACGACACCGAACAATGGCCGCCGAAGGAAAAGCCATGACCACAGTAAGAACCGGTGGCTGCCAGTGCGGCGCCGTGCGTTTCCGCATTCATGGGGCGCTCGGCCGTCCGTCGATCTGCCATTGCCGCATGTGCCAGAAGCAGTTCGGCTCGTTCTTCGGGGCGCTGGTCACGGTGCCCAGGGATGGCGTCGAATGGACCCATGAAGAGCCGAGCTATTTCCAGTCGTCGGTCAACATCGCTCGTGGTTTCTGCGCCCGCTGCGGGACCCCGCTGACCTACCGGCAGCCCGGAGGGCTTGAGATCGCCATCGGCGCCTTCGACGACCGCTCCGATCTCGCCCCGCAGATCCAGGTCAACTACGCCGCGCGGCTACCTTGGGTGGAGACGATCTTCGATCAGCCCGTCCACCAGGATCCCGACTACTATAACAGGCAGGAAGCGATCATCTCCTTCCAGCACCCCGACCATGAAACAGCGGACTGGCCGACCAAAGGTCTACAACTATGAGCAGTCAGTTGCGTACGCTTTACCCGGAGATCGAGGCGTTCGATGCCGGCATGCTCGATGTCGGCGACGGCCATCAGGTCTACTGGGAGCGTTCCGGCACCAAGGGCGCCAAGCCGGCCGTGTTCCTGCATGGCGGGCCGGGCGGCACCATTTCGCCAAAACACCGGCGGCTGTTCGACCCGAAGCTTTACGATGTCATCCTGTTCGACCAGCGCGGCTGCGGAAAATCGACGCCTAACGCCTCGCTCGAGGCCAACACGACATGGCACCTGGTCGCCGACATCGAACGGCTGCGTGAGATGGCTGGCTTCGACAAATGGCTGGTGTTCGGCGGCTCCTGGGGCTCCACGCTTGCGCTCGCCTATGCCGAAACGCATCCCGAACGCGTCAGCGAACTGGTGGTGCGCGGCATCTACACGCTGACGCGTGCGGAACTCGAATGGTACTATCAGTTCGGCGTCTCGGAGATGTTTCCGGACAAGTGGGAGCGGTTCCTGGCGCCAATCCCGGAGGCCGAGCGCGGCGACATGATGGCCGCCTACCGCAAGCGGCTGGTCGGCACGGATCGCAAGGCGCAGATCGAAGCGGCCCGCGCCTGGAGCCTGTGGGAAGGCGAGACGATCACGCTGTTGCCCGAACCGGAGACCAGCGGACCGTTTGGGCAGGACGACTATGCCGTCGCCTTTGCCCGCATCGAGAACCACTATTTCGTCCATGCCGGCTGGCTTGAGGAAGGGCAGTTGCTGCGCGACGCGCACAGGCTGAGCGACATTCCCGGCACCATCGTCCATGGCCGCTACGACATGCCGTGCCCGGCGCGCTATGCCTGGGCGCTGCACAAGGCCTGGCCGAAGGCGGATTTCCATCTGATCGAGGGTGCCGGCCATGCGTATTCGGAGCCGGGGATCCTCGACCGGCTGATCCGGGCGACCGATAGATTTGCGGGGAAGAAATGACAGTGCCATTCGCCCCCCTCTGTCCTGCCGGACATCTCCCCCTCAACGGGGGAGATTGGCTTGCATTTCGGCTTTCGCAAATATTCGGCGCAGCATGGGATGGCGGAGCATTCGAGCTGCCGATCTCCCCTCTTGAGGGGGAGATGGCCGGTAGGCCGGAGGGGGGTGCTCGCGCGCCCACAGGACAATGAAAAAACAGCGCCTCTACCTCTTCGACACGACCCTTCGCGATGGCCAGCAGACGCCGGGCATCGACTTTTCCGTCGAGGACAAGATCGCCATCGCAAAACTGCTCGACGCTTTTGGTCTCGATTATGTCGAAGGCGGCTATCCCGGCGCCAATCCGACCGACACCGCCTTCTTCCAGGAGAAGCGCACGTCACGCGCCAAATTCGTTGCCTTCGGCATGACCAAGCGGGCAGGGGTGTCGGCGTCCAACGATCCCGGGCTTGCGTCACTCGTGCAGTCGAAGTCGGATGCCATCTGCTTCGTCGCCAAGAGCTGGGACTACCATGTGCGTGTCGCGCTCGGCTGCACCAATGAGGAGAACCTCGACGCCATCAAGGCCTCCGTCGAGGCGGCGATCGCCGCCGGCAAGGAGGCATTGGTCGACTGCGAGCATTTCTTCGATGGCTTCAAGGCCAATCCTGACTACGCGCTGGCCTGTGCCAGGACCGCCTATGATGCCGGCGCGCGCTGGGTGGTACTGTGTGACACCAATGGCGGCACGCAGCCGTCGGAAGTCCGCGCCGTCGTCGAGAAGGTTGTTTTATCAGGTATTTCAGGCGATCATCTCGGCATCCATGCCCATGACGACACCGGCCAGGCCGTGGCGAATTCCCTCGCCGCTGTCGAGGCCGGCGTGCGCCAGATCCAGGGCACGCTCAACGGCATCGGCGAGCGCTGCGGCAACGCCAATTTGATCTCGATCGTGCCGACGCTGGCGCTGAAGCCGGCCTTCGCCGATCGTTTCGAGACGGGCATTTCGACTGAGGCACTGACCGGCATTTCGCGCCTGTCGCGCGCCTTCGACGAACTCCTGAACCGAGCGCCAGAGGCGCAGGCGCCCTATGTCGGCGCTTCCGCCTTCGCCACCAAGGCCGGCATCCATGCCTCCGCGCTGGCCAAGGAGCCGGCAACCTATGAGCATGTGCTCCCGGAAACGGTCGGCAACCGCCGCCGTGTCATGGTCTCGGACCAGGGCGGCAAGGCCAATTTCCTCGCCGAGCTGAGGCGGCGCGGCATCGAAGTGCCGAAGGACGATCACCGGCTCGACGCGCTGATATCAGTGGTCAAGGAGCGCGAGGCCGAGGGCTACGCCTATGAAGGCGCCGATGCCAGCTTCGAGCTCCTGGCGCGCAAGATGCTGCACGGCCTGCCGGAATTCTTCAACGTCACCTCGTTCCGCTGCATGGTCGAGCGCCGCTTCGATGCCAATGGCCAGTTGAAGACGGTCTCCGAAGCGATCGTCAAGGTGGTGGTCGACGGCGAGGAGAAGATGTCGGTGGCCGAGGGGCATGGCCCGGTCAACGCACTCGACATCGCGCTGCGCAAGGACCTCGGCAAATTCCAGGGCGAGATCGCCGACATGGAGCTGGCCGACTTCAAGGTGCGTATCCTCAATGGCGGCACCGAGGCGATCACCCGCGTTCTGATCGAATCGCATGACGGCACCGGCGCGCGCTGGTGGACGGTCGGCGTTTCCGAAAACATCATCGACGCCTCGTTCCAGGCGCTGATGGATTCCATCGTCTACAAGCTGATGAAGAACCGCGAGATGGCCGGGCTGGTGGCCGCCGAATAGGGTTGAACCATCAGCGAAAGTCCATTGATCCATCAGAACTTTGCGATGGTCTTGCCAAGGTGACTGGGCCATAGCGTTGGCCCATGGCCACTGAAGCAATTACCCTGGATGCAGATTCCAAGGCCCGGCGGGGCTTTCTGCTGGCGCTCGGCGCCTATCTGCTATGGGGATTGCTGCCCTTCTACATGAAGGCGGTCGCTCATCTGCCGCTCGCCGAAGTCATTGCCCATCGCATCGTCTGGTCGGTGCCGATCGCCGCCGCCGTTCTGGTTTGGGCCGGCCGTACGGCGGATTTCAAGGCGGCGCTTCGCTCTCCCCGCACCATCGCCATGGCCGCGCTGACGGCGGCGCTGATTTCGGTCAACTGGGGCATCTATGTCTGGGCGATCGCCGTCGACCGCACCGTCGAAACAGCGCTCGGCTACTACATCAATCCGCTGGTCAGCGTCGTCGTTGGCGCGCTGCTGCTCGGCGAGCGGCTCGACCGGCTGCAGATCGCGGCGGTGGCGCTGGCGGCCGTCGCGGTCACGGTGCTGACCATAGAGGGCGGCAAGCTGCCCTGGGTGTCGCTGGCGCTGGCGTTTTCCTTCGCCGCCTACGGCTTTTTTCGCAAGACGCTGCCGATCGGCCCGAGCCAGGGCTTTTTGCTCGAAGTGCTTTTGCTGTCGGTGCCGGCGCTCGGCTACATCGTCTATCTCATCGCGACCGGACAGGACCACATCGTATCCAGCAGCGGCACCGATACGGCATTGCTGATCGGCTGCGGTCCGGTCACATCGGTGCCGTTGTTGCTGTTCGCCTTCGGCGCCAAGCTGCTGCGCCTCTCCACCATCGGCATCATGCAATATATCGCGCCGACCATGGTGTTCCTGATCGCCGTTCTGATCTTCGGCGAGCCTTTCGGCACCACCCAGGCGGTTGCGTTCGCGCTGATCTGGGCGGCCCTGGCGGTCTATTCCTGGTCGATGTTGACGACAGCGCGTAGGGCCGCGCCGCAGCCCGCACGGTAGGGATTTCGGATGTACCTGCTGCATATCGCCAACAAGAATTATTCCTCATGGTCGCTGCGGCCTTGGGTGTTGATGCGAGAGCTGAACATCCCGTTCGAAGAGCGGCTGACGCCATTCCCGACCGGATCGAGTTGGGAACTCTACCGGCAGTTCTCGCCGAGCGGCCGCGTGCCGTGCCTGATCGACGACGGCTGGGCGGTCTGGGATTCGCTGGCCATCGTCGAATATCTCGCCGAACGCCACCATGGCGTGTGGCCCGTCGAAGCCAAGGCGCGCGCCTGGGCACGCTCGGCCGCCGCCGAGATGCATTCGAGCTTCACCGCATTGCGCAGCGCCTGTCCGATGAGTTGCGGCGTGCGGGTAAAGCCGTTTCCGATGTCCGATGCGCTGAAGCAAGACCTCTTTCGCCTCGGTGACCTCTGGAACGATGGCCTTGCCCGTTTCGGCGGGCCGTTTCTGGCCGGCGCTCATTTCACCGCTGTCGACGCTTTCTTTGCCCCGGTGGCGTTCCGAGCACAGTCCTATGGGCTCTCCTTCGAGGGTGCGGCTGCAGCCTATCCAGCGCAATTGCTTGCTCTGCCGGCGATGCGCGAATGGCATGCGGCTGGGGTTGCCGAGACCTGGCGCGAGCCCGATCACGAAGCGGAAGTCGCCGCCGCCGGCACCATCATCGAGGATCTTCGCGCCACGGCGTGAAAGCCGCCGGCGGGTGCTACATCTGTCCGAGCCGCCTGACAAAGAGATAGGTCGCGCCCGCGATCACCATCGACACCGCCGTCACCACCCAAAAGCCCATTGGCGTGTCGACCAGCGGCAGGCCCCCAACGTTCATGCCGAACAGGCCTGAGATGATGGTCATCGGCAACAGCACCGCCGTCATCACCGACAGTACGTACAGCAGTCGGTTCGACTGCGTCGTCAGCTTTGCCATAAGCTCGTCCTGCAACAGCCGGGCGCGCGCCTGCAATTGCTCGCCGTCATAGTGAAGCGTCTGCGCCCGGTGTGAAAGGCGCGCGGCCATGTCGTTGATGCTGTCTGGCAGGTCGTTGCGGTGCGAATGATCAAGATGACGGAACAGATTGGTCAGCGTCGCCATCTGCCTGTGGATCACCACCAGATGCCGGCGCGCATCGACGAGGGATTGCCGTTCATTATGCCATGCGTCGCAGACGATACGGTCTTCGATGCCGTCGAGACTGTCGCCGAGTGCCGCAAGTTCCGCCACCATGCCATCGAACGACTGGCCGACGACAGCCTCGATCAACTCGGCTGGCGAGCGGAACTTGCGCGATCCATTCTCGATTGCCTTGCGGATGTTGTCGACCGACTGCAGCGGTTGCTTGCGGGCGCCGACCAGCATCGTGTCATTGAGCGCGAAGCGGAAATGGCCAAGCCCGCCCGCTTCCGCTGAATAGTCATGGCGTAGGTCCGGCAGATCGCCATAGAGCCAGTCGTCCTCGAGGTCGATGTGGCAGCCATGGCTGGCGGACAGGAAAGCTTCACGCACCGGTGCCGGCAAAGCCTGATCGGTGCCGATTTCGTGGCGGGCCCGCATGTCGGAAAGCTGGTAGCTGCGCCACGTCCAGTGCGCCGCAGCGGGGTCCCTGGTTCGCACGCCCTCAGCGGTGAAATGATAGAGGAAGAACAGTCCATGCTCGTCGGGCAGGTAGGGCGACAGGTCGGTGCCTTCCGGGGCGAGAGTGATATCCATGGGCGCGGTGCCAGATGCATGTTCCGAAGATGGCGCCGCACGGCGGGTGCCTGGCCTTGATTTCTAGCACGAGCGAACCTGATTCCGTGTGACGGTTTCTTGACAGAAGATCAGAGTCTGTCGATGGCCCACGTCAATCCGGTGGTGACGCCTTCGCCACCCCGGATTGCGCCCTGTCAGTGCTTCGGGCCGAAGCCGGGGTAGGGCTTGAGCGGCACGATTGCGGCAATGGCCATCATGCCGGCCTTGACCAACGGCAAGGTGGCGAGGTGGCCGCGAACCTCTGCATCATCAGCAGCCTCGAACATCATGCCGCTGCCCGGGATGTCGCCGCGGTTCCAGACCTGGCGTACCGCCCCTTCGGCGTAGAGCGTGCGCCGCTGTTCGGCTTCGCCGGGCAGAAGCGGAGCGAAATCGGCATCGGCAAATTTTTCGGTGTTGCGGGTGAGAAGGGCAAAGAACTGCATGGCGATCTCCTTTGGTTGGATGGCCCGAACTATCGCTCCTGCTGGTCAGACTGTCTAAGACTGGTTAGGCTAAAGTTGAGACCTGAAGGGACTGGAGCTTTGGAGGAAAAATGTTCGACCTGCGCCAGCTCCGCTATTTCGTCACCGTCGCCGAAACCGGAAATGTCGGGCGCGCAGCCGAAATGCTGCATATTTCCCAGTCGCCACTCAGCCGACAGATCATCCAGCTTGAGGAGCAGTTGGGTGTTTCCCTCTTTGAAAGGTCGAAGCAGCGGGTCCATCTCAACGCCGAGGGCCGCGCCTTCCTCACCGAGGCCCGTGCGCTGCTGTCCAATGCGCGACGTTTGGAGGAGTTCGGCCGCAACCTGGCCAGCGGCGCCGTCGGCCGGCTCGCCATCGGCTATGTCGAAGGGGCCGTCCATGCCGGGCTTGTCGCCGGGATGCTGCGCCAGTTCCGTCGCGACCGGCCGGATTTCCACCTGCAGCTGAGAAGCCTGCGTTCGGCGGCGCAGTTGGAAGGGCTACGGCAGCGGTCGCTTGATCTGGGCTTTGTCTACTCGCCGCCACCCGATGACGATCCGGATGTCGCCGCCATGGCGCTGCGGCATGAGCCGTTGGTGCTGGCGATCCCCGAAGATGATCCACTTGTTGAAGTGCCAGAGATTGGGCCTCACCACCTTGACGGTCGCACTTGGATCACCGTCGTGCGCCAGCCGGACGACACCAATCGCGGCCAGTTCCTTGCCGCCTGCGCCAAAGCCGGCTTTTTGCCCGACATCGCCTATGAGACGGCGGACCCGCTGACCTCGCTCGGCCTGGTCAGCGCGGGTCTCGGCCTGGCGACGGTGCAAGCCAGCCTGCGTGCCGCCGCACCGCCGCGGATCGCGTTTCGCGACTTGCCGTGGTTCGACCGCACGGTTGCACTCCATCTCGCCTGGCGACGTCATGACCGGCGCGCGGTGATTGCCGATTTGCGGCAGGCTGCGGGGGGAAGAGGGCAGTAGGGCAGGACACTCCAGGCAATTCACACACTGCCTTACTGCCCTATTCCCTTAACCCCCTACATTTTGTCTATCACCGACTGCACGCCCTCGGTCGGGGCGTCGACGGACGACCCTGCCACCATGATGGCGGCGACGATCGCTTCGGGGTCGTCGACGACCAGCGGCTTGACCCGCTGTGCGGTGTGGATGAAGCCCTCGGCGGCCATGTGATCGAGCAACGCCAGCATCGGATCCCAGAATCCGCCGACATTGCCGAAGACGATCGGTTTGCGATGATGGCCAAGTTGTCTCCAGGTCATGATCTCGATGATCTCCTCGACCGTGCCGATGCCACCCGGCAGCGCCACAAAGGCGTCGGATTTCTCGAACATCTTGTGTTTGCGCTCGTGCATGTTCTCGGTGATCAAGAGTTCATCGAGCCGGTCAAGCGCTGTTTCGCTCGCCTCCTTGTTGATCAGGAAGCGCGGAATGATGCCCGTCACTTTGCCGCCGGCCTTGAGCGCGCCTTCGGCGACAGCGCCCATGATGCCTTTGGTGCCGCCGCCATAGACCAGCCGCAGCCCCGCTTTGGCAATCGAGCGCCCGAGCAGGTGTCCGGCCTTTATATAGGTTTCATCGCGGCCCGGAGACGAGCCGCAATAGACGCAGACGGATCGAATCGTGTTCATGCCGATGATTGGTGATTGGGTCTGAAAGCGCGGTCAAGTCCCAAGGGTCAACAAGCCCGGGCTTTTTCTTGTCGGCCCGTTTTTCTTGTCGGCCCGTTTTTCTTGTCGGCATTGGCAAAACAGGCTAGACCGGCGTTAGGTGGCTAAGGGGTAGGGAAATATGGCAATTAATCCACTTAAGGCGTTCCTGTTCGCAGCGGGTGGGACCGTTGCGGCCGCGGGAACCGCCTATGTATCGGGCGCACTCGACCCGTACCTCAATCCCACGCCGCCGGCCAACGTGGCGGCTCTGACGCCGCCGGCGGCGCCGAAACCGGCCGATCCCGGCACCGAAGCGCGGCTGCCCGCCGCGGAGGTCCCTGCGGCTCCCGCAGCGCCGGCTGCGGCTGGTCCGGTCGCACCGTCCTTCGATGTCGTGCGCGTCGAAAGCAATGGCTCGATTGTCGTTGCCGGCAATGCAGCGCCCAACGCCAAGGTCGAGATCCTCAACGGCTCGACGGTGCTTGGCTCGACGGTCGCTGGTCCCGATGGTGCCTTCGTTATCATCCTCGATGATCCCCTGAAGCCCGGCGATTATACGATCGCGCTGCGCGCGACCACGGGCGATGTCGTAACGCCCTCGGTGCAGACCGCCGTCGTTTCGGTTCCCAAGGATGCGGCCGGCCAGGTGCTGGCCATGGTCGAGGAGCCGGGCAAGCCAGCCGAATTGCTGACCGTTCCCGCGCCCGAGACAAAGCCGGCTGCTCCGGCCGCCGCGCCGGCTGCTCCCGCGGCCGAAGCGCCCGCAACCGCTCCGGCACCAGCCGTCCCAGCGCTAGCCGCGGTCGACGCAGCACCGGCTCCTGCAGCGCTGGCGACGCCGCCCGCTGCAGGCGTGACCGAGCCCAAGATCGTCGTCGAGGCGGTCGAGATCGACGGCAGCAAGATCTTTGTCGCCGGCCTCGCCGATGCCGGCCGCAAGGTGCGCGCCTATGCCAACGACATCCTGCTCGGTGATGCGCAAACGTCGAGGGATGGCCATTTCCTGGTCGAGGCGACGCGCGATATTCCGGTCGGCAGCTACACAATCCATGTCGACGGCCTGGATGCCGACGGTGTGACAGTTGTGGCCCGCGCGGCCGTACCGTTCGAGCGCGAGCCCGGCGAAGCGGTCGCCGCAGTGGCACCCTCGGAGCCGAAGCCCGTTCAGCCCAAGCCGGCCGCACCTGCCGCCGAGGCGCCGGCCGTCGCCGCCGCACCTGCCGAGACGGCACCTGCCACGACGCCCGCTCCCGCCACCGAAGCTCCGGCCGTTGTGGCGGCGGCAACGCCGCCAAGCGATGTGCCCGAGACCGTGGCGCCCAAGCTTGAACATGCCGACGGCGCCGTCATCATCCGCCGCAACGACACGCTTTGGCGGATCTCGCGGCGCGTCTATGGCCATGGCATGCGCTTCTCGACCATCTACCTCGCCAACCAGGACCAGATCAGTGATCCCGACCGCATCTGGCCGGGTCAGGTGTTCAAGGTCCCGGAAAAGTCGAAGGAAGGCGAAGCCGCCGACCTCAAGGCGATGGGCGAGCAGGCAACGACAGCGCCGGCCAAGACCAATTAGAGTCCAAGGCCATCCAAGGGTCGACGTCGGCTAGCTTGTTGAACCGCTCAGATGAAGTTTGAATCCGATCATGTTCGGATCGCCCAGGTCGGGGCGTAGGTTCATGCTCGGAATCAAATAATCGCCGCCATTTTGGCGGCGATAGGGAATGGGTTGCGTGGTCGCGAGCGTCCTCATCCTCTCGCGCAGGCGCTCGGCAGTGGGTTCGAAGTCGGCTTCACCGAAGCGATCGACGCTGTAGACGACGAATGGCGGAAGGACGTCGTAGCCCGGGTAGTAGAGGATTCCGTGGTTGATCGGGAACAGCAGATCATCAATTGGTCCGTTGACGCCACGAGGGGCATAGTGCTCCTCCCAGCCGCCGGCGGTCACGATCAGCATTGCGCGCTTGCCCATCAAGGTTCCTTCGCCGTAGCGGTCGCCCCATCGTTTGTCGCTATGCTCACCCACACCGTAAGCGAAGCCGTAGGCGAAGACCCTGTCGACCCAGCCCTTGAGGATCGCCGGCATGGCAAACCACCAGAGCGGAAACTGGAGAATCAGGGCATCCGCCCATAGCAGCTTTGCGATCTCGGCCTTGACGTCCTCTGTCAACGCGTCGGCCTCGAAAGACTTTTTTGACGCTGCGGCAGGCATCAGCCGCGCGTCCGGCGCTAGAACCGGAAAGTCGGCCCGATCAACCGATGATTCCCAGTCCTGGGCGTAAAGGTCCGTCACCCGCACTTCGTGGCCTTGTGCCTCGAGTTCTCCGATGGCGACATCGCGGAGCGCGCCGTTGAGCGAGCGCGATTCTGGATGAGCGAAGACAAGTAGGATTTTCATGCGGAAGCTCCGAGGGCTGAAGAACTGGTCCCTTAGCTAGGCAATATCGATCTAAGGCTTGTTGAGATTCAGGATTCCGCCTGAACTTGGATTGTGATTCAAGCTTTGGATGGAACGATTCGTACTGA